>CAZMZD010000001.1:0-395673 GCA_964570895.1 uncultured Gammaproteobacteria bacterium
AGCTTTTTGAAACCGCTGCTCCTAAATCAGGAAAACCGACATAATAATTAAACACCCCTTTGCCGGTGTCTGATAGGTTAGAGAGGTCTGTGTTCACTTTTTCATTAAACCTTGCTTCGCCTGCTTCTGAAAGGTTGGATAGGTCAAGATTAGCCCTTTCGTTAAACTTGTCATCAAAATGCGCTTCGCCTGCTTCTGAAAGGTTAGATAAGTCTGTGTTTGCGTATGAGCTAAGCCTGCCTGCAACTTCTTCCATTTTGGCGCTTGTTTCTTCTGTAGTATTTTTATTTTCTTTAATCGTTTCTTTAAATTCCTCAATCGTTTTTTCTGAATTTCTCACGATATCAAGCGCGCATTCCACATCTTCTTTATAAGCTTTAATTTGTTTGCCTATTTTTTCTTCTAAGTGTGCAGCGTAAATTTCGTTCATATCTTTTGCGGATTGCGGCGCAAGGATAAAATTTGCTTCATTTATGTCATGATTTATTGAAACTTCAATTTCTATATTTTTAATTAAATCCTCCATGCTACACCCCTCCAATGCTTGGGTAGATGTGCATTTGTGGCAAATTTTTAAATTTTTCAGGGATTATTGTTTGTGTAAAATTTTCTCCTTTATGAATTTTTACTCCCCAAAAATAAAGTTCAAAACCAAAGTTTGAGCATTCAAGTTTTTCGGTATCTTTGCTTGTAAGCTCTATTACCACAGTTTTTGTTGGCGGGTTTAACACTTTCTTTTCAATAATCGGGTCTTTATCCCCAATGTTTTTCTTTATAAAAAAATGAATGCAATATTCATCTATTGGGCTTGAAAAGTTTAAAATAAACCTTGCGCTATCTCCTCTTCTTCCTCTAACTAAAAAATTTTTTTCGTCAAATTCAAACATATATCCTCCTTTTGACTTCAAGATATGTAAATTAATGTTGCAAAAATATACGTAAAAATACTTAGGTAGAACTGCTTAAATTTACAAATTGCCCTTTGCTGAAATCTTGCTATAATTAAGAAAATGACTATAAGGAGTAGGTAATGGAACTAGAATTAATTAGAAAAACAGATGAAGAAGTTGCAAAATATATTGAATTAGAACTTAAAAGGCAGCAAGAAACAATTGAACTTATTGCTTCTGAAAACTTTACGTCACCTGCTGTTATGGCGGCAGCAGGCAGTGTTCTCACAAATAAATACGCAGAAGGAAAACCTTATAAAAGATTTTATAACGGTTGTGAAAATGTGGATAAGATTGAAGAATTGGCACAAAACCGTTGCAAAGAACTATTTGGTTGTGACCATGCTAACGTTCAACCGCACTCCGGCGCGCAAGCAAACATGGCAGTGTTTTTATATGCCGTGAAACCTGGGGATAAGGTTATGGGTATGGATTTGTCAAACGGTGGGCACTTGTCGCACGGTTCACCTGTTAATTTTTCCGGTTTATATTTTGACATTGTTTCTTACGGAATTAATGACGAGGGCGTGATTGACTATGACGCACTTGAAGAACTTGCACTTAAAGAAAAACCAAAACTCATAATCGCCGGCGCAAGCAATTATCCAAGAATTATTGACTTCAAAAGATTTAGAGAAATTGCAGACAGGGTTGGCGCGTACTTGATGGTAGATATTGCGCATATTGCAGGCCTTGTTGCGGGCGGAGTTCACCCAAACCCTGTGCCATACGCTGATTTTGTGACAACAACAACCCATAAAACCTTAAGAGGTCCTCGTGGGGGAATTATTATGTGCAAACAAGAACATGCGCTTGGAATTGACAAAGCTGTTTTCCCTGGGGTTCAGGGCGGTCCGTTGGAGCATATTATTGCAGCAAAAGCAATTGCCTTGAAAGAAGCGCTAAGTGATGATTTTAAAGCTTGGGCAAAGCAGGTTGCGCTTAATGCAGATACGCTTGCAAAAACATTGATTGCGGAAGGCGTTGATATTGTTGGCGGCAAAACTGAAAATCACTTGATGACGCTTGACCTTAGAAAATTAAATAAAACAGGTAAAGATGTGGCAAATATGCTTGAAGAAATTGGTATTACCGCAAATAAAAACACTGTTCCGAACGACCCGCAAAGTCCTTTCGTGACATCAGGCGTGAGAATTGGCACCCCTGCTGCAACAACAAGAGGTTTTAAGGAAGAACAAATGGTTGAAATCGGTAAAATAATTGCAGATGGCATTTATGAACGTGATTCAAAAGAAAACTTGCGTGCAAGAAGTTTAAAGCTTTGCAAAGATTTTCCGCTTTACCCTGATATGGTTTAATAGTGTTAAAATTAATCTACTAAAACTCTAACAAATTCAAATTTCTCTTTATGTTGAACTTTTTGAAGAATTTGTGTTGGGTTTTTAAGAAGTGCCGTAAAATCATACAATTCATTTCTTAAAAGCGCTAATTCTTTGAAATAGTCGATATTTGAAGAGTTTAACATATCTAAATTTGCGCAAACTTTTGAAATAAAATCTGAGAAAGTTTGTCCTTGGGATGTGAATTCTTCTGCTGAATATAATTTTGAAGCTTCGATGATGGTGTTAATTTTTGCCTCGTTTAGATTGTCAAGCGACAGAATGTATGAAACATCGAACGCTGAAATGTTTTGAATTTTCATTAATTCTACCAAATAGCGCATATTTTCAGATTTTGAATTTGATAGAATTTCTTTAATTTCTGACTGTGAAAATTTTTGATTAAAATCAATTTTTTCTTCTAAATTTGCAATCGCTTGGAATAATTTCCCGATAACCTTTTTTAAATCCATATTCTTCCTAACTCTAATAAACTTCCTTACATTTATTAAGTAAAATTTGCTCAAAAAATTGCCCATTTACTTAAAAATATGTTACAATCGGTTATAATTCGAAAGGAGATACAAATGGAAGAATTAAAGATTTACTTAGACAAAGACATTGACACAAGCTACATTATGAACAAAAAAGTTGCTGTCATTGGCTATGGCTCACAAGGTTATGGTCAATCTAATAATTTGAGAGATTCAGGCGTCGATGTTGTTATCGGCTTAAGACCTGATGGCGTTAGTGCTAAAAAAGCTGCTGCTGAAGGGCTTAAGGTTATGAGTATTGAAGATGCTGTTAAATGGGCGGATGTGGTTCAAATTCTTATTCCGGATGAAATTCAAGGAAAAGTTTTTGCGGAAAAAATCGCACCTAACATGAGAGCCGGTCAATATTTAATGTTTTCACACGGTTTTTCAATTCACTTCAAAAAAATTGTTCCAATTGAAGGCGTTAACGTAATTATGGTTGCTCCTAAAGGTCCAGGGCACACTGTTCGCAGCGAATATCAAGCAGGCAAAGGTGTTCCAAGCTTGATTGCTGTTGAAAAAAATCCATCAGGCGACGCTCGCGAAGTTGCTCTTGCATACGCTAGTGCAATTGGCGCAGGCAGAGCAGGCATTATCGAAACTACTTTCAAAGAAGAAACAGAAACTGACTTATTTGGCGAACAAGCAGTTCTTTGCGGTGGTTGCGCAGCGCTTATTAAAGCAGGTTTTGAAACTTTGGTTGAAGCAGGATACTCTCCATATATGGCATATTTTGAATGCTTGCACGAAATGAAACTTATCGTTGACCTTATCAACGAAGGCGGGCTTGCAGATATGAGATATTCAATTTCAAACACTGCTGAATATGGTGATTTGACTAGAGGTCCTAGAGTTATCACTGACGCTACAAAAGCTGAAATGAAGAAAATTCTATCTGAAATTCAAAGCGGCGAATTCGCTAATGAATTTTTAGAAGAAATGAATTCAGGTTGCAAAAACTTTAACCGCTTAAGAGAAGAAAATAAAGAACACTTAGTTGAAAAAGTTGGCACAAAACTTCGTTCTTTATTCTCTTGGATTAAAGAAAGAAAAATTGTAGATAGAAATAAAAACTAGTTTTATCTATATAATTTAATATTTTATTGTTGTGAGCAGGGCGCAAGCCCTGCGAACATTTATTTAAAAGGAGTAACAATGAGAGTTGATGGCAGAAAAAATAATGAATTAAGACAAGTGAAATTCACTAAAAATTTCACAAAAAATGCACCGGCTTCTGTGTTTGTTGAATTTGGCGACACGAAAGTTATTGTTTGTGCTTCTTATGAAGATGTTAAGCCAAAGTGGCTTCCAAAAGACGAAGTTGGCGGATGGCTGACTGCCGAATATGCTCTTTTGCCTTCCTCTACGGGCACTCGGTGCCAAAGAGAAAGAACAAAAATTTCCGGTCGCACGCAAGAAATTCAAAGGCTAATTGGAAGAAGCTTACGTTCGGTTGTCGATCTCAAAAAGCTTGGCGACAGAACAATCACGATTGACGCAGATGTCATTCAGGCGGACGGTGGCACAAGAGTTTCTTCAATATGTGGCGGTTTTGTTGCTCTTCAAATGTTGGTGGATAAATTAATTAAATCAGGCGAGCTTGCTGAAAACCCAATTATAGAGCCGCTTGGGGCAGTTAGCGCCGGAATTGTTAATGGCGAAGTGGTGCTTGATTTGAATTACACAGAAGATTCAAGCGCGCAAGTGGATTCAAATGTTGTTATGACACAATCCGGCAAAATTGTTGAATTTCAAACGACTGCAGAGGGTGAAGCTTTTTCAAAAGAACAGTTAGATGAAATTTATTCTCTCTGCAAGGCTGGGATTGAAGAGATAATTTTGAAGTATTAATTTTATGTGGCGTATCGGGTGGTTCCGTTCTGCATTTTAATCTGTCAGGCAATGCCTGACCTACAAGTTACTGCTCTGTCTGCTGCCATTTAATTATTTATTCAGCAAACGCTTTAGCTACTTCTTCTCTGTCGTCAAAATGTATTGTTTTATCTTTCAAAATTTGATAATCTTCATGTCCTTTGCCTGCAACCACAAGCACGTCTTCTTTTTTAGATATTTTCTTGAGCAATCTGATTGCGTCCCCTCTATCAATTTCAACAAGAACTGATTTTGGGTTCACCCCTTCAAGCCCTGCTAAAATGTCTGATATGATTTGCTTTGGGTCTTCAGAGCGCGGGTTATCTGATGTGATTATGATTTTATCCGATAATTCTTGAGCGATTTTTCCCATCTTTGGGCGCTTTGTTGCATCTCTGTTCCCGCCACAACCAAATAGGCAAATGAGCTCTCCGCCATCTGACACTAATTCTCTTGCAGCGCGAAGAATATTGTCGAGCCCGTCCGGTGTGTGGGCGTAGTCCACAATTACCATTGGATTGGAATGCACAATTTCAAACCTGCCTGCAACACCCCTTGTGCCTTCGAGCGCTTCTTTAATTGTTTCTAAATCAACTCCCATACAAAGAGAAGTCGTAATTGCGGCAAGTGCATTATATACGCTAAATAGGCCGTTTAAGTGAAGCTTGATGTCGAGAGATTTATCTTTCGTAACGCAAGTGAATTTTGCACCATCTGCGCGAAATTCCACGTTGTGCGCCATAACGTCTGCTTGTTCTTTGATTGCATAAGTTTTAATTGAAGCGCAAGCAGAAGTTCTGTTTTTAAGCTCTCTTCCCCATTTATCATCTAAATTTATAACGGCAAAAGTGTTTTCTTTGAGCCCCTCAAAAAGCATAGCTTTGGAATTAAAATAATTTTCCATTGTGATATGATAATCAAGGTGATCTTGGGTGAGGTTGGTGAACACGGCGCCCTTGAATGCACAATTTTTTACCCTTTGCTGCGCGAGCGAATGCGAACTTACTTCCATCACCACGTTATCAATTTCGTTTTGCAAAATTCTATCCAATGTTGCTTGAAGCTCCGGTGCTTGAGGCGTTGTGTGTTTTGCTTCAAAATAATCGCCGTTCGAGTGCAATTTATAGCCCAACGTACCTATTATTGCGCATTTTTGCTTATTGTATTCCATAATTTTTTGAATTAAGTGCGTAACGCTTGTTTTACCGTTTGTGCCCGTAACGCCAATTAAGTTAAGCGATTGAGAAGGGGAACGGTAAAAACAGTCTGCAAGGTCTGCAATTGCAGATTGAGTAGACTCGACTATAAGCTGCGGAATTTCAATGTTGAGCGGTTTTTCGCAAACAAGAGCGGAAGCACCTTTTTCAAACGCCATTTGCGCAAAGTCGTGTCCGTCAACATGCTCACCTCTCAAGCAAACAAAAATTTCATGACTTTTTATCGTTTTTGAATTGTATGAAATACCGATTATTTCGGTGTTTTTCATGTTTATCACTTCTTTTGGGTTAATTTTTTCAACTATTCTTTTTAATTCCATTTTTTCCTCTTTTTGATTATCTGTCAGGATTTATGTTTAAAACTTTGATTAAATCTAGTGCAATTTCTCTAAATACAGGGCCTGCAACAGTTGACCCGTATATGTTTTCCCCTTGCGCACTGTCAATTACAACATATATTGTAACTTTAGGGTTGCTTGCGGGCAAGAAGCCTATCATTGAGGTGTAGTAATATTTTGTAAATGAGTTTTTGTTGTCGTCATATCTTCTTGAGGTCCCTGTTTTGGCGGCTAGGCTGTAACCGTCAATCTTGCTTTTCCCGCCGTCGATTGCTTTAACAAGAAGGTCTGTGAGTGTTTTTGCGTCTGCTTCTTCCATGACTCTTCTTTTTGCAACTTTTTGTTCAGCTTCTTCGGGGGTATATTTTATAACATGTGGAGTGACCCAAACGCCTTTGTTTGCAATGGCGTTAACAGCGGCCGTCATTTGAATTGCGGTTGCGGAAGCGCCATAACCGTAGCCCATACTTGCTTTTTTAGCTAGTCCCCATTTTTTCTCATCCGGCGAGGGAAGAAGTCCTGAAGATTCCCCGGGGAGGTCGAGCCCTGTTTTTTGCCCGATGTTAAAACTTCTTAGGGTGTTATAAAACTCTTCATCAGACATCATAAGGGCAACCCTTATTGCGCCCACGTTTGAAGAGTGCTTTAAGAGGTATACAAGGTCAATAAGCCCGGGGTACGGGTTTTTCTTATAGTCGCTGTTTGTGATGTGCCAATCGCCGATATCGACTTTCCCTGTGTCTAAAACTTTTGTGTTTTTGTTAATTTTTTTGTTTATGAGCCCAGATGCAAGGGTCAGAATTTTAAATGTTGACCCAGGGGGGTAAATGTCTGTAATCGCCCAATTTTTCATCTGTGTCATAGAATATTTACTGTATTGGTTTGGGTTATAGAAAGGATAAATTGCGAGCGCTAAAATGTCGCCTGTGGACGGCTCCATAACAATGACAGCGCCTCTTTTTGCGCGAGATTTTATAACCATTTTGGCAAGTGCTTTTTCGCAAACATGCTGCACAGCGCTATTTAGAGTGAGCTGGAGAGTGCTGCCTTTTAAAAGTTCGCTAAGCTTTGCTGGGTCTGTTCCAATACCATAGATGATATCTCCTCGCCTGCTTTTTTCATAGCGCAAGTTTTTATCTACATATTCAAGCCTGTCTTTTGCGGTTTGCTCAATTCCTGCTGCAATATCCGCGTTTGGGTTATAGAAGCCTAAAACATGGCTTGCAAGCGTTTCTTGAGGGTATACTCTTTTGTTTTTTAAATCTCTTGAAATTTCTCTGAGCCCAAGTTTCATAATGGCGTTCGAGGTTTTCCTGTCCACATCTTTTTTGAGCAGAATAACCTTGTTTTTGCTGGATAATTTTTTGGTCAATTTGTCAACAGGAATACCAAGGTGTGGAGAGAGAATTTCCGCTAGCTCTCTTGGCTCGTGGTCAAAATCTTTTTTAATCGCGAAAATATCGTACGAAATTTTGTCGCCCGCAAGCTTCATATTGTTTCTGTCAACAATATCACCGCGAAGTGCTATAAGTTTGCTTGTTCTTTGGTTTTTCGCCTTATTTCTGAATTTTTTTACGTCTAAAATTTGAATGATAAAAAGGTGCGTGATAAGAAGCGAAATAATCACTACAAAAATTAGGCGCAGACAACCTATTCTCTTATCAAACTCCCTGTTTTTATTCCTATTGTGCTTCGGTTTCATCTGCTTAGTAACCTAAAGTCCATGCGCTGTTATTTGTTCTTTTTTCCCTGCTTTGTTTTACAACAGGAACGCTACTTGCTTGGACTTTTATAATATCGCTTGCCATTTTTAAATTGCTTTTGTTTGAAACAACTTTATCAACATTGTTGTAAGATTGTTTTCTATCTAATTCGTTTCTCAATTCTTCGTTTTCGTAATTTAAGCTTAAAGTTTCTTTTCTTAGGTTGTTAAGCTCTAATTCGCTTGTCACAACGCAATAATAACTTGCCATACAAACAATAACTAAAACCGAGAGAATTGAATAAAGGGTTTTATTAACTCTTGAAACGGTTTTTTCTCTGTATGGTTTTTCTTGAACGAAATATCCGCTAATAATTTGCGGCTTGTTTGTATAATTTGCGCCTTGCCTTGGGTGTGCGGATTGTTGTCTGATATTTGGCTCGGTCACTCTTGGTTGCACAGCTCTAAGCCTTGGAGCTTGAGTTCCCTGCTTTTGATTTTGTTTATTTTTATTTTTCTTATCGCCGTAATTCAACTTATTAAACCTGATTAAATTCTTTAATTACTTTTGCTACCCTTAGCTTTGCGCTTCTTGAAGGCGGGTTTTCTTTAATTTCTTCATCTGTTGGAAGTATCGGTTTTTTATTTATTAATTCTAAAATTTTGCCTTCGCATGTGCATTTTGCTTGATGTATCGGACATCTGCAATTCGAAGAATACTTTTTAAAAAAGTTTTTTACGATACGGTCTTCCAAAGAATGAAAACTTATAACAGAAATTATAGCACCTAAAGATAATAATGGGAGCAATCTGTTTAAAGTATTTTCAAAATTTAACAATTCGTTATTTACTTCAATCCTAAGTGCCTGAAAAACCTTTGTGGCAGGGTGAATTTTGGAATTTGTGCGTGGCGTGGATTTGCAAATTAAATCTGCCAATTGTAAAGTTGTGTGAATTGGTCTTGAATTAACAATTGCTCTTGCGATTGTCTTTGAAAATCTTTCTTCGCCGTATTTTGAAAAAATTTCAGTCAATTCCTTTTCACTGTAAGTGTTTACGACATCTGCCGCGGTTTTGGTTTGGCTTTTGCCAAAGCGCATATCAAGCGGGGCGTCTTTTTGAAAAGAAAAACCTCTTTCGCATTTATTAAATTGGTGAAAACTTGCGCCCAAGTCAAAAATAATTCCGCCCGTTATTTTTTCAATCCCTAATTTTTTCAAGACTTCAGGAATGTTTGCATAGCTTTCGTTTACTATTTCTATATTTTTAAAATATTTTAATCTAGCGCTTGATGCTTTAATTGCATCTTCGTCTAAATCAAAAGAAATGAGCCTTCCGTCCGGTGAAATTTTTTTTAAAATAAGCTCGCTATGCCCGCCGCCACCAAGCGTTGCGTCTATGTATATTTTATCACTGTTATCTGCTTCAAGCGCCTCAACGGCTTCTGTTAGCATAACTGTATAGTGTTTAAACTCATCATTTTGCATATTTGAATTTTATCATAAACAAAATTATGTTAAAAACTGTACTATTTCTTATGGTTGTGTTATTAATATAATTAATTATAGGTAATTTTAGGGATAAAAATGAGAGTACACGAACTCGCAAAAGAATTAAATACAACATCAAAAGAACTTATTGATAAAGTTAAAGCAGAACTTGACAAAGATTTGAAAAGCCATAGTTCAGAAGTGGCGCCTGCAATGGTTGACAGGATTAAAAAAATATACGCAAATGCAGATGTTAAAAAATCTAAACCAAAAGCGTTTATTGTTAAAAAAGCCAAAGCGCCTGAAGTGAAAGTGGAAGAGGTGGTTGAAGAAGTTAAACCGGAACCGCCAAAATCTATGTCGCGCGTAGTTGTTAAAAAGGCAGAAAAGCCAGCCCCTGCGCCGGCGCCTGCTAAACCTGAAAAAGTTGAAGTTGAAAAACTAAAATCAAGGTTAGAAATTGTTCGTGAAGCTCCAAAAGCTGCTCCTAAACAAAAAGTGCAAGAAGAAGCGCCAAAACAAGAGTTTGCAAAATCAACTCAGCTTCCATATCAAGCACGCGTTCAAAAAAGAACTTTAACGGAACCTAAACAACAAAAACCGGAAGCGCCAAAACCAGCGCCAGCGCAAGAAGAAACGCAACCTGTTAAAAGACACATCATCTCTCAAGATATGTATAACAAAAACGGTAGAGGAAAACGCGGCGGAAAAGACAGGCGCACTAAGGAAGAAGAACAAGAAAGAATAAGTCTTGAAAAAGCAACTCAAGGCAAACATAAAAAGCACACTCAAGCAGAAGCTGAAGCTAAAATTGTGACAGAAGTTGTAATTAATAAACCAATTTCCGTTAATGAATTGAGCGATAAAATCGCAAAATCTCCTGCTGAAATTATCAAATATCTTATGCTTGAAGGCATGATGATTACAGTGAACACGACTCTTGATATCGATACTGCAAGAAAAATTGCAGAACACTTTGAAATTAAAGTGCTTGAAGAAGATATTGAAGAATTTATGGCAATTGAAGAGGAAAAAGAAGAAATTAACAAACACTTAATCAATGCCGATAAAAAATCTTTAGTTAGAAGGGCGCCGGTTGTAACAATCATGGGGCACGTTGACCACGGTAAAACAACGCTTCTTGACAGCATTCGTGCTTCAAAACACAAGATTACATCAGGCGAAGTTGGCGGTATCACCCAAAGTATTGGTGCATACACTGTTAAGCTTAATGATAGAAAAATCGTATTTATTGACACCCCTGGGCACGAAGCGTTCACTCAAATGCGTGCTCGCGGAACTCAATCAACAGATATTGCAATTCTTGTTGTTGCGGCTGATGACGGAATCATGCCTCAAACAATTGAATCTATTAACCATGCGCGCTCTGCCGGCGTTCCAATTATTGTTGCGGTTAACAAAATTGATAAAGAAGCGGCAAACCCTGACAAAGTGCTTCAACAATTAACTGAACATGGGCTTATTCCTGAAGAATGGGGCGGCGAAACAATTGTTGTTAAAGTTTCTGCCCTTCAAAAAACAGGGATTGATGAGCTTCTTGAATACATTATCCTTGTTGCTGATATGGCAGAGCTTAAAGCTGTTAAAGACTGCCCTGCAACGGGTGTTATTATTGAAGCTAACCTTGACAAAGGCAAGGGCCCTGTTGCAACAATGCTTGTTCAAAACGGTACATTAAAAATTGGCGACAGTATTGTTGTCGGCTCTGTTGGTGGTAAGGTTCGTGCACTTCTGAATGACGCAGGCGAAAGAGTTAAAAAAGCCGGTCCTTCAACTCCTGTTGAAATTTTAGGGCTTTCAGAAGTTCCTCAAGCAGGCGATTTCTTTGAAGTTGTTGAAAACGAAAAAGAAATGAAGAGAATTATTGCTGAACGTAAAGATAACGAAAGAGTTTCAAAACTTGCTGCAATCACTTCAAGCAACTTGAGCCAAGACGTTATTATGAACGATGAAATTAAGACTTTGAATTTGATTATCAAAGCTAACACTCACGGCAGTGCGGAAGCTGTATCTCAAGCAATTCAAGATGTTAAATCTTCTGTCATTGTTCCAAAAATCATTCACGCGGGAGTTGGCGATATTTCTGAAGCGGATATTATGCTTGCAAGTGCAAGTGACGCTATAATTCTTGGTTTCACCGTTAAAGAAGATCAAAACGCCTTGAGTGCAAATGAAAGAGCAAATGTTCCAATTAGAAAATATGACATCATTTACCAAGTGTTAGAAGATGTTGAAAAGACGATGATTTCGCTTCTTTCGCCTGAAATTAAGCAGGTTGAGCTCGGTAAAGCAGAAGTTAGACAAATTTTCACAATTGGCAAGGTTAACAAAATTGCCGGTTGCTATGTAACAGAAGGCAAGATTGTTCGCTCAAAAACAGCTGTTGTTATAAGAGATGGCGTTGAAATATTCAAAGGCGAAATTAACCAGCTTAAACGTTTCAAAGAAGACGTGAAAGAAGTTGCGCAAGGTTTTGAATGCGGTATCTCGTTTGCTAAATTCAATGACCTTCAAGAAGGCGATATTATTGAAGTTTCGACTACGAAAGAAATTGAACGCAGTACTTTGGTGTAGATATGAGCTTAAGAAACGAAAAAGTTAGAAAAGCCCTAATGAGGGAAATATCAGACATAATTTTTAGAGAAATTAAAGACCCTAGGCTTACAGGCGTTGTGTCGATAACTGATGTTGACGTGTCGTCAGATAATTCTGCTGCAAGAGTGTTTTTCAGTGTGCTTGGCGACGACGAACTTAAGCGCACGACAAAAGAAGTGCTTGATGCGAACACAGCAAGAATTAGACACGAAGTGGGCAAACGTATAAGGCTTCGCCACACTCCAAGTTTGTTGTTTATTGCCGATGATTCGCTTGAGCGCGGAATGCGCATTAACTCGCTTTTAAACAAAATTTCGCGTGGCGAGATATAATTTCTTATGGGCGCTAATCTTTTTGGGTTTTTGAATATTTATAAGCCAAAAGGAATTACGTCTTTTGACGTAGTTTATAAGTTGCGAAAAATTTTTGGAATTAAAAAAATAGGGCATGCAGGAACGCTTGACCCGCTTGCAGATGGAGTTTTGCCTGTTGCGGTTGGAAACGCTTCAAGGCTTTTAGAATATCTTGAAGGTGATAAAAGCTATGAGGCTAAAATATTTTTTGGCGCAAATTCAACAACTTATGATGACGAAGGTGAAAAAACCGTTGTTTGCGAGGCGAATTTTTCAAAAGAAGATTTTATGCGCGCTCTTCCAAAATTTATCGGAAAAATTAAGCAAATTCCGCCAATTTACAGTGCAATAAAAGTTGGCGGCAAAAAGCTGTATGAGCTTGCGCGTAAGGGGCAAGGCGATATCGAGCTTAAGCCGCGCGATGTTGAGATTTATAGCATTGAACTTTTGGAATTTAAACTTCCTTATGCCACAATTTCTGTTTCTTGCTCTTCCGGCACATATATTCGCTCGCTTGCGCACGATTTAGGGCTTGAGTTAAAAACAGGCGCTTACATTAAAGAATTAAAAAGAACAAGCTCGAATGGTTTTGATATTAAAAGCGCGGTAAAAATTGAAGATGTGGGCGCAGGCGATGTTGTAAACCCGCTTGATGTGATTAAATTTCCACAAATTGAGCTAACAGGCGCTGAATACGCAAGGGTAAAAAACGGAAATTCTATAAACGCGAATTCAAAACATGGTGAAAATCAAAAAGTTTTTTTATGCAAAGAAGGCAAAATTATTGCGCTTGCAACACATAAAAATTCAATGTTTTCTGTTGATAAGGTTTTAAATATTTGCTAAAATAATGGAATGAAGGTTTTTATTAGAACATTAATTATAACTTTTGTTTTGTGTGTTGTTTATTACTTTTATTCAGGCTCGCACTTGATTGACGGGAACGGGCAAATTAAGCAAGCGCCACCTGTACACGCGCAAAAAACCGCTCAAGAAAAACCTGCTCAAAAATCTGATAATAATGATTTGCCTGTTGTAAATAAAGGTGTTTATTCTGTCGCGCCAAAGAATGAAAATTACGCGCGTATTTGCATGTTATCTAAATCAGGCGATTTTATATTCGTTAAAAGAGTTAAAACGACTGATAAATTAGATGAAACAATCAAACTTCTTTTAAAAGGTGCAACAAAAGATGAGTCTTCTCGCGGGATATATTCTGAAATTCCTTCCAGCGTCAAGCTTTTTTGGGTGCGCGAAACTAAAGACAAAATCATTGTAAATTTAAGTTCTGATTTTGCTGAAGGTGGCGGAACTCAAACAATTATGGCAAGGATTAGTCAACTTTCAAAAACCGTTAAAGCTGAAAAGAAAGATTTGCCCGTGTATCTTTATATAAACGGAAAAATTGTCGAATATATAGGCGGCGACGGGGTTTATTTAGAACAGCCTTTAAATTAGCCCGTTTGCCTTAAAATTTGATTATGGTCAAAATATCATTGTTTATTTTGAACGAGAATTTTTTAGCATTTCTAAGTGACAGATAAAAAACATTTTTATCCTCTATCTTGTATACCCCTGCAATGCCTTTAATTTTGTCATACGGCAGGTTTTCAACATCTCCTTCAAAAAGAATATATTTCGAAGCCTTTTTATTTATTATTAACTCGCCTCTTTTTGTGATTTTTAAATTTTGAATGCTGATTGGTAAGTTTGAAAAAAGCGCCGTCTTTTCAATCAAAATGTTGTCAATGTTTTTATTTGTAAAATCTTTTTCTGTTACTTTATTTTTTGTATCAAGAAAAATTGTTTTTTGGTCGGACGGGGTGTGTGTCACGGTCATTTTTTTATAGCCCATAACGTCAAGCGTTTTTGATAATTTGTAGTCGCTTTGAAGTTTTGAAAAATCTCCAAAAATCTTTGCTTGTTCTATGTATTCACCCCTATCTTGTGTGGATGAGTTTTTTAAATTGAGCTCGATTTTGCCTTGTGTTACCGCAAGTATTCCAATGATTGCAAACACAAATATAACAAATCTAATCATTGCTCGTAAACAACCCATTGCCCTTTTCCCTTATTTTTTGTATATTATACAACAAATGGCTGATTTGGTAAAAGACATAAACTCTAAGCTTATAAATTCTTCGGAATTGCTTATTCAATATCGAAACATAAAGCTTCAAAATGAAGGCTATATTGTGTTTTTCAGGGTCGGAGAATTTTATGAAACTTATTTTGATGACGCTTTTTGTGTGTCTGAAAACTGTTCTATTGTTTTGACTCGCAAGTGTTTTAAGTTTGGTAATATTGCGATGGCAGGTGTTCCTGCAAAAAGCAGAGATAACTATATTAAGATTTTGCTGGACAAAGGTTTTAAAGTTGCCTTGTGCGAAGAATTTAGCGAAGAAACAAGCGCCGGAATTAGAATGCGCAAAGTGGTTAGAAAATATACGGCAGGCATTTTGTTTGATGAAGAGCTTTTAAATTCCGATGAAAATAATTTTTTGTGCGCGGTTTGCTATAGCGCCCAAAAGGCGGAACTTGCATTTTGCGATGTTTCGACAAATCAAATTTATGTTACCGAGCTTTCTCAAGATAAAGTTTTTGATGAAATTTTAAAATTTAAGCCCTCAGAAATTTTAATTTCTGAAAATTGTAAACCTTCAAAAGAGTTGTCTTCTTTAATTTCAAATCTTATGCAAGACACAAGTGTTACTTTTGTGGGTGAAAATTATTTTAAAGAATGTGAAGATAATTCATTTTCTTTAGAAAATTCATCTTTGGGTGCGATTTTAAATTATTTAAAAAATAATTCCGATGTTTCACTTTTGGATACTTGCGTTGTTTCCTATAAAGCCGGAAATCATTTGAATTTATCTTATGGGGCTCTTAGAAACCTTGAAGTTTTACAAAATATGCAAAACTTTAAAAAAGAAGGTACGCTTTTTTGGGTTCTGGATGTTACAAAAACCCCTATGGGCAGACGTCTGCTTGAACATTCACTTAAGTTTCCCTTGCTTTCAAAAACGGATATTTTAAGGCGGCAAAATATTATTTCTTATTTTATTCATCATAGCGAGCAGAAAGAAGCCATATCTTCTTTGTTATCTGCGATTTTAGATATCTCAAGAACTATAGTTAGAATTAAAAATAATTATTTTAAAAATAGAGATTTTATTGCGCTCAAGAATTCAATTTCTTCAATTTGTTCGCTTGTTGAAAAGTTTAATTCGATTGATATTTTTAATTTTTCAGACGTTGAAATTTCGCTTCTTCACGGGGTTAAAACTTTTTTGGATAACAACATTTCAGACGACATTCAAAATCCCCTTAATCCTGCTTCCAATCCGGAGTTTCAACTTTGCGAAAAGAGAATAAATGATATTTTAACTAATATAAATTTGTATGAGAAAAAGTTGAGAGCGCAAACACGAATTAAAAATTTAAAAATTTCGCTTTCTCGTTACAATAAATTTATTATTGAAATTCCTCGCTCTGAAGCAAAAAACACTCCACAAAGTTTTATGCAATATCAAGTTTTGTCTAATCAGGTAAGATATACGACAAATGTGCTTGAAAATTTTTCTAAAGACTATGCTCTAAATGCTGCAAACAAGCATGCAATTGCAAATTCGCTTGTTTTAGATATCGCTTCTTATCTTGCGCAATATTCAAGTTTAATATTAAGATTTTCTGATAAAATCGCGCTTTTTGATATGCTTTTTGCGTTTTCACAAATTGCGGTTGAGCAAAGGTATGTTTGCCCAAAATTTAGTGATGGAGATTTACTGTTAAATTCTGCAAAACACCCTGCGCTTTCTCTTAAATCTTCGGATTTTCAGCCGACTTCATTTGAATTTAGTGAAAATTTACCAAATTTCATTCTCTTGACAGGTGCAAACATGGCAGGAAAATCAACTTTAATGCGCCAGATTGCGCTAATTTCAATTATGGCGCAAGTTGGCTCTTTTGTTCCTGCGGAGTCTGCTCTGCTCCCTATTTTTGACAAAATTTTTGTTCGTTTTGGAACTTTGGATAATATTTATAAGAATAAATCTTCTTTTGCTCTTGAAATGTATGATGTGAAGCAGGTTTTGGAAAATGCCACAAAAAATAGTTTAATTCTGCTTGACGAGCTTGGAAAGTCGACTTCAACTCAAGATGGTTCCGCAATAGCGCGTGCTGTTTCAGAGTATATTTTTAATTTTATCGGTGCCAAGACAATTCTTGCAACTCATTACCATAATTTAAAAAATATGTGCGATGAAAACTCTTCAAAGGTTCGCCCGATTGCAATTATGACTGATGGTGAAAAAAGAATTGTCGAAAACGGATTTTTAGATAAAAGCCACGGTATAAAAATTGCGCAAGACCTTAATTTGCCTGATTATGTGCTTGAGCGCGCAATTAAGTATGCCTCTTTGAATCGATAACCTTTTTAAGTCTGTATGCAGCTTCAAGCAACGGGTCAATTGGCACTCCATACGATGGCGCGTAGGTCAAATCAAGGTTAATTAATTCGTCAACTGTCATTTTGCTTTTAATTGCTGAAGTAACAGCATTTATTCTTTTGTCTGCATCCCCTTTGCCAACCGCTTGCGCGCCAAGCACTTCACCTGTGCGTTTGTCTGCAACTAATTTCAGCGTTATTTCATTTGTGTTTGGCATGTAGCCTGCTCTATCGTGTTTTTTCACCGTTGCTGATATTGGTTCGATGTCTATAAATTTTGAATATTCAAGCGCATGGCGCTCTGTGAGCCCTGTTGTGCTTATTGTAAAATCAAAATACCTTGTTACAAATGAGCACAAAATTCCTTCAAATTTTTCATCTCCGCCCGATATATTTATCGCAGCAGCGCGTCCTTCTTTGTTTGCAACAGAACCAAGTGAAATATAGATTGGAACTTTGGTAATTAAACAATGCTTTTCGCAACAATCGCCTGCCGCCCAGATGTGCCCAATATTTGTTTGCATTCTGTTATCAACTCTGATTGCGCCGCTTCTTCCAATTTCAATTCCCGCTTCGCGCGCAAGCTCAACATTCGGGGTAACTCCTGTTGCAATTATGCAAAAATCTGCTTCAATTATTTCGCCTTCGCTTGTTATAATGCCGACAAATTCGTCTTTCCCGACGATTTTATCAACTTCGGTGTTTTCTTTTATTGTAACTTTGCCACCGTCTTTTTTGTGTATGTAATTTTGAATAATTTTTGCAATTTCAGGGTCAAAGTTTGATAAAATTTGATTGCCTGCTTCAATCATTTCAACTTTTATATTATTTGCCACAAGCGCTTCAAGAATTTCAATTCCGATGTAGCCACCGCCAATAATAACCGCTGTTTTTGCGGTTTTAATTTTTTCTCTTATTGCAATTCCGTCTTGAATTGTGCGCAATTTAAACACATTTTTTAAGTGATTGCCTTCGATATTTATTTCTTTTGCGCGTGCTCCCGTGCATAGTGCGAGTTCGTCGTAGTGTATTTTTTCGCCGTTTATAATTACCGCTTTTTCGTCGGGAATAATTTTTGTGCAAGTGTGGTCAAGGTGCACGTTAATTCCTGAATTTCTAAATTCTTCAGGAGTTCTGATGATTAAATTTTCAATTTTTGGAACTATTCCTTCAACGTAATAAGGTAGCCCGCAAGCAGAATACGACACAATATTTTCGTTTGTGTATAAGTGAATTTCGTTTTCAGGATTCATTCTGTGGCATTTTGCGGCAATTTTTGGTCCTGCTGCGCAACCGCCTATAATAACAATTTTTTTCATGTTATATTAACTACAAAAAAGGTGATAATTTTGCAATTAACAGGCGGACAATATAAAAATACAAAGCTGGCTACTCCAAGTGGCGCGCGCCCAACGCTATCAATCGTCCGCGAGGCTGTGTTTAATATGCTTTTTTCGCACTTTGGCGATTTTTCAGGCCTACATTTTTTAGATGGTTACTCAGGCTCCGGCATTATGGCGCTTGAAGCTTATTCGAGAGGGTTTGAGGTTACTTTGGTTGAGCTTAATTCAAAAGTTGCTTCTTTAAGTTCTCAAAATTTAAATAAAATTGGTTTAAATAAAAAAATTATTATTTCGGATTATAAAAAATTTATAAAAAATACGACAGATAATTATGATGTAATATACATCGACCCGCCATGGAGCACGGATTACACGGAAATTATTACAAATTCTTTTGAAAAAGTGGCGCCAGATGGCGTGCTTGTTGTTGAATGTGACAAAAAAATGAATTTTGATTTTTTATCAATTTTGCCTTCTGATTTTGAAATTATAAAAGAAAAAACATACGGAAGGGCAAGAATTTTATTTGTTTCAAGAACCTTGTAGGGTTTAAAAAGCTTTCTAAATGTGCTATTATGATGATATGAGGAAAGTGAAATTTTTAGAAGAAATAAAAGTGGAACACGAGGCTAAAGCTGATTTTGACCCGCTTAAAAATGTGCGTTTAGCGCGCGCAACAGACCCTATTAAATCTCAATTCACTCGTTTTGCGCGCTTGCAAGAAAAACATCGCAAGGATTTTTTATAAAATTTAGAGTATGCTTTTTAGGATTTTAACTGTTGATGAAGCTTTGTTTAGGGTGTAAAAATGTAAACCTGCAACCCCTTCTTCTATAAGCTCTGCGCACTGTTCGCATGCAAAATCTATCCCATATTTTATAATGTCACTTGGGTTGTCTTTGTATTTTTCAAGATTTTCAACCAAAATTTTAGGCATTTGCGCTTCGCACATTTCGGTTATTCTTTTGATTTGTTTGTAGTTGGTGATTGGGATAATGCCCGCGATTTGCGGTTTTAAAATGCCTAGCGCTTCGCATTTATCTCTATATTTTAAAAAGTTTCCGTTATCAAAACACATTTGATTAAAAATGCAGCTCGCGCCCATATCAACTTTTGTTTTTAGCCTTTTGATATCTTCTTCGAGGCTTTTTGCAAGCGGGTGTTTTTCAGGATAGCCGGCGACTGCAACTTCAAGAGAGGAGTGCTTTTTAATGTATTCTACAAGCTCGTTTGCGTGCGCGAAATCTTTGTGGCATAAAAGATTATCTTTAGGTTCATCTCCTTTGAGTGCAAGCACATTTTCAAGCCCCATATCTTCAATTTCTTTGATATAGTCTTGAATAAATTGGTAGCTCGAGCAAACACAAGTTAAATGTTGCATTGGGATAATGCCAATTTCTTCTTTTGCAATTTTAGCTATTTCAATTGTCGAACTTCTGTTTGTTCCGCAAGCGCCGTATGTTATTGAAATTAGCGATGGTTCCAATTCTTTAAGAGCCTTAAGTTCACCTTTTAATTCTTCAAGTTTTGCTTCGTAATTCTCGCCTTTTGGCGGGAAAATTTCAAAAGAAATTTTAGTTTTATTTGAGTTGTATATCTCACTTAATTTCAACTTAAAAGCCTTTCAATATTAATTTCATTTTTTAATTTTAGGGTAAATAATGGTATTTTTGAAAAATCGTATTTTGAAATTTTAACATAGTCTTTTTCGGTTGTGATTATTGCTTCTGCACCGCGCGAGAGGGCGTTTTGCTCCAGCTCTTTTAAGTCTGAATTTGTGTAGCTGTGGTGGTCTGAAAAAGTCGCTGTGCCAAGTATGTTAAAATCTTTTTTTAAGAAATTATAAAAACCTTCAGGTTGCCCTATTGCGCAGAAAGCGTAAATATTTTTTTGTTTTTTTGATATTTTATCGCCTGTTTTAGGGTTAATGTATATATCCGGCACAACATTGCACACTTCAATCGGCTTATAGTTAAAAAATTTGATTATGTTTTCTGTGAGTTCAAAATCGCGCCCGCTTTTGTTCATTAGAAGGATTTTGTTCGCTCTCTTTATTTCTTTTAAAGGTTCTCTAAGAGGCCCTGCCGGCAAGAGTTTTCCGTTCCCAATGTTTTTTTCTGTGTCAAACAGAAGAATTTGAAAATCTTTTTTCAATTTTCTGTTTGTAAAACCGTCGTCTAAAATTATTACCTCGGCGCCATAATTTTCTATTGCCCAATTTGCGGCCGCCACTCTATTTGCGCTTGTTATAAGCATTGCGTGCGGTATGTTTTTTGCAATCAAATTGGGCTCGTCGCCGGATAAGATTGGGTCACTAACTAAAATTTTTTCATAATCTTTAATTAAATTTATGTTTTTAGAAGATAGTTTGCCTTTGTATCCTCTTGAAATTACGCAAACTTTATGGTTTTTGGCTAAATGATTTGCAAGTTCAATTACAATTGGGGTTTTGCCCACTCCGCCTGTTGTTAAATTGCCAACACATATAACGCGCGCGCTAACGCTTTTTTCTTTAAGGAATTTTGTTTCGTATAGAAAATTTTTTATGTTAATTCCTATTTTGTAAAAAAAACTCGGCACCAAAAGCGCACACATAAAAGGTGTGAGCTTGAATTTTGAATAATGCAGTGTTTGAATTTTTGCTTTTAAATTCATCTAAAACATTAACCTAAAAAGTAAAAATCGCTTGTTGAGTTTTTCTGAAAATTTCCTCATATTCTTTGTTGTTGCGCCAACGTCAGATAGAATAGTTGTGATTTTCGTTTTATCTTCGTCATCCAAATTATTAACGGAAGCAAGTGTTGCGTTTATTTGATTTGTTGCGTTTGCCACATTTTCAACAATTTGTTTTAATTCTTTTTTGACTTTTGGGTCTTTTGAAAATTCGTTTACGTATGCTGTAATTTCGTTTAAGTTTTTGCTGATTGCTTGTATGTCTTCCATAACTTCTTTTGTGTCAGCATCTTCTAAAATGCAGTTTATGTTGTTTGAAAGTTTTGCAATTGATTTTGTTGCTTCGAGCACATTGTCGCGCAGGTTTTCATCCCCTGCAAGTTTGTTAATGTTATCTGTTAAGGTTATCAATTTTCCAATTAACACTTCGCTTTCAGATAAAATTTCGTCCATATCTTTTTTGCTTGTGTCAATTAGGGCATTTGCTTTTTCGACGGTCGTCGTTGCTTTTTGGGTTAACGTGTTGATATTTTTAACGCTTTCTGTAATTTCTTTTATAAACTCGTCGTTCAAGATTTTAGCAACTCTTTCATTTGTTTTATTTAAAGATTTTGCCATTTTGTAGTTTAAATCCATAAACTCAGCAAGGCGCATAGGCTCAATCACGGTGAATTTTTCTTCTTTTTCAGGATATTCAATTATGTCGCCTGAATTTTGAACGAGCAAAACTTCGTTTTTTGAAACTTCAATTCCAAAATCCTCTGTATCAAGCCAAAGCCCTGCAACATCAATTCTGAATTCAAGCCTTAGAGTGTTATCTGTTAAAATTTGCTCCTGTTTTTCTCTTGGGAGTTCTTTTGTTGGCATAACTTGCGCTTGAACAATTGTTCCGATATTTTTCTTTTCGCCGTTAAAGAGCATAAATACAGAGTCATTTGTTTCAATTGCAGTTGATTTTTTTGAGGTCGGAACATACATTATTTTGTTTTCAGGCGGAGTAATTTCAAGGAATTGTTCCCCGATAAGTCCTGATTGTTGGATTGAAATTAAAGACAAGGGCGGAACTTTAACCCCTTTTTCTGTAATTACGAACCTTAATTTTACATGCGAGTTTTTACCGTCCACGACAGGGATTATTTCTTCGACTTGCCCAATTCTAAGCCCCATCATTTGAACGCCGGAGCCTGCTCTCATGCCATTTACATCGTGGAATGTAACTTCAAACCTGTCGCCTGCCGATAATGAGCGCCCTTTTACCCATAAAACGGTAAAAATAAGGATTGTTATTGCTGCTATTGTTAGCACGCCGACTTTTATGGATGATGATGTTTTATTATTTTGTATTTTCATTTTGACCTCTTTGTTTATTATATCACAAGGGTTTAGTCTTCTTGCAATATTTCCATAGGACCTTCTGTTGATGCGTCTATAAATTGTTTTGCGTATGGGTTTTCTGCTCTTAGGAACTCTTCTGTTGTCCCTTTAAACACAATTTTCCCTTTATATAACATTATGATTTTGTCTGTCGCCCTTTTGATTGTTGACAATTGGTGAGTCACGACAATGCAAGTTGCGTTAAGTTCGTTTTTAAGGCTCACGATGTAGTCTTCAATAATTGTTGATGACACAGGGTCCAGCCCTGCGGTCGGTTCGTCGTAAAGTATTGTTGAAGGCTTTGTGACAATTGCGCGCGCAAAACTTACTCTTTTTTGCATACCACCTGATAATTCGGATGGGTACTTGTCTTCGATATCTTTCAAGCCTAAAATTTTTAAATTTTCTGCAACGATTTTTTTCAAGTCTTCTTTTGAGTATTTTCCTTTAAATTCAGGTCTTTCAACTAGCGGAAATGAAATATTTTCAAATACATTTAAAAAGTCGAACAATGCGCTATATTGAAAAGTCATCGCGATATCGCCTTTTGTTGCTTGAATTTTGCCGGAGTCTGCATATAATAAACCGCAGATTAGTTTTAAGATGGTGCTTTTCCCGCTTCCTGAAAAGCCAACGACACCCAAAGTTTCGCCCGAGTTTACGCTGAAAGAAATATCATCTAAAACCCTTTTGCCTTCAAATTCTTTAACTAAATTTTGAACTATTATACTCATAATTTTCCTTTACATATAGAATAATATTGCAAAAAGCCAATCAAGAAAGGCTATTGCAAGAAAAGACCATACAACGGCTTTTGTTGTCGAAATGCCGACATCTTTTGCGCCGCCACGCGTCGAATATCCGCACGAACAGCTAATAAGTGCGATTGCTCCGCCAAAAAACGCAGATTTTAAAAGCATTACAGATATATCCTTGATGAACAGCCCTTGCCACATAGAAGTTACAA
Organism: uncultured Gammaproteobacteria bacterium; assembly: GCA_964570895.1. GTDB lineage: Bacteria > Cyanobacteriota > Vampirovibrionia > Gastranaerophilales > Gastranaerophilaceae > RGIG1918. The sequence goes on from CAZMZD010000001.1 coordinate 23,219, forward strand.
AGTTGAGCGGGCTAATTCCGCCTGTGATGTAAGACACAAGCCCTGCAAAAAAGAGCCCAACAAATGATGATAATATAACTACAAACGGCATCATAACAAAACCGGCGCTAACGCGCGGAACAATTAAATATTTAACAGGGTCAACCTGCAGGACTTTCATTGCGCTGATTTGATCGGTAACGGACATACTTGCAAGTTCTGAAGCGAAAGATGAGCCTATCATTGAAATTATTGCAAAACCGCTCATAATGGCAGAAAGTTCGCGTGTCATAACGATTGCGCTCATCATTCCCATAAAATCTCCGCCCCCTTGTTTTACAAGCTCCGGCGCAAGCTGCATTGTGATGATAATTGCAGTCATTGAAACGATTGTGAGCGTGATAGGCAAGCTGTCAAATGCAAAGCGGGCGGATTGCTCTATAAATTTGCCAAAATCAATATCAAATTTAAGGATATATTTTATAACCCTGTTAAAATCTTTCCCGATGTTTCCAAAAGTGATTAAAAAATCTTTCCACTCTCTTGCGGATTGTTTGATAAATCTGTATGTTAATGTGTTTTTTAAACTATATTCAGACATAAGTTAATAATATATTATTCTAAAAACTATTGCAATTATGTTAAAAATACAATAATATTGATACACATGAGGGCAAACAGATGACTAAATGTTATAAATCTAAATGGATAGTTACGGGCGACGGAAATCTCTTTGAAGATTCAGTTATGGTGGTTGAAGAAGGTAAAATTCAAGGAATTTATAAAGAATCTGAATTTGACAAAACTTCTTGCAAACATTTTAGGGATTATGGGCAAGCAGTCATCACCCCCGGGTTTATAAATCTGCATAATCATCTTCAATATACAGACATCAGAAAAATTGCTTCAAAAGGAATTAAGGCAACTCTTAAAAAATGTTTTTCAAAGCTTAAAATGAAATATTTTTTAGGCGACGTGAAGAAAAATTCTTTTGTTTATAAAATTGGTGATTTGCTCAGCGAATATTTTATTATGAGCCGTGATGATAAGCAAAAAAGCTTTACAGACGGCATTGTTCAATCTGTTCTTGCAGGAACCACAACCCTTGTTCAGCTTTCAAAAGAAACAAAATATTTTGAAATTTTGAACAAATTTCCAATCAAAACTTATTTGTTCTTTGAACTGTTTTCAGATTCCAGAGAAACGAGCAAAGAAGAGTTTAGGACCATTCAGAAAAAAATTGATAAATTCTTAAAAAATAAGTCTGAAAATACATTTATTGGGCTTGCGCCGCATTCAATCTGCTCTGTTCATAAAAGATTATTCAAAATCCTTGCTAAATATTGCAAGAAAAACAACCTTTTAATGACACTTAGAATTGGTGAAAGCCAAGAAGAGATGGATTGGCTGCGCCATGGTTTTTCCGATATCGATGTCCTTAACGCATTCACAGGACTTTCAAAATTCGAACCATACATGAAAGGCATTTCGCCTGTTAATTACCTTCTTGGGCTTGGAGTTATAAACAAAATGCTCATTGCTTCGCATTGCGAATTTTTATCTGACGATGATTTAAAATTGCTTTCTGAAAATGGTGTTTCGCTTGCGTATTGCCCAAGGTCCAATAAACTTGTGCACGGTAAAACTTTGCCACTTGAAACTGTTTTAAAATATTTCAAAAATAATTTTGGTTTTGGCACAAATTCGCTTGCGTTTAACAAAAGTCTTAATCTTTTAAGTGAGGTTCAGGCTGTTAATAATGGCGAATTAGATACGTTAGAAGCCATTAAATATTTAACGCTTGTGCCTGCAAAAATTTTAAGAATAGATAATATAACAGGTTCTTTGACGGTTGGAAAAGATGCTGATTTTTGCGTTTTCCCGCTTGATGATGGTGAAGATTTTAATGCTGTTATGAATAAAACTAACCCTTCTTTTGTTTATATCAAAGGCAAAAAAATGGTTGAAGAAGGCACGCTTCATCATAAATTAGATTAATCTTTGCACAAAATTTATACAAAAAAACGGCAACAAGCGTTGCCGGAAAGAATAATCTTGCAAGTTAAAACAATAGTTAGGTTCAGTATTCGATGGTAAGTTTTTCTAAATCTTCTTTTGTTTTTGTGTTGTCTATCTGTTTTTTATAGCTCAAAAATTTTCTATCAATTTTCTTATGTTCTTTGACTATTTCTTCATAAAGAGCCGCGCTTTCCTCTTTATCTATTGGTTCGTAGTCAAATGTTTCACCAAATTCGTCGCAAAAATATAAAAGATTTTTCCTTATTTTTCCTCTAAGTTCAATCATTGTTTTTAGTTCTTGCAGGCAATTTTTAAGGTTACCGATTTTGGTTTTTGTTTTTATCCAGCCAATTGACGTTTCAATTTTATCTATTTTGCCTCTTTTTTCTTCGTTTTCTCGGTGCTTTTTGAGCTTTTCTTGGTTTATGTTTTCCATTTTTTGCTCCTTATTCTGATACGTGCGGTAAGAAATAGAGCGTTGCTTGCCCTTTTGCCATGTATGTGTTTCCTTTTGCAACAGGGTATATGAATGCGCCATTTGCTGTATGTTTGAAAGTTACGTTTTCAATTCCCAATTCCGTGCCGGATGTTGTTTGCACTAACAAAAAACCATCTTCGTTAGCCGTGTGGCTCACTTTTAATTCTTTTTGGACTGCGGATGTGTAATCCGGTTTTGAATAATGTAATATGGATTTTACAAGTTTTGCGCTTGAGTTTATTTGTGTGTCTGCGTTTATATCAAAACCGTTTTGGTTATATGGATAAGTTGTCACGCTAATCAAATTTCCATCAGAAATTTCCGCCGTTCCTATCGGTACATCTTCAAATTCATATTTATTTATCCCGTTATGGTGCCATGCTTTAAATGGAATTGCGGAAGTGTCAAACCAGATGTCGCCTGAAGACATTGAAGGCTCTTTTTTGCATCTGTAAAGCTTCCCTTTTGTTGCGTATGGCGAGCCTACTGTTTTTGCGCAAATTATATAATTCCCGTCTTCCGCGCTTGACATATCAATGGCTGCAAGCTGTGTTCTTGTTGCTCTTTCGCCTGTTGCAGTTGAAAAAGTTACAGGCTCTAATGCCCCATCTGTTCCATCGGACACTTTAAACACAACTCTGTTTTCATTTACGGTATCAATTGCAAGCAAATCAGCTTCGCCATTTTCATCTGTGTGCCCTGAATTTGCGCAAAATAGCGCATGGCATGCTTTAATTAAACTTATTAATTCTTCTCTTAAATTACCGTTTACATAATCTGACACATTTTCAAAATTATCTTTTAAACTCAAAAAACTATCTTTTTGCAAATTTATTTCATCTTTAATTGCATTAAAATTTTCATTTACATCACTTGCTATTGCTTTTGTGCCTGCAAGAAAAATGTTAGGAATGTTAAATGACATATTTTTCTCCTTAAGCTTCTCTACAAGGCTCATTATCCGAATTATTTCCTCTGTTGTATTTAGGTAAAAATACCTAGGTAAAAATACTTACAAATCTAATTCCATAGTGCTTGATTTTAATATTTGTTATATAATTTTGATTAACGAGTATTTAAAGGGGGCAAAATGTCTTTAAACAAGGAATATTATCCGCAGTCTTTTGAGAAAAAAAGAATGGAATTATGGGATAAAAATAAAACATACAAAACTTTGGATAATTCAGATAAACCTAAGTATTATGCTTTATCAATGTTTCCATATCCTTCAGGAAAACTCCACATGGGGCATGTCAGAAACTACACAATTACGGACGTCATAGCTCGTTTTAAAAGAATGTCCGGTTTTAATGTTTTGCACCCAATGGGCTGGGATAGTTTTGGTTTGCCTGCTGAAAACGCTGCTATTCAAAAAAAAGCTGACCCTGCAAAATGGACTGATGACAATATCGCTTATATGAAAGGTCAGTTGAAAAGGCTCGGTCTTTCTGTGGATTGGGATAGAGAAGTTACAACATGTAAAGAAGATTATTACAGATGGACTCAATGGATTTTCTTGCAAATGTATAAACACGGGCTTGCGTATAAAAAAATGTCCCCTGTAAATTGGTGTGAAAAATGTCAAACCGTGCTTGCAAACGAACAAGTTATTGACGGAAAATGCTGGAGATGTGACTCGACTGTCACAAAGAAAAATCTTTCTCAATGGTATTTAAAAATTACGGACTACGCTCAAAAACTTCTTGATGACCTCGATTTGCTCAAAGGCTGGGGCGACAATGTTAAAACAATGCAAGCAAATTGGATTGGGCGCTCTGAAGGTGCAATTTTAGAATTTAAAGTTGATGGCACAGACATTACAATCCCTGTCTACACTACAAGACCTGACACTGCGTATGGTATTACATATCTTGTTGTTGCGCCTGAATATCCCGACATTGAAAAACTTACAACTCCTGAAAACAAAGCAGCGGTTGAAGAATATAGAGAAAATGCTCGCAAAATGTCTGAAATTGAAAGACTTTCGACAGAGCGCATAAAAACAGGGGTGTTCCTTGGAACATACATCATTAACCCGCTTACCGGCAGAAAATGCCCGATTTGGACAGCAGACTATGCGCTTGCAGATTATGGCACAGGCGCGGTTATGGCTGTTCCTGCTCATGATGACCGCGATTGGGCTTTTGCTAAAAAATATAATCAAGACATTATTCGCGTCATTGATTCTCCTGAAGCAAATCCTGATGAATGCTGGACAGGCGAAGGCGTTTTGATTAATTCAGGCGAATGCAACGGAATTAAAAACACAGACGCTAAAAAGAAAATAATTGAAATTGCAGAACGTGACGGTTTTGGGCATACGAAGGTTCAATTTAGGCTTCGCGATTGGTTAATTTCTCGTCAAAGATATTGGGGCGCGCCAATTCCTGTTGTATATTGCGATAAATGTGGCGAAGTTCCTGTTCCTGAAGACCAACTTCCTGTTAAACTTCCAACAGATGTGGATTTTGGCGTTCAAGGTAAATCCCCGATTTTGACATCAAAAACATTTTTGGATACTACTTGCCCAATTTGCGGCGGTCATGCCACTCGCGAATGTGACACAATGGACACTTTTGTTTGCTCAAGTTGGTATTATTTAAGATATGCTGACCCAAAAAATTCAGAAATTGCTTTTGATAAAGATAAAGTGAACAATTGGCTGCCTGTTGATCAATATGTTGGCGGGATTGAGCACGCAATTTTGCACTTATTATATTCAAGATTTTTCACAAAAGCTTTCAAAGATTTTGGCTTACTTGATTTTGATGAACCGTTTGAAAACCTCTTAACTCAAGGCATGGTGCTTAAAGATGGTTCAAAAATGTCAAAATCTAAGGGTAATACGGTAGATCCTGATGAAATATTTGAAAATTACGGGGCAGACACTGCGCGCTTGTTTATTATTTCAGACTCGCCTCCGGCTCGCGATTTTGATTGGTCTGACGCAGGCGTTGAAGGCTGCTATAAGTTCTTAAACAGAGTTTACAGACTGTATTCTAACTATGAAGATAAAATTAAGCTTGATTATAATATCGACCAAGCTTTCCAAGGTAAGCATGATAAGCTTATAAGGCTTACGCACATTGCAATAAAAGGCATTACAAACGATATTCAAAACGAATTCCAATTCAATACGGTTGTTTCAAAATATCGCGAATTAACTAATGCAATTTATGACTATGTGACAGATGGTGAAATAAATGACAATGTATATAGCTTTGCGGTTTTGACATTGTTAAAATTAATTTCTCCTGTTACATGCTTTATGGCTGAAGAAATTTGGGAACAATTGGGTGCCAAAACATCAATTACTCAAGAAGCTTGGCCTGAATATAAAGAAGAGCTTGCGCAATTGAACGATGTTACAATTGTTGTTCAAGTTAACGGTAAAATCAGGGATAAAATCGAAACCGCTTTGGGCGCCGATGGTGAAGCTCTGAAGGCTGAAGCTCTTAAAATGGAAAAGGTTGTTCAATTTACCGAAGGCAAAGAAATTGTTAAAGTTATTTATGTTCCAAATAAATTAATTAACATTGTTGCAAAATAATATTTGACAGATAACTTTGTTTAGTATAATTTATATAAAGAAATGCACAGGTCAATCGCTTTTAAGTGTCATAAGACCGGCGATACCAACGAAAGGAAAATAAAATGTACGCAATAGTCGAAGAAGGCGGAAAACAATACAAATTTGTAGAAGGTCGTTATGTAGATATCGAACTTCTTGATGTTGAAGCTGAAAAGAAAGTTACTTTTGACAAAGTGGTTATGCTTGTTAATGGTAAAAAATCAACAGTTGGCGCACCTTATGTTAAAAACGCAGTTGTTGAAGGTAAAGTTGTAAAACACGACAAATCAAAAAAAGTTCTTGTTTACAAACAACGTCCAAAAAAAGGTTACAGAGTAAAACAAGGTCACAGACAAGGTTTTACAAGAGTAATGATTACAAAAATTAACACTAAAGCGGGTAAAGCACCTGAAGCTGAAGGAGAGGTATAAATGGCACATAAGAAGGGTGTCGGTTCGTCAAAGAACGGTCGCGACAGTGAAAGTAAACGTTTAGGCGTAAAAAAATATGGCAACGAAAGAGTTCTTGCTGGAAATATCCTTGTTAGACAAAAAGGTACTAAAATTCACCCTGGTGTGAATGTTGGTATGGGTTCTGACAACACATTGTTTGCAACTATCGACGGTGTGGTTAAATTTGAAACATACAGGCGCGATAGAAAACAAGTTAGTGTTTACGCTGAATAATTGAAAATTTAATATTATGGTATGGGGGCGTAGCTCAGCTGGTTAGAGTGCTTGCCTGTCACGCAAGAGGTCGCGGGTTCGATACCCGTCGTCCCCGCCATAATTATAAAATAGAGTCCTTGGGGGCTCTTTTTTAGTGTTCGCTTGAATTTTGTCCTGTTTTTTTTGTAAAAAATTACCAATTTAGAATCGGTGCGGTTTGAATAAATGCGAAATTTAATCTATAATGTAGCAATGAAAGTTGCATTTGCCTTCAGGGGAAAACCTGAAAATTACAAAAAAATTGATAACACTGTTTCTCGTTCTGCTCAGCCTAAAGAGGACGATTTTAAGTGGTTAAAGGAACAAGGCGTTACTGATGTTATTAATTTTAGAACCATGATTGTTGCGGGGCAAAATTTCGACGAGAAAAGTGTTGTAGAAAATAATGGAATGAAATATCATATTATCCCCTCTTATACAAATGCTCCAAGCGAAGAAAATATTGGCAAATTTTTGGACATAGTTGAAAATATAAAAGAGAATAATGGCAAAGTGCACATTCATTGCAAAGCAGGCGCTGATAGAACCGGCATGTATTCTTGGATATATAAACAAAAAAATAACATTGGAACGATGAGCGCCAATAAAAACGAAATGTTGCAAATGGGGCACCATAAAGAAATATATCCTGATTTAATAAAATGGATAGAGAATTTTTTAACTAAAAAGAAATAATTAAGCGATTGAAGTGAATTTAAGCTAGCTTACTATATGACTACTGTTCAAGTTTTGTGTTGTTATCAAATCTCTTTTTTATTTCTTTAATTGCATATTTAGCATCAATATCATCGTACTTTTCGAGCAAGGGTATGTCGTTTATTGTTCCATGTTTTTCCAAGATTTCGCAACATTCTAATTTTGTCGCAAATATCATTGAATTTTGCGAATTTTTATACATATCAAGGGTTGCTCGTGCAATTTCTGCAGATTTTTCCTTGTCTTTAATATTTTTAAAATAGCTGATTAAACTGTTTTGGGTTCTTGGAGTTCCGCTAAAATATGTTTCTTTAATTGTTGGATAATCTTCCTTGTCGGCTATTTTGGCTAAAGTAAACCCTACCAAAACTTTGTTTACGTCTGATTTTGCAATATCTAAAAGAAGGGGTACGTCATCTTTTATGCCATATTCCCAAATCAGGTATGTTGAATCAATTGGAAAATCATCATTTGCAAACTCTCTTAGTGTTTTTCTCACGAACGGCAAATCTTTTTGTCTATGTGCGCATTCAATTACTTTTAAAAGAAGCTTTTTTGTTTGATTGTTGCCTTCTGACAATGGCTTTAATTCATCGACAATTTCAGGAAATTCTTCTGCATAACTACCTAAAATATTATAAATTTCATTAATTCTTTCTGCTTTTTGCCCTTGTGTATAGCTGTTTCTTTGCTCTGCTGCTGTCGCATAATTTTCAGTTTGAATATTTTTTAAATCATTGATAAGTTCTTTAATTTCTTGTCGTTTGCATAATTTATCTAGTTTTTGCGCTTCTTCAAAATTTTGAGAATAAACGAGCCTTCCATGCGTATTGTAACCTTCTCTTATGTTTTCAACATCGCTTAAATTATAACTCTTGACCAAGTATCTTGTATCTTTTTCGTTATCTCGTCTATCGGTTATTCTGTTTCCATCTTTAAATTTTTTAAATGTTACAAAATAATTCTTTTTGTTGTCAATATTAGTAAAACCTGAATGCCAATCGCATGCACCCCATCCTCGAGGGTCGGACGTTGAGTATGCGCAATCGATTGTTTCATTCTCCATTAATGCTTCAAGTTCGCCCTCGCCAATACATCTATATAGTTGTAAATCGTGTTCCGTGCTGAATATTTCTTCAAAAATTTCGCTTAAATTTTTGGCTTTATTGGTATTATTGTGCACTTTGTTTGTGCACTCGAAACAATCTTTTTGTATTTGCCCTCTAAAATTTATTTTTGATGCACTAGGACTGCTACAACGCGCGTAATCAATGTTTTTTGTTAGACAGATTGGCGAAATCAACATTTGTTTCCTTAAAAATTTGGTTCATTTATTTTGTTCTGCACTTTTAGCATTTTTAACCCGCTATTCAAACGAAGCCATCCAAGAGCAAATTTTCCCATACATTTCAAGAATATCGCCCATGTTGAAGTTTTCAAAACAACCTTCTGTTCCGATTTTATCTTCATTTCCAATTGAAGCATTCATAAGTTTTTTGCAAGCTTGGAATTTTTCTTCGTCGTTCATTTTGGAAAATTTTTCAACAAACATCACTCTGTTTTCGAGTTTTGGTTTTATTTTTTTACTCAAGCCCTCTTGGCGCGTTATGTTGCTATATTTGTAAAACGATGTTCCTTTTATGTAGTCCAATGTTTTTTCGTCGATATCATTTAGCAGAACTTTTCCTGCGCGCAGGTTTTCGACAAAAAGTGCCGCGTGGCAAATCATATCTCTTTCGTATGTATCTTCAATGCAATTTGCAATATCTATATTAAATCGCCCTGCTTTTATAAAGCTTGCGCCGTCGTATGATATATTTTTTTGATATTTTTCTTTGTTTTTGTCTAAATTATTCTCTTTGTAGGCTTCTTCCGCTTTTTCTATTGCTGAAACCATTTGTTCGATTGTAAACATTTCAGGAAAATGCTTCCCTGTGGTGTCCACAACTCTTTGATTCATTTTCATCCCCAAAACAGCGCGATTCATTTTTTCAGATTCAGGTGTGTCAGTGATAACGATAAGACCGTCGCAATCGCTTCCTGGGAGCGCCTTCTCTCTTGCGACTGAACAATTTGAATCGTATGCCACAAGCAAAGGTTTCATATTTTCTTCTCTGCCGAGTTCTTTAACCGATTTCAAAATTTCGTTATCAATTTTATTGGTAACTTCTTTTAAATTCGGGAACCCTGTCATCTTACCATATTCTTTCACAAAATTATTTTTTTCGCTTTGTGAAAATCCTTCCATCGCTTTTGACTTGCCAACAATCTCTGGATTTTTAATTCTTTTGTCGGCAACCCAAATTTCTGTTGGAATATATTTCAAGCTATCCAAATATGATTTAGCTGATTGTTTGAATGAAATATTTAAAGTATCGCGCATTGGCGCTTTAGCAAAGTGACTGCCTCTTTTTTGATAGCTTGGATAATGTGCAATCTTTGTTTTTTGTATAGGTGTAATTCTCATAATGTTTATTTAAAACATGTAAAATATAAAATTTGCGCTTTGATGAAACTTTTAAATTATTCATCCCACTCATAAGCAAGTTTTGGTCCGCCATCAAACGCAACCAAACCGCAATATCCAAAACCTTCGCGCAAAAGTATGTGTTGCATTACTTTGTTTTCACCTTGTGTATCGACACGGATTGCGCCAATTTTATTTTCTTTGCAGAAATTTTTTATTAACTCAAAAGCTAATTTTGACAAACCTTTTCCTCTGGCGTTTTTTGAAAAAGCCATTCTGTGTACAACCGCATAGGGCCTATCTGTTTTCCATTTGCCGTCAATATTTTTATATGCAGGCTCATCGCCAATAATTATGCAGCAATAACCATAAATTTCGTTTTCTTCTGAAAACACATAACCCATTCCTGCTTTGATATCTTCTTCAATTGTGGAAAGCGTTGGATATTCAGGATGCCACTGTACAAAACCCATAGAGCTATGGTACGCTCTTGCGTCCTCAATGCAATCGTAACACGGTTTGGCCTCATATTTTTTAGCTTTTCTTAATAACATCTATCCTCTGCTTTCTTGTGTTAAGCATAGCATTTTTTCGCCCTAAATTCAAATTTTGCACTAAGCCCTCTATGTGTATTTATATCTTTTTCTTGTTTTAACTAAAAATCCGATAGATAGCACAAGTGCCATAATTTCTGACGCAAAAAGGGCAATCCATATTCCATCTATCCCAAAGAAAATGGGGAGTATTAAAACATTTGCAATTTGAAATACGAAAGTTCTTGAAAAAGATATTATGGCAGATATTATTCCATTGTTAAGCGCTGTGTAGAGGGCAGATGAGTATATGTTAAATCCCATAATTACAAATGCGAGCGCGTAAAGCTTGAAACCGTGCGCTGTCATTGCGTGCAATTCGCTATCATACCCCACAAAAATTCCTGATAAAAAGTTTGCGAAAAATTCTGCACCGCTTGTTAAAACCACTCCTAGGGTTCCAATAATCACAAGGCTTTTGGCGAATAAATTTTTCAATTGAACACTGTTTTTTGCTCCGTAATTATATGACACGATAGGCGCGCTCCCTGTTGCAAACCCTAGGTAAATTCCGGAGAAAATAAATTCAAGATACATAATAACGCCATAGGCCGCTATTCCGTTTTCCCCTGCGATTTTTAACAATTGCCATACATATAAAACATTTATTAGCGACATTGAAACGCCCGTTAGCATTTCAGAGAGCCCGTTCACGGAAACTTTTGAAATGATTTTTAAATCAACCCCTGTTTTTGTGAGTTTGAGCGAGCTTGAATTTTTGCGCGCAAAGTAGATTAATGGAATAATTCCGCCGAGAACTTGGCTGATAACTGTTGCAAGCGCTGCGCCCTTTAGCCCTAAGCCCACAGGAACAATAAAGATATAGTCTAAAATTATGTTGGCGACCCCTGCAAACAAAGTGATTTTTAAACCTAGTTCAGGTTTTCCTGCTGCAATAAATAATATTTGAAACATATTTTGAAGAACAAAAGGTGTTAAGGATAAAATCAAAATTTTTCCATAAAGCACACTATTTGCATACAAACCGCCTTCTGCGCCAAATTTTGCGACAAAAGGTTCGATTAAAAACCACCCGATAATACTAAAAAATATTGCAACTAAAGCTGCCACATAAACAATCATAGAAAAATATTTGTTAGCTTTTTCCTTGTCACCTTCGCCTAAGGTTTTTGCCACGATTGCACTTCCGCCTGTTCCAAACATAAAACCGAAAGAACCTAAAATCATAAGGCAAGGGAAAACCAAATTCACGGCAGCAAATTCTGTCTTTCCTACAAAATTTGAAACAAAAAACCCGTCAACAATGCTGTATATCGACGTAAAAATCAGCATTGCAATTGTTGGAATTGTGTATGCTATTAATTTTGTATAGTTAAAATTATCGGATAATTTTATTTTCATTTTGTATTCTTTAAGACGTTAAAATCTTCTTTAAATTTGCATAAATCTTATCCAAAGTGGTAAGAATTTCACTATGTGGTGCGGTCAGCAATTTATTAATGTTTTCTTCAAAGTCGTCGGGCAAAATTTTGCAATTATTTTTTGCGTATTGAATGAGCCTTTTTTCGCCAGAGTGTAATAGTTCATTAACCGTAAAAATCACATCAAAATAACTTGCTAAAAACGCAGAAATTCTGTGATTTATGCTCACGATATCATCTCTTTTAACTGCTTTTTCGATTTGCTCATAATATGAAGCAAACGGTTTTTCCTTTATTAACATCATATTTCTTTTTATGATGTTTTCTTTCAATTCTTTTGGATAAGGAGTTTTGATAGAGCTTTGTAAATCCGTGAGCCAATTTTTAGTGTCATATATTATTTCAAAATTTTGAAGAGTGAATAAAAAAGCGGTCGTATAGCCATTTGACGAATAATGTTTTACCCAAACATTTTTAACGATATCTTCAAACCATTTTTTATCCCAATACACAACATCGAGCTGTTTGTTTATTTTATCCGCAAAAAACTCATCGCCTGAGCCAAAATATTCCCCGCCTATTTCAAATTTGGAAGAAAATTCTTTTATAAATTCTCGCTTGCGAAGCGGAATTTCGCACTTTGTGAAAACATAGACATCAATGTCTGATAAGTTGTCAGATGTTTTGTTTGCACTAGAGCCGCCAATTGCTATTGCAACAACTTCAGGGTATGATTTAAGTTTTTCAATTATTTTTTCAAATACCATATAAACATTATACATAAAACCCCATTTTTTATTTGCTTTCAGTTGAAATTCTTGTAAAATAAGTAAATAAATTGCTTGTGCGAAATGCGCAAGTGTAAACTCCGCAACACAAAAAGAGGTTTATTATGTCCCAACAAAAAGTTATAAATGTCGCAAGAGGGCTTGAAAAAGCTGAATTGGTTATAAAAAATGCAACAATCGTAAACGTTTTATCTGAAGAATTGCATAAAGGCGATGTCGCAATCCAAGATGGTATTATAGTTGGGATTGGCGATAATTATTTTGGTGTAAAAGAAATTGATGTGGCGGGCGCTTATGTGACACCTTCTTTTATTGACGGGCACGTGCATTTAGAAAGCGCTATGGTTTTGCCTAAAGAGTTTGCAAAAACAGTGCTTCCTGCAGGCACGACAACGGCAATTATTGACCCGCATGAAATATCCAATGTCTTTGGGCTCCACGGAATAAGTTTTATGCATGAGGCTGTGAAAAATTTGCCGATGGATGTGTATACTATGCTCCCATCTTGTGTTCCTGCCACTCCTTTTGAAACTTCAGGGTTTGATTTGAATAGTTACGACTTATCACTTCTTATTGATAAGCCTTGGGTGCTTGGCATTGCAGAGATGATGAATTTTCCTGGGGTTTTAAATCTTGACAAAAATGTTGTGGCAAAACTTGAGCTTGCAAAACAAAAAGATAAGCGAATTGACGGGCACGCGCCGTTTTTATCTAATAAAGATTTGTGTGCGTATATTGCAAGCGGTGTTAAATCCGACCATGAATGCACCACTCCAAAAGAAGCTATTGAAAAGCTTCGCTTGGGAATGTATCTTATGATACGAGAAGGAACGGCCGCAAAGGATTTAAATGCACTTATCCCTGTTCTTAAAGAATGCAATACTAGAAAATGTTTGTTTGTGACAGATGACAGACACCCTTCAGATTTAAAAGAGCACATAAACGGAATGGTTCGTCGTGCTGTTGTTGCCGGTGTTGATCCAATCAAAGCAATTCAGTGCGCAAGCTTGAATACAGCAGAATATTTTGGGCTCAAAAACCTCGGTGCTGTTGCCCCAGGGTATAAGGCAGATTTATTAATTTTGCCGGATTTAAAATCATTTAAACCGGATTTTGTCCTTAAAAACGGTAAAATTATTGTTGAGGGCGGCAAACTTCTATCTGAAATGGAAAAGTTTGAAACGCCTTCTATGCGTGGCTCGGTTAACGTAAAGTGGATTGAAGAAGACGATTTTAAAATTGAAGCTAAATCCGATATGGTTAAAGCGATTGAAGTTATTCCGCACCAGCTTGTCACAAAATCTGTTGTTTCAAAAATTAAAATTGAAGACGGAAATGCGGTTAGCAACATCGAAACGGACACTTTAAAAATATGTGTTATTGAGCGCCACAGAGCAACGGGAAACATTGGCAAAGGATTTGTAAAAGGGTTTAATTTGAAATCGGGCGCAATAGCGTCAACCGTTGCACATGACTCACATAATATGATTATCGTCGGCACAAATGATTATGATATGTATGTTGCGGCAGTTGAGCTTGTTAAATCTCAAGGCGGTAAAGTTGTTGTAAATGATGGGAAAGTTATCTCCAAGCTTCCGCTTCCAATTGCAGGTTTAATGTCAGATAAGAGTTTTGATTTTGTGCTTGATAAATGCGCTGAATTAAATCATGCCTCACATGATATCGGCTGCACTTTGGAAGACCCGTTTATGACAATGGCATTTATGTCGCTCCCTGTAATTCCGGAGTTAAAAATCACGGATAAAGGGGTTTTTGACACTAACAAGTTTAATTTTACTGACATTTTCGCAACAAATACTTAAGTGCGACATAATAATTTTGCGCAAAATTCTAACAAAAAATTAATAAAAACCCTGTACCATAAAATTATCAGACAATAGGCGGAAGATAATTTTATGAAAAAAAATGAAAGAATTCTATTATATTGCTTTTTAGGGCTCACTTTTATTTTGTGTTTTTTATGGGGGCTTGGCTCATATCCGCTTTTAGAAGTTGATGAAACTCGCTATGTTGATATGGCAAGTAAAATGTTTCACTCAAAAGACTATTTAACCCTTTATTTAAACGGCGAATATTTCTTCGAAAAGCCGCCTCTTTTTTTCTGGCTTGAGTGCGCCTCTTTTGGTTTAATTGGTTTTGTGTCCGAATTTACGGCAAGGCTTCCAATTGTTTTGCTGTCGCTTTTGCCTGCCTCGCTTTTGTTTGGTTTGTGTAAAAAGGTTAAGGGTGAAAAATTTGCATTAATTGCAACCGCAACTTTATTTACGAGTTTAGAATATATGTTTTTAACAAAAGTTGCAATATTGGATAGCGTGCTTACAAGCTTTGTTACGGCTTCAGTTTTATGCTATTTTTACACATTTTTTGTGCAAGATAAAAACAAAAAATATTTTTGGATTTTGACATACATTTTCTCCGGACTTGCAGTTTTAGCAAAAGGCATTCCCGGCGTTGCAATTCCCGCGCTTGTTATTGCAGTTTCAATTGTTGTTTTTAAAACATACAAAGAAACCCTCAAAAACTCTTGGGGAATTTTATTATTTTTAATAATAATTTTGCCTTGGCATATCTTAATGCTTAAAATGTATCCTAATTTATTTTATGAAGAATATATCTGGAAACACCATATATTAAGGTTTTTAGGCTCTGACGTAATACATAGAACCGAACCTTGGTATTTTTATATTCTGACTTTGCTTTGGGGGCTTTGCCCGCATGTGTTTATTTTGCTTTCTCAAATTCCAAGCTTGAAAAAAATAAAATTTGATTTTAAAGACGATTTTTCAAAGCTATTAACATTGAATTTTATTGCAGTTGCAGTAATTCTTCTATTTTTCAGCTCGTCCGGTGCAAAATTAATAACTTACATTTTGCCGATTTATCCGTTCTTTGCGGTTTTAATTGGTGCCATCTGGGCTTCTTATATACAAAACGATGATAAAAAAGTGCGCATTTCTTTAATTATCATAAATTCAATTTTCACCCTCGCGGCGATTGCGGTGCTTCCTGTTAAATTTTTTATGCCGGCTGATATGTATAAAGATTTTATGGGCATTCAAATATCGGCATTCATTATTTTGCTGCCTTTTGTGATTTTGAATTGGATATTCATTGCAAAAAACAACAGATGGAAACTCTTTGTTACGCTTGTTTTGCAGATGGCAATGTTGTCTGCTTTTGTCACCCCTTATGCTTATAAATTTGACTATAGTTTTGGGCAAAATGATTTAATGGAATTTGCTGAAATTGCAAAAGAAAAAAAATGCACAATTTCAACATATTTAACAGATTATAAATATTCACTTTTATATTACGGAAATCAAACGAAAATTGATTATCAAAGAGAGAAAGATTTAAATTGGCTAAAGGGTGAATTAAAAAAGAAAAATCATATAGTTATTGCGCGCAATAAAAAAATTAAAGATTTGCCTGTAAAAATTATAGTGCGCGGTGTTAAATATTCGATAATTGGGGAATAATTATGAGAAATAATGAACTTGCAATAATAGTGCCTTGTTATAACGAAGAAGAAGGAATTAAGTATACAACAGAACAGCTTTTGCTTGTTTTAAACAGCATGGTTGATGACGGGCTTGTTTCGCAAAACAGCAAAGTGTGTTTTGTAAATGACGGTTGTTCTGATAAAACCCAAGAAATTATTGAGAATTTTTGCGAAAACACCAATCAAATTGCCTTAATAAACCTCACAAGAAACTACGGGCAGCAACATGCAATTCTTGCTGGGCTCAACACTGTTGAAGCTGATATGTATGTGACAATTGACGCAGATTTGCAAGATAATCCAATGCTTATAATTAATATGGTGAAAAAATATTTAGAAGGATACGAAATTGTCTACGGTTGCCGCAAAAAAAGAAAAACGGATTCTATTTTCAAAAAAGGCACAGCATTTTTATTCTATAAATTTATGAAAACAATCGGCGTAAACATAAGGCAAAACCATTCAGAATTCCGCCTTATGAGCAGGCTTGCAGTTGAAAAATTGAAAGAATATAAAGAAAGAACAATCTTTTTAAGGGGTTGCGTGCAAGATTTAGGGCTAAAATCGTGCGATATATTTTACGATGGACTAGAGCGCCTTAGTGGGAAAACAAAATATTCTTTCTTCAAGTTGCTTGAGCTTGCATGGACTGCAATTACAAGTTTTTCAATTTTTCCTCTTAGAATGATTACTGTTCTTGGAATTTCGATGTCTTTTGTGAGCTTTCTTATTATACTTTATGCTTTTATAAGTTATGAAAAGCATTATTCTGTTCCTGGGTGGACATCAATTATTATGACAATTGCTTTTGTTGGTGGAATAATTGTGATGTCGCTTGGTATAATTGGCGAATATTTAAGTAAAATTTTAATCGAAGTGAAGGCAAGGCCAATATATCAAATAAATAACACTGTTAATTTATGAGGACTAATGACAAAATTTATATTAAACGCAGATGATTTTGGGCTAAGCGAAAATCATAATATGGCTGTTCTTGAAGGCTATAAAACAGGAATTTTAAAAAGCGCAAGCCTTGTTGTAAATGGCGACGCGTATTTTAGCGCTGTGCGCGATGTAATTCCTGCTTGCAATGAACTTGAAATTGCAATTCATTTAAATATTATTGAAGGCAGGGCGCTTACTAAATGCCCTTTGCTCACCGATGAAAAAGGTGTTTTTAACCGCGGATATTTATATTTTATTTTAATGCAATTTGATAAAGAGTTTCAAACACAAGTCGAAAATGAATTTAGGGCGCAAATAGCACGAGCTATTGAAAGTGGAGTTAAAATTCTGCGGGTAGATTCGCATGTTCACACTCATGCTATACCTCAAATTTTTGAAATTGCAGCAAAGCTTGCGCGCGAATATAATATTGAGCAAATTAGAACCCAATGCGAAACCCCGTATTTTGTTTTTCCTGATTGTTTTAGCCTTAATTTTCTTGTTAACCTAATTAAAATCGCTCTTTTGAGCTTTTTTACCGCAATTAACGTGAAAACGGTTAAAAAATATTCTCTTAAAACTAATGATAAGATATTAGGCGTCGGCTATACAGGTATGATGACATCAAAAACGGTTTCCTGCGGCGCAGAAAAAGTTAAAGCGGGCGCAGGTGCAGGAGTTTGCGAAGTTTTAATTCACCCTTGTGCTTATAATAATGACATTCAAAATTCTCACACAAAAGAATTTTTGATAACGCAAGATCAGGCTTTAAGAGAGATTTTTAAATAAAATTACAATTTGCATATAAAACTTGTTCCTTTGCCGACTTCGCTTTTGACATCTATAATTCCGTTGTGTAGTGAAATTATGTTTTTTACAATTGCAAGCCCGAGGCCGGAGCCACCTAAACTACGGCTGCGCGCTTTATCAATCCTGTAGAACCTTTCGAATAAATGATTTATGTGCTCATGTGGAATGCCTGTTCCATAGTCTTGCACAATTATTTCAACTTTTTCATTTTGCTTGTTTAAAATTATTTCAATTTTATCTGATTGCGAATATTTAACAGCATTTGAAACGAGGTTTGAAATTGCCATCTTTAAAAGTTCTTTATCCCCCTTAATATTAATTTCGGCGCTCGCAATAAGGTTTATTTTTATGCTTGAGTAACTGAAATCATACATTACGTCTTTTGCAATTTCGTTTAAATTAACATCGGTGAAATTTTTGTGTTTATTTGTTTTTGCAACTTCAATTTCAGAGAGCGCTAATATATCGTTCACAAGTTTTGTGATGGATTTTATTTGAAATTGAATAATATTAAAACATTCCTTGTCAACTTCATTTATTGTTCCGTTGTTTTCAATGAGCTCTATTGCCGAATTTATTGCAGTGACAGGAGTTTTAATTTCATGGGTTATATTTTGCAAAAACTCGCTTTTGTAGTGCTCTAGCTGAGATAGTCTTAAAATTTGCAGCTTCAAACTTTGCACCATCTTTTTTATTGAAATCGTCAATTCTTGCAGAAGGTCAATTCTTGGAATTTGAATTTCTGTTTCTAAATTCCCGTTCACAATCTCAATTACGCTATCTTCAAGTTTGTTAAATGAGTTGCGAAGCGTATAAAATGTTTGAAATATTCCTGCAATGAAAAGAATAGTGTATATTCCAAAGAAAATAAGAATATTTTTTTGAGCATTGATAATTGTTTTTAAAACTTCTGCTTGTGAAATGGTAATTTCTGCATAATATTTTCGCCCGTTTATTGAATATTCTTCTCTAAGTCCGATTTTTTTATTTTTAATTGCGTATTCAAAAATTTTAAACCAGCTATATTCGCTGTGCAATATGTTGCTATCTTTCTCTATAAGTGGAGTTTGATTTTTTGAGTTCGAGAGGGCCAGAATTTTTTTATTCTCGTCAAAAATGCGCAATTCTGTGTCTTTATCTTTAAAATCGTCGCAATATTTTTGAAGTTTAGAGAAATTTTTGCTTTCCAAAAGCGGCACTATGACCCACTCTATTTGCTTTTTGGTGATTTGTAATTCTTCTTGCTCTTCTTCCATATATTTTGCATTAAATTGCAACACGCCAAAAATGGCGATTATTCCAAGAATAAGCGTAATAAAAAGGAAAACCAAAATTTCATTTAACCAATACAAATCGCGTCTTTTCATATTTTCACCCTACAAATAAATTAGGTTTTAATTCTCTTTTAATTTATACCCCAAGCCACGCACGGTTTCAATGTTTGCGCCAAATTCCCCAAGTTTTTTCCTAAGGTTAACAATTTGCACATCCATAGCGCGCTCTGAAACATTAAACCCGTCATCCCCTCGAAGGCAAGAAAGTAATTGAGTTCTCGAGAAAACAATGCCAACATTTGCCATAAATGTTTCAAGAATCATATATTCAAATTTTGTTAGTTTTATGGTTTTGCCATCCAATATAACTTCTTTTTTCATATCGTCAAGAGTTATATTTTTATAAGTTTTTTGAGTGTTGATATTTGAATTTAGAAGCCGAGCTTTAATTCTTGCAAGCAGAATTTTGTTGCTAAACGGTTTTGAAATATAATCAATCGCACCGCTTTCAAAGCTTTTTATGACATCTTCTTCCATTTTGCAAGCGGTGAGCATAATAATTTGAATGCTGTTGAGCGCAGGAGTGCTTTTAATTTTTTTGCACAGCTCAAAACCGTCCATCTCCGGCATCATAATATCCATTAATACTAAATCCGGCTTATCTGCTTTTATAAGCTCAAGTGCTTCTTTCCCGTTAAATGCTTTTTGAATTTTATAATACCCGCCAGACTCTAAAACAAGTTCTATGAGCCTGTTTATTTGAGGTTCGTCTTCTGCTATTAAAATTTTTGCATTAGATATGTTATTTTCCACATTCATATTATAATCCCACATTTAATATTAGAAAATAATTGTTAAATTAATGTTAGAAAACTATTAACATTTTAAAATTTCACTCCATTATGTTAAAATTTTATCAATAGTTAATTGGTTACATTTGTGGCAAAAACGATATTAATTACAGGCGGCACAGGGTTTATTGGCTCAAATCTTTGCAAAAAATTAATTGCAGATGAAGCGGTTAAAGTAATTTGTCTTGATAATAATTATACGGGCTCTTGTGGCAATATTGCGGAATTGCTTGATAATCCGCGCTTTAAGTTTATTGAACATGATATCGTTAACCCGATTTTGCTTGGTGAAAAAATTGATGAAATATACAACCTTGCATGCCCCGCTTCGCCTGTTGCATATCAAGGAAAGCACGCAATTCGCACCACGAAAACCTGTGTTTTGGGCGCAATTAATTGCTTAGAACTTGCAAGAAAAAATAATGCAAAAATACTTCTTTCTTCAACAAGCGAAGTATATGGCGAACCGCTCGTTCATCCGCAAACGGAAGATTACCGCGGAAATGTTAACCCGATTGGCGTTCGCTCTTGCTATGATGAAGGAAAACGCGTGGCAGAAAGCTTGTTTTTTGACTATAACAGAATTTATGGCACAAAAATTAAGGTAGTTAGAATTTTTAACACTTATGGGCCTTTTATGGATGAGAATGATGGCAGAGTTGTTTCCAATTTTATATGCCAAGCGCTTAAAGGGGAAAGCTTAACAATCTATGGCGACGGAAGTCAAACTCGCTCTTTTTGTTATGTTGATGATTTAATTGAAGCATTAATTTTAACTATGGCAACTGACGACAAATTTTTGGGGCCGATAAATTTGGGTAACCCTTCAGAGTTTACCATTTCAGAGCTTGCAAGCCTTGTTGTAAAAAAAATTAATCCGGAACTAAAAGTTATTTACAAACCGCTTCCATCTGATGACCCAACGCAAAGGCGCCCTGATATTACGCTTGCAAAAAAAGTGCTTAATTGGGAACCTAAAGTTCAATTGTCTGACGGGCTAGATAGAACGATTGAATATTTTAACAAGCTCTAGTTTGCCCTACAAGCGGAGTTTTAGTTTTTTCTGAGTAATCCCGTTAAGCTCATTTCGGATTTTTTAACCAATTTTTGAGCTCTTTTTTGGTGTTTGCAGTCAATGTTTGAAAAACTTGAAAGCCCGATGTAGCTGTTATCCGGCTCCAAGCAAAATAAATTTTTAAAGAAATTTATGATTGTTGCCATTATTTTCTCCTTTTATTTGTATTATACACTCATAAAATTTTTCCCTATCATACGATCTATCCATTTTTTCAAGTTTTTTCTAGTATTTTCGTGCTATTATTTTTCTTATGATTTTGGACAACATTTTTTTAACAGATAATTTTACATATAGCGACATTATCTCTTGCCTTGCTTCAAACGATGAAGAAATAAAGCCCTACGCACTTTTAGAACTTAATGAAATTAAAAATCAAGCGGATTTTGATGTTCTTGTTTCAAACTTAACAGGGCATGATGGAAGAATTAGAGAGCTTGTTTCAGCTAAAATGTGCGAAATTGCTTGTTTTAATTTTGCACACAAGTATTTTCCTTTAATTATTGACGCGCTTTGCGATGTTAACCCCAATGTTTCAAGGAATATTGTTAAGTTTATCTCGATGGGCGAGCTTCCTTTAAATGACATTTTGATTGAGCGCATTTTCTTTATTATGCAAGAGATTGAGGCTAATTCGAAACCAAAAAAATGGCGCACCCAAAAAAATCATTTGTTAAATAAAACATATTTTAAGCTTTATTGGTGCCTTGAAGCACTTGCTGAAAATTTTAATCAGCCGTTCGATGAAGACAAATTATGTAAAATATTGGCTGAAAATGCCGATTGTGTTGATTATACAATACGTGAAAAAGTTGCAAAAATTCTTGTTAAAATGCAAAATCCGCCCGAGGAATTGTATCAAAAAATGAAGAATGATGTAAATTATTATGTAAAATTGAATTTTCATGATAAAATCTAACAATAATATTAGTAAAATGAGGTCAAAACATGATATCAACTAACGATTTTAAAACAGGTCTTACTCTAAAAATTGATAACAAACTTTGGTCTGTTATTGAATTTTTACACGTTAAACCGGGCAAAGGCTCTGCTTTTGTAAAAACTAAATTAAAAAATGTTGAAACAGGACAAGTTGTTGAAAGAACTTTCAGAGCAGGTGAAAAAGTTGAACGTGCTTTGCTTGATAGATCTGAAATGCAATATTTATATAAAGAAGGCAACGATTTCGTTATGATGAACACTGAAACATACGAACAAATCAATGTGCCTGCTGCTGCAATTGGTGATGGCGTTAAATATTTAAAAGAAAATATGAATGTTCAAATCTTAATGCATGATGGCAACATTATTGGCGTTGACCTTCCAAACCATGTTGAGCTTGAAGTTGTTGACACTGCTCCAAACGAAAAAGGCAACACATCTAACGCTGGCACAAAACCTGCGACACTTGATGGTGGTGCTGTTGTGCAAGTTCCATTCTTTGTTGTAAATGGTGACGTGATAAGAGTGGATACAAGAACTAACGAATATCTTGACAGGGTGTAGGTATTTATGGAATTTAGTATTGAATATATTGAGAAACTTGCAAAAGTTATCAATAAACATGAGCTTGAAGAAATTACGCTTGAAGACGGCGACAAAGCAATCGTAGTTAAAAAGGCTTCGAGCACACCTGTTGCTGTCCCTTCTCAGAAAGTTGAAGCACCTCAAGCTGCTCCGGCTCCTGCTGTTGAAGAAAAGCCTGTTGCGGTTGAAGTGCCTAAGAAGAACAGAATGCCTATTACTTCTCCTATGGTTGGCTGCTTCTATCCTGCGCCATCGCCCACTTCTCAACCGTTTGTTAGAGTTGGCGACAAGGTTTCAACAGGTCAAGTTGTATGTATAATTGAAGCTATGAAACTTATGAACGAAATTGAATCAGAAGTTTCCGGCACAATTACTGAAATTTGTGTTGAAGAAGGTCAAAGCGTAGAATACGGTCAAGTTTTGATGTACGTAGAGTAATAAATTATGTTTAAAAAGGTTTTGATTGCAAACAGAGGCGAAATTGCCCTCAGAATTATCAGAGCTTGCAGAGGGCTTGGGATAGCAACTGTTGCTGTATATTCTCAAGCGGATGCAGACAGCTTGCATGTAACTTTGGCAGATGAAGCTTATTGCATTGGGCCTGCTGAAGCAAGCAAAAGCTATTTGTATATACCTGCGATAATTTCTGTTGCGCTCACATCCGGCGCTGATGCTATTCACCCGGGGTACGGTTTTTTATCTGAACGTGCTGATTTTGCTGATATTTGCGCTCAACATAACATTAAATTTATCGGCCCTTCTGCAGAGTCTATGAAACTTTTGGGCGACAAAGCAACAGCTCGTGAAACAATGCAAAATGCAGGCGTTCCAATCATCCCTGGAACTCCCATTGTTTCTGACCCACGTGAAATTATGGATTTTGCAAAGCAAGTTGGCTACCCTGTCATCATTAAAGCAACTGCTGGTGGTGGCGGAAGAGGAATGCGCGTTGTTTGGGAAGATGGTGCCGTGCAAGAGGCATTTGAACTTTGCTCTAAAGAAGCGCTTGCTGCCTTTGGAAATGGCGATGTTTATTGTGAAAAGTATATTCAAAACCCGCGTCATGTTGAAGTTCAGATTTTGGCCGACTCAAAAGGTAATGTAATTCACCTTGGGGAGCGCGATTGCTCAATTCAAAGGCGCCATCAAAAGCTTCTTGAAGAAGCACCTTGCCCTGTAATTAATGATGAAATAAGAAAAAAAATGGGCGAAGCAGCCGTGCTTGCGGCTCGCGCTTCAAACTACGAAAGCGCCGGCACGATTGAATTTTTGCTTGACGAACACGGGCTTAAAACTCCTGAAAATCCATCCGGCAAATATTTCTATTTTATGGAAATGAATACAAGGGTTCAAGTTGAACATTGTGTTACAGAGATGGTGACGGGAGTTGATATTGTTCGTGAGCAAATCCAAATTGCGCAAGGCAAAAAACTATCTTACAAACAGCAAGATGTTAAAACTCTCGGTTGTGCAATTGAATGCAGAATTAATGCTGAAAATCCTGATAAAAACTTTATGCCGTCAGCTGGCAAAATTGAAGGCTACATTGCCCCCGGGGGCTACGGTGTGAGAATTGACTCGCACATATATACAGGCTACAGCATTCCGCCATACTATGACTCCATGATAGGAAAACTCATTTGCTTTGGCAAAACTCGCGAAGAAGCAAGAACCAGAACGCTCAGAGCGCTTGAAGAATATGTTATTTTAGGCGTTAGCACAACAATTCCGTTCCACAAAAAAATTCTTGATAGCGATGAGTTTAAAACAGCTGATTTTGACACAAGTTTCATTGAAAAGCTTTTAAGTGAACAATAATTTTAAAAACGAAGTTACATCAAAACTAAATTCAGATATTTTAAATTTAATTTCTGAACTCAATTTGTATGCCGAAAAAACTTCCGTTAAACTGTTTTTTGTTGGCGGGCTTGTGAGAGATTTAATTATGGGCTCCGATATTTCTGATATTGATATTTTGGTTGAGGGCTCTGCTATTGATTTTTGCACCAATTGCGGCATTTGTGAAATTCTCTCAATTCACAAAGATTTTGGCACGGTTAAAGCGCGCGTGATGGGCTATGATATTGATTTTGCTTCAACAAGGTCGGAATACTATCCATCCTCCGGTTCACTTCCTACTGTTTCAAAAATTGGCGTTTCACTTTTGGAAGATGTTAAAAGAAGGGATTTTACGGTTAATGCGATTGCGCTTTCGTTATCCGATTTTTCCCTTGTTGATTATTTAGGCGGCGCAGATGACATCCAGAGTAAAACTCTTAAAATTTTACATAAAAATAGCTTTATTGACGACCCGACAAGAATTTTGCGCGGGTTAGATTTTTCAATTCGTTTTGGTTTTGAGTTTGATGATTTTACACGTACTGCCCTCGCTTCATATTTAACTGAAGCGCCAAACTTGCGCGACGGGTTAAGCCTTTCTCGAGTTGAGCTCACTTTAGATAAAGTTTTGCGCCATGGGGAAATTGCTTATAAATCAATTATTTCAAACAAATATTATAAAATTTTTAGAGATGATGAGCCGCAAATTGAATTTGAAAAAATTAAACGCGCTTCTGAAATGTTTTCAGTTTCGCAAGCAGAGCTTCTAAAGTTTGCCCTTTTGGGAACGCTTCCGGTGCTTCAAGCTGACTTATCAAGCGATTATAAAATTTATCAAACATTTAAAAAATATTCAGATTTTGAACTTGCTAAATTTTATATGTGCGACATTTATTCTTCTGAAATTTTGAATTACTACACAAATCTTAAAGACATTTCCTTAAACCTGACAGGCGCGGATTTAATTGGCCTTGGGTTTGAACAAGGCAAATTTATCGGGGATATTTTAAATTCGCTTCTCGAATATCGAATAAACACAAAAATTGAGCTTTCGCGCGAAGAAGAAATCGCTTTTGTTACCAAAAATTTCAAAAAATAATTCATTTTTCCAACTTTGGTTGGAGGTTTTGCCAACTTTGGTACAATTTACTTTTTGCCTGTCACCCGTTATCATATAAATGCTAACAATATTAGATTTTAGATGACAATAAAATCTGCGTAGTTAATTGAATATTTTTGATTATGATTAAACTTGAATTAGTGGGTTTTGTCATATCCTCTAGTTTATGTTTCCCCAAAATCAAAGTCCATGAAAGCTCAAGCTCGCGCTTAGTGTGAGTTCTGTGCTGCTTCGCGGATATTATTTTCCTTTAATTTCTAATCGGAATTGAAACTCAATTCCAAAACGAAGTACGGATACTTTAGTTAAAAGAAAAGGAGAAAACAAAGATGGCACTCGTAGTTAACACAAACGTTACAGCTCTTAAGACTCGTAACGCACTTAACAGGGCAACAGACGCTGCCGCAAAAGCAATGAACAGAATGTCAACCGGCTACAAAATTAATTCAGCAGGTGATGACGCAGCAGGATTTATGATTTCAAAAGGGTTAGAAACACAAATTTCAGGTTCTGACATTTGTGTAGATAACGCTCAAAACGGTATCAACATTTTGCAAACAGCAGAAGGTACGCTTGGCACAATTCAAGACAACTTACTCAGAATGCGTGACCTATGCTTGCAAGCAATGAACGGCGGTTATTCTGACACAGAAATTCAAGCGCTTTCAGATGAAGCAAGTGCTCGCGCATTAGAAATTGACAGAATTGCTGACAGTTCTAAATTTAATAACTTCCAAATTTTTGACAAAACAAAAACAGCAGATGATTCTAAAATGCTTTTGCAAGTTGGAACATCAGCAGCTGAAGCAACAAATACAATCGCAATTGAAGATGTGTTCTATGGCGCAACACTTTCATGTTTAACAGGTGACGCAGCTTTCTCTGCTGACGCTTTGACTTTTGTTGGAAAAGATAGAAGCGAAATGGAATCTATGCTTGAAAAACTTGATAGTGCGATTAGCAACGCTTCAGCAAGAAGAGGAACAATCGGCGTATCTATCAACAGACTTGATTCTGCAATTGACGCGCTTACCGTTCAAAAAGAAAACTTAAGTTCTTCATATTCAAGCTTAGTTGACGCAGACATTGCTGAAGAATCTGCAGAATATACAAAACAATATATTTTGCAACAAGCAACAACTTCTCTGCTCACTCAAGCAAACCAAACTCCATCATTAGCATTATCGCTAGTGTAGTAAACTAATTGAGGACTTCATGGCAATTAAAATAAACACAAATGTATCTTCAATAAAGCTAACGGCGCATTTGAATAAAGCGTCAGACAATATGAATGCTGCTATGGAAAAACTGTCAACAGGTGTAAGGCTCACTTCCCCAAGCGTTGACGCGGCAGGTTTTCAAATTGCACAAGGTCTTAAAACGCAACTATCAGGCTCGCTGACTGCAACTGCAAATGCAGAGATGGGCAGGAGCCTGATGGAAACTGCGGAAGGTGTGCTCACAACTGTGAACGATAGTTTGATGAGGGTGCGTGATTTAGTTATTGAAGGGCTAAACGGCGGTTATTCCGAAAAAGAAAGAAAGTCTTTGGAAACAGAGGTGAAAGCTCGTGTTGAAGAGATAGATAGAGTCACATCAAGTGCGAAGTTTAACGATTTTAAGATTTTTGATGTCGATAAAACTGAAAGCGATTATGTGATGTTTCAAATCGGCGATGGCGCAGATAGCGCGCTTAATACCTTAAAAATCACAGGACTTTTCTGCAAAGCCACTTTCTCGCTTTTGACAGGAAGTACGCTTACGGCCTCAACAATTGAATTTAAAGACCCGTCCGACACGGCAGGCAGGGCTTATATGGAAGATTTGTTAGACAAAGTAAATGCTGCAATTGACAATGTAACAAACCGTGCCACCCTTGCGGGCACCGGTATAAACAGGTTAGATTCAGCAGTTGAGACACTTACGGTCCAATACGAAAACTTGTCTGCTGCATATTCTTCAATAAATGACGCAGATGTTGCAAAAGAATCTTCCGAATATACTAAAGAATACATAAGGCTTCAGACGACCTCGTCGCTTTTGGCGCAGGCAAATCAAATTCCAAGCCTTGCGTTGTCTTTAATCTAGATATGTTAACTACGTTATTGAGCTCCCTTGTGGGAGCCTTTTTTTGTTCTTATAGACTTGAAATATATTTGCCATAATCATTTTTGGCATATTTTTTTGCAAGCACATTCAATTGTTTTTTATCAATGAAACCCATTCTATATGCAACTTCTTCAATGCAAGCGATTTTTTTATCTGTGTTTATTTCCATGGATTGCACAAAATTGCTTGCCTGTAAGAGGGATTCGTGTGTGCCTGTGTCAAGCCATGCAAAGCCGCGCCCTAAAATTTCAACATCAAGTGTCTTTTTCTTTAAATAGATGTTGTTTAAATCTGTAATTTCAAGTTCTCCGCGCCATGATGGCCAAAGGGTTTTAGCGTGTTTTACAACGTCGTTGTTGTAAAAATATAAACCCGTTACAGCGAAATTCGATTTTGGATATCTTGGTTTTTCTTGAAGTGAAATAACTTTATTGTTTTTATCAAATTCCACAACCCCAAACCTTTTTGGGTCTTTCACCTGATAGCCAAACACGACGGCTTCCGCCTTTTTTTCTTCAATTGTTTCACGAACATTTTTGAGCATAGAAGAAAAGCCAAAGCCGTGGAAAATGTTATCTCCAAGGATTAATGCAACAGAGTCATCTTCAATAAATTCTTCTGCAATAATAAAGCTGTCCGCAATTCCGCGTGGCACTTCCTGCACCAAATATGATATTTTAATTCCGAGCTCTTCGCCTGTGCCTAAAGTTTTTTTAAAATTTTCCAAATCGCTCGGGTTTGTGATAACTAAAATATCTTTAATTCCCGCTAACATAAGCGTTGTTAGCGGGTAATAAATCATTGGCTTGTCGTATATTGGTAAAAGAATTTTAGAAATCGGAAGGCTTGCCGGATATAACCTTGTGCCTGCCCCGCCTGCGAGAATAATTCCTTTCATCTATTCTCCCTCTGCTTGTGTTTCAAGCGTTTTTGGCGCTTGTCTTTCCGCGAGTTTTGCGCGCACATCGGCTTCAATTTTAGCCAAGAGTTCCGGATTTTCCTCAAGCAACTCTTTACTTTTATCTCTTCCTTGTCCAAGTTTTTCGTCGTTGTAACTATACCAAGCGCCCGCTTTTTTAACGATATTTAAGTTTGTTGCGACATCTAAAATGTTGCCCACGGCGCAAATTCCTTTGCCGAAAATAATGTCAAATTCAGCAATTCTAAATGGCGGAGCAACTTTGTTTTTAACAACTTTGACTTTAACTCTGTTTCCGATGTCTTCGCCGTCTTTTTTAAGCGTGTCTGTTTTTCTGATATCTAAACGGACTGAAGAGTAATATTTAAGCGCGTTTCCGCCTGTTGTTGTTTCAGGGTTTCCATACATAACGCCGATTTTCATTCTTAATTGGTTGATGAAAATAACAGTTGTGTTTGTTTTCCCGACAATCGCGGTGAGTTTTCTAAGGGCTTTAGACATAAGCCTTGCTTGCAAACCCATTTGTTGTTCGTCCATTGCTTTTTCAATTTCAGCCTTTGGAACAAGAGCGGCAACAGAGTCTACGACAATGACATCGACCGCACCGGAGCGCACAAGTTCTTCCGTAATTTCAAGTGCTTGTTCGCCTGTGTCCGGTTGCGAAATAAGAAGTTGGTCAACATTAACGCCTAATGCCCTTGCATATTCAGGGTCGAGCGCATGCTCCGCATCGATAAACGCCGCAATTCCGCCTTTCTTTTGTGCTTGCGCCACAATGTGTTGTGCAAGTGTGGTTTTCCCACTTGATTCAGGTCCGTATACTTCAATAATTCTTCCTCTTGGAATGCCGCCTATGCCAAGCGCTAAGTCAAGCGCCAATGCTCCTGTCGGAATTGAATCAACATTGATTGCAACTTTATCTCCAAGGCGCATAATTGAGCCTTTTCCGAAGTCTTTTTCTATTTTTTCTAGTGCTAATTTAAGCGCTTTGTCTTTTCCTGTTTCTTCTTTTTTTACATCAGCCTTTTCGACCATAAATCCCAAAACCCCCATTACTTATAATTTGTCAAAACTTTATTGATATTATATAATAAAATCCATGAAAAGACTAAAACTTAACAATTTTGAAATAGCTAGTGACAATCTCACAATTTTTGCGGGTCCATGTGCAATTGAAAGTCGCGAAATTGTTTTCGAAACAGCTGAAAAACTAAAACAAATCACATCCGATTTAGGTATAAATTATATTTTTAAAGCGAGCTTTGACAAAGCAAATCGCTCATCTATCACATCATACAGAGGGCTTGGAATTGAGGAAGGTTTAAAAATTCTGTCCGATGTTAAACGTGAATTTGATTTGCCAATCGTAACTGATATTCATGAACCATATCAGGCAGAACTTGCGGCTCGTGTTGCAGATGTTATTCAAATTCCTGCTTTTTTATGTCGTCAGACTAATTTGCTTGTATCGGCCGCCAAGACAGGCAAAATTGTTAACATTAAAAAAGGGCAATTTTTATCTCCGCACCAAATGAAAAGCATTGCACAAAAGGTTGTGCAATCAGGAAACGAGCAAATTTTAATCACAGAGCGCGGAACAAGCTTTGGCTATGGCAATCTTGTTGTTGATTTCCGCTCTATTCCAATTATTCAAGACGAACTTAATTACCCTGTTGTGTTTGACGCGACGCACAGTGTGCAACTTCCGGGCGGGCATGGCGGAAGTTCATCCGGCGAAAAACAATTTGTTTCAACACTTGCAAAATCAGCCGTGGCAGCGGGTGCTCGAGCGCTATTTTTCGAAGTTCATCCAAACCCTCAAAACGCGCTTTGCGACGGGGATAATATGCTATCAATCAATGAAGCAAAATCTGTTTTTAAAACTTGCAACGACATTTTTAAACTTTTAAATTCTTAAAAATTGCCCGCATTCAGCTAACAAAATTAATTTTTTTGATGTTTTATACAACCATCGCATTTGATTAAAAACTTTTTTATACTAAAATGTAGTTGACAATAATAAGGCACAAAAATTGAAATATTCTAATTATTCAGTTCTTATAATAGGAGGCGGGGCGGCAGGTTTATTTCTTGCATATAAGCTCTCTTTCTCAAGCAATTTAAAAGACGGAATTTTGCTCGTAACAAAAGGCAAACTTGGTGAATCTAACACGAAATATGCTCAAGGTGGCATTGTTGGCGTTATGCCGGATAATAAAGAAGATTCGACAGAACTTCATATTAAAGAAACAATTTCATCGGGTTGTGGCTTGAATGACTTTGCAAGCGTAAGTTTTATTTCTGAACATTCATGCTCTGCAATTGAAGATTTAATCAGAGCCGGCGTTCGCTTTGATAGAGATGAAAACAATAATTTAATCTATACGCTCGAAGGCGCACATTCTGTTCCAAGAATTTTGCATGCAGCAGGTGACGCAACAGGTAGAATTATCGAAGAAGACCTTGTTAGCGCTGTTTTAAGGGCTAAAAAAGTTGATATTTATGAAAACGCTATGGCGGTTGAATTATTGCAAGATAAAACTCGCGATTGTAAGGGTGCCGTTATATATAGAGCTGATATTGACGACTATGAAGCAATTTACGCAGGCGCTACCGTTCTTGCAACAGGCGGCGTTGGGCAGGTTTATAAATATACAACAAACCCTTCTCTTGCAACGGGCGACGGCTTGGTTCTTGCAAAAAATGCGGGTTGTGAAATTAAAGATATGGAATTTATCCAATTCCACCCAACTGCACTAAATGTTAAAAACGATGTCAAAATGCCTCTCGTGTCTGAATCTGTGCGTGGCGAAGGCGCAGTTATTGTTAACAGCAATGGTGAAGAATTTGTTTCAAGATACGACAAAAGAGGCTCGCTTGCCCCTCGAGATGTTGTATCCGGAATTTTACATAAATACCTTAAAGAAAATTCCGATGAAGCGATTTATCTTGATATTTCAAGAATTGGACTCGAAAATTTCGAAAAAAGATTTCCGACAATTACTTCTCTATGCAGAAAACATGATATAAATCTTGAAAGTTTGCTTATTCCTGTAACCCCTTCTGCTCACTATTGCATGGGCGGAATTAGGGCAAATGTTGCAGGGCAAACAGATGTAAATAATTTGTATGCAATTGGCGAAGTTGCATGCACAGGGCTTCATGGTGCAAACAGGCTTGCTTCAAACTCACTTTTAGAGTGTGTTGTGTGCGCAAGCGAGCTTGCAAGAAAAATCGATAAAAAAGAATTTTTGCCGGTTAAAAAAATTGACGATGAAATTAAAAAAACACTTTCTATCTACGACGAAACTCGCGAACTTCCCGAGTTTGATTGCGATGAAATAAGGCGCAGAATTAAAAACTTGATGTGGAAGTATGTAGGTATAGAAAGAGAAGAAAAAGGCTTGCTTCAAGCGCTTTTTGATATAAAAGAAATTGGAAGAATTTTGGGTTCTGACAAAAAATGCTTAAACAGAGAGCAGTATGAGCTTAAAAACTTGCTTCAAGTTGCGGAAATTATTACTCGCGCTGCTTTTGCAAGAAAGAAATCTGTTGGCGCACATAAAAGGATAGATTATATTGATTCAGAACCATTTATCGCTGGAGAATATAAAGAAGATGAACTTTTTGTTAAATGATTTTTTGGTAAAAAAACATGTTGAGTTTGCCTTGCTTGAAGACATTGGCTATGGCGACATTTCAACCGATTTTATTGCAGACGAAAATAAAATTTTAAACATTGAACTAAAAACAAGGGAAGACGGAATAATCTGCGGGCTTTCTGTTTTTAAAATGGTTTTTCAGGTGTTAAACCCTGAAGTTAAAGTTCAATTTTTCTTTAAAGATGGTGATAAAATCAAAGCAGGTGACGTTATTGCAAAAATTCAAGGCTCTCAAAGGTCAATTTTGACAGGCGAAAGGCTTGCGCTAAACTATATTCAAAAAATGTCCGGAATTTCGACATACACAAATCTTTTTGTTGAAAAAA
Organism: uncultured Gammaproteobacteria bacterium; assembly: GCA_964570895.1. Taxonomy (GTDB): domain Bacteria; phylum Cyanobacteriota; class Vampirovibrionia; order Gastranaerophilales; family Gastranaerophilaceae; genus RGIG1918. The sequence continues at coordinate 55,900 of CAZMZD010000001.1, forward strand.
TTAAGGATTATAAAGCAAAAATCGTCGACACCAGAAAAAATACGCCATGTTTTCGTATGTTTGAAAAATATGCAATAAAAATTGGCGGCGCCACTCTTCACAGGTTTAATCTTTGCGATTGCGTTATGCTAAAAGATAATCACATTGCGGCTTGTGGTTCAATCACGGCTGCTGTTAAAAAAGTTCGTGTTAATATTTCACATGCTCATAAAATCGAAATTGAATGCGATACTAAAGAGCAAGTGAAAGAAGCGCTCGAAGCCGGTGCTGATATCATTATGCTTGATAATATGTCGCTTGAAGATATGCGCTATTGCGTGGAATTAATCAATGGGCGTGCGATTGTGGAGGCAAGTGGCGGTGTTACGCTTGATAGAATTGCAGACATTGCGGCATGTGGCGTTGATATTATATCGTCTGGCGCACTATGCAACAAAGCACAAACCTTAGATTTGGGCTTTGATTATATTGAATGCTAGACATTAAAAAATGTTTGTACTATACTCGTCTTGTAAAGAGCAATTGCTCTTGATTGAAATTTAAATACGCCCTGGTGGTGGAATCGGTAGACACGTTGGACTTAAAATCCAATTGGGGTCAAACCCAGTGCCAGTTCAAGTCTGGCTCAGGGCACCATTAAAGAACCGCGAACAGCGGTTCTTTTTATTTTCTTGTTTTGTAAATTAATCATTTTGCGCAATTCGAATTCATGATAAAAGCGCATATATAACAGGCGAGAGGGCAACTGTGAAAATCCCAACAATAATAAGCGCAATCGTGCTCATCACAATTTGTTTCGGTTCCCCTTTTTCGATGCATTTCGAGGTGCCTATAACATGACTTGCAGACCCTATTGCAATTCCTATTGCGACATTATTTTTAACGTGTACTAGCTCTAAAATTTTATGCCCAAAAATTGCGCCAAAAATTCCCGTTAAAACGACAACACATGTTGTGAGCTCAGGAATAGCATGTAATTGCTTTGCGCACTCAATTGCCATAGGTGCTGTTATTGATTTTGGTAAAATTGATAAAATAATTTTTTGGTCGCTTTTGCAAAGTTCCCCGATAAAATATGTGCTCAAAAGCGCAATTACGCTGGCAATCGCGAATGCAGAATAAATTACCCTTTTGTTTTTTATAAGCATGTTGATATTTTTATAAAGCGGAAAACCTAGTGAAATTGTGGCAGGAATAAGCAAAAATGTTAAAAAATCAGCCCCTTCCCTGTATGTTTCAAATTCTATGTTAAATAATTCTAAAAATAAAATTATAATCACACCGGTAATTAAAATCGGCGAAATTTCTTTTATGTATGGAATTTTGTTTGTTTTTTGTGCAATTTTATAAACCGCAATTGTTGCAAAAAACACAATTATTGAGTTAATCATTTTTTGCTTTCCTTATTTTGTGCAGTCTTAAAAATTTTAAACCATGTTCAACAAACAGCCCGACTGTGATAATAAGAATTGTTGTCGAAAGGAAAATCACAAGAAAAATAACGAGTAAATTTTTGGCAAGCAGCGCTTTGTATCCCATAAGCCCAACGATAAACGGAACAAAAAGAACGCCCATGTTTTTAAGCAAGCAATTTGCGCAAATATCCACCCATTTTTCTTTAATCATCCCGATTTGTAGACATGTTGCAAATATAATAAGCCCCAAAATTGCAGGCGGAAATTTTAAATGCACATATTTAACAATCAAATAGCTTGCACCATATATTGCAATTATTATTAAAAAGCCTAAAATAAATTTTAAAACATTTTTCAGCACCGCTATTCTCCTTGGGCTTATATATGGTAACACAAAAAGAGCGCTCTTTTAAGCGATAACATCGCTGTGCGCCCGTAACAATAATATCGCTGAGTACTTATTAACAATAACAAAAACCGCCTTGTTTTTATTTAAACTCGGCGGTTTATTTAGGCATATGCCTTTAATTTGTGGATTAGTATTGTTTTAATTCGTTGAGCGGAATGCTAAACCAGCTTCCTCTGTTTGGAACAAATTGCAACCTGTTATCAAGCAGAACTTCGCCTGCGTATGTATTATTCGGGAAGTTGATTCCAGGGTCGCAAATCACTTCAAAACCATATAATTCCATAAGTCTTCTTGTTGAAGGCAAGTCGACATGTTTTTCGTCAGTGTTTGTGTCGATTTTTTGCATAATAAGTTCCGGCAAATCTTTAACGCCAAATTCATCTTGATGTTCTTGAATGTGTTTGTTTAAACCTTGAGCAAACGGGCCAACAAGAATTACTTTGTTAATACAATCGTTGATTTTGTTGATTGAGATAAGTGAAACCGCGCTTGCGTATTCGTTAATTGTTTCAATTCTTGCATTTTTTATTTTTTCAGGTGATGCAACATCAGGGTTAAGAGTGAATGTTAACTTGCTTGGGTCATCTGATTTAACTTCTTTGAAATATTTGCAATCTCTGATTTTATCAATCAGTGCTTGATCTTTTGTGTCTGGGTCGTTATTTAAGTGCATTTTGTTGTCGCAAACAATTCTTGCGTCACCAACTTTTTGAGTTAAATCAATCAAATTATCAAGTTCTTCTTTGCTTACGTCTAATTTGAGTGCTTCAAAGTAGTATTTGATGTGAGATTTAACGCTTACCCCTTGTCTGCCTAGTTTTCCAAGAACCGGAATGAGCTCTTTTAATTCTCTGGTGTCGCTACCTGTTAATTCGCGCAATTTTTCGATTGGTTTGTCGCCATTTAAAATTTCGTTAACCTTTTTGAACATTTGGTCGTATAAGGCGATATTTCCTGAAAGATAGCTGCTGCTTTCAGATGTTTCAATTTCAACAATCGGGTCTTCCGGTTTGCCTTTAACTTTAATATCAACACTACCAAAGCCGCCACCTGTCATAACGCCCATGATGTAGTCGCCATGATTGAGTTGTTTTTTATCAGCTAAAATTTTAGATAGCGCAAGCCCTGTGCCGCCAAGGTCTTTTGTGACTATCATTTCAAATCTGTCGTCGTTTATATCAAGCCCTTCTCTTCTTCTTCCGTTAGGATCTTTTAATTCTTCTTCGTATGTGTGGAAGTCAATGTTTGTGAGAGATTCACCATCTGTGTTTTTTAAGTTTGGAATGAAGGCAACTTTATCATCTTTGTGGTTTGTGTATGTTGTTCCTGGAACAAACACTGCGACGCCCGATAATTTTTTGTCGTTTTCTTGATATCTTGGAATTTCTGAAAATTTAGGAACGCCGTTTTCTCCTGCATTTTTTACTACATATTTGTGCGCAGCAAGAATTACGTCATCGATTTTTGAAATAAAATCTTGTTGCCCGCCATCTAATTTTCCTGTTTCAGGGTCAATAGTTTTTTTGAAACCTTCTGTTGAGTTATTTAAATATCCGTTTGTTTGATACAATGTACGGCCGTCATCAGATTTTACGGTGCATTTCATTGTGCCTTTTGGGTTACTAGCACCGATGTCTATTAAAATCTTATGCCCGAATGGCACGCTCGTACCAATATTGCCAACCTTCATATTCTTCCTTTCATAGTAAAATCTTTACTTATTAATAACGTATGAAGATTTTTTTTTGCTATTTTTCGTGCAAATCTTTAATAATTCTTAACAAAATTGCATTAAAAAAAGCCGACAAGCTTTAACTTTGCCGGCAGAAAAATTGGGTTGGAGTTAAGGAAGAAAAATGTCTGTTTATTAACCGAATGTTTTAAATGTGTTTTCAACGTTCTTTTGGAGGTAAGTCTTAACGGCATCCATTTCGGTTTCTAGAGCACTTCTTTCAGTGTCTAATTGTTTTAATTTTAATTCTAATCTTTTATCTTGGTTTTGAATAACTTCTGTTTTGCTGTTCAAAACATTGACTTCTTGGTCATATTGAGCTTTCTTAAATTCATAGTCAGACATTGCTTCTTCATAAGCTTCTTCGTCTGTACCATATTCATAAGAAAGGTTGATTATGCCACCGTTTTCAAGTCCGATAGTTTTAGCGCCATCTTCTTCGAGTTCAACGCTCGTATATCTTCCATTGCTATTTGGTGTCATGGTTGCTTTAACTTCTTTGGTTGTAGGTGTGCTGTTTGTTTCTACTTGATAATATTGAGGCACATATTCTTTCCCGTTAGCTTTTGCTTCTTCCATTGCTTTAAATTCGCTGCTGTGAATATAAATACCTGTGCTTGAAAGTGTGCCGTCAGAGGATTTTTCTTGAGCAAAATACCAATCACCACTTACGTCATTTTTTTTATCTGCGATTACACTTGGAACGCTGCTTTTATCTTGTTTTGATAGCGAATAAGTTTTTGATGTGTTGTTATATAATGTAGTCAATTTATTGTTGCTAAGTGAATAATCACTCACGCTCCCTAAGTTATATTGCCCTGCATAATCTTCTAAAGTGTTGTATTTTATCTTTACAAGCACTTTGCTCGAATCGTTTTTATCGATGTTTGCAATGTTTGTTATGCTATATTTTTCGCCGTTTGCATCTTTAAATGTGTATAAATTTTTATTGTAAGAAGTTTTTGAAGGAACGGTAGGCACTTCCATATTTGCAAGTTTGTTGTAAATATTAGCACTTTCGTTTGCAAGCGAAGTTCTTTGTTGGTTAACCTGCTGTCCTTGATATTCTGTGTTAGATTTTCTTGCGGTCAAGGTTAAAAATCTTGCCTGTGATGCTGCCATACCCATTTTTCTTTTCTCCTTGTTTGTATTATGTATATCGGCAGTCTTCAAATAAACTTTAGGATTTTAATTCATATATTTACATTTCTTAACATCCGAGCGCAGAAAATTTTTAGCAAAATTTGTTTTTTGCAAAAATTTTCAAGCGAGCCTTAAGTGTGCTAGCTCGTGGTGGCAATGCGTTGAGCATTGGCAGACAGAGCGTAGCCGTTCTCCGCAAGTAGCAAGGAGCAAGCGGCGAACACGAAACCGTACCCCACAAGCGAAGCTAACTATATCCGTCATGCTGAACAGCTAACGCATACAGGCTAAATCTCCTCGCGCCGCTGCGTCGTTTCGCTTTGCATCCTTTCAGCATCTTACCAATTCATGAAAATCGATATTGTCTGTTGTGCCTCAAAATTTACAAGACCCTGAAACAAGTTCATGGTGACAAATTAGCCCGTAGGTTGGGCATACTTGCCCAACATCATAAAGCATAAGCACGTAGCTGTAGGATGTGTTTATGCGCACCTCATCACTGCCCGACGATACAATTTCTTGGCCCGTAGGTCAGGCACAGCCTGACAAAATCTATAAACCGCCATATTGACTTATTTTATTATTTTGCAACCTTCGCAACAAAACACTTGAAATAAAATCTTGATGTAATAATATAATATAGTCCTTCGGGATATTGAAAATTTTATCTTAAAATTATCGGGATGTAGCGCAGCTTGGTAGCGCACCTCGCTTGGGACGAGGGGGTCGCACGTTCAAATCGTGTCATCCCGATTTTTTATTTTTATGTTATAATTTTAATGTTATCGGGATGTAGCGCAGTTTGGTAGCGCACCGTGTTCGGGACGCGGGGGTCGCAAGTTCAAATCTTGTCATCCCGATTTTGATTTTGTATGAGTTTTATTTAATTAAAAAACAAGGGGTAAGCACAATGCCGACCCCTCGTTTTGATAAAATCAATTATTTACAAATGTTTTTCAATATTTGAAACAATAGTTGATTTTGGCATTAAGCCAACCATAACTTCTTTTGCTTCGCCGCCTTTGAAAACAAGCAAGCTTGGAAGCCCTGAAATTTGAAATTCTTTTGCAATTTTTAAGTTTTCATCCGTATTTACTTTAACGACTTTAACTTTTCCGTCAAATTCTTGCGCGATATCATCAAGAACAGGCCCAAGTTTTCTGCAAGGCCCGCACCATGGAGCCCAAAAGTCTACAAGAACAACCGAGTCTGACTTTATGACTTCGTTTTCAAAAGTAATATCTGTTACATCTTTTGCATTACTCATATAATTCTCCTTTGTTAATGTTTGTATTATAATTTTAATTATGGATTTTGACAAGTTAGTTAAATGTTTAATCGAGGATAACAATAGCGGGAAAGTTCAAAGGACTGACTTTGTTAATTTTATGGAAAAAGTCGAAAGTCCTTTTGTGGCGCTTATTGCAACAATTTTGAGCCTTAGAACTAATGATAAAACAACAATTGGTGCAATGCTTAGAATGCTTGAGCTTGGCAAAACTCCTGAAGATTTTGCCGCCTGTGATGTTGAAAAGCTTGCGAGCGCTATTTATCCTGTCGGTTTTTATAAAAACAAAGCAGAGCAGATTATAGAATTATCTAAAATTTTATGTGAAAAATATAGTTCGCAAGTTCCGGCTTCAATTGAAGAGCTTATGAAATTTAGGGGTGTGGGCAGAAAAACGGCAAACCTTGTTCTTGCAAAAGGTTTTAATTTGCCTGCAATTTGTGTTGACGTGCATGTGCATAGGATTTGCAACAGGTTGGGATTTTTAAAAACCAAAACGCCGGATGAAACAGAATTAAAATTAAGAGAAATTTTACCACAAAAATTTTGGGCTGATTTCAATACACTTCTTGTAACTCATGGGCAAAATATTTGCAAACCTCAAAAACCATTGTGCGAGAAGTGTTCGATAGCTAATTTGTGTAAGAGTAAAATAGTTAAATAAAGGATAAAAAAATGAGAAGTGACAACGTTAAAAAAGGTATAAACAAAGCTCCACACAGAGCATTGCTTTTTGCAGACGGCGTTAGCCCAAAAGCAATGGATAGGCCATTTATCGGGATTGCAAGTTCTTTTTCAGACCTTGTTCCTGGGCATGTTAATATGCGTGATTTAGAACGTCAAATTGAGAAAGGTATTCACTCTGGTGGCGGGCAAAGTTTTATTTTTGGCGTTCCTGCTGTCTGCGATGGCATTGCGATGGGGCATGACGGTATGCGCTATTCTCTTCCGAGCCGTGATTTGATTGCGGATTGTGTTGAATCTGTTGCTTCTGCTCATCAGCTTGACGGGCTCGTTCTTCTTACAAATTGCGATAAAATCACCCCGGGGATGTTGATTGCAGCGCTTCGCCTTGATATTCCAACTATCGTTGTAACGGCAGGCCCCAGCCTCGACGGTTTTTGCAAAGATGTTGACAGTTTGACATTTATCAGAGGTTCGTTTGAAGCAATTGGCAAATTAAGAGCAGGCGAAATCACTGAAGAAAGGTTGTATGAATTTGAACAAAATTGCTGCCCGACAGCAGGCTCTTGCCAAGGTTTATACACTGCAAACACTATGGCATGCCTCACTGAAGTTATGGGTATGAGTTTGGCAGGTTGCGCGGCTGCAAGCGCTGTTAGCGCCAAAAAGAAAAGAATTGCATTTGAATCCGGTCTTGCAATTATGGACCTTGTTCGAAATAATATTACGCCAAGCCAAATTGTCACCCGCGATTCTTTAAGAAATGCTATTATTATGGACTTAGCGCTCGGTGGTTCGACAAATTCAATTCTTCACCTTCTTGCAATTGCAAGTACGGCAGGAATCGATATTTCCCTTAAAGATTTTGAAGAATTAAGCTTTAAAATTCCTCAAATCATTAAGCTTGACCCATCTTCAACCCTTACTATGTCAGACTTTGCGCGCGCAGGCGGAGTTTTGGGGGCTGAAAAAAATCTTTTAGGCCACACTCCTGAATTCAAAGATTGTATGACAGTTTCAGGCTATAAAATTTCAGAACTGACCGAGAGTGCTTGGGTTAATCCTAACGTGATTAAACCGCTTGATAATCCTGTGACATCAAATGCCGGCCTTGCTGTTTTATATGGCAACTTGGCACAAGAAGGCGCTGTCGTTAAAATGAGCGGCGTCGATAAAGAATGCTTTGAATTCACAGGCACTGCAAAAGTTTACGAGTCTGAAGAAGAAGCGATGAAAGCAATTGAAGATGATGTCGTGGTTGCAGGCGATGTTGTTGTTATTCGCTATGAAGGCCCAAAAGGAGGCCCCGGTATGCGCGAAATGCTTGCGCCAACTTCTTTGATTGTGGGCAAAGGCTTAGGTAAAAAAGTTGCACTTATCACGGATGGCAGATTTTCCGGTGGCACTCGCGGTTTGTGCATCGGCCACATCTGCCCTGAAGCTTCTATGGGTGGGCTTATTGGGCTTGTTCAAGACGGAGACAAAATTGAAATTGACATAAACAAAAGAACTTTGAATTTAGCTGTGTCTGATGAAGAAATTGCAAGAAGAAAAGCAAACTTCACTCCGCCTGAACCTAAAATTCTTAAAGGCTACCTTGCAAAATACGCAAAAACAGTTGCAAGTGCAAACAAAGGCGCAGTTACGGTTTAGGAGAAGATATGAAAGCTTTGGTTTTTGATAATGAATTAAAACTTGATAATAACTACCCAATGCCTGAATTAAAAGAAGGCGAAGTGTTAATTAAAACCTCTATGGTTGGAATTTGTAACACAGACTTTGAAATCACAAAAGGCTATATGGGCTACAAGGGCATTTTGGGGCATGAATTTGTCGGAGTTGTTGTTGATGGCGACAAAGATTTAATCGGCAAACGTATTGTTGGCGAAATTAACCTTGCTTGTAACAATTGCTCTTATTGTGGTCATAATCTTCAAAGGCATTGCCCTAATCGCCAAACGCTTGGAATATTTAACAAAGACGGTTGTTTTTGCGAATATTTTACGCTACCTCGCGAAAATGTTTTGCTTGTGCCCGATAATATTCCTGATGAAGAGATTGTGTTTATTGAGCCTGTTGCAGCGGCGCTTGAGATTTTAGAACAAGTTAAAATCGAGCCTCGCCACAAGGTTGCACTTTTGGGCGACGGCAAACTTGGGCTTTCAATTGCTTTAATTTTAAATGCGTATAATATTGATTTTGTTCATATTGGAAAACACGCAGATAAACTTGAAATTTCGCGCAATATGGGCTCTGCCGTGAAACTTCTTGATGATATCACCGATGAAGATAAAATGAGTTTCGATGTGGTAATTGAGGCAACAGGTTCAAAAGGCGGTTTTGAAACCTCTTTGTCGCTTGTGAAACCGCGCGGGACTTTGGTTTTGAAAAGCACAATTGCTGCGAATGAAGGTTTGAATTTAGCCTCTGTTGTTGTAAATGAAATTACAATTGTTGGCTCAAGGTGTGGGTTGTTTGCGCCCGCTATGAGGCTTTTTGCAAATAAAAAAATCGATGTGAAGCCTTTAATTTCTAGCATTTTGCCTTTTGACAAAGCTCTTGAGGCTTTTGAATTAAATAAGAAGAAAGAAGTTATTAAAGTTCTGCTGAAATTTTAGTTTTGGCAGAACTGAAACATAAGTATAACGCTTTATCTTATGTTTAAAAACTTGTGCGTTTGCGGAATTAGCCTTATATTTTCGTATTTTGCATAAAATTTGCTAAATATAGTGTCCGGCACAAAATCTTTATCCATCGGCATTTTGGGCTGGAGTATAACTGTTGTATTATTTTTGCTTGCAATTTTTATGCAGCTTTCAATTTCTTCATTGGTAATATTTTTATCGAACACTATTTTTATAAAAAAGTTTTTGGCGCTAGCTGCAATATCTGCAAATTTTTGATTATCTTCAAATCTGTTTTCTTCGCCGGTTGCGCTTTTTAGTTTTATATCCATTGCAACTGTATTTACGCAATCAAGCACATCTTCAAGTTTTTTCCAAAGCGTGCCATTTGTTTCGAGGTAATAATTTGCGCTATATTTTTTTGTTAATTCTTTTATAAAATCGCTATGTAAAAGCGGCTCACCCCCCGTGAGCGAAACGGTGCGCGCCTCTTTTTCTTTAAGTGTGTTTGCTAATTCTTCCGCGGTCATCTCTTTTGAAATTTCTTTTTTATGGTTCGTGTCGCAAAAGGCGCAATTTAGGTTGCAGCCAGAGAACCTCACAAATGTTTGCATTTCGCCAACAAACAAGCCTTCGCCTTGAATTGAGTTAAAAATTTCTACAATATGCGCTTTCTTGCTTGTGTTTTCATTATTCAAAGAGCTCTTTTCGTACATCTTCATTTTCCAATTCTTGTAATTCTTTATATTTTTTTATGATATCAATAGTTGGTTTTTGCGGGCTGCAAATTTTTGCAATAACAATTAGTTCGCTTCTTTTGCCTGTGTTTGCGTTTCCTATACCGGAGTTTAAAATTTTAAACTTGTCCCCTGAATTCGTTTGTGGGGGGATTTTAATGGTTGTGTTGCCAACAGGCGTTGGAATTGTTATGCTTGCGCCAAGGAGTGCTTCGTATGGCGTGATTGGCACTTCCAATATTGCAACTCCGCCTTCAAACTTAAAAACATTTTTTTGAATAACTTTTATTATGATTATTAAATCACCTGTTTTTCCGCCATATTTTCCGAGTTTTCCTTCCCCTTTTACTTTGATTTTGCTTCCGGATTTTACGTTTTTAGGAATTGTGATTGTAATTTTTTTGTGTATGCTTTTTTCGCCGGTGCCTCCGCAGTGGCTGCATTTTGCGCCATTTGCAAATTTTCTTCCTTCGCATTTTGGGCAAGGTTCGCTATGTAGAATATTAATTTTTTTGGTTATCCCGTTTGCAGCTTCTTTTCCCGTAATTTCAACAATTGTGTTTATATTTTCGCCGTCAACTTTAAAATCTTCTGCTTTTTTATATTTTTTATTTTTTAAAATTTTATCGAAAAACCCTTCTTCTTTTTTTGTTTGTTCTTTTTTGGGTTTTGCTTCAGGCTGTTTTTCTTCTTGTCTTTCTTTTTTAGGTTTTTTTTCTTCATCTCTTGCGTTTGCAATAATTCCGTGTAAAGTGTCGTGTTGCAGCCTTTTTACGTCATCGGATAAAATTTCAAACGCCATATTTATTTTTTTAAATATTTCCTCTGCGCCCGCGTCTTTATTTATATCAGGGTGATATTTTCTGACCAATTTTTTATACGCAGATTTAATCTCTTCAAGACTAGCGTTTGTTGGTATATTTAAAATGTTATAGCAATTTTCCATTATATTTATTTTACTAAAATAAAAAAAAATTCCAACGTAATACTCGCTGGAATTTTCCTTGTGGGTAGTATTAGTTTTTTTAAGAAACTATAATGTTTCCTTCCATATTTACAACATTATATTTTTCCTTGAAACCTTCAACGGCTCTTTCTGATTCCGGAGTCATTGTGATAACGCCCGTTTGAACATCAGAACTTGCCATAATGTCTTTTAAAATTGCGTCCGGAACGCCATAATATTTATTAAATTCAGGTGATTCAATATTTCTTCTTGTTTCGTCTGCAACATCGTGAATGATGTTTGTGTATGCTTCAGCAGAGCCGATATCATCCCACACGGCAAGTTTTCCGCCTTTTGCTTCGAGTGGCACTGTGTAAACTTTCATTGGCTCGCCTTTTTCATTAACAAGTTTGCCTTCTTCAGCAAGTTTAACTATTGTTGGCATTAAGTCTGCACCAAGGCCAACATCGCCCAATTGCTTGAAGTTATGGTTTTTAAGAACAGAAACTGCTTCTTTACTCAAGAAATACATTCCTGGGTTTGCCATATAATTATCGCCAATTTCTGCAAGGCGAACTTTTTCGCGAGCTTCTTTTTCTTCTTGAGTTGCGTTTTCAGGAAGGTCATTAATATATTTTGGTTTTTCAACAAATTCTTTAATTACTAAATTGTTGTCTTTATCTGCTTCGACGCCAAGCAAACCGAATGATTTTGCTCTTGCTTCTGTCACAGGGTAATATGGAATTACAGCAGCTGCGTTTGGCAATGTTTTTAGCGCGTTATATGCTCTTGTGATATCTGCGTTTGTGAAAATGTCTGCGTTTAAGATGATTGCGTCTTTATCTTCCGGAATTACACCTTTTTTAAGTGCTTCTGCAAATGCGCCGCCGTCTGTGCCGTATTCTTCAACATGGACTACATCATCTGATTCTGCTAATTCGTGTTTTTGGCTTAAATATGTGATTGCGTCATCTTCATCAATAATTCCTGCTTGTGCGCCCATATTGAGTGTTGTGCCCATAATTCTATAATTTTCATTTCTTGGCAAATAACTTGATGGTTTGTTTTCTGTTCCGTCGCCCAAAATGCTGCTTACGTTTTCAAATCTTTCGCCAAAACCGCCTGCAGGAATAAGAAGGCTTGGATTGTTTTCTTTAACAACTTCTTTATAGTCGCCTTTAGGTGCGTCTAGGTAATAATTTTTATCGTAATATTTTTCAACGGCACCTTTGGTTTTAGCTTCTTTGTTTAAAGTTGAAACATATAAGTTGCCTTTGAATGCAAGGTTTCCTGCTTGCATTTTTTTCTTAGGGTCGTTAATTCTTAAAGTAAATGCGCCATCTTGTGTTTCAAGAATGCTTCCTTGAAGAAACATTGCTTTTTTACCTCTTAAAGATTTGTCTGAAATCACTACGTTATGGTTATATTTCCCTTTTGTATATTCCATAGTTGGAACAGGTTTGCCTTCTTTTGCTTGCGCATAAAGCACTTCTTCGCCTTTATCATTTGTGATTTTAATTTCTTTTGAGCCTTCGTTTTGGCGAACTGCGATGTGAACTCCGCCTTCATATAATTTTTTAGCTTTTTTATCATCTGCGCTAAAATCTGATTCTGAAATATTGATATCTTGTTCTAAAGCGAATAAATTAGGAATTTTTATTCCTTTTGAAGTCATAAAAGATTGTGTATATTCATCGAATTTATCGATACTTTCGCCTCTGAATGACGGTTTTGTCATATAAGGAGAAGAAAAATTTTTAACCTGATACATTGAAATAGAATTTACATTCATTACTTTGACACCTTTCTTGATTTTTAAACGTATACCCTCAAAGTCCCTCAAGATATTTTTTTGCTTTTTTCTTGTTTTTTGTTACAAAACTTTATAATTTGCTCTCTTTTTGTAAAGTTTTGTAAGACTTTTTCCGTCTATTGATTATGGGTTCTGATATATTTTTTTATATACTTAGGTGTACCTATGATTGAATTAGACGTAAACTTAACATACCTTACGCATTATTTTAATATTAGCACGGAGCGACTTAATAAGTACCGTGGTAAAAGTGTTGACAATATTATCGAAGAAGAAGTTAAAGCGGGAAATAATGACGCATTAAGGTTTGCTTCTGCCATAAAAGATGCGGATGAAGTTTCAAAATTATTGTGCCTTGCAAGTGCTGATAACAGATTTTTAATCATTAAATCTTTATCCGATAAAGATTTGTCCAAAATTCTTGAGCAGCTTGACTCTTCTCAACTTGCATGGGGGCTAAACTTTTTAAACAAAGATATTATCATGAAATTGATGAATGAACTTCCCCAAGAGCAGCTTTTACAGGTTGTTTTCCAAAGATATACCTTTGATAATATTGTTGAGCAAATGCAAGAATATGAAGTTAATGAATTTTTGCAAAGAACGGAAATTGACCGCGATGCAATTATGGAGTGTTTTGGTCAGTTTAATAAAAAATTCTTAAATAAAATTATGTTCCAAGTGACAGGTCAAGATTATCAACACAAAAGCAAACGTGAAATATTTGACTATATGAATAGTCTTGATGATAACGGGTTCAATAATTTTGTGTTAAATATGGATTTATTCCAAAAACAAACGCTCACATATTTCTTGTGCCAAAACAACAACGAATTAATGTTGCTTTTAGATCAAAAATCTATTTCAAGGCCAATGCTCGAGTTAAATAAAGAAGAAATTGTGACTTGCCTTGAAGTTTTGGACCCTGAATTTATACTGCCAATGTTGGATGAGCTGCCGCGCGAGCTTCTAGATGTTGTTGCAACGCAAATTGAAGTCGACGATTTTGCAGAACTTCTTATAAAAGAATTTCCTGAAGTTTTAGAAAATATAAGTTTTTAGTTTTAGTTTTAGTTGGTTCGCGTGCTTTTGTTTGCAACGATAGCACCTTGCAGAGGGCGCAAGAAACAATTTAAACTTCGAGCCAATTTAGCACAGTGTCTGCAAGGAAGGTAAAACTTTCTTTTGTGCCTTCATTTTTTGGTGTGTAATTTTTCCCGTAAATTAAGAATGGAACTTGCTCACGAGTGTGGTCTGTGCCTTTGTGCGTTGGGTCGCAACCGTGGTCTGCTGTAATAATCAAAATTGTGTCGTCTGAAATTGCATTAATTATTTTTGGTAAAAATGCGTCAATTTCTTCAATTGCACCCTTGTAGCCTATAACATCTCTTCTGTGACCGAATAACATATCTGTATCAACAAGGTTTGTGAAAATTAAGTTCGCGTCGTCCGTTTTTATTGTTTCAAGGGTTTTTTCAAGCCCGTCCGCGTTCGATGAAGTCGTTACGTATCTTGTGATACCCGAGCCAACGAAAATATCTCTAATTTTGCCTACGCCAAACACATCTGCGCCCGCTTTTTCGATTTTATTAAGCATTGTGTCCGCTGGTGGCGCAACTGAATAATCATGGCGAAGCCCGCCAATTCTTGTGGGTTTTCCGTCAATTACCCTGTATGGCCTTGCAATTACTCTTGAAATTCCATATCCGTTATCTAAGATTTTTCTTGCAATTTTGCACCATTCATAAAGTGTTTCAACAGGAATTACATCGATATCCACTGCAATTTGGAACACGCTATCAGCTGATGTGTAGATTATCGGGTATTTTGTTTTTTGATGTTCATCGTTTAAATCTTCAATAATTTTTGTGCCGGAGGCAGGTATGTTTCCTAAAATTCCGCCGCAATTTGTTTGTTTTATAAATTCATCAATCAATTCTTTTGGAAATTCTTTATAAGTTTTAAAGGGCTCTTTAAGCACTAGCCCTGCAATTTCCCAATGGCCTGTCGTCGTATCTTTTCCTTCAGATTTCATCTTTGCAATGCCGTAGCTTGCAAGAGGCTTGTCTGCGGGCTTCACGCCTTTAATCGGTAAAATGTTTCCAAGCCCTAATTTTTCAAACGTCGGAACGTTAAGCCCGCCTGTTACGGTTGCAATGTTACACAGCGTGTTTGCGCTTAGTTCATCTCCATATTTTTCAGCGTCCGGAAGCGCGCCGCAGCCCATTGAATCTATAACTATAATTACTGCTTTTTTGTTTTTATTCATCTATAACCTCAACATTTTCTTCTACAAAATCAAGATGATATTCTTGAATTACTTCACCTTTGTATATTATACCGCGGCATGGCGGATATGGGATAATAGTTTTTCCTGAAATTTTATGCAGCGCATTACTTTTGCTTGTCATTGTCGTGTTTGTTTTGTGCGCCTTCCAAGGCTGAATTTTTGTGCAGGGAAATGGTTCACAAACGGCCGGAGCAGGTGTTTTTGCGTAGTCTTTGCATTTTTTGAGCGCGCTATACAATGTTTTTAATTTTTTTTCATCTGTTCCAATTCCGCATAAAAACAGAATAGAGTTTTCGTTTTCTTCTTCGTCTTCAATTGAGTATTTTTCAAACAATTCTTCGCTTAAACCTCTTTTGCATTTAAGCAAAATCCTTGTTTCGTCAATGTTTTCGCCTTCTAAAATTTCAAAACCAAGTTGTGCGATTTTTTCTTTATATTTTTTAATATTTTTAATTAACTTTTTTATTTCGGATTTGCCTGTATTGCCTGCAAGGTAGCTTATGGTGCTTTCAATATTTGCAAGAAGCGGGTAACTAGGAGAAGTTGTGGTAATTAAATTTAGATTTTTTTGAATTTCATCTCTTTCAATTTCCGTATCTTCGCCAAGCATAAGGATTGCAGCAGGGTTCAAGGCGCCTGCATTTTTATGAAGAGAATTAACAACAATGTCTGCTCCGCATTTAATTGCTGATTTTTTGTTTTCAGTAAAATTTAAAAGTGCGCCATGTGCTTCGTCGACAATTAAAATTACGCCATATTGCTTGCAAATTTTTGCAATTTTTTCAATGTCTGATATAACGCCATCGTAGGTTGGGCTTGTGATAACACATGCTTTATAGCTTGTTAATTTTAAAATATCCTCAAGATTTTTTGGGTTAATTTCTTTGTATATCCCAAAATTTTCATCATACTCCGGCATTATCCAATCCACGTCGCATTTTGCAAGAATTGTGCCATTTAACACAGATTTATGACAATTTCTTGCGACAAGAATTTTGTCCCCTTCGCTGCTAACAGTTAAAATCGAGGCAAGCAGCCCTTGAGTTGAACCTTGATTTAAGAAAAATAAAGATTTTGCGCCGTATATTTTTGCGCATTTTATTTGCGCTTTGAATATTTCTCTGCATGGGTTGTGCAGGTTGTCAAAGCCTTCAATTTCAGAGTAGTCAAGTTTATAGTAGTCTTCTAAAAACTTGTCAAACGGCGCATGTTGCCCATGTGACGGGGTGGTGAACAATGTTCTTTTAACCCCTTTTTTTAACATATTTAACAAACTCATAAAAATATATTAAAATATATTTTATGGATATACAAGAAAAAATTAATAATTTACGTAAAGAAATAAACTATCACTCAAGGCTTTATTATGTTGAAGATAATCCTCAAATTGAAGATTATCAATATGACGCGCTTTTTCATGAGCTTCAAGCGCTCGAGGCCAAGTATCCGCTCTTGATTACGCCTGATAGCCCAACTCAAAGAGTTGGCGGCGTGAGTGAAGAATTTGTGCAAGTTCCGCACAAAAACAGGCTTTATAGCCTTGATAATTCAAACGGCGACGCAGAACTTCATGAATGGTATGAAAGGGTTGCTAAAGATTTATTTAACTACGATAAAAAGACGGACAAATTGCCTTCAATCGCTCTTGCGTGCGAGCTTAAAATTGACGGGCTCGCAGTTGCGCTCACATATAAAAATGGCATGTTCTATCAAGGTTTGACACGTGGCGATGGCATTGTGGGCGAAGATGTGACGGCAAACCTCAGAACAATTCGCGCTATTCCGTTGAGTTTGCCGGAGCCTATTGATATAGAAGTTCGTGGCGAAGTTTATATGCCTTACGACAAGTTTGAAAAATTAAACGAAGGGCAACGTGAGCTTGGTGCGCCGTTATTTAAAAACCCAAGAAATGCAGCGGCAGGTACGCTAAGGCAGCTTGACCCAAAAATTGTTGAAGGGCGCGGATTGTCGTTTTTTGCGTATTTTGGTTTGTATGAAGATAAAACAAAATCTCCAAAAACTCATTCGCAAATTATGAAAAAGCTCCATGAATATGGTTTTAAAACGAATAAAGTTACGGTTTTACATGGGGTTGAAGATGTTTATAAATATTGCGCTGAAGCGGATGTTTCGCGCAAAAGCTTGAATTATGCGACAGATGGAGTTGTTGTAAAAGTGGACGAGCTTCAATTCCAAGAAGAGCTTGGTTTTACGTCAAGAGTTCCAAAATGGGCAACTGCTTATAAATTTCCGCCGGAAGAAGTGTGGACGAAGTTAATCGGGGTTGAAGAATCTGTCGGAAGAACGGGTGCAGTCACTCCTGTGGCGCTTCTTGAACCTGTTGATATTTCAGGTTCAACAGTTTCGCGCGCTTCTTTATATAATTTTGATGAAATTAAAAGGCTTGATATTAGAATAGGGCAAGAGGTTCTTGTTAAAAAAGCGGCTGAAATTATCCCAAAAGTTATTCAGGCAAAGCCTGACGACACGCTTCCGCAATATAAAATTCCTGATGTTTGCCCTGATTGCGGCGCAAAATTAATTGAGCTTGAAAACGAAGTTGCAATGTATTGCCCTAATCGCTTTGGGTGTCCGTCGCAAATTAAGGGCAGAATTGAATATTTTGTTTCAAAATATTGCATGGACATAGACGGTTTTGGTGAGATGATAATTTCGCAGCTCGTTGAGCGCAATATGGTGCACACTTTTGCAGATTTATATTATCTTGCATTTGAGGATTTTCTAACGCTTGATTTGATTAAAGAAAAGTCTGCAAATAATCTTTTAACAGCTCTTGAAAACAGCAAAAAGCCTAAGTTTGGAAAATTTATAAATGCACTTGGAATACGCCATGTGGGAAGAGAAATGGGGGATATTTTAAGTAAGGTTTACAAAAATCTCGACGAGCTTAAAGCTGCTCCTTACGAAGAGCTGTCGAAAATTGAAGGCGTTGGCGATATTGTTGCAAAAAGCATTTATGATTATTTTAGAGATGAGGCAAATATAAACGCACTAAGCAAGCTTCTTGAAGCAGGATTTAAGCCGCAAAACGACAACGAAATTAAAGAAAATGAGTTTTTTAAAGGTAAATCTTTTGTTATTACAGGGACATTGAGCGCTTTTTCGAGGGAAAAAGCACAAGAGATTTTAAAATCTTATGGGGCTAAAACACCAAGTGCTATAAGCAAAAACACTGATTATTTAATCGTTGGTGTTGGCGGCGGTTCTAAACTTGAAAAAGCCCAAAACCTCGGAGTTAAAATTTTAACCGAACAAGAATTTTTAGACAAAATAGGAGAATAATCATGAAAAAAATTATGTCATTGCTTTTGTTTTTGGCATTTGCTTCAATGCCTGTTTTTGCAAACCAGCAAAAAGCGTCAACAAACGACGGTTTTATAACAGTAACTGCTTCAAGAACGGAAGAAGTTAAGCCAAATATGGCAACAATTTCTTTTTATATTGAAACTTCAGACAAAGTTTCAGATGTTGCTGTAAAAGAAAATAAAAAAATCGCAACGAGCGTAATTGAGGCAATTAAATCTGCCTATAACCCTGACTTAGACACAATTAAAACAACTTCTTATAATGTTGTTCCAAACTATATTTACCACAACAACAATAAAAAAACTCTGGATAAATATGTGGTTACAACTGCACTACAATTCGCAACAAAAAATCCAAGCACAATGGGCGCTATTATTAACACTGCCCAACAAGCAGGCGCAACAAGAGTTACAGGCTTAAACTATTCTCTTGATATGGATGAATTTGACTGTTCTGAAATTATCAAAAAGGCTTCAAAAAACTTGCGTATGAGAGCAAATGCGGCAGCTGACGCAATTGGCGTTAAAGTTGTTGGTGTTAAGGAAATGAATGTAGACTGTGGCGGGCAAAATGCAGTTCGCTATTATGCAGCTATGAATAAACAGGTAGCGGCTGATGGAGCAGTTGCCGAATCCGCTTCTGTTCCGCTTGAAGAAGGTGTTACAAAAGTGACGGTTACAATAACTGCAAAATTCTGGGTTAAATAGTTTTCTTGGCGCTTGTAAACCTTGCGTATATTAAAAAATCTCCCAATTGCGGGAGATTTTTTTAATGCTTTGTTTTGCACTATGTGCTTAATAAGGTTAATTCATCGCCGCTTTAATTCTTCTTGTAAATTCTTCTTTTCCAAGAAGTTTGATAACAGCGCACATATCGGCACCACGAGTTCTGCCTGTTGTTGCTGCGCGAACTACCCACATTGTTTCTTTTGGCTTAATGCCTTTTTCTTTAAACTCTGCTCTTAAGTTTGCAAAAGCCTCGTGGAGCGGCTCTTCTGATGTGAAATCTAAATCAGCGCAAATTTCCAATGTTCTTTTTAGTACATCGTTTGCATATTCGGCGCCCAAAACATCTGCCACTTCGTCAAGTTTGATATCATCGTTAAATAAATATTCGGTGTCGTGTTTAAGTTCTGATAACAATGTGATTGGCTCTCTTGTAATTTCTAAAATTCTTAAAAGTTCGTCTTTTGTGTATCTTTCAAGGTTATAGCAAGAAAGGAACGGTTTTGCGTGTTCTAATAGTTCTTCGAGAGGCATTTTTTTAATATATTGCCCGTTCATCCAATTTAATTTATCGTATTCAAAAATCGAATTGGATGATGAAACTTCGCCAATTCTAAAATCTGCCGCAATTTCGTCAACTGTTTTAATTTCGACGCCATCAGAAGGTGCCCAGCCGAGGAGCGCAACGAAATTAACAAGCGCGTCAATTAAATAGCCTTCTTTGATAAAGTCGCTAACAGCAGTTGCGCCATGACGTTTTGAAAGTTTGCTTCTATCTGGTGCTAAAATCATACCTAAATGCCCAAAGTTTGGAACTTCTGCGCCAAGCGCTTCGTAAATTAAAATTTGCTTGAAGGTGTTTGAAATATGGTCTTCGCCCCTGATAATATCTGAAATTTTCATTAACATATCGTCAATCACAACTGCAAAATTGTATGTTGGCGTGCCGTTTGATTTCATAATTACAAAGTCGCCAATTAGGTCTGCATTTTGTTTTAATTCGCCTTTAACAAGGTCGTTGAATGAAATTTCGGATGTTTTATGAAACGCGTTAAGAGCTTTTTTAATTGAAAATCTGATTGCAGGTTTTCTGCCTTCAGCTCTTAATTTTTCTTTTTCTTCTTCTGTTAAGTTTTCGCATTTTCCGCTGTAAACGTGTGCAATTTTATGTTCTTGCGAATATTGTTTTTCAGCTTCAAGTTCTTCCGGCGTGCAGAAGCATTCATAAGCAAAGCCTGCGTCCACAAGCTGTTTAGCGTATTTTGGATATATGTCAAATCTTTCAGATTGTGTGTATGGAGCATAATCCCCGCCAACGTCTGGGCCTTCGTCCCAATTAAGCCCTAGGGCTTTTAAACTATCAAAAATGTTATCTATATATTGTTGTTCTGTGCGCTCTGCGTCTGTGTCTTCAATTCTTAGCACGAATTTTCCGCCCATTTTTTTAGCGTATAAATAATTAAAAAGTGCTGTGCGCGCAGTTCCGATGTGTAAATTACCGCTTGGTGACGGTGCTATTCTAACTCTTAGTTCTGTCATTTTAAACTCTCATTTTTACTACATTTCAAGTATAATACAAAAAATATAAGACAAGCATGTTTTTTTTTAGTATAATTCGATTTATGGAAAATAAATTAAAAATCGGAATTATAGGACTTGGCACAGTTGGCACGGGTGTCGTTAAAGTTCTTCAGGATTTCCCTGATATTGAAATTGTTGGTGCTTGCGTTAAAAACACATCTAAAAAAAGAGAAGTTGAAGTTAAATTTTTAACGGATGATCCTTTTGTGATTGCAAATCACCCTGAAATTGATATTGTGGTTGAAGTTGCAGGCGGTGTTAACCCCATGCGCGAAGTTTTAAAAACTGCAATTTGCAACAAAAAACATATTGTGACTGCAAACAAAGAACTTCTTGCAAAACATGGAGCGGAACTTTTTGACCTTGCAAATGAAAATAATGTTGTAATTTTATATGAAGCAGCTGTTGCAGGTGGCATTCCAATCATCTCGCCAATCAAAAATGCGCTTCGTGCAAATAAATTTACAAGAGTGGCCGGCATTTTAAATGGCACAACAAACTACATTTTAACCAAAATGGAACAAGACCAAATTTCTTACGGCGAATGTTTAGCTCGCGCTCAAGAGCTTGGTTATGCCGAAACTGACCCGACAGGCGACGTTGAAGGCTTTGATACAATGTATAAAATCGCAACCCTTGCAAACATTGTTTTTGGCAAAAGAATTGACGTAAATAAAATTTACCGCGAAGGAATTACTAAAATTTCAGATGACGATATCAAGCATGCTGAAGACTTGGGCTATAAAATTAAGCTAATCGGGCTTGCTCAAGTTGACGGAGATGCCCTTGACATCAGAGTTCACCCGATGTTAATTCCGGTTGAAAATGTAATTTCGTTAATCGATAATGCACTTAACGCGGTTCAATTAGAAGGCACACCTGTTGGTCAAATTATGTTTACGGGCCCCGGGGCTGGCGAATTTCCAACGGCAAGCTCCGTTGTAGGCGACATTCTTGCGATAAAATCTGAAATTAATACATCTGATTTTATTCTTCCGCTCACAAGATGTAATCATAAGGAATATGCAAATCAGCTTAATATTTTAGACACAAAAAGTTGCTATTACATCTCAATTAATGCTGAAAACAGGGTCGGCACAATTGGTTTAATCGGTTCTGTTTGTGCTAAAAATTCAATCAATTTATCAAATATAGTTCAAAAGGGCATAAAGCAAGACGGAACAGCGCAAGTCATCGTCGTGACTGAAATTGCGTCTGAACGCGATATGCAAAATGCACTTTGCGAACTCAAGGAAAAAGGTATAGTTATTAATAATTTAATAAGGGCAATGTAATTATGTATCAAGGACTTATCAACAAATATAAAGAATATTTACCTGTGACGGATGAAACTCCTATTGTGACACTTTGCGAAGGCAATACTCCGCTTATTAAAGCTGAAAATTTTGCAAAGAAAATTGGGCGTCCGGATTTAGAAATTTATTTAAAATATGAAGGTGCAAACCCAACAGGCTCTTTTAAAGATAGAGGCATGACAATGGCTGTCACAAAGGCAAAAGAAGCCGGCTCAAAGGCAATTATTTGCGCTTCAACGGGTAACACTTCTGCGGCTGCTGCGGCTTATGGTGCAAAAGCTGGCATGAAAACCTACGTTTTAATTCCTGATGGCTACATTGCGCTTGGAAAATTATCTCAAGCAATGATGTATGGCGCAGAAATTATTGCAATTGCCGGAAATTTTGACCAAGCACTTGAAGCAGTTGTTAAAATTTCTGAAAATAACCCAATAACCCTTGTAAACTCGCTAAATCCATACAGAATTGAAGGGCAAAAAACAGGTGCATTTGAAGTGATTGAAGCTCTTGGCTCTGCTCCTGATTATCATTTTATTCCTGTTGGAAACGCGGGTAATATTACGGCTTATTGGAAGGGTTATAAAGAATTCCATGAACTTGGCAAAAGCCCTAATCTTCCAAAAATGATGGGTATTCAAGCTGAAGGTGCTGCGGCAATTGTTAAGGGGCACAGAATTATGAACCCTGAAACAATCGCAACTGCAATTAGAATTGGCAACCCTGCAAGTTGGAAAAAAGCAGAAGCAGCTCGTGATGAGTCTTGCGGCACAATCGACATGGTAAACGATGAAAAAATCATCGAAGCTTATAAAATTCTTGCTTCATGCGAAGGTATCCTTGCTGAACCTGCAAGCTGCGCTACAATTGCGGGCATTATCAAGCTCAAAGACACCCTTAAAGAAGGTGCAAAACTTGTTTGCACGCTTACGGGAAATGGCTTGAAAGACCCTGACAGCGCGATTAAATACTCTGAAGCAGAAGTTAAAAAAACAGGCGCAGAACTCGATGATATTCTTCGAGTTATGAATATATAAATTAATGCTTGATTTTCAAACTTGTTGTGTTATTATTTTTTCGTTGAGGTTGGAAACAGCCAAAATTGAAAAAATAATATTCGGGGAATTAGCTCAATTGGTAGAGCACCTGCTTTGCACGCAGGGGGTTAGGAGTTCGAGTCTCCTATTCTCCAAATTTTAAATAAAGAGCCCAAGAGGCTCTTTTTTAGTGGCTTTACAAGCTTTATATGGTGCTTTATGGTAATTAAAAATTTTCAAAATTCGGATATCCAAGACGGAAAGCGCCTAGCAGGGCTCACTTGGAGTGATTTTTTCAAAAACCAAAGTGATGAATTGCAAGAATTTATTAACAGTTTTACTTTTGAATATTATGATTTGAACAGAGAATATTCTTTTAGTGCGTTTGATGATAAATTTTGCGGGTTTTTACTTGCATGTAAAAAATCAGATACAAGTTCTACTTCTCATAAATATCTTGATTTGGCGCAAGGTTTGCCATGTGACGAGAAAAAAATTGCAATTGAAACAATTAATTTCTTTAAAGATTGCACAAATAAAACGCGCAACATCATGACCCCAAATGACATTATGCTTGGGCTTTTTGTGAGCGCAAAACGTGGTTTTGGAAAGAAACTTTTAGCGGAACTTAAACAAACTTGTTTGAAAAATGGCTTGAAAAACATTTATTTATGGTCCGATACGACATGTGACCATGATTATTACCCTAGTCATGGTTTTCAGTTGGTTGAAACTTCCGAATATAAGGTCGGTGAAAATATAATCAAAGCCATGATTTTTAAAAAAGAGATTGAAAACCTTTAGCCTTCTGTGTTTTGCGCGCTGCGTAGCTTGAAATTTTTTCTCATTGACAAATCAAACGATTGTTTGATATACTTCAAAACAATCGGAGGTTTTATGTCTAAAATTAATGACGAAACATCAAAAACGCGCATTTTAGAAGTTGCAACAAAATTGTTTGCAACACAGGGTTTTGACGGAACAAGCATTAGGCAAATATGCAAAGAGGCGAGTGCTAATGTTTGTATGGTTTCATATTATTGGGGCGGAAAACAAGAGCTATACAACGGTATTCTTGAAGATTTGATGGAGCGACAAACAAATTTTACAAAAAGTTTTCTTAACTTTGAACAAGATTTTT
The DNA here is from genome assembly GCA_964570895.1 of uncultured Gammaproteobacteria bacterium. GTDB lineage: Bacteria > Cyanobacteriota > Vampirovibrionia > Gastranaerophilales > Gastranaerophilaceae > RGIG1918. The sequence goes on from CAZMZD010000001.1 coordinate 80,105, forward strand.
CAAAAATGACTACAACAGAGCAAATTGACCATTTACAATTTTTGCTCAATAAAATGATTGATTTTTTCTACTCAAAACAGCTTTCAAAACATTTGATTTTGTTTTTACTTAAAGCTCAGCAAGACTCAAATTCGTACGTTGCAAATTCTCCTGCCTTTAATTACCTCAGAAGGCTCATTGCTTCCATTTTTAAATCTGATATAAATGATAGAGAAACCATTTTAAGAACCGTGTTTCTAATCTCTCAAATTAATTCTCCGAGGATTTTGCCGACATTTTCTTTGGGGCTTTTAAATCAAGAAGATTTCACACAAGAGGATATTAATATAATTCGTAAAAATTTAAAATTTTATCTAAATTCCTTGCTAAAGGAGGCTAAAATTGTTTAAAAAAATAATTATAATTTTATGTTTGATGTTTTTTGTAAAGCCCGCGCTTGCGCTTGATAAAAAAGAGCTCAACCTTGATTTTTTTGAAAAATTTAACGACCCGCATTTGTATCAATATGCTCTTGAGGCTATTGAAAATAACCATAGTGCAAAGCAAGCAACGGCGCGCGTTGAGCAGTATCGCCAAAGAGCAAGTGCGAGCCTTGGCAAGGAGCTTCCGAGTTTATCAATCGGCGCAAGCTACCTTGGCACGCACACTCCGGATTTAGGAAATACGGGCGCTTTTAATATAGACGAGAGCGCGTTTGTTGTGCCTTTAATCGCAAGCTATGAAGCTGATTTGCTGCTTAAAAACCGCGACAAAACAAAAAGCGCAAAAAAATCTTATGAGATATCCGCACAAGATGAAAAAGCGGCCTACATTGCTCTTTTAACAGACGTTGCAACGGTTTACACAAACATTCTTCAATATGACAAGTTGATTGAAAATCAAAATCAGATAATTCAAAATGCAGAGCTTGTGTATTCTGCAAACAAAAAGAAATTTGAGCACGGAGTGATTGACAGCGCGACTTTGAATAATTCTGAAAACAGTTTGCTTGATGTTAAAAATAACCTTGAAACATATATAAGTCAAAGAGATACTTTGCTTATGGAACTTGCGGTGCTCACGGGCAAATCTTCCGAATGTGCAAGTTTAATGGAGCGTGGCAGTTTAGATAATTTTGAATACGCCGCTCAAATTCCATCTGAAATTAAATCTGAAATTGTTTTTTCGCGCCCCGATGTTCTGGCAGCTGAGAAAAATTTAGAAAAAGCAAAAATTGATGTCAGGGTTGCAAGAAAAGAGCTTTTCCCGAGGTTTAATATCACGGGAATTTGGGCTTTTAGCACAATTGCCGGTGGCTCTTTTTTGTCATGGGACTCATCCCTTGCTGCACTTCTTGGCGGTGCGACATTTGATTTATTTAAAGGTGGGCAAAAAATCGCTAATTTAAAACTTTATAAAGCAAAATATGAAGAGCTTTTTGAAAATTATAAAGAGGTTGATATACAGGCCCTAAAGGAAGTCAACACTGCGCTTTGCGTTGTAAAACATGATACGGAAATTGACACAAAAGTTAAAGCAAAGCTTTCGAACGAGGAAAAAAATCTTGCCCATGCGCAAAACAAACTTAACAGAGGGGTTATTTCAAATCCTGAATATTTAACCCAAAATATAAAATTTTTAAATCAAAAACAAGAAGCCGCAAACACAAAAGCACAAAGGCTTGTTAATTACTATACTTTATACAAAGCAACAGGGGGAGCGCTGTAATGGTTAAAAAAATCATATTTTTAATTTTAATATTTTTTGCAATCGGATTTTTAATGTTTTTTGCAAACCACAAAAGTAAAACTAAAAGCACGTTGGAGCTTTTTGGGAACATTGAAATTCGCCAAGTTGATTTGAGTTTTCAAGTTGCAGGCAAAGTCGAAAAGCTTTTAAAAGAAGAAGGTGACGAAGTGAGGGCAGGGGAGCTTGTTGCAATTCTTGATTCAAGAGATTATGAGGCGGAATATAAAAAAGCCTCTGCGGCAGTTGAGCAAACGCGCGCGCTTTCAAATGATGCTAGTTCAAAATTTGAGCGCCAAGCGCCTTTGACTCTTGATAACACTATCTCAAAACAAGATTATGACACTCTTTTAAACACTCGCGATAAAACAAAAGCAGATTATGACGCGGCGCTTGCAAGTAAAACTTTCGCCAAAAATCAGCTGGATTACACAAAGCTTTATGCGCCTGAAGACGGTATTATTATGGTGCGCGTTCAAGAAGCGGGCGCAACCGTTGCAAAGGGGCAAGCGGTTTACACAATGGCAAAAACAAAGCCTGTTTGGGCTCGCGCTTATGTAAATGAAACTGATTTGGGAAATATTAAATATGGGCAAGAAGTTAAAGTTACAACAGATACTTATAACCCTGAAACAGGCACCAAAAGGGAATATAAAGGGCAGATTGGCTATATTTCGCCCGTTGCGGAATTCACCCCAAAAACTGTTCAATCAACCGATGTCAGAACTAATCTTGTGTATAGAATAAGAGTTTACATTTGCGACATTGATGAGTTCTTAAGGCAAGGAATGCCCGTCACAATAAATGTTGATTTAAAATCAGGAGCAAGTAGTGCAAACGGTAAAAATTAAAAATCTTACCAAAAAATTTGGCACAACCACAGCAATTGATAATTTATCTTTAGAAATCGAAAAAGGCAAAATTACAGGGCTGATTGGGGCTGATGGCGCAGGCAAAACTACCTTAATCAGAATGATTATCGGTTTGCTTGTGGCAGATGGTGGCGAAATTTCCGTGCTTAATTTTAATCCTGCAAAGCAAAAAGACGAGCTTAATTTGCATATCGGTTATATGCCCCAAAAGTTTGGATTGTATGAAGATTTGACGGTTATTGAAAATTTGAAATTATATGCAGATTTAAAAGGCGTTGAGAAAAATTTTGATAAAATGCTTGAATTTACATCTCTTGCCCCTTTTCAAGATAGGCTTGCAGGCGCGCTATCAGGCGGAATGAAGCAGAAGCTCGGGCTTGCGTGCACTCTTCTTGGGAACCCTGAATTTTTACTTTTGGATGAGCCATCAGTTGGCGTTGACCCAATTTCTCGAAGAGATTTGATGAGAATGATTAGAGAGATGATAACGCCCGATACCACTGTTTTATGCTCAACTGCGTATCTTGATGAGGCGCACACTTTTGACACCGTTCTTGTGATTGATAAAGGCAAAATCATATATAACGGAAAACCGCACGATTTAGCCTCAACTCCTAAAGAGTTTGAAGAAAAAGTAATTGAACTTATGGGCGAATATCAAGCGGATGAGTCCCTTATTGCAAAAAATTATGATTATAGTGCGCCCGATGTTGAAATAACGGTTGAGGCGGATAATCTTGAGAAAAAGTATGGCAATTTTTATGCCGTTAAAAATAATACTTTCAAAATCAAAAAAGGTGAAATTTTTGGGCTTTTGGGGCCTAATGGCGCAGGAAAATCAACTTCTTTTAAAATGATGTGCGGGCTTAGCCGCCCAACATCAGGCACTGCCCGAATTATGGGAATTGACATTAAAGAAAATCCTGAACTTGCGCGCTCCAGCCTTGGCTATATGGCGCAAAAGTTTTCTTTGTACGGAAGTTTGACAGTTAAAGAAAACTTGGATTTTTTTGCCGCTGTTTATGGTATTGGGCTAAAAAATAGAGCTGAAAAAGTTGATGAAATTATCAAAGTTTTTGGGCTTGATAATTATGCGAACAACAAAAGTGAAGAGTTGCCACTCGGCTTAAAACAAAGGCTATCAATGGCTTGCGCTCTTATTCACAATCCCCCTGTTTTATTTTTGGATGAACCTACGTCGGGAGTCGATATTTTAACAAGAAGAGATTTTTGGAATCATATAACAAGCCTTGCCAAAAAAGGGGTTACAATCCTTGTGACGACCCACTTTATGGATGAAGCTGAATATTGTGATAGAATAAGCTTGTTTTACGCAGGGCAAACTGTCGCGCTTGGCACCCCTCAAGAACTTAAAGATAAAGCAGGCGCGCTTGACATGGAAACTGCTTTTATTAACCTTATTAAAGAAAGCGAGAAGGTGAAATGAAAATCTTGCTTGCTTTGATAACTAAAGAAATTAAACAAATCCTGCGCGACCCGTCAAGCATAGTTATCGCTTTTGTGCTTCCCTTGATTTCAATCTTGATTTATATGTATGGCATAAACCTTGATTCTGTGAAAGTGACGATTGGAATTAAAAACGACGATAACAGCCCTGAGGTTGCAACTCTTGTTAAATCTTTCGGGCATTCAAAATATGTTAATTCAATTATTTTTGACAATGAAAAAGATATTATATCTGCTATTGAACGTTCAAAAATAAAAGGCGCAGTCATTATTCCAAACGATTTTTCAACAAAACTTTCAAGAGGCAAGAGTGCGGATTTGATGATAATTACGGACGGAAGCGAAGTAAACACTGCAAACTATGTTCAAAATTATGCAAATTCAATATCTCAAGGTTGGCTCCAAACAAGCAAATTTGCAAGAAGCATTAAAAAACCGCTAATTACAACAACTGTTCGAACTTGGTATAACCCTGATTTAAATTCGCATTATTTTATTGTCCCAGGTTCAATTGCAATCACAATGACATTAATCGGCATTTTGCTTACTTCGCTTGTTGTTGCACGCGAGTGGGAACGTGGCACAATGGAAGCACTGCTTAGCACAAAAGTTCGCGCAATTCATATTGTTTTTGGGAAATATATACCATATTTTGTTCTTGGAATGCTATCTTTAATGTTTAATGTATTTTTGTGCGTGTTTGTTTTTCAAATTCCGTTTAGGGGCAGTTTGCCACTCTTGTTTTTAATTAGCGGAATATTTCTTTTTGCATCTTTGGGGATTGGTTTATTTATATCAACAAAATTTAAAAATCAATTTTTGGCAAGTATGGTTGCGATGAGCGCAGGTTTTATGCCCGCTCTTATGTTATCAGGGCTTATGTATCCGATAAATTCTATGCCTGTATTTTTCCAAAATTTAACAAGGATTTTGCCGCCCAGATATTATGTTTCTTTCGTTCAAAGCGAATTTATGACAGGTGGAGTTAATGCAATAAGGCTCGAAAATGCAATATATCTTACAATCCTTGGGCTTTTGCTTTTTCTTGCAGTCTATGAAAACACACAAATGAGGCTCGAGAAAAAATGATGAGAGATTTCCTGCGCAAGGTTTTTGCGCTTATTAAAAAAGAATTTATAACTATATGGAATGACCCAAAAACAAAGTCTATCATCTTTTTGATGCCGATTATGCAGCTTTTGGTGTTTTCTAACGCTGCGACAATGGAAGTGACAAATATTGACGTTGCGGTTTTGGATTATTCAAAAAGTGTCGAATCTCGCGAATTGCTTTCCCGCTTTGAAAATTCTCCTCGTTTTAGAAATTTTTATTATGTGGATAATAGCGCGGATTTTAAGCAAAAAATAGATACCCAAAAAGTGCAAATTGGAATAACTATACAAAACGATTTTGCGCGCAACATAAAGTCAGGAAGAGGTGCGGACGTGCTTGTTGTGTCGGATGGCAGGCAGACAAACTCGGCTTCGATTGCCTCCGGTTATGCAATGCAGATTATATCTATGTATAGCGCAGAATTAGCAGGCGCAGAGGGTGCTAAAATAAACGGCACGGTTAGAAATTGGTTTAACCCTAATTTGCACTACAAATGGTATATTTTAACTGTTATTGTTGCAATGTTATCTCTTGTCACCACTTTGATTTTAACTTCTCTTTCAATTGCAAGAGAGCGCGAACTTGGCACTTTTGACCAGCTTATTGTGAGCCCTTTGTCTTCTTTTCAAATCTTGCTTGGAAAGTCAATCCCGCCGCTTGTTATTGCAATGAGTTTAACCATGTTTATGGTCGGGATTGTGATTGCGGGCTTCAGAGTGCCTTTTGTCGGCTCGCCTATCTTATTTTTTATCTCGATTTCAATTTCGCTTCTTGCAATTGTTGGGGTTGGGCTTTTTATTTCTTCAATTTGTAACACTCAACAGCAAGCAATTTTATCCGTTATGACATTTATGATGCCCGCCGTTTTGCTTTCAGGTTTTATTTCGCCAATAGAAGATATGCCTGTATTTTTGCAATATTTCACATATTTAAACCCTGTTCGGTTTTTTATGATTTTATCAAGAGGAATTATTTTAAAAGGGATGGGGATTGGCGATGTTGTATTAAATGTTATTCCTTTAATTATCATTGCTTTAATAACTCTTACCCTTGCAAGCAGAACCTTTAAAAGAAAACTCGGCTAATTTCCTTAGTGCAAATTTCATGCTATAATGCTCAAAATTGATAGAATTTTGGCGGTATATATGTATAAAAAAATAATATTTGTGTTGTTTTTGTTTGTTTTTGCGCTCAATTTGCCTTCTTTTGCGCTTGAGGGCGATTTAGGCAAAAAACAAGAAATTCAAACAAGAATTGATAATTGCGGATATAAGATTTTAAATGCTAATAAAATTGAGCGAAGAATTGTTTTTGAATATGATGAAAACTCGGCAAAAGCAAAATATCCAAAAAGCGTGAAAAATAGAACAGTCATTTTTTATAAAGATGACTATCAATTTGTTTCAAATGAAGACGAGCTTGCAGGTTATATCGCGCGCGAAATATCTCTTGCAATAAGGTCGTTTGATGGGGTCGGACGCGGGTTTTTAAGGTCGCTTCAAGTTTGTGCTTCGCCAAAGAAATTTGAAATTGTGGCAGATAAACGCGCTGTTGATTATATGGTACGCGCGGGCTACAATCCAATCGGGCTTATAACTTTTATTCAAAAAACCTCGCCGCAGGCTCGCCAAGATTTTATTTCAAACAAAAACCTAACTTCTAAAAGGCTTGCCACAATTTATGAATATGTTTTGACAAAATACTCTTATTACCTTGTGCACAACCCTTATCTTTACTCTGAATCATACCAAAATTTTCTTCTGACTTCTTATAAAAACAGAAAAATGCTTGAAGAAAAAATTATGACAGGAAGCAAAAAGGCTGTGAAATATGAATAATTTTTTGCGCGTACTTATAATTTGCTTCTTTTTGTCTGCTCCCGCATTCGCATATTTAGAAGACACTGCGGCTAAATATTTGATTGATAAAAATGTTGAAAAACCTGTTGTAAATTCAAAATATAATTATCAAAGCACGGTTTCTGTTCCAATTAAACTTTCCCCGATTGAAAAAATTAAGTCTGATAAAGATTTATGTGAAGGGCAAATTGTTAAATTCAAAGTGGCAGAAAATGTGGTGTATGGCCGCAAAACTCTTGCGAGAAAAGGTGATACGGTAACGGCAAGAGTTGAAACAATAATAACAAACGGAATGAACGGCATTCCTGCAAGCGTTATTTTTGGGGATTTTAAAATTAACGGCTTAGCGCAAAGTAAGCTTTCTCAAAAATATGAAAGATTTGGAGCAGATTTGAGCTTGCTTGTTTTCCCTCTTAAATGGGCGCTCACGCCCCTTCCGCCGACGGGAAGTTTAACTAATTTTATAAAAGGCGGGCGCGTTAAAATGAGTAAAAAATCCGTTATTACAATTTGTTATTACCCTGAATGGTAGTTTGATTTATTTATTTTTACAAATCTTAAACTTTTGCCTGTTTACTAGCAAAAATATATTTTTTTAGCCCTTATACAAGCAACTATTTTAAGGGGATTTAAAATTGAGAATATCAAATGTAACGCCAATTTCTTTTGGATATTGTAAGAAGAGCCAAAAATTTCTTGAAGACCGCGCAGGGCACTTAAGAGATAAATATTTCGCTGAATTTTTAAAAAACTATGGCACAATGTGTAACGCGACAGAAGACGTGATTGAATTAAGAGAAAATAACGAAGAAGGTCCTAATTCAAACGACCCCAACTATGTAGATATGTTTCTTACTTCAAAAGAAACCCTGATTGATAATGTTATGGTTAATTTTGCCGATTGTGAAGAATATTTGAATTCTGAATACGACTATTATTCTTCAGCACTTGCTAAGTGTAAAAATCCTGAAACAAATTGGAGAAACGCAATCATAGACAGGCTTAAATTTTGGAACAGTGATTTAGGCAAAACCGATGAAGAAATCCAAAAACAAATAGAAGAAACTAAAAAACAAAATAAAGCGCTAGAAGACGCGAAAGCACAAGCAAAAGTGGTAAGCTCTGCGCCTGTTGAAATTTTGCAAAAAACAGAATTTTCGCCAAACGGGTTTAAAGATATTATGGGTATGGAAGAGCTTAAAGCTGACCTTAAAGACTGCATAATTGACCCTGTTAATAACCCTGAACAAGCGCGCCTTGACTTTGAAGAATATGGCAAAAGAAAGCCTGCCGGAATTTTGTTATACGGACCTCCAGGGTGCGGTAAAACTTATATCATTGAAGCCCTTGCGGCAGAAATTGACGCCCCTGTTTTTACACTTGACATCGGAAGCGCGGGTTCAAAATACATAAACCAAACTTCAAACAATATTAAACAAGCTTTTGATTATGTTGAAAAATATGCAAAAGATTTAGACAAACCCGTTATTTTGTTCATGGATGAAATGGATTCTATGACATTTAACAGAACATCTGGAACCAATGATGAAAACATTAAACAGGTTGCAACTTTGCTTAAGTGCATTGAGCAGGCTAAAGCAAATAATGTTATAGTTGTTGGTGCGACAAATAAATATGACCTTGTTGATCCGGCAATCAGAAGAAGATTTGACTTGAAAAAATTTGTCGGCACACCAAATTTAGAGCAAAGGAAACAACAAGTTGTAAATAATTTATCTAAAAAAACTAAAGGCGCTGCCTTAATTAAAGATGATAAAGCGCTTGAAAAAGTGGCACGCGAACTCGACGGTTTTTCTTATCATTCAATAAACACAATTGCAAATGCAGCTTCCCTGAACGCTCTTAATCGTGGCAGAGCGGACATTTCTTATGAAGATTTTGCTTCTGCAATTGAAAAAACTAATGAAGAAAGAATTGATAATTCGACCTATAAATCAAATGCCGTAAAGAAAAAAGCGACAATCGGCTTTGCTTCTGAAACTGTATAATTTTTACTATCAAAATTATTTATTTTGACGTAATATATTCTTGTTTATTGATGAGGGTATATGATTAAAGGTTTACAAGAATATTTAGCTTCAAATAAATGTTTTAAATTGATTTTGGGGGCTAATAACGAAAATTACGATGAGATAACTCGCCTTGTTGCGCTCTATAGCGCCGCAGGTTGCAGGTTTTTTGATTTGAATGCAAGCAAAGAAGCGCTCCTTGCAGCGCGTCAGGGGCTTGAATATTCAGGTAAAAAAGATTGTTATTTGTGTATAAGCGTTGGAACAGGCGGTGATAAGCATTTATCAAAATATAAAATTAACGACAAATGCGTTTCTTGCGGCGCTTGCATTGAAGTTTGTTTAGAGGGCGCCATTCAAAATGTTTCAGGTAAAATTACGGTTGATGAAAAAAAATGTATCGGCTGCGGAAGGTGCTTAAATGCTTGCTCTTCAACTGCAATTGACTCTTATCAAAAGCTTTCTGATTGGGATAATTTAGACAAGCTTTTTTCTATGTGTGACTGTGTTGAGTTTCACATGAACTCAAATAACCGAGAAGAAATTTTTGAAAAATGGGAATATTTAACCAAAAATTTTGATGGAATGTTGAGCATAAACGCTAGCAGAGTTGAATTTTCAGATAATGAATTAATTGAGATTTTGAAAAAAATGGTTTCATATAAGCCTGCAGATGAAGTTATGATTCAAGCTGACGGCATCCCAATGTCTGGCGGAGCGGATAACTATAATTCAACTCTTCAGGCTGTTTCTTGTGCGGATTTAATAATTCATTCTAATGTTTGCCCTTATGTTATAACATCAGGCGGCACGAATGCAAAAACCTCTGAACTTGCGCGGATGTTAAATGTTCCTCTAAATGGAGTTGCAGTTGGCTCTTATGCAAGAAAAATTGTTAAAGACTTTGTTCGCGAAGATGATTTTCTTGAAAACGAAGAAAAATTCAAATCTGCTCTTCAAATTGCGCGCGAACTTGTTGAGAGTGTTTAATTATGGAAATTTTAGCAAACAACAAAGTTATATTTAAAAATATTGATACAATTATATGGGATAAAGACGCCACAATTATTGACGCCAACTCGTTTTGGGCTGAAATTACAAAAAGAAGAGCAGATAAAATTATATCTTATTATTCAATTGACGAAAAATTCTACCCTGAAATATGTAAAAATATGGGGCTTGATGTTAAATCTGGAAAGCTCATTCCGCTCTCGCCCGTTGCGGTTTTGTCGCGCGAAGAAGTTTTAAACTATTTACATAATCTGCTTGTTTCGCTTGGCGTTAATTCAAATAAAGAAAAAAACGATGAACTTTTCTGTGATGTGCACTGTGAGTTTCAAAAATGCGCGAGCAATTATATTACCCTTTTGCCCTCGGTTAAAACTTTAATTCAAGCTTTTGCAAAAAACGGCTTTAAGCAATTTATAATTACATCCGATACAAAAGAAAACGCAATTTTATCTGTTCAAAAATTTGGGCTGGATGGTTACTTTTCAGGGATTTACGGAAAACATGAATTTAGTGAGCCTAAAAAAACAGGCATTCCGCTTCTTCAGGTTATTAAAGAAAACAATTTGAACCCTGATAACATTTTATGTATAGGTGATGCTGAAATGGATTATTTAATGGCTAAAAACGCCGGTGTTGGGCAAGTTTTGCTTCTTGGAACGGGGCACACGCCACTTGCCGATTTGCTTACTTTTGTTAACACTGCGTATGATGATTTGAGCTGCATTGCGGTTAAGTAATTTGAGGTTTTCATGAAAAAAATATTGAGCTTGATATTTACTTTAATTATTTCAATGCAGTGCGGCATTTGCGCGCAAAATGTTTCTGTTATTTACATTAACGGCTCAAATAATAATGATGAAAAAATGAAAACTTGGTTTTTTGATGGCATTAACAAGTTTCACCCCGTGCTTAAAAAATATGTTGAAGATGATGATTATATGCAAAAATATTTTCTGAAAAATTCAACTCAAATTATAAAAGACACTCCAAACACTGTTTTTTGGGGCGATATGAGCAAAACTGAGCTTAGTTACCTGAAAGAAGATTTGGACATTATGGATGTGCTTAGCCCAAAGCTTGCCCAGCTTGTCCGCCGCGCATTCGCGCTTATAATTCACGACGCCATTTGGGTTTCGCACGCTAAAAATATGTACCCGATAATCCAACTTTTGCACGATGAAGTTATGTCTGAATATAAAAAAGGCAACCAATCTTTGCTTATGGGCTACAGCGCCGGAACTTTTGTAACTTATCAGTATTTTATTTATAAACTCCCATATTTGAGTGCGGATAATTTAATTTCAACAATTAATATGGATGATGAAACTAAAGAATATCTCAAGCAAGCTGATTTTAAACCCACTTGCCCAGACGCGCTTTTAAATTCAAATCTTGTTTATTTTGGGCTAAAAGACAGCATTCACTTCAACACTGATAAAGAATACATGAGGCGCACAGTGTCTAGTTTAAATTCATACACTGACACCTATTGCGCGCCAAAAGATGCGATTAAAGGCATTGTGAATTATGCTTGCCCAATTTCGCTTTTTTATTCTGACCCATCAGACCCAAACGCCAGATTTACAAAAATGTATCTTTCGCTTTTTGAATATATTTTTGAAAATGATATTTTTTGGCTCACTGTTAATTGGGCGGAAGACCCTATGGGCTACCCTGTTTCTAAAAACTTGAATGTGGTGGAGCTGGAAAATGTTATGAATACGGAAATTAGCCCTGTGCAAGGCTTCATTTATGATAAATCCGACACGCATTCAAGAAAAACCTTCATCACGGCGCACACAAGCTATTGGAGTCAATCCAAAAAGTTTTCTAAAGCAATAATTGCAGCCTATAAAGAAGCGCGTGCACTTTTTGAGCTTGATAAAGATGATATCTGATTTAAGATTGTATATTTAGTTTGTTTTTGCTACATTTTTAATTATCGCATTGGAATTTTATGAAAAAGATAATTCAAATATATAGCAATTCAAATTTAATTATTAGAATATTTTTAGGCATAGTTTTGGGCGCAGTTTTTGCGCTTGTCATTCCTAAATTTCAATTTGTTTCAGTCTTTGGTTTGCTTTTTATTGGCGCCCTTAAATCTATTGCACCTGTTTTAGTGTTTGTTCTTATAATAAGCTCGCTTGCAAACGCCAAGGTTGGAAATAATGACGCAAGAAAATATAAAACAATTGTTTTCTTGTATATTTCAAGTATGTTTTTATCGGCTCTTGTCGGCATTCTTGCAAGCTTCATGTTTCCTGTAACGCTCAAATTAACCGGTGTTTCAAACAGTTTTGTGGCACCTGAAGGCATTTCAGAGGTTCTTGTTTCCATTCTTACAAACATCGTTTCAAACCCAATCAATGCGCTTGCGGAAGCGAATTATATCAGCATTTTATTTTGGTCTGTGATTATTGGCTTCACCCTTAAAAATATTGCCAAAAGCACGACTAAAGACTTTTTTAAAGATTTATCCGCAGTTATGACAAAAGTTGTTCGCGGAATTATAAACTGTGCCCCTTTTGGGATTATGGGGCTTGTTTTTCAAGCGGTGACTGAAAACGGTATACAAATATTTGGCGAATACGCAAAACTTCTTGTTGTGCTTGTCGCTTCGCTTAGCTTTGTGGCGCTTGTGGTTGAGCCGTTTTTATCTTTCTTGTTTATAAGAAGAAACCCGTATCCGCTTGTGTTCACTGCGCTTCGCGATAGCGGTATTACAGCATTTTTCACAAGAAGTTCTGCCGCCAATTTGCCTGTAAACATGGAAGTTTGCGAAAAATTAGGTTTGGATAAAAGTTTTTATTCAATTTCTCTGCCCCTCGGCGCTGCAATTAACACAAACGGCGCTGCGGTTACAATTTCAATTATGTCGCTTGCAACCGTGCACACTCTTGGTGTCCAAGTCGATATTCCAACGGCTTTCATTCTTTCAATCCTTGTTACTTTTGCGGCTTGTGGCGCGTCTGGCGTTGCGGGCGGTTCATTGCTTTTAATTCCGATGGCTTGCTCGCTTTTTGGAATTGGAAGTGATATTTCAATGCAGGTTGTTGCAATCGGCTTTATTGTGGGCGTTATACAAGACTCTTTTGAAACCGCAATTAACTCTTCAAGCGATGTTATTTATACGGCAACCGCTGAATATCATGACAATTTAATGTCTGAAAAAGCTTGTGAAAATCGCGAAAATGGTGTGAATTAATTTTGCGCCAATATTTGCAACGTTTTTAAACAGCAGTTTCTTCAAGGTGTTTAAATTGCATATCGTAAAGCGTTTTATAATTTCCATTTTCGATTTTTAACAACTCTTCATGCTTTCCGACTTCTGCTATTTTTCCATCCATAATAACTGCAATTTTGTCTGCGTCTTTAATTGTTGAAAGCCTATGTGCAATTGTGAAAACAGTCTTATTTTTAATTAAGTTTTGAAGAGCTTTTTGAACAACTGCTTCTGATTTGTTATCAAGCGCGCTTGTTGCTTCATCTAAAATCAAAATTGGTGCGTTTTTAATTATTGCTCTTGCGATTGCAATTCTTTGCCTTTGCCCGCCTGAAAGCGATACACCCATTTCTGCAAGGTTTGTATTTATTCCATCTTCAAGTTCTGCAATAACATCTTCAAGATGAGCCAATTTGATTGCATTTTCAAGTTCCGCGCTTGTTGCGTTTGGTTTTCCAAGCATTATATTTTCTTTGATCGTGCCTGTGAATATAAAATTGTCTTGAAAAACTTCTGCAATGTTTTCTCTTAGGCTTTTTAGTGAGTAGTCTTTAATATCAACGTCATCAATTGTGATTTTGCCTTGCGTGCAATCGTAAAAGCGCGGAATAAGGTTAACTGCTGTGGATTTTCCGCCGCCGGAGTTACCTACAAAAGCAACAACTTCGCCACATTTCGCCTCTAAGTTAATGTTGTTTAATACGGGTTTTCCTTCTTCGTATTCAAAACAAACATTTTCGAATTTAACAGAATTTTTAATTTCTTTAAGTTCTATTGGGTTTTCTTTATCGGTTATTTTTGCTTCAATTGCAAATAATTCAAAAACACGGCTCATTGCAACGAAAACATTTTGTAAATTCGTTGTCACTCTTCCGAGGTCTTTCACGGGTTTATATAGCAATAGCAAGGATGTTACAAAGCTTGCAAAAGAGCCTGTTGTCATTTCGCCGTTAATAATCAAGGTGTTCCCAAAATGCAACACAAGTGCAACCCCAACGCTTGCAATCATATACATCAATGGTGACATCCAAGTTGACCTTTTCACAAGCGACATGCTAATGTCAAAGCTTTCTCTGATTTGGCTGTTGAATTTAGCTCTAAGTTTATCTTGCAAATTGTAGCCTGTCATAATTTTATTGCCATGGAAGGTTTCGTTCAAGTTTGTTGTTATTCCGCCCACCACAACAGTGTTTGCGTTAGATGTTTTCTTAATTCTTTTCCTTATTAATGCCACCGGTAAAAACGCACAACATAAAACAACAACGCCCACAATTGCAAGTTTCCATGAGCTCATAATAAGCACTGCAATAAGCCCAAAAGAGCTTGTGGCTGATGTTGCAAGAGATTTTAAATTATCAATAAAAGTTCTTGAAGCGGCGTCCGGATCGTTTAAAAACCTTTGAACGACAAGGCCGGATGAATTTACATCATAAAAGTAGCTGTCAAATGATGTTAGTTTTTTAAATAAATCGCATTTGATTGTGTTTGAAATTGTTTGACTTATCCAATCTGCAAGATATCCGTTCAAATACTTTAAGAGCCCTTGAACGCCTGCAAAAATCACAATACCAACAGGAATTACTGCGGCAAGTATATCGCGCGTCAACGTGAAACCTGCGATAACCATTGTTTTTCCGTCAATTACAACGTCTATATATGGCTTAAGTGCAAACGCGGTTACGCCATCTAACAGCCCAAGCGGCATTGCAACAAGAAATGCAATCACAATTCTTGGAATTAACGGCTTGATATACGGAAAAATTTTTTTCGTCAGATATACATAGTCAAATGCTGTATTTGTTGATATTTTTGATAAATCCATCTTAAAACCTCTTTTTATTTATTGTCGCACAAAAATAAAAATAAACTTGCAAGCGTTTGCGCGCCAAGAGTGTTTCCCTCTTTTTCTTCGTTTTTGAGCCAAGAACTTAGCTCTGAAATGTTAACATATTCAATTTTTTGAATAACTCCGCCATCTGTCACAGGTTTTGAAACAATTTCGTCGCTTGAGATATCCGCCCTATAAACAGCTGAAATTTCATCGGTTAGCCCTGCTGATGAAGTCAAAGACCCGCACAAAAGCTTGATATCATCCGCCACAAGCCCCGTTTCTTCAAGAAGCTCTCTTTTAGCGCATTCAATCAAAGTTTCGTTTTTGTTTTCATCTTGCGATAAGCCTGCCGGAAGTTCGATATTATAGCCCATGTAGCCTTCTGATGTGAGCGGCGGTCTTTTTGTTTTTAAAAATAAAATCTTTTCGTTTTTAATTACAGGAATTATTATCACAATTTTTCCTGAATTGCCCCTGTGTGCGTAATACCAAGATTTTTCGCCTTCTCTAAGTTCTAAAAATTTTGTTTTATATAATGTTTTCATGGGTTCTATTATAACATTTTTGCGTTTTGGGTTGAAATTTGTTACAAAAAAACGGGGAATAAATCCCCGAAAATCATGTAGTTTTTCTTGATAAAACTTATAATTTTAAAGCACTTGTTAGTGTTTGCAAAATAACGTTGTTTAAATTTTCTGTTAAATTGCTTGTTGAGCTGCTTGAAGATGAGGCTGCAGTTTGTGCGTTTTTGCTTGAAGTTGCCGAGCTTCCAAGCGCTGTTGATAATACTTGATTTTGATAACTGTTTAAAAAATTTAAATAGTTGTATCTGTTTGCAAGTTCGCCGGACACTAGTTCGCTTTCTTTTGCGGTCAAATCTTCTGATAATGCTGCCACGGAATCTGCTCTTTTATCTTCGATTTTTGATAATTTATCCAAGAAAATGGAATTGTCCAAATTGCCGAACCTTTGCGCCACATCATTTTGCAAATCTTTCAGCATTGGCGAATAAACATCATTAATTTTTTTAATTCCGCTTTCTTTGTATGCGTTAATTTGATTGCTTAATGATTTTATCGTGTCTTCTGAAAATACGTTAATATTTTTCAAGTTTTCAGCAAATTCTTTTTCAGCATAATCATACGCAAGCTTCTCCCACTCACTCATGTTGTAATTTGTTGTTTGATTGCCGTGTTTGTCTGTCACGGTTGTTAATTTTGGCTTACCGTTGATATTGGTTGTTGCCACAGTAGTTGATTTTTTGGTTTTTGACATTTTCTTCTCCTTATTAATAAGGAGTGAAAAATCGATTGTTTGGTTCGCTAATTTAATATTAACAGATTTTATAATTTTGTATATACGTAGAAATACCTAGACGAGCGCAGAAAATTTTTAGCAAAATTTGTTTTTTGCAAAAATTTTCAAGTGAGTCTTTAGGATGTGAGAGTTAGCACAGCGCGGATGACGCGGTGGGCAAACTCGACACTGGACTACGTACAAGCGAAGCTCGAGTTTTGGCACTATGCACTAGATTTTAACGAGCGGATTTTTGGTAGAACGAAGTGTAAAAAACTGTCATGCTGAACTTGCCTCCTTTTGCTGAAATCTATCGATTTCGTGCAAAATGGGTCCTCTAGGAGCGGTTTCAGCATCTTGTAAGCTAATGAAGTTCAACATCGTTTATTGTGCCTCTAAGCCTGCAAGATCCTGAAATAAATTCAGGATGACTATTTTATTGTATTGTGTTGCGACTAAGGCCTGTAGCTCGTAGCTGCAGGGTGCGTTTATGTGCACCATAGAGCTAAATCCCTACTCTGCCTTTTTAATGTTTGCCATTTTTGGGTCTAAAAGCCTTTTGCCAACTTTTTCAAAATCTATTTGAAGCAAGGTTTTGTCTGAATATTCAATAATTTGCAAAATTGTTCCTGTGCCATATTTTTCGTGAAGCACTTTTTCGCCTTCAACAAAGCTCTCAACTTCTTGGTCGTCTTTTGAATCAGGCATTATAACAGGGATATTTTCAATAAAATCGTTTGCAAATTTCTGCGTGTTTTCATCAAGCGGTGCAGATAAATCGAACTCTTCTGAAAGTATTTCGTCTTCAATTTCTTCTTGATTTTCTGCTTCCGTTTCAATATTTGTTGTTTCTTGCGTGTCACTTAACTCGCTATCAAAACTTTCCTCAAGCTCTTCAGCCTCGTTTTCGAAGTTTTCTTCTGCCGCCGTTTCTGTTTTCTCTTCAAAAACTTCTTCTTCTGTTTGCTCTTCTGATATTATCTCTTCCGAGGCGAACTCTTCTTCTTGCGGTTCATCTTCCAATAAAAAATCATCTAAATCATCAACAGAAAGCTCATCTTCCGTTGAATTTTCCTGTGCGCCCTCAAATTCTTCTTGTGCTTCTTCAGTTTCTTCAATTTCTTCTTTTTGTGCTTTGTAAGGATTTTCTTCAGAGTTCAAAATCGCGTCAAAGTCGCTAGCCACTTTATCTTCCTGAATTATTGGTTCAATTTCGTCTTCAATGTCGTCAAAATTTTCTTCATCTTGCACGTTTGCTTCTTCTTGCAAAACTTCTTCAGGCGCTTCTTCTTTGATGATTATATTTTCTTGAACACTAGCTTCTTCTGTGGTTTCACCCACAAGTTCTTCTTGTGCTAATTCTTCTTCAAATTCTTCTTCAGCTAAAAACTCGCCATTTTCATCTTGTGCTGTTTCAATAATTTCATCTGTTGAAACCTCTTCGCTTATGGCGTTTTCAGGTTCTTCTTGTTCGCTTATAAAGTTTTCAGCTTCCCCAAGAAGGTTAAATTCGTCTTCATCTTTATCAAACACTGCAGGTTCTGAGATTTGAGTTTGAATAACCTCTTCAATTTCTTGGTTTAAAACATCTTCGAAGTTTTGCTCAACCTCGTGTTCTGTTAAAGATACTTGTTTAATATTTGCAATTTCTTCTTCGATTGCATTTTTGTGCTCTTGAGCGCTTGCCACGGCTTGATTTTTAAGTAAATTTGCTTCGTCGATTGCATCAAGAAAATCGTCATTTACATCAAGCTCTGCAATTTCGGTTGCTTTTTCATGGTTTTTGTCAAGTTCGTTGAAAAGCTCAATTTCTTCTTTGGAAACAACTTCTTCAAGCTCATATTCATTTTCAGGGTATGAATCAGCAATGAACTTTCTGTCATTTTCAGCATTTCCAAGTTCAGGATTTTCTTCCGGCTCTTCTTGAGGGGCTAATTTTTTTTCATCTTCATTGTTGATTGAAATTTTTTCGTCAATCTTATCTAGAGTTTTTTTGATTGACGCGTCTTCTGCTTTAATTTCCACCGGAGTTGGTTTTTTGTATAGAAAATCATCAACCGCGCCTTCAATTTCTTTGATTTTGCGGTCTTTTAAATGTTCAATTTTTTGCTTAACTTTTTTGTTTTTTATAACATCGCCGTCAAATATTAAGTTTGACTTTTCTTCTTCGAGTTCAATTTGAACATCTTTTGGCGCGTCTTCATTCAAGTTCTTAACTAAAAACGCGAAGTTTTTAGTGTCTTCCCCAAGAAGCATGAAGGTATTTTGTTTGATTGAGCTAACAAGCGGTGCAAAATAGCCAAAATCCTTTTTAATATTCAAACCGTGCATGATAATTGAGTTGTATGAATATTCGCTTAGTGCCGGTAATTTAGTAAATGCGTTTGAAACACAAGGGATTGGCGAGAATGCTCTCTTTTTGGAATGCAAAAGTTCGCAAAGCTTGTTGCTGAAATTGTTTTCGTTAATTCTTAAGAATACATAAGCGTTATTTCTGATGTTGTGAAGCACGAATTCGCCATAGTCACTTTGCCATGAGGTAGGTAACTCTGAAAAATCAACTATGGTAACTTGGCTATCAAAACCGGCATAAATAGCCTTCATATCAGCTTTTGTGTTTGCAAAAATTTCTTCTTGTTGATAGTGAATTAATCTGTTCTTTAAAACTAAAAGTTCTCTAATTGGCGTTGCTTTGTATTGTTTTGCAACAACTTTTAAGAACTGATTAAATGGAATAAATCTATCTTTTACGGTCTTGGAATAATGCCTGATTTCATTAAAAATATCGCCACAAACAACCTGCGTTTCAAGGCTTGCGCCATCAATGCCTCTGTCCCAAATGCTATCAAGCGTAAAATAGTTTAAGGGAAGCTTAAAATCTGTTTTAGCTTTAATTACTTCGGCGCCTTCAAGGTTGATTGAGCCTGTGTAGTCAAAAATAACCACCTTTTTTTCTGAGGATAATTTTTTACCTAATTCGCAAGCAACAAAATTATATTCTTTGATTTTGTCGCAGAAAACAATCGGCGAGTTGTTAAAAAAGTTTGTGTTAAATTCAAAAGGTCTGGAGTATTTAACATCTTGCCCAAACTGAACCGTTTGTTTTTTATCATTCACAAAATTAAGAATTTCCCTTTGATTTGCAAAAAGAATTTCTGCATGTTTGCTTGGAAGCATAAAGTTAAAATCTGAAATTACTCCTTTTTCATTGATTGAATGAGTGAGCTTAACTTTTGCAATGTTTTTTTCTTCATCAAATTTATCATCAGAGATTTCAACAACTTGCCCAAGGTATCTTGTTAAGCCATCTTTGATGTACAAAAAATCCGCTAACGCAACATTTTCGTACTGCGGAGCGTATAAAATTTTTATAAAATCATTTAAAGTCTGAACAATTTGCATATCATCTCGACCGTAGCTTACTCTATTATATCAAAAACATGTTAAATGCAAATTATAATCCGATTTTATTTAATATATTGTTTTTGAATTTTGAAAAATCATAAGTTTTTTTTGTGGTTTCAAGATGTTTTTTGACGGCTTTAGCAAATTCTGACTTTTTAAAATCTCCGAGCGCTTTTTCCCTAAAAATATCTTTTATTGCAAGTACGTAGCCACCTTCAAAATATTCTTCATCTATTTTTTCTTTAAGTTGATATTTATAATTTTCATTTAATACATCAATAATTAAATCTTTTGGCAAAATATCTTCAAATTCGCCAAGTTCTATAAGGCAAATTTTGTCTTTTTCTTGAAGTTTGCTTTTAATTGAATTTTTCACTTCTTCTGCGTCAAAATCAAGCAAAATAATCACTTCTTTTTTAATTTCTTCTGAAACATTTATATATTTTTTGCCAACCTGATTTTTCCCGCCGGCTTGAAGAACATGTACCCCAAGGGCGCTAAAATCCACCCCTTGTAGTTTAGATAGCACAGGAAGCAAAATCTCTTCAGTTATCCCTTCGCATAAAATAATTTTTTCTATCGGATATTTGCCTTTTGTTTTATTTCTTATCTCGGCGTAATTTAGCCCTCTATCCTTATTTTTAACAATTAGCTGCATAACGTTTTTGGGTATATTTTCAAGGCTTTCAATTGCGCTTAGCGCCGAATTATAGTCAATTTTGTTGTTTAGATATTTAATTGAAATTTCGTCTTGCTCAAATGCTGATAATTCATATTCTTTCAAAAAATTGTTTATAAAAAAGTCGTTTTCGCATTTTGGGAAGGAAAAGTTTATTATATCTTGAACGATTTTTATTTTATCTTCATCTTTTAAATCGTGGTTTTCTCCTGCTTCAAATATGCAAAATTTATTAATGATATCTGAAAACACCCGTTCATACTTGTCTTTCGTTAATTTGAAACGCGTGAGCCTATCAAGCGAAATTAATAAAAAATCTTTTGTTATTTTTTTGTATTTCATTTGTTTAAATTTTAATTCTTGCTTGTTTTATTTGCAAATTCTTTACAATCTGCCACTTTTAGCGCAATTTTTATTAATTTTTTGTTTTCTATATTATATAAGGTATAGCTATGATTAATAATGTTGGATTAAATGCGCAAAATATAAATACTCAACCTGTTAAACCACAGGCAAATCAAGCTGTTCAAACTAACCCTATAACGCTTAACAGGGAGGCTCAAACAAATCTTCCAACCCAATTTAATAATTATGTTCCACAAATTAGGACAAAATTAACACCGGACGAAGAAACAAAATTTATTCAAGTGGTTGAAGCGCTTGAAGCTTCTACAATTCAAGATTTAAACCCTTCTCAAATGCAAATTTCGCAAGGGAAAAAGCTTCTCACACTCCTCGCGACCGGCAAACTTTTAAATTCTAAATCAAACGATAAATCTACAATGCTTGATAATTTATACAAAATCATTACAGAGCCTAGGTTTGAAGGTATATCCGGCGCAAAAATTGCAAATCAAGTGGTGGATGCTGTTTATAATCCAACTATTATTACCCAAAGATTTGGTGATATTCCAAATGATGTGCGCGAAGCGATTGTTAAAAATTCTCAAATTTACTATGCTCTTGGGACAGATTTATCCACAATTGATGTAAATGTTAACGGCAGCGGCACTTGCCCTGCAGCAAGCCTTGAATTTATGATGGCAAATAAAATGCCGGCTGAATTTGCAAGATGGGCGGCCGGACTTTCATCTCCGAACATGAAAGTTCCTCATGAGCTTGACTATACGGCGCTTTCAAAAAACAAGCAAGAAGCAGATATGTTTATGAACTATTTTAAAACAACTCCGCTTGCTGATAACAACGGGAAATATTCGCTCGAACTTAAACCTGATAAAAACGCAATTTTAAGAGCGTTAATTCAAGATAAATATTATGATGAAGGCGAAAGAACTTCGCTTGATGTTCTTATGCAATCAACAATTATGACACTTGGCACGGGCGAAGGCTATAACTCATTTAATGATATAAAAACAAGGCAATATGAAGAAAACGGCGAAATAAAAAGCTTTGACGACCAAGGGCTTTGGGAAGACGAAAAAACATTTATAGAATCTGTTATAACAAACGAAGAAAAAACTTCTCTTGTTTACCAAGTGATTGATGAAAACGGAAACTTGGTTGGCAGAAAATGTGAACCTGAAAGAGTTAAAGGGCACATTCAAAACGCTTTAAATCTCGGGCAAGATATTGTAATAGGTTACACTGATGTTGTTCCGACCCCTGAATGCCCTCAAGGAAAATTATTTGGACATGAAATAACAATTGTTGGCATTCAAAAAGAAGCTGACGGAAAAGAATATTTTATCTGTAACGATACAGATGATGAAGAAAATAGGCTTGTTAAGTATGAAGTGAATGAATTTTTGCCAAAAATTCACCATGCGACATATCCGGCAGAGCTTGTTGAAGGCGAAGTTGATTTATATTCCAGCCAAGCCTAGTTTTCTTTTTGCGTGACTATTTCTGCAATTTTTGATAGAATGTTTTATTATGATGATAGACACTCACGCGCACTTGGATTTTTTTGAAAATCCTGAAGAAATAGTTGAAAGAGCAAAAGAAAAACAGGTTGATAAAATAATTGTTGCAGGCGTTGGGCCTGATAAGTTTCATGATATTATTAATCTGATTGATAAATTTGATAATGTCTATGGCTCTCTTGGCGTTCATCCGGAGGACATCGATAAATTTTCTTCTGAAACCCTGAAAGAGATTGCAAGCCTTTCAACTCATCCAAAAATTCGCGCAATTGGCGAAATTGGGCTTGATTATTATTGGAACAAAGAAAATAAAGAAGAACAAATAAACCTTTTTAAGGCGCAGCTTGAGCTTGCTGAAGCTCTGGAGCTCCCTGTTATGGTACACGATAGAGAGGCGCACGGCGACACAATGAGCATATTGGATGCATACAACCTTAAAAATGTTATTTTGCATTGTTTTTCAGGTTCTGTCGAAATGGCGCTCCAATGCGTATTAAGGGGTTATTATCTTGGGATAGGTGGCGTTCTTACTTTTAAAAATGCTAAAACAATTAAAGAAGTTGTAAAAGAAATTCCGCTTTCAAATCTTGTGCTTGAAACTGATTGTCCTTACCTTACGCCACACCCGTTTAGGGGTGAGCAAAATGAGCCTTCTTATATCCCTTTGATTGCTCGTGAAATTGCAAATATAAAAGATATTTCAATGGACGAAGTCGCACAAGTCACAACCATAAACGCCTCAAAAGTTTTTAATTTGGAGATATGATATGACACAACAATTTGTTACGCAAAATTTTAAAACTAAAAATTCGATTTTGCTTTTTGGCAAATCTTGGGCAGCGCCTCTTGTTTTATATTTTGACAATCCACAAGAAAAATACAAAGAAATTCAAGATATTATTAATTCTTCCGCGCAGCCAAGGCTTGTTGAATTAACTGCAAACGGGCCAATTAAAAAAGTGAGTATTTTATCAAGTCAAATTGCAGGCGTTGCGCTTCAAGAGGAGCAACATTTAGCTTAAGAAACTTATGAAAAAACGTCTTGATTTAATACTTGTTGAACTCGGTTATTTTGAAACGAAGGCGAAAGCTTCCGCTAACATTTTGGCCGGCAATGTCAAAATTGGAGGCGAGCCTGCGCGAAAAGCAGGCGAGCTTTACAAACCCGAAGTGTTTACGGGCGAGAACCCTTTGGCAATTGAAGTTAAGACAATGCCCTTTGTTTCTCGCGGCGGTTTAAAACTTGACGCACTTATTAAACACTTTAATGTTGACTTGAAAAACAAGGTGGTAATCGATATCGGCGCTTCAACAGGCGGTTTTGTTGATTGTATGTTACAAGCAGGTGCAAAATATGTTTACGCAGTTGATGTTGGTTATAATCAGCTTGCTTGGAAATTAGTTTCTGATACTCGAGTTAAAAATATTGAAAAAACAAACGCTAAAAACTGCTCTTTTGAAGACATTTTTGGCTGCAAAAAAGAAGAGTTTGATGGCGAATTGCCTTCATTTATGTCGATGGATTTATCTTTTATTTCAATTGAAAAAGTGCTCGATAATGTGCTAAATTTTGTGTCAAATAATGCTGAATTTGGTTTTCTTATAAAACCGCAGTTTGAAGCCAAGAGAAACGAAGTTAAAAAAGGCGGTTTGATTGTTGATGAAGGTGTTAGGCAAAATATTGTGCAACATGTTAAAGAATACGCTGAAAGCCTTGGGCTTCAAACAATTGGGGTTATTGATTCTCCGATTTTGGGTTCAAAATCAGGAAATAAAGAGTTTTTGATTTATCTTAAGAGGCAATCAAATTAAAATCTGAAAATTTTTGAATTTTGCCTGAAATTTTTTCAGAATATTTTTTTATAAATTGGAAGCAAATGTTTACTGTGTTAAGGTCTGCAATACTGTCGTAGCGAGTGTTTTTGTCAATCGGTGTTTCTTTTTGTGCCATCAAAAAATCAATAAGTTTTTTTGGAATTTTTTGAACTCGTATGTTCTCTTTTGCACAATTTGCGCAGTAATTTTCTTTTTCTTCGAGTGAAAAATAAGAATATTCCTTAATTTCCGCTCCACAACATGAACATATTCCGAAATCTATTCCCCAGCCTAATTCTTCTAAAATGTGAAGTTGAAATTTGAGAGTTTGAAGGATAATTTCTTTTTTATCATTAGAATTTGCAATGTTTTCAAGGGTTTTATAAAAAATATCATATATTTTTTCGGTGTCATCTGTTGAATCTGCACAAAAAATTGATATAAAATCTGCGCAATACAAGCCGTATGTGAGTTTGTCAAAATCTTCTCTTAACTTTGAAAATGTGTTTAGGCCTTGTGCTTGGGTGATTTTATCAAAAGTTCTGCCTTTGCTTAACATTAATTTGTTTGCGAACAAAACTTGAGCACGCGCCCCCAGCTTGCTTTTTGGCTTTTTTGCGCCACGCGCGATACACTTAATCAACCCAGATGATTTTGAATACATAAGCAAGATGTTGTCAAAATCGTTGAGCGGATAGCTTTTTATATTTATAGCGTCTGTCGTATATTGCTTATCCATTTTATATTAATTTTTGAAAATCGTGGTAAAACTCTTCGTTTGAATTATATTTTGATTTTGTGATTATGTTTTCGTTGATTCTTTTAAACATACTTTCGTAAAAATCTCTTTTTACTCCGTCTTGCGTTAAAACATAAACCTCTTCCGGTGCGCAAATTGTTGCCGCAAGCTCAAACATACGCACAATTGCAGGGTTTGCAGCCATAAGTGGTGGGTTAATCAAAATCCATATATTTGAATTTATAAACGAAGCAAAAGATTCTTCGAAAGTTGCTGAATGAAAATTTGTCGATGTCGTTATGTTTGGGGTAAATGTTCCCGAGCAATTTTCGCACTTGGAAATTAAAGTACCTTTTTCGAGAAGCACTGTGTCTTTGCATTTGTCGCACTTAAAAAGCCTTGTTAAACCTTGAAGCGGGTAGAAATTCCTGTTTTCTTCTTTTGGTTTAATTCCAAGCGACGCTAAAATGTCTAAAATCTTGCCGTTTACCGAAGTTGTTGTGAGCGAAATTTTGCCCATATAAAAATATATTGCAGAGAAAAGCTCATCAACTTTCCCTAAATCACACTCCGCTAAGTTTATAAATGTTTTGAGGGTATCTATTGTTTTTGAAAAGCTTTCGTTTTTGTGAAGCGTGTTGTTTGTTTCAAGAATTAAATTGTCATCTATATCCGGATTTTTTTCTGCATAAAAAATCGCAATTTCTGTTTCTCTTGTCGGTTTATCTAGCGGTTTTGTTTCGATATTTTTTTCTTCCGCTTTTTCAAATCTTTCTTTTATTTCATCTTGAGTTGCTGGCTGCGCGTATGTTTGGGTGTATGTTTGCGTGAAAGTTTGCTCGTTGCTCGTTTTTTCACTAACAGGTTCTTCCTCTGCTTGTGTTTGATTTAATTCTTCCTGAAAACTTGTAAGCTCTTCTTTTGGTTTGTAAAAATCGTTCGCGTAATCATTTTTTACTTCCGCTTGAGGGCTTGAAGGTACATCATCTGCCACTGCTTTTGCGCCAAAAGTTTCTGCGTAATTTTGCTCAATTGTGTGGTTTTGCGTGTCTTGTCTTAGGTCAACCGTTTCCCCGTTGAATTTGTTTGACGAAGGGAAAATCGAGTCGATAATATCTGAAACAGAGCTTCCTTTTTCTTCTTGCGGAGTGTCTGTTTGGGCGAGAATTTCTTTTATGGTGGATGTTAAAAGAATTGTTGTATCTTCTTCGAAACTTTGAGTTTCAACATAATCAAGAACTTGCTTTAATTCATTTTTATATTCAAACTTATGACCTGAATGAAATTTCTCATGCAACTTATACGCGGCAACCTTTAGCTGTTCGCTGCTTCCGTTGTTTAATGCTGATTCAAGTCTTTTAAGTATTAATGTTTCGCTCTCCCCTTGTGTATACATTTCCTCACTCCATAAAAGTATCTATATAATTTTTTGCCGTTCCTCTGTATGAACCGGATATCATTTGCTGTAATTCAACTTTTTCATCGCTATATTCAAGCGCAATTTCTTCCGTAATTTTGCCTGATTTTAACATATTGTATATTGAGCTGTTTAAAGTGAACATTTCGTTTGTTTCATTTTTTCTCATCAGCTCATAAATTTCGTCATAATTCTTTTTGTTCATGTAGTCTTTAACGGTTGAAGTAACTGTTAAAAGCTCAACCGCAGGAAGCCTTGCGCCATCTGCTGTTGGAATTAATTTTTGCGCAATAACTGCTCTTAGGGAGTTTGCAAGCCTTTCGAGCATAAACCCTCTGATTTGCTCGTCAAACAAGTTCACAACTCTGTCTATTGTGTTGATTGCGGAATTTGAGTGAATTGTGCTCAAAACCAAGTGTCCTGTTTCAGCTGCTGCAAGCGCTGATTCCATTGTGTCTCTATCCCTAATTTCGCCGACAAGGATAATGTCAGGGTCTTGCCTCATCGCGAATTTAACCCCAAGTGCAAAACTTTCAATATCAACGCCTAATGATTTTTGTGTGATTAGCGATTTTTTATCTCTGAAAATAAATTCGATAGGGTCTTCGATTGTGATTATATGCTTTGCTTTTTCTCGGTTTATTGTTTCAATGAGTGCCGCAATTGTTGTGGATTTTCCGCTCCCTGTAGGGCCTGTTAAGAAAATAATACCGTTATTTAGTTTGGTTAGCTTGTTTAAAACAGGCGGAAGCTTTAAGTCGTTTACAAGAAGTGGCTCGTAAGGAATTGTTCTAAGCGTAATTCTTGGGTTTCCAAAATTCAAACTATAGTTTGCCCTAAACCTTGATATATTTTCTATTACATAGGTGAAATCCAAGTTTTGACAGCCATAATCGGCATAATGCATGTAAAAATCCCCAGGGGCAATTTCTTTTAAAATTTCCGTAATATCTTCATTGGTAATAGGGGGTAAATTGACTTTTATAATAACGCCCGATTTTCTAACAGCCGGCGGTTTTCCAAGTGTTATATGAACGTCTGAAATATTCTTTTTTGCAATTTTTAATAAAAAGTCTTTGATATCAAAAGTCATATAACTATATTCTCCGCATGTTAATTTGTCCCTATTATACTAAAATTGTTACAATTACTCAAATATTTTAATAATATCTCAACTTTGCGATATAATAATTGCAAGAGGATTTTGAGGGGATTTATGTTTTTAAACATTTTAATTGCAACATTTGCCTTTAGTTTTGGTTTTTTGATTGCATTTATTTCTTTAAAATCTAAATTTATGCGCGAAATTACGGACTTAAAGGTCGCAAACGCTAAGCTTGAAGAAAATGTTTTGCACTCTGAAAGAAACATTAAAACCTCTGATGATATTTTTGCAAAACTTAAAGATGAGTTTAAAAACATTGCAAATCAAGCATTAATTGACAATCAAAATCAATTATTAAAACAAAATTCAACCTCTATTGAAGAAAAACTTAAACCGTTAGATGAGGCAATTAAAAGATATCAACATGAGGTTGGCGAGTTCAAGCTTTCAAATGCAAAAGACAATTCCTCTCTCAAAACTGAAATTGCGCGCCTTGTTGAAAATACGAAAGAAGCCCAAGAAGTCACTCGAAATTTGACACTCGCGCTCACTGAAAATCGCAATAAAAAAGGTGAATACGGAGAGGATACTCTTCAAATCCTGCTTGAATCTTGCGGTATGCAAGAAAATGTGCACTATGTAAAACATTTTCCAACTCATTCTGTTAGTGAAGATGGTGTCTATAAGGCGGTTTATCCTGATTTTGTTCTTAATTTGCCGGATAATAAAAATATTGTTATTGACTCAAAATTAAATCTAACCTCTTATCTTCGCTATATTGAGGCTGAAAACCAAGCAGATAAAGACGAACAGCTTAAAAACTTTAAATCTGATATCAAAAACACAATCAAAGATTTGGCGAAGAAAAATTATGCAACGGCAGAAGGCATTAATTCGCCTGATTTTATCTTTATGTATATTCCGCTTGAAAGCTCGTTATCTGTTATATACAGTGACAATGCGCTTGTTCATTTTGCGCTCGATAATAATATAATTTTAATTGGTAACATTTCTCTTCTTGCGACTTTAAGGCTTGTAAAAATGCTCCTTGCGCAAGAAAAACAAAATAAATCTGCTCTTGAAATTGCAACTTTGGGCGCTTCTTTATATGAAAAATGTTGTGCTTTTTCGCAGGATTTGCTCAATATCCAAAAGAAATTAAAAGATACTGATAAAGAATTCGGCACTGCCTTAAACAGGTTCACTCGTGGCGAAGACAGCCTATTTAAAACAACTGAAAAATTAAAAACGCTCGGAATTACCTCTTCTAAAGAAATTCCTGCTGAATTTTTAGATGAAATTCCGTTTGAGGTTGCGCAAGCAGAATAAGGAGAAAAGATGAAATTTTTACATGGGATGATAAGGGTTAAGGATATTGAAAAATCGCTAAGGTTTTATCAAGATTTTCTTGGCTTAAAGATTGCAAAAGTGTCTGAACTTGAAGACTGCAAGCTTTATTTTCTTGAAGATGATTTTGGTTCTCGTGCAATTGAGCTTACGGCTAATTTTGAAACTCCTGAAAAATACGAGCTTGGCGAGTGTTTTGGGCATTTTGCTTTTGGTGTAAAATCGCTTGATGAAATTGGCGAAAGGCTCAAAGAATTTGGCTATGAGTGGCTTTGGGAACCTTTTGTTTTAAATCGTGTTAATGAACCGAACAAGAAAACAAAAATTGCTTTCGTTAAAGACCCTGATGGAGTTGAAATTGAATTAATCGAGAAGGAAAATGTCTGATTTATTTGCGCTTTATCAACCAAAAAATGTTATAGTTTTTATGCTCGTTTTCACGCGCCTATCAGGCTTGTTTGCTTCTGCGCCTTTTTTTGCGTCGTTTAGAGTTCCTAATATGATTAAACTTTTTTTGGCGGCGCTTGTTGCATTTTTAATGTTTCCTGCGGTGTTATCTGGAAGCCATTTTGTTTTTCCGCACACTCTTCCACAGCTTATTTTGTATATTTTAATCGAATTTTTTGTCGGCTTTTTAATCGGGTTTATTTTAAACCTAGTTTTTCAAGCTTTTACAATGTCAGGCTCTATTATAAGCATTCAGATGTCGCTTTCAATGTCTGAAATATTAGACCCTGCAACGGGTTCAAGCTCGCCTGTTGTTTCTTCAATTTATACATATCTTGCTACCCTTGTCTTTTTTATTATGGGAGCCCATATTTGGATTTTTGAAGCACTGTATTTAAGTTTTCAAAGGATACCAATTTCATCGGTTAATTTTTTAACGCCCGAGTTTGTGCAAGCGATTGTTACTATGGCATCAAACGTCTTTCAAATAGCCTTTGCGCTTGTTATGCCAATTTTTGCCGTACTTTTGGTAACAGACTTGCTGCTTGGTCTTATGGCTAAAATGATGCCACAGATGAATGTGTTTATGATTTCTCTTCCTTTTAAAATTTATTGCGGCTTAACTTTGATGGTGTTTTTCTTGCTTGGTTCAACCCGCTATATGGAAGATGTTATAAGAGAGTGTATGAATGCAATAAAAGCTCTTTTTATGTAGATGTGGCAAGTTTTTGCGCAGTTAATTAAAAATAGACTTCTTGGTCTAACATTCTTTTGTATGTTTCATACTCGTTGTAGCCCTCTTTTTTAGGGTCAATTCCGTTATTTTTTTCAAAATTTGTATCTTGGCATTCTTCTTTTAATTCAATAAATTTTTTGCCTTCTTTTTTAAAACCAAAATTTATTTTAATTCCGTCCGCAAGCCCGCATGCATTATTTTTATATTGCCCAACACCAACAGCTGAGGCAATTTGCGCTGAGCTAATCAATAAAATTATTCCAACTGCAATAACTTTTTTCATATTTATATTTTACCATAACTTTACAAGTTGATTGTTTTTTTTGATTGTAGCATAATTGTTTTATGGCAAAAAAGATTTTTATTATTACGGGTGAGTTTTCGGGCGATTTGCATGCCTCAAATGTAGTTCGCGAATTAAAAAAAATAAATGATGATGTCATAATTGAAGCTGTTGGCGGAAAAAATCTCGAAAACGCGGGTGTAAAGCTTTTTTCTGGGCATGATAAAATGTCTGCAATGGGAATGAATTTTAAAATAATTCTTAACCATTTTATGCTGGGTAAAAAAATTGTTAATTATTTAAAAAATGAATTTAAGCCGGATTTAGTTATTTTAACTGATTATGGCGCGTTTAACCTTGCAATTTCTAAACATCTTAAAAAGGCGGGTTTTAAAATATTCTATTTTATTCCGCCACAAATTTGGGCTTCAAGAAAATGGCGCTTAAAAACAATCAAAAAAAATATTGATAAAGTAATTACAATTTTTCCGTTTGAAGAAAAATTTTACGATGAAGCAGGTGTTAAAAGCGAATATGCTGGGCACCCTTTGATTGGGCAAATGGCTGAAGTTCCAAATAGAGCTGAATTTTTTGCTCGCCATGGGCTTGACGAGAACAAAAAACTGATTTCTGTTTTTTCAGGTTCAAGAATGTTTGAAATTAAATTTTTGCTCGATATTTTTGTGAGTGCCGTAAAAATTATTGAACGTGCGCTTCCTGATGTGCAGTTTGTGTTTTCGCACGCTAAAAGCTTGCCTGATGACGCTTTTTGCGTTCCGTATAAAACTATAAAAGGCGAAAACCAAGAACTTCTCGCGCTTTCTGATTTTGCAATTCTTGCAAGCGGAACGGTGGCACTTGAGGCTGCATTATACGAAACACCTATGATTATTGCTTATCGCGGGCCATTTTTCTTTTATTTAATCTATCTTTTGGTTCGTTCGATAAAACGAGCTTGCCTTGTAAATATTATTTCAAATAAAGATATCGTTCCTGAATTTTTGATGTATGATTGTGAAGCGAGCAAAATTGCTTCTAAGGTTATTGAAATTATGCAAAATCCTGAACCAATGAAAGCTGAACTTCGCGAATTTAAAAAATTGATGTCAGATAAAAATTGTACAGCAGAAACTGCAAAAATTATAAATAAGGAGTTAATAGAGAATGGCTAATTTTATCACTATTTCAAGAATATTGCTTGCATTTGTTGCACTTGCATTATTATTCCACCCGACGGAAGCTAATTATTGGCTTGCAATTGTGCTTACAATCCTTGTTATTTGGGGTGATGGGCTTGATGGTTTTGTTGCAAGGAAATTTAATCTGACTTCAAAACTTGGCGCCGTTCTTGATATTATGGGCGATAGAATTGTTGAGAATGTATATTGGATTGTTTTTTCAGCTCTCGGGCTTGTGCCTGTTATAATTCCGATCGTGTTCATTACTCGCGGTTTTGTGGTTGATAGTTTGCGCTCTCTTGCGCTTGCAGAAGGCTACACAGCTTTTGGTGAAAAAACCATGATGCAAAATCCTGTGGCAAAATTCATCGTTGCTTCTCCGTTTTGCAGGTTCACATACGCAATTGTTAAAGCTGTTGCTTTTGTATTGCTTATTGCGGGCAACCCAAACGCACCAATTGACCCCGTGGTTAAACAAAACATCTTCTTAAGTGGAACAATTTGCGCTTGGATTGCTGTTACATATTGCGTTCTTCGCGGGCTTCCCGTTGTGTTTGAATCTAAGAGGTTTTTAAAATAATGAAACCTTTTATATCGGTTGTTCTGCATGAACCTGAAATCCCACAGAACGCAGGTAATATCGCGCGTCTTTGCGCTTGCACAAATGTTAGACTAATTCTTGTCGGAAAACTTGGCTTTTCAATGTCTAATAAATATATGAAGCGCTCCGGACTTGATTATTGGGATAAAGTCGAAGTTGTGAAATTTGTTTCTTATGAAGATTTTTTGTGTCACGTACAAGAAACGGGAGGAAACATTTATTATTTCACAACTCACGGCACAAAACCGCAATATGATTTTAATTTTAAAGAAGGCGATTATTTTGTTTTTGGCTCTGAATCAAAAGGGCTGCCTGGTTGGATAATGGAGCTTGATAAAGAGAATCACGTACGCCTTCCGATGTATGGAGATTTGCGCAGTTTGAACCTTTCAAACACGGTCGCAGTTGCTGTTTATGAAGCAATTAGGCAAATTAAACCTTTTTAATTAACAGCTAACATTTTGGCGCATACAAAAACACCACCTCTTGCGAAGTGGTGTTTTAAAACATCTGCTCAAATGATTAGTGGCAAAGTGCAAGCAATACGCCGGCTGCAACAGCTGAACCTATAACGCCTGATACGTTCGGGCCCATTGCGTGCATTAATAA
The DNA here is from genome assembly GCA_964570895.1 of uncultured Gammaproteobacteria bacterium. Taxonomy (GTDB): domain Bacteria; phylum Cyanobacteriota; class Vampirovibrionia; order Gastranaerophilales; family Gastranaerophilaceae; genus RGIG1918. The sequence goes on from CAZMZD010000001.1 coordinate 112,779, forward strand.
GAAGTTTTGTGGGTTTGCTTCTAAGCCAACTTTGTTCGATACACGAGCTGCCATTGGAACTGCTGATACACCAGCTGAACCGATAAGCGGGTTGATTTTAGTTTTGCTAAATACGTTCATTAATTTAGCCATAAGCACACCGCCTGCTGTTGCGAGCGAGAATGCTACGATACCTAAAATCAAGATGAATAATGTTTGAACAGTTAAGAATTGTTCTGCAGAGAGTTTTGAACCAACTGATAGACCCAAGAAAATGGTTACTATGTTGATAAGTGCATTTTGCATTGTGTCTGAAAGTCTTTCAACAACTCCGCATTCTTTACATAAATTACCAAAGCAAAGAGCACCCAAAAGCGGGCAAGCACTTGGCAATAAGATTACGCAAAGTAAAAGAACTAAAATTGGGAATACAATTTTTTCTCTTTTTGAAACTTCTCTTAATTGTGTCATTTGAATTTTACGTTCAGCTTCAGTTGTGAGCAATTTCATAATTGGTGGCTGAATTACAGGAACTAGCGCCATATATGAATACGCAGCAACTGCGATTGGCCCAAGTAAGTGTGGAGCCAATTTTGTTGTTACATAAATTGATGTTGGACCATCAGCGCCGCCTATGATACCAATTGAGGCAGCTTCCGGCATTGTGAAGCCAAATAAGCAATATGCCATAAGAAGCGCGCCAAAGATACCAAATTGCGCTGCACCGCCTAAAAGTGCTGTTTTAGGGTTTGCAATAAGCGGGCCAAAGTCTGTCATTGCGCCAACGCCCATGAAGATAATCAATGGGAATAAGCCTTTATGAATACCTGCTTCAAATATAATCCCCAAGAAGCCTGTCGGGCCTGCAATTGCTTCCCCCGGAAGCATAGGAATGTTTGATAACAAGCCACCAAACGCAATTGGAACGAGCAAAAGCGGCTCAAATTGCTTTTTAATACCAAGCCATAGTAAGAATAAGCAAATCAAAATCATTATCCATTGCCCGTGAGCTTGGAAAATTTGGTCTGCCCCTTGTAAGTTAGGGTTGTTGAACGCAGCTTCTGCGCTTTTTTGGAAAAGCACAATACCTGTCGAGTTCCATAGTTCTTGTAAACCGTTTATAATATCCATTGTTTACCTCCCTATTAACCTATAACCGCCAAAGCTTGACCGGTCACGATTTTATCACCTTGTTCAACCAATAATTGGTTAATTGTGCCTGATTTTGGAGCTTTGATTTCTGTTTCCATTTTCATAGCTTCAATTACGATAAGCACATCACCTTCTTCAACACTGTCGCCTTCTGAAACTTCAACTCTTAGCACGTTCCCAGGAAGCGCTGCTTTAACTTCTTCGCCTTCGCCTGATGAAGCTGATTTTGAAGTATCTGAAATGCCGTCTGTAATGCTGGCGTCGTATGTTTTGCCGTTAACTGTAACTTTGTCGCCGTTAACTTTAACAGCAAATTTTTCGCCATCAATTTTGATTGTGTATTCGCCGTTTGAATTAGCTTGTGCTTTTGGTTTATTTGCTGATTTATCAACTGAAACAGTGCCTTTACCTAGCAAGAAGTCAACGCCTTTGTCTACGTTTCCGTCTTTGCAAGCTGCTGCAATAAAGATGTTTTCATCTGTTGTTTCAAGCCCTGCTGCTGTTAATCTTGCTTTTGCGGCTTCAACACCTTTTTCAGGGTCTTTATCGTTAATATCAACAACGCGTTCTGTCGTTGGTTCAAGTCCTAATTTTTCACTTGCCCATTTAACAATTTCTGGGTCAGGTTCGCAAGGAGTTTTGCCAAAATAACCCAAAACCATTTGAGCATACCCTGGATTTGCTTTATCCCAAGGATTTTCAGTGATTGCATTTAAGAATGCTTGTTGAGCATAGAATTGTGAAACAGGTGTAACCGATGTTGCAAAACCGCCTCTTTCAACAACTTCTTTCATATTTGCAATAAGTTTTGGGAATTTATCAAGCATGCCCATATCTTTTAATTGGTTTACAGTTGTTGCTGTTGCGCCACCTGGGAGTGGAGCTTGAATTAAAATTGGGTTCACTGCAAGTGAAATTGGGGAAATTGGATAATCTTTCATGCATTCTTTGAAGATTTCTTCAGTTTCCATAATTTTTTGAATATCCAAACCGAGGTCATATTCTGTGCCTTTTAATGCGTGCCACATTGAAATAATATCCGGTTGGCCTGTTCCGCCTGAAACAGGTTTCATTGCAAGGTCAATTCCATCTGCGCCGCCGTCAAGCGCTGCAAGATATGCTGCAAGCCCTGTCCCGGCTGTTTCGTGAGAGTGGAAGCGAATATGTGCGCTTTCGCCCAAAATGTTTCTTGCCATTTTAACTGTTTCGTAAACTTTTCTTGGGTTTGAAGTTCCTGAAGCATCTTTGAATGCAAGGCTGTCAAATGGCAAGCCTGAATCTAAGATATTTCTTAAAACTTTTTCATAGAAAGCAACGTCATGCGCGCCTTCGCAACCGAATGGAAGTTCCATCATTGTGATTGTAACTTCGTGTTCTAAGCCATATTTTTTAATGCTGTTTGCTGAATCAATCAAGTTATTCACGTCGTTTAATGCATCAAAGTTTCTAATAACATTAACGCCGTGTTTTGCAAACATTTTTGCATGCAAATCAATTACATCTCTTGGTTGAGAGTTAAGCCCTACAACATTTACCCCTCTTGCGAGCGATTGAAATTTAATGTCTGCTGGAACTGCTGCGCGCATTTTGTCCATTGTTTCAAATGCATTTTCATTGCAGAAGAAAATTGGAGCTTGAAACCTTGCGCCACCTGCTGTTTCAAAATGTTTAATCCCTGCTTCAACTGCTGATTGAAGTGCAGGAATAAAATCATCAACTAGGACTTTTGCCCCAAAAACAGATTGGAAGCCATCTCTAAAAGATGTGTCCATAACTTTAATTAGTTTTTTTGTCATAATTTTATCCTCTTTAAATTATTGTTTACTGTGTGCTATTGCAACCGCTGCAGCTATAAGCTCTTTACCCCTTCCGAGCGCTGCGCGAGTTTTTTTAACGACTTTATTTTCCACAATTTCAGGTGGGAAAATTTCGTTCAGCTTTTCTACAACCTTATGGCTGATTTCCATACAAATTGCAGTTACAATCAGGAAAACGAAAACTATGCCTATCCCAATAAGCATAACTACGAGTCCGTCATGTAGTAATTGCGTTGCTTCATTCATGTATTTTGCCTCCAATACCGTATTCAATTAAATTTGTATACTCTTTTTTAAAATTATCTAACAAACATTTTATAAATTCAATTTTATCTACAATGTGCCCTGTTTCATTGAAAATTGATGTCGCGCTTTGGTCAATGGTTTCTAGCTCTTCTTTTTCAAGGTTTAGATTAATTCCCATACCAAGCGCTATTCCAAGAAGTTCATCCCCTTTTGACGTGGCTTCTGCCAAAATTCCTGCGATTTTTTTGCCGGATATCATTACATCGTTTGGATATTTAAAAGTTGGCTCAAGCCCATACCCTTCAAGGGTTTTTGCGATTATTAAACTTGCAAAAGATGTAATTTTTCCAACGTGTTCCTTATTTTTAGGCTTAAGAACGATTGTAATATAGCAATTTCCGCCGTTTTTATTTGATGATAACCAGCTTCTTTCAAACTGCCCATGCCCTGCCGTTTGAAGATTAGCGCTAAGCACTGTCATGTCGTCAAGTTCGCTAAAATGCTCTTTTGCCCAAGTGTTTGTTGAATATATTTCTTCGAAATTAATTATTTCCATACATAATAATTTTATCTCAAACAAACATTAGTGTGCTTAATTATTTAAGTGAAATTACACCGTATGTATTAATTTCAGCCTTTACTCCAAATGGCACACATTCTGTTCTTTTTGTGTGATTTATATTGTAGCCATAATAGATCGGTACGTTTAATTTATCTGAAAAATCTTTTAAAATGTATTCAAAATCTTTATACTCGAGCCCTGAAAATTCACCAATTGCAACAGCTTTGATTTTTTTAGCCAATTCTTTGTTTCTTGAAATTTGGGTCATCATTTTGTCAATTTTATATGTGGGTTCGTTTAAGTCTTCTAAAAATAAAATAATATCTTTTTTGGGCATATAAGTTTTTTTGTTTGCGCCAAACAGGCTGACAGTTGTTGCTAAATTTCCGCCCCAAAGCACACCGCGAGCATTTTTGGGGTTAATTATTTCAAGATTTATGTTTGGAATAATGTTTTGTTTTTCATTGTTTGTTGTATATTCAAAATCTCTAAAGCTATCAATTCTGTATAAATATTTACACATTGGGCTGTGGTACAATTTCTTTGCGCCAAGCGCGTGAAAATATGCTAAAAGCGCAGTTATATCTGAAAATCCGCAGAAAATTTTAGGGTTATTTTTTATAATTTTTGGGTTGATTTTATCCAAAATTTTAATTGCGCCATATCCGCCGCGCGCGCAAATTATTGCTTGCACTTCTTTGTTTGAGAATGCGTCTTCAATGTCTTTTGTTCTTTGGTCATCAGTGCCGGAGAAAGTTCCGAATTTATTGGTGCAAGTCGGGTAAACTATAACTTTATACCCTTCTTGCTCGAATTTTTCTTTTGCTCTGTTTAAGATTGCTTCGTCTATTGCCCCAGATGGTGCAACGAATGCGACTGTGTAATTTTTTTGTAATTTTGTTTTCATAATTTTTGCATTATTTCCTTTGTTATAATATCATATTTAGTATGAATGACAAATACTTACCTTTCTTTAGAAAGTATAGACCACAAAAGTTTTCTGATTTAATTGGCCAAGAGTCCCTAGTTAAAGCGTTGACTAATGCAATTGAATTAAAAAGAATTGCAAACGCTTACCTTTTCTGTGGTCCGCGTGGCACAGGGAAAACAAGCTCGGCAAGAATTTTCGCTAAGTCTTTAAACTGTGCTGAAGGTATATCTGTTGAACCATGCCAAAAATGTGCAAGTTGTGTTGATATCACAAATGCTTCAGGTCTTGATGTGATTGAAATTGACGCCGCTTCAAACAGAGGTATTGATGACGCTAAAGAACTTATTTCTCAAGTTCAATACGCGCCAATTAACGGTAGATATAAAATTTTTATCATAGACGAAGTTCATATGCTCTCAAAAGACGCGTTTAATGCGCTTTTAAAGACTTTTGAAGAGCCGCCTGCAAATGTAATTTTTATTCTTGCAACAACTGAACCTCATAAGGTTTTAGAAACAATTGTAAGTAGGTGCCAAAGGTATGATTTTAGGCGCATTACAATTGATGATATTGTTAAAAAACTTAAAGAAGTTGCCGAATTAGAAAAAATCAAAATCACAGACGATGCGCTATTTGAAATTGCAAAAAGCTCAAATGGCGGCATGCGCGATTCTTTAGCGCTTTTAGACCAAGTTGCCGTACTTGGGCTAAAAGAAGAAATTACTCGCGAAGAAATTGAAGCGCTTGTAGGCAAAGTGTCTTTCAGGCCTATGTTTGAGCTAGTGCGTGCAATGTTGTCATCTGACACTGTTTCTGCTTTAAGTATTGCTTCCGAGCTTCTCAAAAAAGGCTCTGAACCACGCAATTTGACGGATAATTTAATTGATTTTCTAAAAAACGCAATTATCGTAAAATCTGCCGCAAATCCTGATATAGTTTCTTCTTTTACAACTTTGGTAAAGCAAGATATTGAGCTTTTAAATGCCGCAGATGGTGATTTTACAGTCGAAAATCTTTCAAAACTTTTAAATTTCGCAATTAATTTCTATAAAAATATAAAATCTGCAAATAATCCTTACGTTTGGCTAGAGCTTCTTATAATCCAAGTTTCAAGCGGAAATTATAAGGTTCAAAATGATAGTATTCAAACTCCTGCGAGCGTGAATATTTCTCAAGTCGCAAAAAATGTTGTGGTAAATAATGCTATGCAGCCTGCTAAACCGGCTCCAAGCGTTGCGGCTGTTAATAAGCCTGCACCGAGCATTGCACCTGTTAGTGAACCTGCGCCAAGTGTTTCTAAACCAATTCCAGAAATTCCACAAGATGTAAAATCAGAAGAAGCACCCCAAGTTTTGTATCAAGAAAAACAGACTGTTGAGCCTTATGATGAAGCGCCAAAAACAAGCGCACCGCAAGTTGCAAGCGCGCAAAATCAAGTTACATCAGGCGGTGCAGCTGTTTGGAATGCAATTTTATCTTCCGTTGAAAGTCCATACATTCAAGGCTTTTTGAAACAGATGGCGCAACAAGTTAAGCTTGAAGGTAATAATTTAACGCTCGGCTTTAATAACCCAAGCAGCGTAAATCAAGCAAAAGCAAAGGTTTCAGTGCTTCAAAAAGCCGTTAATAATGTTTTATCAAGCGATATTCAAATTTCAATCATACAAGTTCCAAAAGGAAATAAAACAATACAATTTCCGGCTGAAATTGAGATAAATTCCGCGCCAAGCGCACAAGAAGAAGCACCGCAGGCGCCAAAAAATTATTCTGATGATAACTTGCCTGAAGCGGAAAATGCGCCCAACACGTCTATCAGCGCAAATAACCAAGATGAACAAAAAAATAAAGCAAATAATTCAATTTATTCAGAAAAAACTAAAAAATATCTTGATGTTTTTAACGGCAAGATGGTTGACTAGTTAACATTTTGACTAAAAAAATTGTTTGATATATTATTGAAGCATGGTTGCAGGATTTAAAGAAACTAAAACACACGAAATTACAGTCGACATCGTTATTTTGACTTTGCATGAAAATATGCTTAAGGTTTTGCTGGTTAAAAGAACGAAAGAACCTTTTAAAAACAGATGGGCAATCCCCGGAGGTTTTGTGCGTTTGAGTGAAAATCTTGACGAAGCGGCACTTCGCGTCTTAAAAGAAAAATCAAATGTTCAAAATGTTTATCTTGAACAATTATACACATTTGGCGACCCTCTTCGTTATCCTAATTCCCGCGTCATAACTTGCGCTTATTTTGCGCTTTTGAGATACGAAGACGTAAAACTTGGCGCAGTTGATTCTGCTGAAGTTTCTGATGTTCAATGGTTCCCTGTTGAAAAACTGCCGCCTCTTGCATTTGACCACAAAGAAATTATTGAATATTCACTAAAAAGAACGCGCGAAAGACTTGAACTTTGCCCGATTGCGTTCCAGCTTTTGCCCAAAAAGTTCACTCTCACTGAACTTCAAAGGTCGTATGAATTAATTTTGAAAAAAGAATTAGACAAAAGAAACTTTAGAAAGAAAACTCTTTCTACAAAAATGTTAATTGAGCATAACGAAACAACAAAAGCCGGTTCAAAGCGCCCTGCGGCTCTTTTCTCTTTTGATACAATCACGCTAAATTCTAAAAGAGGGCATTTCTTTAGCTAAGTTATTGCTTAAAAGCTGCGCAGCTGCTCACGGTAGCGTTCGCTAAATATTACGCTTTAGCTAACTCTTTTTCTTGTTGTTCTTTTTCTTTCTCTCTGTTTACAAAGCATTGAGTGATTTTGCCTGTAACAGGGATTGATAATACAGGAACAAGAACTCTAACAACTAATGAGAATATTGTTAATGATTTTAATTTGTTTAAGCCTTTTGCAAAATCGGCGTTTGAGAGGTAGCCTTCTATATTTTTTGCTTTAGATTTAATGCTTGCTTCCGCTTTTTTGAATTGCGCTGGGTCAAGGTTAGCGTATGTTTCATTCATCTTTTTAAGGATTGGTTCTGTTACATTATCGATAACCATTGCAAGCGTGCTTGAAACAACGGTCACAAGAGCTGCGTTGATGATTAATGCAGGTTTTCTTTCTTTTTCAATTTTTTTAGATTTGCTTGTATCTGTCATTAATTTGATTGTGTAGATTATTGAAGCAAGGTCTGCCATTCTTGGGGTTGGTTTTTTGAAGTGTTGTAGCCCTTTAATGATTGAATCTGCCGGTTTTGTTGGGGCAATTTTCCCGATTGTGAATGCGATTTGGTCTGTTAAGCTGTCATAAAGTTTGTCCCAAGATTGGAATACTTTTGTATTTTTTATAACATCTATTACTGCGGTTCCATTTTCCTCAGCAGCTTTGGCCCCAGCATTAGCGAGCCCGTTTTTTGCAGCTTTCAATAGAGTAAAATCTGTTCCGTTTTGAATTTTTCTTGCAATGTTTGTGAATACAGGTTTAATTGGTGGAATCATTTTACACCTCCTGTGATTGCGTTAAATTCGTTAATTTTATTTGCGTCAAAATCTCTCAAAGTCACAAGTTCATGTTCAAGTTCTTTTGCTTCTTGCGCTTTTTTGTTTTTGCCACTGTTTAAAACATTTGTAACCATTGGAGTAAAGACAACGCAAAGAGCAGCTTTCATAGGTGAAATCGCGCTATCTGCGCAGTTTTTCCAGAAAGCTTCAAAAGCGTCTGAATAGCTTGTTGAATCTTTTGCGGCTTCTTTCGTGGTTTTATCTAGTAATTTATCTAAAAATTCTTGGTTGTGTTTTAAATATTTTGCAGGGTTTTTTGTAATTTTTGTAACTCCTACGCCAATTGGTTTTAAAACAAGCCAAGAAAGAGCATAGCCAACAACTGCAGAAACAATATGTTTTGAGGCGATACTAACTTTGTCTTTTTGTTCAGCCCCCGGCATTAAAATTGTTAAAATCGGTTTAATTGTCGCGCCAAGCACGAGTGTTGTAAACGCTGCAAACATCGCTTCTTTTTCAAGGGCACATCTTGCCGCAACGTTAAATTTTTTGCTTTTAACAATTTTGCAGAAGAAATCTGAAACCTTGCCGCCATTCTTCGCTGCTTTTGGAAGAACGCTGCCTAGCCCTTTGAACGTAACAGACCCACTCGTATTTTGTACTCTCGTGGGTCTGCTCGTGTTTATAGTTTCTTTGTTATTTCTGTGCTCTCTATGATTTAAATGCTCGCTCTTATCCTTATTTATATGCTCGCTCGTATGCTCTAGAAAATCTAGCGGAATGCGCTGTTGTTCATTGCTTCCACCCGTTTGTCCTTTCGATAATATCGAAACGTTATGCATATTTATTGGATTGAGTTTCATAACACTTACAGTAAAACACAAAAATATTTTTTTTTGCTAGTGTTTTGAAAAATTTACATTGCTTAATGTATTATTCTGCAACTTCAGCAGCTTCAGTTTCTTCTGAAATCGAAGTCCTGATTGATTCTGCGCCGCCTTTAGCTTTTAAATTTTTTTCTTTAAATTTCTTAACTTGTCTGTTTAATTTATCTGCAACTAAGTCAATCGAAGCGTACATTGATTCCGCTTTTTCTTCTACACGAATAATCTCGCCTGCTAGTTTGCAATTTACTTCTGCAATGTGTGAATCTGCAACTGATGGATTTTTTATAACCGTAAGCATGGCGTCTATCCCTTGAATTTGGTCATAATGAGCTGCAACTTTGCCTATTTTTTCTTTAACATAAGCTTTGATTGCATCAGTAATAACAACATTTTTACCGTTTACGTGAATGTGCATAAGTATCCCTTTCGTGTGTACAAATTTTATTATACATTATTTAATCACTCTTTTAAAGAGGAAAATGTTAATTTTTTTTATTTTTTAATCTGTTTTCTGCTTGGTGAACTCTTGTTTTAATATCCTCATAAGGCGCGCCACCAATGAATTTTATGCCATCAATTGTGTATGTTGGAGTCACGTTGATGTCATTTGCGATACAAAGTTCAATTTCGCTATCAAGCATATTTGCAATTTTTTCAGATTTAATATCCGTGATTAGTTGTTCATAGTCCAAATTCAACTTTTGCGCTGTTTTTTCAAGGTCGATATCAACCCCATTTGCGTATAATTCTGATATCATGCCCCAATAATTTCCTTGTTCGCGCGCTGCAAGAGCATATTTTGCAAGCTCGCAAGAACCTTTGTGCACTGTTTTTTGAATATATTTGTTACATTTTTTATCTAGCGGAAAATTGGTGTGGAAAACTTCGACATTTTTGTTTTCATGAGAAAGTTTTTGAAACATTTTATTTGTGATTTTGCAATATGGACATTGAAAATCGCTGTATATATAAATTTTGACTTTCCCATCTTTATTCCCTAAGGAATTTCCGCTTGTTGCATAATCATCTGCAGTCATTTCTGAAAATTGGGTGAAGTTGTTATATTGATATATGTTTGGCGCAAGCACGTTTGATTTTGTAAGATATGCAAGAAAGGCAATTCCAAAAATCGTACAAACGATAAACAAAACCGTATATTCCTTTACGCCTGCCCAAAAATCAAGGACCGTTGTTTTGAAGTTTTGAATAAAACCAATTTTATTTTTTGCAATAATTGCTATTGCGAGGTTTAAAAAATATGTCACAAGGCAAAGCAGGCACACTTTTTCAATGATTGCAAGAGAAATTATTGCAAGTGTCATTGAGCATGCGAACGCAAAAAACCCTATTGTTGAAATGTATGCCAGCGGGTTTTTAAAAACTTTAAAAATCGAATTAGGTAGTTTTGCTTGAATTTTGTCGACCAGCGCAAGAAACAAGAATAATAAATATAGGACAACGCCCCAAATTGCAAGAGGCACGCCAAAAACCACTGAAAAATTCGTTGTTGCAACGCCGTCACAGTCAATAAAATTATTTATCGCGCAAAAACTTGGAATGTTATTGTGCAAAAAATTCATTTTTATAAAAATGTAAACCAAATCAAACGAGCAAAGAAGCCCGATGACAGCTATTATGATTATCGCTATATTTCTTTTATTCACGGCATAAACTCCTTTTTTGCATATTATACCCTCAAATTGCAAACTCTTCAATCGGATAATATTCTTGACTTAAGCTCTTTTTTTGGTAAATTTGTATTATAAGGTTATACTTTTGTTGTGAGAAATTAGTATAATTTTGAAAATTAAATATGGGCGTGTGGCGAAATTGGTAGACGCGCTAGATTTAGGATCTAGTGGGGAAACTCATGGGGGTTCGATTCCCTTCACGCCCACCATACTTCAAAAGGACGGTTAACACCGTCCTTTTTTGTTGTGCATCACCTGCCTGATGAATATTTTATATAGTTTTATTTTTATCAAAAACTGCTATAATTAACAAAAAAGGCTGGTTTTTATGAGGATACGACAAGTAGATAAAACAATATCATTGCAAAGTACAATTGAAGCGTTTTTCTTATTGTTTTTTTGTGTGTTTGCGCTGTTTGGAATCAGTGCCTTTGTGCTACTCGATCGGCCGTTTCAGGAATTGATATACGGCAGCGAAATAATTGATTATCTCATATTAGTTGTTTGTATTTTAATTTCGTGCGTGTTTATTGTTTGTACAATAATTAAGAAATTAACAGCAAGAAATGAGGCTTTGAAACTTTCGAAAGGTGGCGACAATATAAAATGTGTTGATTTGTCTAAAAACAAAGTTTCTTTCAAATTTATGGACTCTAAATATGATTTTGACTGTCCGTATGAAGATATTGAAAAAATTGATATGAACCTTATAACTAAAATTTACAGATTTAACAGAGAATGGCACATTGGTTTATCGGAGGTTGCAATAGCTTTTCATTTGATCAATGGAAAAACTTGTTCCGTTGTTAACACTCCTCTTCACCCTGCTATATGGCTTTATAGATTTCTTGGCCACATAAAATATTTTCAAAATTTTTCTTATGAATTTACAGGCTACGGCGTAGAGGAAAATTTAAAAGAAAGAATTGATGATTATAGAGTTTGCGGCTATATGTCAATATTATCTACGGCGCAAGAAGTATCGTTGAAACGTTTGTCAATATACTCTTTTATTATTGGCATGTTTTTAGCTTTTTTATTTATTAATTTTTTCATCGACCCAACGGGATATATTAATCCCTATTATGCATTTATATTTGTATATATTGCCTTTATTTTTGATTTGATTTTATTTATAGATAAAATGATTGACAGAGCTCATCACGCGGAGCATAAATCAGAAGAATCTCTTGGCAAAATTCCGAGTGAGCTTATTGCTTGTGTGCAATTTTTGATTTTTGCTGCGTTTTTATTATTTGTTCATTGGTTGGCAAAATATTAAAAAGCTGAGCACGAGCATTGCGCTTAACGTTAGTTTTTAACATTAGATGATATTGCAAGGTTCGGAAAATAATGTTGAGAAAGCGCGCATATTTGCGCAAAACTTGCAAATTCACATATGTTTTTATATACTTAAAATTATGTCTAAAATGCTTATAATATTTGCAATCATTGCGTTTACTTGCGTTATTGCAAACACAATTTCAAGAAAACACGGCATGCCTGCCTTGCTTTTATTTATGTGCCTTGGCATGCTTTTTGGCTCGGATGGGATTTTCAAAATTCCGTTTGAAGATTATAATTCGCTTCAGCAAATTAGCACTGTGGCGCTTATTTTTATCATATTTTATGGTGGTTTTTCGACCAAATGGCAAACGGCAAAACCTGTGATTAAAGAAGCAACCCTGCTATCCACTATCGGCGTGCTTTTAACAGCACTTCTTACTTGCGGTTTTTGTTATTGGGTGCTCCATTTAAATTTTGCGGAAAGCTTTTTAATTGGTGCCACAATCAGCTCTACAGACGCAGCTTCTGTCTTTTCAATTTTAAGGTTTAACAAGCTGAATTTAAAATATTCAACTGCCCCAATGCTTGAGCTTGAAAGCGGTAGTAACGACCCTTTTTCATACATGCTAACCGTGATTGGGATTGCAATATATTTAGGAAGTGGGCTTGGCGCTGTTCCTGTTCTTTTCTTGCAGCAAATTATTTTTGGGGTAGGAATCGGGGTTGCTTGCGCCCTTCTTTCAGTTTTTCTTCTTAAGAAAACAAATTTGATTAATTCCGCAGGGCTTTCAATTTTCCTTATGGCGGCGGCTCTTTTCTCGTTTGCATTTGCTGACGTTTTTAATGGCAACGGGCTTTTGAGTGTTTATATTTTTGGGATAATTTTAGGTAACGCAAAAATTCAAGACACGAAAACGTTGGTTAATTTCTTTGATAATATTACCTTTATGGCGCAAGTTTTAATCTTCTTTATGCTTGGGCTCACTGCTTTTCCAAGGAATATTCCACAGGTGTTCCTTGCTGGCGCTTTAATATTTTTATTTATAACATTTATTGCGCGTCCAATTTCTGTTTTTGCAATTTTGCTTCCGTTTAAAGCAAAATTAAATCAATGTATTTTGGTTTCTTGGGCAGGGCTAAGAGGCGCAGCCTCCATTGTTTTTGCGGCTCTTGTTGTGGCAGGAGTCACTCTTCCTGAAAAATACGATTTGTTCCATGTGATATTTTTAATCGCGCTTTTATCTGTTTCAATTCAAGGCACGCTTTTGCCTTATGTTTCGCGCAAATTGGATATGATTGATGATAAATCCGATGTCACAAAAACATTTAACGACTATCAAGAAGAACTTGCATTTTCATTGATTGAAGTAAAAATTGATAAAAATCACATTTGGAAAAATAAATTAATAAAAGACATTCGCTTTCCTGAAAGCACGCTTGCAATCGCTGTTAAACGTGACGATAAAACTCTTGTTCCAAACGGAAATACAGAAATTCTTGAAGGCGATAGAATAATTGTTAATTCCCCTGTTTATAACTCTAAAACAGGCACTCTTGAAGAAATTTTAATTCACGAAAAACATAAGTGGAAAGATAAGCGAATTTGCGAAATTAACCTTGGCGAAGGTAAACTTATTGTTATGATTTCAAGAAACGGCAAAACCATTATTCCTAAAGGGCGCACGACAATTAAAGAAGGCGACACGCTTGTTGTTTACGGATAAAAATATTGCCCAATTGGGTAATTGACAATTAATATTGACTGTACCCCTTTAAATGATATTATCAAAATGGAATTTATAGGGAAACTCCGTCAAAACGGGACTATGCCGTAGCTGTAGTGAAAGAAATTTCGAGTCAGAATACCTGTAATTTGCCTGAATACTTGCGAGCACGAGGACAAATTATGAAAAAGATTTTTACTTTCATTGCGCTATCTGCATTTTTTACAGCTTCCCCTGCGTTTTCAATTGAAGAAGATTGGATACATTTGGACACTTCCGAAAATGAAGCGCAAGAAACGCCTTTTACCCTCAAGGGCTATGCCAAAGAAAGGCAAATATATTCTTATGGAAATTATGCCGAATCAATCGAATCTGCTGGCGCAAGCGTTGATGTGATTACGGAAGGCGATATTAAAAAGCAAAACACACCTTCTCTTTCTGAAATTTTAAATCAATCTGCGAGCTTATTTGTTCAAAATTCGAACGGTTCAGACGGCTCAATTTCTTCTATCAGAATGCGCGGAACAGATAGAGTTCGTATGACAATTGATGGCGTGCGCGCGGATAGGCCATCGCTTACAACCGCCGGGGTTGAACCGCAATTTATTTTATCTGACGATTTAGAAAGAGTTGAAATTATAAGAGGGCCACACGGTAACGTGGCAGGAACCAATGCCTCGGGCGGGCTCATTGCTCTTCAAACAAAGCGCGGAAGAGGGCCTTTCAGGGTACAACTCGGCTCTGAAATGGGAAACCTTGGCGCATTTAAAGAGCGTTTTTCAATGCAAGGTGAAACCAAAAACACAGACTATTATATGGGGCTCACTTGGTACAAAACAGATGGTGGAATGAGCGTTTCCGGACTTGGTAAAATATTAAATGATGACTATAATAATTTGAGTCTTGTGACAAATATCGGGCAAAGGTTGTTAGACCAAAAGGCAGAAGTAAGAAACATTTTCCGCTTTGCACGAGCAAGAAAAGACCTTGGCGTTGGCTATCAACAAGCATTTCCTTATGGGCTTTATCAATCCCCAAATAATTATGCCTTAAATTACGACATAATGAACACAACTTCATTCACGCACAGCCCAAATGAAAAATATGATTATGATGTGAAATTTAGTATTTATCGAAATAGAAGCAATAATTATATTTTGCCGGACGACCTCTCGGGCGACCCTTTCTATGAATCAATTTCGAAAATTAATTCGACAAGGCTGAACGCGCAAACGCAACATAATTATAAAATTGCAGATTGGAACACGCTTTCTGTCGGCTATAACTTAGAAGCTGAATTTATTGACGGCGATACAAAAGATGTTTCTATGTGGACAGGAACTTATCTGAACGGATACGACGGGCACACTGTGCAAAATGATGTCTTTATTAATGACATGATAAACATCAAAGACAAGCTTTTTATTAGAGGCGGCGCAAGGTTAATTCATAACTCAAGTTTTGGAACTTATGTGACCCCAAACGCCTCTGCCGCCCTTGTTCTTCCAACGTTTAATGTTGATGGCGCTAAAACCAAGTTGAGGGCTTCTTGGGGACATAGCGTAAATAATCCGACTTTATATCAAAGATTTGGAACGGTTAATTCTTCATATATGATATCTCTTGCAAACCCTGACCTTGAAGCAGAAAAAATGAACAGCTGGGATGTTGGCTTTACACAAAGCTTTTATGATGAAAAACTTTCATTTGATTTGACTTATTTTAACAGTGATTACAAAGATTATATTGGTTACGCGGGTTCAACTGACCCTGTCACTTGGCTCTATACAGGTCAATACGTAAATGTTGACAGGGCTGAAATTCAAGGCGTGGAAGGAAAAATCACTTGGGAGCCTATAAATTGGTTTAAAGCCGTCGCTAGCTACACATACTCGCACTCTAAAGACAAAACAACCGGCGCAAGCCTTCCGGGGTGCCCTGAAAATTCAATTAAAACAATTCTTTATTGGACGCCAAACGATATTTTTAATTTCTTTGCTGGGCTTGAGGCAAATTCAGGAAGATATATGACAACGAACATTAATTCTGATAAAACCGATAGTTATGTTGATGTGAAAATCGGAACAAAAATCAGGCTTTATAAAAATGACTACTCTGAAATTTCTTTAAACGGCGCAATTTACAATTTGCTCGACCAAGATATTTCAATGTATAAACAAAACGGAATTTCATATTACGCCCCGGGGATACACTTTAGAGCGGGGCTCGGTATGGAATTTTCGCTTCCGGAGCGCAAACGTAAAGACAATTTGTGATATAGTTAAGCTATGGCAATTAAGAAGAAGTTAACAATCGCTTTTATATTGTTTTTTATTTTAGTTTTATCTTTGTATTTTGCAATGTATGCAGGGTACAAAGATTTTGGCGTGCATTTATTTCAAAAGGCTTTTAAATTAACAGCGGATGATGACAGTTTGATTTTATCCGTTTTGAGGTATCCGCGCGCTCTTAAGGCGCTTGTTGCAGGCGCTTCGCTTGCGCTATCCGGTATGTTTATGCAAGCTGTTTCAAAAAACCCGCTTGCAGAACCTTATATTACGGGTATATCATCCGGCGCAGGGCTTGGAATTGTGCTTTCAATTTTGTTTTTCAACTCAGCAAATTATCCAATATTTGGCTTTTTGGGCGCGCTTTTATGTTCTGTATTTGTGATTGTGTTTTCTGGGCTTAGCAGATTTACAATTTCAAAATTGATTTTAATCGGGCTTTCTGTAAACATTTTTGTGAGTTCTTTAATTTCTTTTATAATTCTTACAAACCCTGCTAAATCTTATATCATGATGTTGATTTTATCAGGCGGGGTCACAAACAATGAAGCAATTTCAGATGGCACCCTTGTTTTTGCCTTTTTGGCGCTTTTGGTGTGTGCACTTTTTCTTGTGCCAAAGCTCAACTATTTGCGCTTAGACTCTGAACTTTTAAATAAAAATGCTAAAAATTTTAATACGGTCTTAATGATCATTCTTGCTGCCTGTTTTGCTTCTTTGAGTGTTTTTTCGGCGGGGATTTTAGGTTTTGTGGGTATAATTGCGCCGCAAATTTCTAAAATGCTTTTTGGACAAGATTATAGATGGCTTTTTGTTTCAAATATTTTAATTGGCAGCTCTTTAATTTTGCTTGCAGATTTTATTGCAAGAATCGTGATTTACCCTCTTCAAGTGCCTCTTGGGCTTGTTGTTGCGTTTATCGGTGCGCCTATTTTTGTATATTTTTTAATTCGCAAAGGAGAGTTTTTGAATGATTAAAATTGAAAATCTCTCTTTGAGGGTTGAGGGTAATCTGATTCTTTTTGATGACGCAAATATTGATATCCCAAAAAACAAGCTATCTGTGCTTGTCGGGCTAAATGGGGTTGGCAAAACAACGCTTTTAAAAATTATAGCAGGAATTATTAAGCCGCAATCCGGCCGCATTTTAAACAACTCAAACGAGCTTTTTTATCTTCCGCAAAGAATTAAATATCCAAAAGGAATAACGCTTTTGGAATATGTTGAATCATCTTTTTACAAGCAAAATTGGAAATGGTTTTTAAATAAAGACGAAAAACAAAAGATTGCTGAAACATTTGAGCTTTTGAAATTATCTGATAAATGTGATACGTTGATTGATAATTTAAGTTCCGGTGAACTTCAAAAGGCAAATATCGCGCTTGGGCTTGTGTCAAACGCGGATACTTTTCTTCTTGATGAGCCGACATCAAATATGGATTTGATTAATCAAATCAAAGTTTTGGACATACTTAAAAAAATCACCCAAAAAGGGAAAACTTGCCTTGTTATTTTGCATGATATAAACCTTGGGGCAAGTTATGGTGATTATTTTATCGGGCTCACAAAATCAAAAGAAGTAATTATGAAATCAAAAGAAGAATTTTTTACTCCTGAAATTTTAAACAAAATTTACGGGATTGATTTTAAGGTGATAAACAGTGACAAAGACTTCCATATTCAAATTTTTAATTAGTTTCTTTTTGTTTGTTTGTGCAAACTCTGCTTCTGCTCACACTTTTGTAAGTTTATCTCCTGTACCAACTGAAATTTTATATGCTTTGGGCGCAGATGATACTCTTCTTGGCGTGTCGTCGGCTTGTGATTATCCCCTTAACGTTAAAAATAAGCCAATTATAGGTGACACGTATTTTGTGAATATGGAGATGATTGTGAAGCTTAAGCCTGACTATCTTTTTGCAATGAAATCGGCTCAACCTATGCTTGGGGAGCTTGCGCTCACTAAAACAAACCCTGTTTATTTTGAGTTTTCAAGCCTCGATGACATTTATTCTGCAATAATAAAAATCGCTGAACTTTCAGGCAAAAATAAAGCTGGGCAAACACTTGTTCAGAATATAAAAACAAAAATTTCTAAATATAAAACAAAAAACCCTAAAAAAATATTGTATGTTGTGCAAACTAAGCCTCTTATCACAATTGGAAGCGAAAGTTTTATAACAGATGTTATTGAAAAATCAGGGCACAAGTCTGTTGGTTCTTTGATAAAACAAAGCTACCCCACAATTTCGCTTGAATACGCACTTAATGAAAAGCCGGATGTAATTGTTATTTGCTATGGAGCTGAAACACCGGAGATGAAAAAACTTTTCCCGAGCGCAAAATTTATATATCTAACAAAAGAACAAAGAGATTTGATTAACCGCCCAGCGCCAAGAATTTGGCAAGCTGTGAAATTTTTTGCAGAAATTTAGCTCTTTTCTGTATAGTATTTGGCTTCGGTGTTTTTCATGGCTTTTGGGCTGCCACACGTGCTTGAATTGATATAGAAATGGTTTTGTGTTGTTTCGCCAATAAAATCAGGGCTCAAGGTGATGCCCAATAAATCGTCTGTCTTTGCGTCAACTGCATTTCCTGTCATATAAACTTTTGTTGTTTCATCTCCTGTTATCTCGTATGCAAATTTATGAAGATAGTTGAAAAACCCGTTTCTTATCTTTTCCATATCTTCTTCGGACATTCTTTTTATAAATGTGTTGTTAAGCTCGAAATTATCCATAATGACTGCTGGTTTTTTGTTAACGTTTGCCATAAAAATTCTTGTCATACCAACGGCTTCGCCTTTGTCGTCATACAATTCAACAATGTTGTACGATGTGTTTAAAAGCGCCGCCACTGTCGCTGTTGAATTACATTCGCCAATTCGCGTGCAACATGTGGTTTTGTTACCTATAAACAAGTCTTCTTGCGGAGTTCTGTCCCATAATTTAATCGTGCAATTTTTATTATCTACATTAATTTTTTCTTCAAGATTTGCGCCACTCAGCCATTTTTTATAATCTATACCATTTTCTTTGAAAATTTCTTTTGTTTGTTGGTTTATTTTTCCGTATTCATTTGTTGTGTCGATTATAAATTTTTTAAAATCTTTTGTTGTTGAATATTTTATTATATCGTCAATTTCATCATATTTATTTTGAAAATACATATTATAAATGCCGATGTGCATATTTTTTGCTATCTGCATTTTTTCTTCATCCGAGTATTTATCAAAATTTTCTATCAAATCAATGTATGATTTGCAATATTCACTGCCAAGATACGCCTCGCCGCTTCTTTCCATCTCTTGCTTTTTGTTTTCTTTGTCGGCGTTATTCATTTCATAAATTGCATTTATTGTTTCTATTGCATTTTGCTCTATTAGCGCTTCCACCTCGTTGCTCATTTTTGTTGCTTTTTGGTTTAAAAGAAGCAAATATGAATATTCTTCGTTAAATTTCAATCTTTCTTCTGGAATATTTTTCATTTCTTCATCGGTCATTCCTGCTTTTTTAAATATTTCTTTGGTGATTTGATTTTTCAACTCTTGTATATCAACTACGCCTCTTTTTGTCATTTCTTCAATGATTGTTGTATCTAATTTGGCTTTTTGATAAATTCCGACAATTTCAAAAAGCTGAATTTTTTCTCTCGCTGTCATTGCTCTTTGTTTCTGCGAGCAGAGTTGTTCAAGTTGTTCTTCGGTAAGCGGCTTGCCTTGTTTTTCTTTTTTCTTTATATATTCTTCTTTTTCTTTGTCTGTATATATTGTGTTGCAGGGCGCAAGCTTCTCTTCCGCATTTCCCTTGAGAATGTTTTTTAAGAGGTTTCTATTTTTATTCGTTAGCGAACTGCATTTTTCCAACATTAATTGAAACGTTTCAAAACGTCTGTCCATCATTTGATTTACGGTATCAACATCCATGCAGCTTGAAGCAAGTATTAAATCGCAATAATTATCTTTGAAAAATTCAAGCACATTTTCTTGATATTTCATTAACTCATCATCATCTAATTTTGGATATTTGCCATCAATTTTTGTTGTGTGCTCGATTGGAATGTTGTTTAAATATAAGTTTGGCGTTTTCATCGCTCTAAACATTGTTTTTGCAAGTTGTTGAATTGATTTTTCATAATCTTTTTTAGTTAGTCCTGAAGTTATTAAATTTGCAATTGTTTCTTTGCTCATAATTTCAGGCGACACGACAAGTTCAATCGCTTCTTCAATGTCTTTATTATTAACCTTTTTTGCTATTTCGCATTCAAAATTTTCATCACTTAAAACGTCAGCCATTTCGCATAGTGATTTTTCGTTTATGCTTTCATTTTTTTCTATGCTTGAAAGAAGTGTGCCTAAACCGGTTTCATTATATAATATTTTTTGAAAACCCTCTTTCTTTTGCATTTTTTCCCAAGGGAAGCTGTTTGCATTTTTGCTCCATCGCGAAATTAACACATTTGGCGGCACTAAGCGCTTTAAAATGATCTCATTTTTGCAGAGCTCATTTAATTTTTCATAGGAACATATTTTTTCTTTTGGTTTTTGACAATAGTCGTTTATTATATTTTTTGTGGTTTTTAGGTTGCTATCTGCCGGTTTTAATACATAATCAAGCTCTTCCCAAGGGAAGTTTTCAATTAAACTTTTTTTGTCGCAGATTTTTTGATTATTGCAATCGGCTATGTTTTTAAGGATAAAATCAATAGCTTTTTCTTTTTTCGAATTATCTTTTAATGTTTCAAAATATTTATTAAATGCTTTTTCTCTTTTTATTAATTTTTCATCTGTATGTGGCGCGCTTGCACTTATTTTCGCACTATTTCCGAACGCAATTTGATATTTATGCCCAAAGTACATCTCACCTTTTGGCAAATCGAAATTTTTATTTATTTTAGAATTATTTTGCAAATCAAGTTGCCCTGCTTTACCTGTTGGTGTTTTGCAATTATTCCTGCACGCAGCTGTTTGCAAATTTGCAATATTATTCAAAATATTTCCCTTTTGCGCTCCTATATAGCTAAATAAAGTTGTTTCTAACTTTAAAATTGCTATAAAATTTGGCTGTGTTTGCAATATCTTTACATTTTGCCCTTACTCTTTTTTGGACTCTTGAAAATTTCAAAACGAGTGCTATACTTTTATATATAAAAGATATATCTTGTTAGTATGGTTTCCTCTATTTCTCAACAATCAAATTCTTTGGCATACGAGATGGCTCAAGTTAGCGCGAGCTCTAGTTTGGCATCTTCTTCTAAAATTGAAAAGTTGACCTATAACGGGCTTTCAGAAAGCGAAAAAGAGTCGTTGAGGCAAAAATATTCTTCAGCTGTTGAAGAATATAACCTTGATGATGTGGAACTTTATGAAGATATTGAGGAGTTAGACGAAGAGGAAAACTCGTATCTTGACCTTGAAGAAGGCGATTACATTGAAGATGATTATGCTGCGACTTCAAAAGAAGATGTTTCAACCAGCGAAGAAATAAGTTTTTATGCTGATAAATATTCTCAAATTCAAGATGAATTAATGGCGCAGGGCGCTCCTCAAACTTTAAACCTCTCCGGCTACAATAAATTTAATTACAATAAAATCAATTCTGCATACGCGCCTTACTCAACTTATGTGCAATCAAATGTGAAGGTTTACGCGTAGTTAACTATTTGCCTTAGCTTAAAATCTATACTATTATTTTTGTATGAGAGGATTTTCTGCGCTTAAAAAAATAATCTTATTTTTATTTATTTATGTAACGCTTCCTGTGTTTGCTTCTGAAAACATCCATGTTGAGGCACTTCAAGACTTTTCTTCATTAAAGCCTGCACACACTTTTAAAGTTAAGGTTTTAAAACCAATTCACACGGATTTTTATTCTTTTTTAGAAGGCGATACGCTAACTTGCACTCTTTATAAAACAACAGACCCGACGCGCGGCAAAAGGGACGCGCAAATTTATTTTATGCTATCAAGTTATGCGGATGAAAGCGGTGCTCACCCAATTGAACACAAAATTCTTGCAAGATATTCAAAAAATGTTTTAAATGTTGAAGCAATAAAATCTATTCCCCCAAAAACCGCTGTTAAAAAGACTGCCGGCGTGATTGGCAACCATTTTTTGGCCGGTGTTTCTTATGGTATTTCTTTTGTTGACGGCGTTGCGACAAATTCTGATGGAAATCGTTTAAAATCAGGCGCAAAGCAAGTTTACGATGATTCTTTTTTGTCTTTAGTTGAAAAAGGCGAAGAAGTTGTTATTGAAAAAGGTGATACGTTCTATTTGGTTACAAAGCTGGTTGAAGAAGAAGGCTACGAGTAGCCTTTGGAATTAGCCTGTGTGCTAATTTTAAAATTTATAGTTTTGATTAGTATTTTAATTATGAAAAAATACTTTTTGCCTGTGTTTTTAATAATCCTTGCCGTTTTTCTTTTTGTGCACCTTATTCACATTGCCCTTGCGACACACATAACGGTTAAATTCGCAGAGCTTCGCCCCTTTTCTTTAAATGTTCCTGTCTATTATAAAGGGATTAAAGTTGGAAAAGTTTTAGCAAGAAACCACACGAAAGATTTTGAACACGCAATTTTAACCATTTTAATTTATCCGCGCGCACTGAAGCTCCCTGTTGCAACAGTTGCTTATCTTAAGCAACATAAGGTTTTTAATTATTTTAAACAAGACTATATCGAGCTTATTTTCCCACATGAAAAAACTGCTTCTTACCTCGGCAATAATTCAATAATTGAAGGTCGCGCAACAATTGATATTAGAGAATACGGCGCAAATCAAAGTCTTGATGAGATTGATGAAATTAAAGATAACCTCGCTAAAAGTGCAGAAAACTTAAACTACGCTCTTGGCGGACTTTCTGATTTGTTTAGTATGATGAATGATATGCTTTATGAAAACAGGGCGAATTTTAAAAATACCACTTCAAACTTTGCAAACGCAAGTGCAAATTTTTCTAATGTTACCAAAAAATTTGATAATTCGATTAATCAAAACAAACTAAATTCGACTTTTGATAATATTGCAAGTGCCACACAAAATATTGACGGCGGAACTTCTGCTTTTAATTCGAATTCTGCTGCAATTGAAGCCACAATAAATAATTTGCAAGAAACAACTTGTGACACGCGCGCAATAACAAAAGGCGTAAGAAAAACGCTATCTAAGCCATGTGGCGGCTTTAGGCTATTTTTCGGGCGGGCAATACAAGAAAATACTCGTCCGTAATTCGTGTGCTTTATGCTCCGACGTTTGCTTTTTGCCCAAGTTCTTCCCATAAATTATCTAATATTTTTAATTTTGCGCTTGAAATATTATCTCTGATTGTGCCTTTTGAATACTGCGCAAGCACATCTGTTAATTTATAAGAAAATGCCATGCTTTCATCGCCACCTGCTTTATGTGACATTTCATGTAATGCTGTTGCCAAAACATCACTAAATGATGAATTATCCAGATATGTTTTATCTATCCAAAAGCCTTTTGAAACCCCACCTTCCGTGATTGCTTCTGCGAGCGTGCCTTCGCTTAATTTTTTCTCTATCGCACTATTTGCATCAAATAAATATATTTTTGTGTCTAATTCGTTATCTGTAAATTCTTTTTTTATGCTGTTTGAAATCGCATTTATTGCTTCTTTTATAATGCCTATTTTCTTTTCTTCTATTTCGTTTGGTTTAAGCGGAGTGTGCGCCCTTCCTTTGGATACTAGTTCGCTAATATTTTTCATTCCAAGCTCGGAAAATGCCTTGTCGCAAACGGTGTATCCTCTCGACTCTAAATCTTTTACGAGTTCGTTTGTTGCGTTTGAGTATGCTACATAATTTTCAGGAAAATTGAATTTTAACTCTGTTTTCCAAATGTTAGTTGCGTTGACAAATGATTTAATGAATTTTGCAAGTGGATTTTTTGAATATGCACCTGTTGTGGTCCAATAATTTTTGCAAGCGTTAATTAATTCTCCGGTTTTTTCTTTAGATAATCTTGCTTCGTTTAACAATCCGCCACCTAAATAACTTGCTATATGTTCAAGGTCTGATTCATTTAGCGGCGTTCTGTCGCGGCTTGGGTCAACAACTTTTTCCGGCAATTTTTGTTTAATTATCATATTAAAGCCGTCAAGCCCGTCATAGTCGTTGTTAAATTCAAACCTTTGCCCTGCAATGTAGAGCCCGCCTTTTTGCCCTTTTGGCAATATTTTTATCCCTAGCTTATCTGAATCGAAATCCAAATTTTGAAAATCAGGGTTATTTGAGTGATAAAAACGATTGATACTGTTTCTTAATGATTCTAAAATTCCTTTATCGGCTGTATCAAATTCAAAATAACTTCCGTCAACAAAGTCTTTTGCTTTTCGTACGTCGTATGCCATGACATCTCTTCCTTCAAAGAGTTTGTCGTTCATTTTATATTTGACATTCCAATTTTGAGAGCCGACATTTACATTTTCAGCGCCTTTATCTTTTAAAAGTTTGAGCACGGTTATTTTAAGCCCTTCGCCATAATTCCCTGCGGCTTGCGCGTTTCCGCTTTTAGTTGAGCCAAAAAGCAACGCGTTGTCGCAAGTGTATGTGCTATCGCCGCTTATTCTCACTCTAAATTTTCCATTTCCAATCGGGGTGTATTTAAATTTAACACCATCAAGCGTTTGCCCATGCCCATCGTAGAAATTTTGTAAAATATCTCTTGCAATTTTATCGTTATTCCAATTTTGAAGTGCGTCATTGTATTCTTTGCTAAGCGATGTTGGCAAGTCTGATTGTTCAACAATTTCGCCCACTTTTCCTTTAACAATATCAAGTTTTCCTTTTATTGGCACCTTGAAATCAAATCCGGTCACATCGCTAATTTCAGGAATTTCAAGCCTTGGGGTTTCAATTCCGGATTTTGCAAATTTTGGCAAATTAATTGCATTTTGAACTTTTCTTGCAAGCTCTTCTTTAATAGGTGGTGACATTAAATCGTAGTCAGGTTTATAGTTGCCGATTTTACCTTTTAAATTCTTTTCGAGCGTTCTTTTTATATCGTCCGGTGCAGTGTCACCGGATAATATTTCGTTAATTTCGTTTCTTGCTTTTTCGACTCCTCTGCGCGCGTCTTCAAGCCCTTTATTTAATTGTTTCAATGCTTCATTTGAATTTGCCAAATCGCCAACTTGGCTGTTCAAACGCGCTATTTCTTTCTTGCATTTGCTTAATTTACCACCTGCAATCGCGCCTCCAATGACTGTTGCGGAAAGCGCTGCTGCAAGCACGGCGCCTGCAATTTTTTTATTTTTTGCGTTGTCATTGCTGCTCTCTGCTGCTTTAGGAGAAGCTGTTACATTTTTTTGCTCTATTTTTTTGTCGCATTGCTTGTGATTGTTGTAGTTCGCGTTTGAAACATTAAAATTTGTCAATTTTACCTCAAATTTTTATACTTATATAAAAACATTTTCGAGATAAAAATTGATTTTTATTTATTTTGAAATTATTTTTTTACAATACTTTACCGTTTAAGCAATCGTGGATATGAATTACGCCAATTGGTTTTTTCTCGTCGAGCACAAATAAATTTGTTATTTTCTTTTCATTCATAATTTTTATTGCTTCAGTTGCAAGGGCGTCGGGAGTGATTGTTTTTGGGTTTTTGGTCATAAGGTTTTTAACTTCTTTGTTTAACGTGTTTGCGGTTAAAATTCTTCTCAAATCGCCGTCCGTTAAAATGCCCGTAAGTTCTTTTTCATCGTTTGTAAAGCCAACGCAACCAAGCCTTTTGGAAGTCATTTCTATAAGCGCTTCTTGAATGGAAACTGATTCCGGAAGCAAGGGAAGTTCGTTTTCTGTATGCATTAAATCTGACACTTTCAAAAGAATAGAGCCAAGTTTCCCCCCTGGGTGCCTTTGGTTAAAGTCATTTTTTGTGAATTGTTTTCTTTTCATAAGTGCTATTGTCAAAATATCACCCAAGACAAGCGTTGCGGTTGTTGATGATGTTGGCGCGAGCCCGAGCGGACAAGCCTCTTTGCCGTTTGGCAGTTTAAGAACTATATCTGCAAGCTTTCCAAGAGAGCTTTTTGGGTTTTTTGTAATTGCAATTAGCGAAATTCCAAATCTTTTGCAATAATTTAAAATGTCTGCTAGTTCTTTTGATTCGCCGCTGTTTGAAATTGCAATAACAACATCATCGTCAGATAGCATTCCAAGGTCCCCATGGCTTGCTTCTGCGGGGTGCACGAAAAATGACGGAGAGCCTGTCGAAGCAAGGGAAGCAACGATTTTTTTTGCAATAATTCCGGATTTTCCCATCCCTGTTAAAATTATTCTGCCTGTTGCTTTTTGCATAATATCAAGCGCTTGAGTTAGTGTGCCGTCAAGCTCTGCTTCAAGCATTTTTAGGTTTTCAATTTCTGTGTTGATAGTGTTTCTTGCGGTTTCTATATCTGATGTTGATAAATTTGTTAAGTTTTGCATCTTAATCATATTCCTTTATCTGTTCTTATTTATTGGTTTTCCGGCTTATCAAGCTCAAGGACTATTAAATCCGACTTTTCGTCCAATTTAATTTGTTTCGTGATGGTGTATTTGCCGTAGTCAAAAAATTCGGGCAACACATCGTAATCTATAGTATTATCTTGCCTAAAAATTATTCTTTTTGCACCTTTGTATTTTGAAAAATACTCTATTTCTCTATCATTTAAAAGAAACACTGTGTCAAAATTGTTTTTGTTTATTTCTTTTGCAATGTTGATTTTAATTCCTAAAATGTTCGAAGTGATTTTTGTTGCGTAAATTTCTCTATCATATTTACTATACGCAGTCACGTCACAACCTCTTCTTTTTAAATACCTGCTAAGTGCGCCCGTGTCAGGGTTTACATCTAAAACTTTTTCATTTTCCCTAAAATCAATTTTATTAAGCGCGCCATGCCATGAGGCAATATTAATTTCGCCTTCCGATTTTATGTATTTTTCATCAATTGCATAAAATGGTTTCGGCTCAAAGCTTTGATACAGGCTTGTTTTTTCAAAATCAAAAGCGTCCCCTATAAAATATGACATACACTTATTTGTAACTTCTTCCATACCAAACCCAATATCAAGTAACTTGTTTTCATCTTTCCAAAAATGCGCAAGCCTGTTTATAAAAAACATTGCGCTAAGTTTTGGGTTCAAATCTTTAATTTCCTCTAATATTTGAGATTGATCATAGTCGATTAGCTTTGCAATTAAACCGTTAAATATGACATTGTCGGTTTTTGTGTCCGCATGGAAAATGCCAAATTTATGCTGCTCTAAAATTGCAAGCAAAACGTCAGCAAGTTTAATACCTACGTGGTTTTTGATTTTTTCCATAATGATGTACGGTCTTTTAAGGCAGTCGCGCCCTGTTGAATATATAATCGGTTGGCACATTGCCCCTGCGTTTTTGAGCAATGTTAAAATCTCTGCTTCTTCAATAATATCATTGTGTTTTAGCCTATGGCGATATAATTGAAGCTTTAAAATACGGTCATTATCTTCTGCAACTATTACATTTCTTACTGTCACCGGTCTGCCGTTTGTGAAATGCATATTTTCAATATCAAATGTGCGTTGACCGGAAAAAAGCAATTTAATAATATTTCGTTTAATTTTATCTTTTAAATTATCTTTATTCATAAATTTTACACAATTTATTAAAATCGTCCGTGTCTACCATGCAAAATGCTTCAACATATTTTTTATCTTTTAGCATTCCTCTGTATTGGTTTAAACCGAGAGCATGGTATTCGTAGTTTTTTTGAGATGTTTGCGAGTTATATGCTGCTATCATCTCTTTTTTGGTGCTTATCACATCTGTTATATCAACAAAACTGTTAACAAGGCTCAGCGTGGACCACACTTCGTAAAAACAAATTTTTAATGTGTTTTTATGTTTCTTTAATTTTAACAGCTTGTTCAAGTTAATTGCAACTGCTTTATGGTCTGGGTGTTGGTCAATTAGGTTTGGTATAAAAATATAGTCATAGCCCGATAAATCAAACTCTTTGAATTTTTCTTCTTGCCAAAGAAGTTTTTTGTCTTCGCAGTCTAAATAAGAATAATTTGAAATTTTTGCAATTTTCATGGCGTTTTCAAATTCGTTTTTTCTGATTTTTATAACTTCTTCTGCTGCAAGGTTTTTAACCCCTTTTCTCCCGTCTGTTAGCAAAATTACATCAAAATTTTTAGCGTTTAGCGCAAGCATTCCGCCCATTCCGATACTTTCGTCATCAGCATGCGGCGCAAGGCAAAGTGCGCGCTCGTTTTCTTTTAAGGCAAATTCTTCCGGCTTCAAATTAATTGAGGCAGTAATTTTTGAAAAATTAAATAAACTTTTTTTGAATAAAAATTTTTTTATCATTCTTTCGCCATATTGTTAATTATTACATCGCCAAAATTTTTCCAGCTCAAGTTTTCAGCTATTTCATGTGCTTCATGTGCCACATTCACGAACTTTTCGTGTTTATATAAAAACATGTCTGAAACTTCTACGATTTTATTTGTTAAATTTTCGATTTTATCTATTTCACGCCTGAATACAAAACCGTTCTTGCCATCTTTGATAAGCTCTCTAACGCCTGTTGTGGATGACACAATGCTTGGCTTGCTGTTTGCTGCAGCCTCAGTTACAACAAGCCCAAAAGCCTCGTTTAATGAAGGCAAAACATAACAATCTATTGTTTTGTAATATTCGTCCATGTTCGCTTGTTTTGGCAAAAGCTCAATTCTGTCTTCAAGTTTTAAAAACTTGATAAGCAGTTTAAAGAAGCCGGATTTTTCGATTTTTGGAAAAATAATTCGTGCTTTAATTTTGCTTGATTTTGGCAGTTTTGACATTGCATAAAGCAACAAATATCCGCCTTTATTAAGCCCACCGCCTGCAATTGCGCCAAGCGTGAAATAATCTTTTTTATTTGGAGCCACAAATTCTTGCACATCATCTGTTGCAGGAATTGCAACAAAAACCTTTTTTGGGTCTAATTTTAAATTTTCTACATAATCAGCCTTCAGGCTTTCGGAAACTGTGAAAGTTGATTTGTTGTATGAAATATTTTTTTCTTGGTTTCTGATTTTCCTATGGTTATAAATTCTTAAAAACCTTCTCATTAAAGGGTTTTTAGTTTTTTTTGTTTTATATCTTGAAGAGTTTGAATGTAGCAAATTATTTGCAAATGGAAGCAGAACATCGCTCGATAAAATGTAATCATAAGCTTTTTGCTCAAGAGAGGCTTCTAAATCTTTTCTGAAATGTCTTGAATTAAAGACCGAGATTGAATTTATGCCACTTACAGTGTTATTCCAGACCACTCCTTTTTTGCAATAAATATCAATTTCAAATTTTTCTGATTTAACAAGTTGTTCGACAAGATGTTTGGTTACCTTGTGCCCGCCACCTGAAAAGCCTTTTTTGGTGAAGCATTCGTCAAGTGATATTAATATTAGCGCTAATTTCTTTTTCATATTCCACCTTTTTAATTATTTTATTATGAAAACACCCGTGTGACAAATTTGTAAATATCAGTAATTGGCGGTGCACATTAACACGGACTGCAACTTATTATGCCATTGCTAAAGTTTTAATGTGTCACCCTGAACTTGTTTCAGGGTCTTATTAACTTTAGACGAAGCAAATATTTTTGAGCTTCATTAATTAGAAAGATGCTGAAATAAATTCAGCATGACAAAAATTTCTTGCACAAAAAAAGAGGCTTTAAGCCTCTTTTAAATGGTTGCGGAGGCAGGATTTTGCAAAGCGAACAGGCGAAGAATGAGCCTTGTGAGCCTGTACCTACTCGGTGCAAAGCGAACAGGCGAAGAATGAGCCTTGTGAGCCTGTACCTACTCGGTGCAAAGCGAACAGGCGAAGAATGAGCCTTGTGAGCCTGTATTCGTAGCGAAGCGAAGGTGAACCGAGGTGAAAATCTTGCATAAAAAAACCACTCATTTCTGGGTGGTTTTAAATGGTTGCGGAGGCAGGATTTGAACCTACGACCTCCGGGTTATGAGCCCGACGAGCTACCAGGCTGCTCTACTCCGCGGTACATCATTATAATATCAGATAAATATTTTTTTTCAAGATAGCGGGAGACGAGGTTCGAACTCGCGACAGCTTGCTTGGAAGGCAAGTACTCTACCAATTGAGTTACTCCCGCAACTGATATCTGTTATACAACACTCAAACATTTTTTTCAAGTTTTAATTATTTTCATGCTGAGTCATGTCTGTATATTTTGCAATAACTTTTTCTTTAAATGTTTTTGGCGCTTCAGCTTGCGGAGTGTCTTCTTTATAAATAATAAGATATTCATTTTTGCCAACCATTTTGAATTTATTTCTTGCAATCGCTTCTGCTTTATTTTGTGAATTGAACTCTTTGAGCTCTTTTTTTAAGTTGTCATTTTCGCGCTTGGCTTCATCTCTAAGCTTTTTGGATATGCCGATTTTTTGCCTGTGGCTCACTGTTTTAATAGTGTTTATGACTGCGCTTGCAGTCAATTGCGCCACACAACCAATTAAAACAAAAGTAAAAAACGAATGATAAAATTTCCATTTAATCGTTCTTGATTTCTGTTTGTCAGCCGCTTCTTCTTTCAAACTTTTCTTTTTAATTGTTGAAATATCTTTCATTGCCATGACTCAATTATACAATACCACCTTTAAATTTCAATTGTCATTAACTTTTTGACCAATACTAATTTATGTTTTTGTGATAAAATGGCACTTGAGGAGATTTTTTACATGGCATTAGTTGATATTTTAAAACTTATATTTAAAGACCCTGCTGAAAGAAAAGTGGCTCGCGTTATGCCAATTGTGGATAGAATTAACGCGCTTGAGCCTGAAATTTCAGCATTATCGGACGATGAACTTAAGGCTCAAACAGCTAAATTTAAAGAAATTTTAGCTGCTCGCCCAACGTCTTCTGACCCTAAAAAAGATAGAGCCCTTGAAAAAGAAGCGCTTGACTCTATTCTTCCTGAAGCTTTTGCAACAGTTCGCGAAGTCGGAAAAAGGGTTCTTAACATGCGCCACTTTGACGTTCAATTAATTGGCGGGATTTATCTTCATGAAGGTCACATTGCAGAGATGAGAACAGGGGAGGGTAAAACCCTTGTTGCAACACTTCCGGCGTATCTTAACGCGCTCACAGGTAAAGGTGTTCATATTATCACGGTCAACGATTATCTTGCGGAACGTGATAAAAATTGGATGGGCAAAATTTTTGAATTTTTAGGGCTCACGGTTGGCGTAGTTTTATCTTCCACTCGTGCTTTAGGCGACGAAGTGGAGCTTAAAAAGATTGCCTATAATGCTGATATCACATACGGCACAAACAATGAATTCGGCTTTGATTATCTGCGTGACAACATGTCGTCATCTGTTGAGAATTGTGTTCAAAGACCTGTAAATTACGCGATTATAGACGAAGTTGACTCAATCTTAATTGACGAAGCAAGAACTCCGCTTATCATTTCAGGTCGCCTTGAAAAATCGGCTGAAACATATAAAATGATGGCAAAAATTGCTCCGCAACTTGAAAAAAATAAAGATTACGAAGTTGATGAAAAAAATAAAAACGTAATTTTAACAGAAGACGGAATTGACAAGGCGCAAGAGCTGTTAAATGTTAAAGAATTATTTGATATTCAAACGCAATATGCTCATCACTTGCTTCAAGCCTTGAAGGCGAAAGAACTTTACATTAAAGACACAGACTATGTTGTGCGCGGTGAAGAAGTTGTTATTGTGGATGAATTTACAGGGCGCCTTATGGAAGGCCGCCGTTGGTCTGAAGGACTTCATCAAGCGGTTGAGGCTAAAGAAGGGGTTAAAATTCAAGACGAAACACAAACTCTTGCAAGTATCACTTTCCAAAATCTTTTCAGATTATATCCAAAACTCTCAGGCATGACAGGGACTGCCATGACAGAAGAAGCAGAATTTGGCAAAATTTATAACCTCCCTGTAACTCAAATTCCGACAAATAAGCCTGACATCAGAAAAAACTTTTCAGATGTAATTTATAAAACTCAAATTGAAAAATACAATAATGTTGTAAATGAAATTGAGCAAATGCACAAAATCGGGCGCCCTGTGCTTGTGGGCACGGTTTCGATTGATAAATCCGAATTTTTATCATCTTTATTGAAAAAAAGAAAAATCCCACACAATGTGCTAAACGCTAAGCACCATGAAAAAGAAGCATATATTATTGCACAAGCAGGCAGGCTTGGGGCAGTTACAATTGCTACCAACATGGCAGGGCGCGGAACAGACATATTGCTTGGCGGGAACCCTGAATATCTTGCTAAACAAGATTTAGACGAAAAAGGAATTGTTCCTGATAATTCTAAAAGATATGAAGAACAAAAAGAAATCGCCCTTCAGAGAGCGCGCGAAATTACAGAAGTTGAGCATGCTAAAGTTGTGGAACTCGGCGGTTTGCATGTTATAGGCACAGAGCGCCATGAATCTCGAAGAATTGATAACCAATTGAGAGGTCGTGCTGCTCGCCAAGGGGACCCTGGTTCAACTAGATTTTTCTTATCCCTTGAAGATGATCTTATGAGAATTTTTGGCGGGGATAAAATTATTCACCTGATGAATATGATGAATGTTGAAGACAATATGGCAATTGAAAATCCGCTTATCACGCGCCAAATTCAATCCGCTCAAAAGAAAGTTGAAACTTATCATTTTGATGCAAGAAAAAGCGTTCTTGAATATGACGATGTTGTGAATGTTCAAAGAGAAAAATTTTATGTTCAAAGGCGCGAAGTCTTGATGGCGGAAAGCGTTTACGACCATATTTTGTATATGATTGGCAGAGAGGTGGATAAAATTTTATCTCAATATATTTCGCCTGATATGTCGCCTGCAGAGTATGTTCCGAGCGAAATTAAGCTTATGGTTGACGAACTTCACAGTGTTTTTCCATTTATGCGCGACATTGGAGTTGAGGACATTAAAAATTCAAGATTTCATGAAATATCTAAAACCCTTCAAGACAGGGCTCTCGATGGTTACAAAGAGCATGAATTGGGCTTAATTAACAATTTTAATGAGCTTATAAAAAGATATGGCAGAGAATCTGAAATGCAAATCGCTTTTTCTGATGACAACATCTTAAGAACAATCGAAAAAGATGTTCTTTTGAGCGTTATTGACACAAAATGGACTGAGCATTTGAATAGCATTGATATGTTGAAAGACAGTATTGGGCTTGTCGCATACGGGCAAAAAGATCCGCTTATGGAGTATAAAAAAGAGGCGTTTAACCTCTTTAATTCAATGATGTCTGAAATTCAATCTGAAACCGTGCGCCATATTATCCGCGCAAGGTTTGGAGTTCAAATTGTTAACACGGAACTTGGCGATAGCGTGAATATACCGCTTATTGATGATTAATTTATAAATTGTCTTCGAAAATAACCTTAAGTTTTCCGGCTTCAGGGTTAGATAATTCGATTTCAATTTTATTTAAGCCTTCTTTAATGCAATTTATGCCTTCTTCAAGCCTGAAAGTGCATTCTTGACCTAATCTAAAATGAATTGGGTTAATTTCTGATACACAATTTGCAAGTTGTTTAATATTTTGGGTGATGAAATATGTCACCTCTTTTGAAAATTTGTGCCCGTTAATTTGCACATATTCAAAACCGCAAATTGCCCCGGGGCCAAGAACATTTTTAAGGTCAAATTCAATTGCGCCCGAGTTAAATCTAAGAGAACCTTTTTTGTAAATTCTCTTAATAAGAAAATCAGGTAAAACCGCCATATTATGCTCCTTTTAGTGTAGTTGATAAATCTTATGGGTTTCTATATTTATTATAACACTACTTATGTAGTTTTTAAAGTCCCAACTGTCTTGAATTCTGTGGCTTTTTTCCCAAATGACGATTTTAAGATTGTTGTTTTTCTTTAAAAACACAGGCGGGAGGTAAAATTTTGTTTGATGAGAGTTGCTTCTGATAAATCTGCCTATTTTTGTATCGTTTAAATATATGGTTGCGCGCCTGAACGGAGTTTTTCCCATATCAAGCACAAGCGGGGCAAAAATGTCGGTATTAAATAAATTTTCAGGAAGCTCGAAATTCTTTGAAATGCTTGCTATATATGGCGCTTGCCCTTCTTTAATTTCGCGC
This sequence comes from uncultured Gammaproteobacteria bacterium, assembly GCA_964570895.1. Classification (GTDB taxonomy): domain Bacteria; phylum Cyanobacteriota; class Vampirovibrionia; order Gastranaerophilales; family Gastranaerophilaceae; genus RGIG1918. The sequence continues at coordinate 146,946 of CAZMZD010000001.1, forward strand.
ATTTCTTTTGAAATTTTGTTTCTTATATGCCACTCAATTTTTTCATTGTTGTCGGTTTTGAAATAAATCAGACCTCTTGGCGAACCAATGTTATTTGAAAAGCCCCTGTCGAAACCTAAATTTTGAACAAGAATTGAAATTTCGTTTTCGTCATTTACAAGAAAATCGCTTGGAACACCAACTGATATGTGTTCGTCAATTTGCATTAGGTTATCATATTTATAGCTGTTTCTATTTAAAAGTTCTTCCCCGTTAATATAAATTGCAAAAATGTGCCTTGCAGTAATTGAAATTTCTCTAACTTTATTTGAAATTTTCCCTTTGTACCATATAAATTCGCTGTATACATCGAGCGCAAAAGCGTCGCGCAGGCTGCCATCTTCGTTTTGTTGGACAGGTTTCCAGCTCGAATAGTCATAATTTTCTTCAAGCTCCGGCGCACAAAATGAAACATCAAAATTTGTCAGTTTTATTTTTACCGGCTGCGCTTCGTAATTCAAGCAATTTGCGCTCCAGCCGGTTTTGTTTTCGTATATTTTAATTTCGCGCGTTGCGCTTGTTGCAATTTTTCCGTTAGGATAGATGAAATCCGCGCCAAAAATCAGCTTTTCGCCAATTTTCCAGCATGTGTTATAGGTTTTATGCGCTGCAAAAATAAATTTTGTTTTTCCAAAACTTATTTCTTCAAAATCATCCTTATCGCCTGAAATTTTGTGCATTTCGTCGTTTTTATCTTTAATTTCGACCGAATTTTTATAATCTGATATTAAAAAGACGGTTTCATGCTCTTCATCTTTTAATCTTGCAAATATCTCAAGCCCGCATGACACAATTTCGCAATCCATAAGAGCCAAATTTTCAGGCAAAATCTTCATGTCGAATGGGTCTAAGTCAAAATTTGCAACGCGCGTTTGCGCAAAATTTAAGTTCCTGACAAAATGCCACTTGCAGTTATTGATTTTATCGTACCTTATCCAATGTTTGCAGTTATCAGAAGTCTTTGGCACATCGTCAACCCGCTCGGTGCACGCCAAATTAAAACTTTCTAAGAAATAATTAATTTCTTTTGCTTTTTTAAAATTATCTTTAATAACCCCTAATTCGCTTATGGGGGCTGCAAAATCATAACTTGTGTAAACTTCGTCAGAGCTTGTGTTTTCAATGTTTGTGCCGCCTATTGTCATATAGTGGTTATAGGCCGTTATTCCTTGCGCCAGAGCAGTTTTGGTCATTATGTTAATATGCTCGTAGCCCATATCTTCTCTGATTTTATCGTAACCTGTGCCAAGCCACTTGTCATACCAACCGGATTGAAGCTCTGCAATGTATGTTGGCGCATTTTCTTTAAAATAGCTTGTCATATCCTCCAGATTGTCCAAGGTGTCAAGGGTATATAAATCCTCTCTCCAATTGACTTTTGGGTTGATGTATGGGTATAAGTCACAAGCATAAATGTCAACAACGTCTGAATATAAGCCCGCGATATAGGCGTCATTATGGAATATTGGAGCTTTCACACCCAATTCTTTTGAATAATCATAAAGTTCTTTAATGTATTCTTCTTCGCCCCCGTTGGTTGAATATTCATTTTCGATTTGAAACAAAATAACGTTGTCAAATTTGTTTATAATTGGCACAATTTTCGCGTACCATTTTTTGACTTCTTCCATATATTTTGGAGAGTAGATATAGTTTCCGTCATCTCTGTTTCGAAGGACAATATCTTTTTCTTTCAAAAGCCAATAGGGAATGCCCCCTGCTGACACTTCCGCGTTTATAAAAGGCCCTGGGCGCGCTACCACAAAAAGCCCTAAATCTTTTGCAATTTCAAGCAATTTTTCAACATTTTTATAGTCTTCAAAGTCATATTTGCCTTTGATTTCTTCGTGAAAACTCCAATAAAAATATATGTCGACAGCGTTATATCCGCCTGCTTTCATTTTAGAGAGCCTGTCATGCCACTCCTTTTCGCCCAATGTTCTAAAATAATGAATTGAGCCACACCTTAAAACAATTCTTTCCCCGTCAACAATCAGGGAATGTTTATCAAATTCAACACGCATATCTTCATTTTAACATTCGTTCTGATTTAGTCAATAAAGCTAAGCCTTTTTTCTTATTTTTCTTGCAAAAGATTTAAAATGGATATAAAATGGTTTTGGAAATGCCTTCATGCGGGGGTAATTCAGTGGTAGAATGTTTGCTTCCCAAGCAAAATGTCGCGGGTTCGAGCCCCGTTCCCCGCTTTTGATTTGGTCTTTTTAAAATTATGTCACCCTGAACTTGTTTCAGGGTCTTACTAATTATGTAGCACGACATTAATATCGTTCATTTTATTATTCTTTCTTTGCCCTGCGGCGCTTGAAGTGAAAAAGAGAGAACTCCTTGACTCTTTGCGAACACGTGAGCATTAGAGGCAAGGTGGTGCTTTAGCAAAAATGAAAAAGAGTAAAAATGAATATTACGCCACATTAACTGATAAGATCCTGAACAGCTTGAAAATTGCGGCTTCGCCTAATTTTCTGCGCTTTCAGGATGACGGGTTATATATAAGTTGTTGGGCAAGTATGCCCAACCTATGTGTTTGACACAATCAATATGCGTATAAACGCACCCTGCAACTCTCCGCAATTTCGTCTTGGATTTTGTTTCACTCGGGCAGGTGCTTCCTGCGCTTTGCTTGTTGTCTGCACTGCCCTCGCCACTTCGGGTCTACACTTGCGAAAATGAGCTTTTGGCGTTGCCAACGCTCCTACTTTCGCACGTTCCGCCCTACACAAAATCCGCCGTTTTGTGATAAAAATTTTGAAAAATTATATTAATGGATGTACCAGATTGCACTTCCCAACCCCCGCCTTTTGATTGAAATTATCCTTTGAGCTATTATTTTTTTTATTTTAGTGATATATTAATGGTATCTTGTACACTAAAAAGGAGTAAACATTATGTCTACAATCGACAATTTTACTAATTCTGAAGAGCTCAAAAGAATTTATTCACAAGCTCGTGCGGTTATCACAGAAGCATTTTTCAGAAACAATGTAGAAGAAATTAAATCAGTTGCTGAAGCTTACAAATTAGCTCTTGCAAGCTCAGGCACAGTAGAACTCACAGGTATGCCTGTTTATGAACCTGAAAAACTTGGCCTTCCAAAAGGTGCTAATCAATTGTTATTCAACGATGGCACAGTTGTTGGAAGATGTGCAGCTGCTCGTAAAATCGTTGGCGAACCAAATTGCGACCTCGCATATTTAATGCCAATCATTCGTGAAGCTGTTTATTCTTCAAGATATAAATTAATGTACAAGACTGAAGCTGTTATCGGTCTTCAAGAAGACTTCATGATTAAAGCTCACCTTTTAATTCCTGAAGGTTTTGAAAACATTATGTATTCTTGGTTATTGAACTTCCAATACATCAATGAAGAATATGCAAAAATGTATGGCAATTCTCGTGAACTTCCTGAAGGGGATATTTACATTTATTCAGACCCTGATTGGTCACATCCGGACTTCCCATACGGCTTAACATTCTTTGACCCTGTTCACAACTGCGCATGCATTTTGGGTATGAGATATTTTGGTGAACACAAAAAAGGCACTTTGACACTTGCTTGGGGCGCTGCAGCTAGAAACGGTTATGCTTCATGCCACGGCGGTATGAAAAGATACAACCTTGAAGGCGACAATTCATACCAAGTTGCAGTGTTTGGGCTTTCAGGTTCAGGTAAATCAACTATTACGCACGCTAAACACGGCGGAAAATACGATATCACAGTTCTTCACGATGACGCTTTCATCATTAACGTTGATGAAAAATATACAATCGCCCTAGAACCTGCATATTTTGACAAAACTGCTGACTATCCAATCGGCTGCGAAGATAACAAATATATCTTAACTCAACAAAACGCAGGCGTTATCGCTCTTCCTGATGGCAAGCTTGTTTCAATCACTGAAGACATCAGAAACGGTAACGGCAGAGCAGTTAAATCAAAATTATGGTCACCAAACAGAGTTGATAGAATTGACCAACCAATCAATGCTATTTTCTGGTTGATGAAAGACCCAACTATTCCTCCTGTATTGAAACTTTCAGGAGCTTCGCTCGGTTCTGTTATGGGTGCAACTCTTGCGACAAAAAGAACTTCTGCTGAAAGACTTGCAAAAGGCGTTGACCCAAATGCACTTGTTGTTGAACCATACGCTAACCCATTCAGAGTTTATCCTCTTGAAATGGATTACACTCGTTTCAAACAACTTATTGAAGATGGCGTTGATTGCTACATCTTGAACACAGGCGACTTTATGGGTACAAAAGTTCAACCAAAACACACTTTGGGTATCATTGAATCAATCGTTGAAGGTTCGGCTAAATTCCACAAATGGGAAAACTTCGACGATATCGAAATTATGGATATCGAAGGTTTTGACGCTTCTTTTGCAAATGCTGATTACAAAGATCAATTTGTTAAGAGAATGCAAGATAGAGTTGAATTTGTGAAATCTCGCGAAGTTGAAAAAGCAGGCCTTGATAAACTTCCTGAAGATGCACTTGTTGCTCTCGAAAACGTAATTAAACAAGCGGTAAGTGAATATGCAAGACACTAAGGTAGATGTTACTGAACTTGCTTGTGAATATTTTACAAACGGTTATTCTTGTTCGGAAAGTGTCGTAAAGGCATTTTCCGACGCAGGAATGGTAAGCGAGGAACTTATCGGCGTTGCAACATCATTTTCCGGCGGAATGTCATCAGGCTGTTTGTGTGGCGCGGTTGCGGGCTCGCAAATGGTTATCGGTGCACTTCACGGAAAAGATAAAGATAACCAAGCACGTGCACTTGCGAAAAAATTTATTGACCGTTTTAGAGCAGAAAAGAAAGCAACTTGTTGCAGGTTTTTGTCTGTCGGGTATGAATTTTCATCTCCGGAGCGAAAAGCAAAATGCACAGAGTATGTCAAATTCTGTACTGAAATATTAAAAGAGCTCTTATAAAGAGCTCTTTTTTTGCCTGTTTTAAGAATTATTTCTTGAATTTAAATTCGTCGTTTTCAATGTCTATCAGTATTTTATCCCCATCTTGGTAAATATTTTTCAATAACAGTTTCGAAAGCGGAGTTTCGATGTATTTTGAAATTACTCTCTTTAGTGGCCTTGCGCCATACATTGGGTTGTATCCAAGCATAGAGAGTTTTTCTTTGGCGTCCGGCGTAATTTCAAGCGTTATATTTCTTTCTTTGAGTAAATCTTTCAAATATTCAACAGAAATATCTACAATGCTTGCTAAATCTGATAGCTTTAACGCGTCAAAATAAACCGTTTCATCAATTCTGTTTAAAAATTCAGGTTTGAATGTCTGCCTTAATCTTTCTGAAATATCCTCTTTAATGTCGTCATTAAAGCTTTTGCCTTGAAGTGCGTTGTCTAAGATTAAGTCTGAACCCAGATTTGAAGTCATAATTATAACGGTATTTTTGAAATCAACTGTTTTGCCTTTTGAATCAGTTAATCTGCCGTCATCAAAAATTTGAAGCATAATATTAAACACGTCTGGGTGCGCTTTTTCAACTTCATCAAAAAGCACGACAGAATATGGTTTTCTGCGCACTCTTTCAGTCAATTGCCCGCCTTCGTCGTAGCCAACATATCCAGGGGGAGCTCCGATTAGCCTTGCAACGGCGTGTTTTTCCATATATTCCGACATGTCAATTCTAATAAGAGAGTCTTCGTCCATAAACATAAACTCGCTCAAGGCTTTTGCAAGTTCGGTTTTGCCGACACCTGTCGGCCCCATAAACAAAAATGTCCCGATTGGTTTTTTAGGGTTTTTTAAGCCTGAACGTGCTCTTCTAATTGCATCTGAAACAGCTGCCACGGCTGAATCTTGCCCGATAACTCGTTTGTGGAGGACATCTTCCATACTAAGTAATTTTTCAGCTTCCGTTTCAACGAGTTTTGAAACAGGGATTTTTGTCCATTTGGATATAATTTCCGCGATATCTTCTTCGGTTATTTCTTCTTTTAGAAGTTTGTTTTCTTTTTTCGTGCCGTTTTTTGAAGCCGTTTCTAACTGCTTCATTAATTCAGGCAGTTTGCCATATTTCAATTTAGCTGCAAGTTCAAGATTGGTGCTTCTTTCAGCGTTTTCAATTTGAATTTTGACTTTTTCAATTTCTGCCTTAATTTCGGCTTCACCTTTAATGTTTTTCTTTTCGCTTTCCCATATCGCTCTTAATTCGTCAATTTTTTCGTTTAATTCATTAATTTTTGGTTGAATTTTCTCGATTTTATCTAGAGCGCCTTCGGATTTTAGGGCTTCAAGCTCAATTTGAAGTTGAAGTTTTTGTCTTTCAAGAATATCAAGCTCTTCCGGCATTGAATCAATCTCAATTCGAACAGAGGACGCTGCTTCGTCAATTAAATCTATCGCTTTATCAGGCAAAAATCTGTCCGCAATGTATCTTGAAGATAATTTTGCAGCCGCCACAAGCGCGCTATCTTTAATTCTCACCCCGTGGTGCACTTCGTATTTGTCTTTTAAGCCTCTTAAGATTGAAATTGTATCTTCAATTGTTGGTTCTTCAACGATTGTTGGCTGGAATCTGCGCTCTAGTGCAGGGTCTTTTTCAATGTATTTTCTATATTCATTTATTGTGGTTGCACCCATTGTCCTGATTTGACCGCGCGCAAGCATTGGTTTTAACAAGTTTGAAGCGTCGGTTGAGCCTTCTTGCGCCCCTGCACCCACAACCGTATGAAGTTCATCTATAAACAAAATTATGCTTCCGTCCGATTTTTCAACCTCGTCAATAACTTTTTTAAGCCTTTCTTCAAATTCGCCCCTATATTTAGCACCTGCGATAAGTGCCCCCATATCAAGCGACAAAAGCCTTGCCTCTTTTAAACTTTGCGGCACGTCGCCTCGTATAATTCTTTGAGCTAACCCCTCAACAATTGCCGTTTTGCCAACCCCTGGTTCACCTATTAGCACAGGGTTATTTTTCGAGCGGCGGTTAAGAATTTGGATTATTCTTCTTATCTCCTCATCTCTCCCTATAACAGGGTCAAGCTTGCCTTGTTCTGCGTAGGAGGTAAAGTCTGTTGTGTATTTTTCAAGCACATTATAGTCTTCGTCTGCGTTTTTGTTATCAACTTTGTTATTCCCTCTTAAATTTTTCATAGCGTTTAAGATTTTGACCCTTGTAAGCCCATATTTTGCAATAAGTTTCTGTATAATCTGGTCATAAGGATTTTTTTCCATTGAAAGCAAAAAATGTTCAAAAGTCACAAATTTGTCTTTTAGCTGTTTTGCTTCATCTTCTGCGCCATCAAGCGTTTTTAAGACGTTTTGGCTAAAATACAATTGCCCCACATTTCCTTGGACTTGCGGAAGCGTATCAATTATCTTTTTAACATCTTCTCTAAATACGGAAGAGCCGATGTTTAACAAATTAAGCAATTTTTTTGTATTATCTTCGTCAAATTCAGCAGCTGCAAGCAAAAAATGCGCAACTTCAATGATTGAGTTGTTATACGTTTTTGCTATTCCTTGCGCCGCAATTGTAATGTTTTTCATATTTTCAGTCAATTTATCAAAATTAAACATATTCACCTCGAATTGTCTACTATATTGATTTTACATTTTTTTTCAAAATAATAAAGAAATTTAATTATATTTTAATTTTTGTAAAGTGTTAAGATTTGTATATATTTTGTATATACTTGTTACATTTTTGGATATGCGGGCATATAATAAGTGATTCTTCTTTCACTCCTTCCTCCATACACAACTTTATGTCGCTTTTACGGCGACTTTTTTTATGCTATAATGTATTAAATTTCAAATGGGTGAATTATGATAAAAATTCTTGTTTGTTTGAAACAAGTTCCGGATACTGACGATATTAAATGGACTGAAAATAACACTATTCAGCGCGAAGGCTTAATTTCTATTTTAAACCCTGCGGATGATTTTGCGCTTGAGCTTGCAAAGAAAATTAAATCTATGGCGCAGTGCGAAGTGACAGCTCTTTCGATGGGGCCAAGTCAAGCTTGCGATATTTTAAATTATGCGCTTGCTCGTGTTGCAGATAATGCAATACTTCTTTCTGATAAAGCTTTTTCAGGCTCTGATACTTATGCGACGGCAAAAATAATTTCAACCGCTATTAAAAACCTGAATTTGAAACCCGATATTATTCTTTGCGGAAATTCTGCTCTTGATGGCGAAACTTCGCAAACACCCGTTGGTGTTGCAGAATTTCTTGGTTATAATTTTGTGTCAAATGTGGTTGATTTTAACAGGCTAAATTTAGCTCATTCAAACATTTTAGTAAAGCAAGAATTGCCGGAGTTTTCTAAACTTATTGAGCTTTGCTACCCCGCTGTTTTAGCCGTTTCAAATTATAGCGAAATTTCTAGTATTTCCGTTTTTGATTATATGCGGGCGCAAAATATAAAAATTAATGTTTGCGATGTTGACAAAATTGGGATAAATGCTCAAGACTGTGGCATTAAAGGGTCGCCAACGCAAGTTAAAAAAGCGTATAGGCCAATTTTTTCAAGGTCTGCTGAAACAATTGACAGAGATTTAGCATTTCAGAAAATTGCAGAGGTGCTAAAATGAAAACCAAAATTTTTGTATTTATAGAACACAATAAAGGGCATTTTGCCGAATATTCAATTCAGCTTTTAAATTACGCTAATTACATAATTTCAGATTTTATGCGTTGCGATTTCGAAATTAGCGCGATTGTTTTTTCTTCGTGCGGCATATCTTCTGAAAATAAAGAGTTTTTGCATAAATCAGGTGCGGAAAATATAATTGATTTTGTCGGTCAAGATACAGACGACTATACTCTTGATTTTTATTCAAATTCCCTCAAAAAGCTTATAGATTACGAAAAACCGCACATGTTTTTATTTTCTGCAACATATATTCAAAAAGAAATTGCGCCAACTCTTGCAATTAGCGCTAGCGCAGGTTTAACTGCCGATTGTTCAGATTTAAAAATTGAAAATAAAAACGGCAAATTTAATCTTGTTGCAAAAAGGCCGACTTTTGGAAATCGCCTCTATGCTGAAATCTCATATAAATCTTATCCGCAGATGGCAACAGTTAGAGTTGGGGTTAAGGCCCGCGAGAAGGAATTTTCTTTTGACAATAAGTTTTACAAGAAAATTATCCCTGAATTTTCAAGAAAAAATTATTCTATTAAAGAGTTTTTGCCAACAAAAATTTCGGATAAGCTAAACAAAGAAGCCGACATTATGTTTGCACTTGGCGCAGGCGTGGCAGACGACGCTTCAATTATGCGAATTAAAGAAATTGTTAATTACTTAAATCAAAACGGCACGGCCGCTTCTTATAGCGCAAGCCGCAAAGTTTGCGATATGGGGCTTGTTGATAAAAATTACCAAGTTGGGCAAACGGGCGCTTTTGTGTCGCCAAAATTATATGTGGCGCTTGGAATTTCAGGCGCTATTCACCATTTGGTCGGCTGCAATAATTCAGAGAAAATTCTATGCGTTAATATAGACGAAAACTGCGACTTTGCGCATAATTGCGACTATTTTGTTAAGCAAGATGCTAAAGAATTTATTTCTGAACTACATTCAAAGTTATGCGGATAATTTTGAAAAATCGCAAATTAAATCAAGCTTAGACTTAATGCCTGATAGAAGAGCAAGCCTGTTTGATTTAATTTTTTCATCGTCAACCATAACTAAAGTTTTATCGAAAAATTCTGCAATTTTGTTTGATAATTTGTTGAAATCCTCTTCACATAAAAGCTTGTTTGAGCTTAGCTCGTCATACAAAGCTCCTTCAGAGTTATTTTCAAACAATGCTCTGTTTAGTGCAATTTCAGCTTTATAATCTTTTGTAATTCTAATTACTCTATTAAAGTTGTCTGAAATTTGAGCAAAATTTTCAAAGTTTGGAATAGTTTTTACAAATTCTAATTTTTCTTTGTATTGAACAAGATTTTGAAGTGCGCCAGAAAGCGTAGAATCGATTACAGGGCGATTATATTCTTGCTGAAGCATAATTTGCAATCTGCCTAAAATAAAGTCGCTTAAATCGGCTTTTAGCTCGTCTGAAATTGAAAGTGAAAATTCGTCTTTCAAAAGCTCAAGGTTGTAATTTATTAAATCAATTAAATCGATGTCGAGTTTGTTGTCAATTATTGTGCTAATAACACCGATAATTGCGCGTCTAACACCCAATGGGTCATTAGAGCCTGTCGGTCTTTTCTTTTTGTTGTCTTGAGTTGCTGCAAACATAGCGCAGAATGTGTCTATTTTATCTGCAATCCCAACCACTTGGCCTTCAATTGTTTCAGCTTGTTTTGAGCCTGAAGCAAGCGGGAAATAATGCTCTTTAATGCCTGTCGCAACAGATTCTGCTTCGCCTGATTTTCTTGCGTAAACCTCGCCAATAAAGCCTTGAAGTTCCGTAAATTCAAACACAAGCTGTGTTGATAAATCTATTTTTGCAAGGTGAGCACATCTTAAAACATTTTTCTTATCTTCGCTGTTAAGATTAAGTTTTTCTGCAATATAATTTGAGATTTTTTCTAGCCTTAACGTTTTATCGTATAATGTGCCAAGATTTTTTTGGAAAGTCATTCCTTTTAAATCTTCGAATTTATCTGCAAGAGGGCATTTTGTGTCTTCTTTAAAGAAGAAAATACCGTCTTCAAGGCGCGCACGAACAACTCTTTGATTGCCGTTTTTAATGTTGTCTTCGCCCTTGGTGCCGATTGAATTTGAAATTGTTATAAATTTATTCATCAAAGAACCATTTTTAGCGTAAAGCGGGATGTATCTTTGATGTTTGCTCATAACCGTTGTGGATACAATATCCGGAATTTCAAGATATTTTTCTTCAAATTCACAAACAACAGGGTTTGGATATTCTGTAATATAAACAAGTTCTTCAAGGAGTTCGCTATAGCTTGCAAAATCAATAACAGCGCCAAGTTTTTCTGCAACTTTGTTTGAAGAATTGATAATTATTTCTTTTCTTTCGTTTTGGTCAACAATGACATTTTGAGCGCGCATTTCGTCAAGGTAAGTGTCAATTGATTGAATTTCGAATTCGGGTTTAGCTGCAAACCTGTGCCCCAAAGTTTTTCTTGAAGCTTTAACTCCAAAAATTTCTATATCAAGCACTTTGTCGTTATATAAAACCGCAAAATCCTCAACAGGTCTTTGAAATTTGAATTCATTATCAGCCCAGCGCATAAAATGCGGTGCTTGAAGCGATTTAACTATGCGAGGAATTTCTTCGAGCAAAATTTCTTCAATTGAAATTGATTTTTTAACTGTTGTTGCCCAAATGTAATTATCTTTAATGGTAAGTTCTGAAACATCAATGCCGTTTTTCTTTGCAAAGCCGATTGCAGCTTGAGTAAAATCGCCATTTTCATTTTGAGCGATTTTTAAAATTGGGCCGCGAACTTCCGTTTTAATATCTTCTTCGTTTTTATCTAAACCAAATGCCATAACCACTAAGTGGCGAGGTGATGTAAAAACGTTTAATTTCTCAAATTTAACATCATATTTTTTAAATACTGAGTCAAATGAATTTTCTAATGCATTTTGTGCGTAAGGAAGGAATTTGTAAGGTAATTCCTGTGTTGATATATCGATTAATAATTTATTCATAGTGATTTAATTTTATAATAAAAAAAATATTTGAAAAGCAAAATGCGAAAAAATCAATAATATTTAGTAATTTCGATGAGCTTTTTGAGCCTTTCTTTCAAAATTGCATTTTCATGAGAAAGCCTTTTGTGTTCTCTTTGTAAATTTTCCAGCATACTTTTCTTAAGAGAGTCATCGTCAGTTTTAACAACTGTAAGCCCAGAGCTCATCACAAAATTTCTTTTCGAATCTTCTTTTAGTTTAATTAAAATTTCAACGTCGTCTTTGGTTACGTATTTTAAATTAACAAGAACGTCTGCAATTTTAACTTTAACCCCGATATCTTTTTTTTCTTTTTGATATTGAAGTGCATCATTTATTTGAGAAGTGTCGATTAAGCCTAATCTTCGAAGCACATCGCCTGTTTTTATTTTGCCGGCTAAAAACTCAAGCAAGCTCATATTTGTTTCTGTTTCTAGTTTAAAAACACATTCTTCTTTAATTAGTTTTAATAAAATTTTGCAACATGCCTCAAGTGACCAATAGTTTGTGAGCGCGATATCAAAAAGGCTGTAATTTTCTTTTACATTCGCAAGAAAAATCATCTCCATATCGTTTAAATTGCTCAAATCGCCGTTTAAAATGTGCGTACCTTTTTTGGTAATTTTTGGAACTTGGTCTTGAAGCAAGCCTTCCGGATTTAAATAGTTGAAATATTTTTGAAGCGTGTCGCTTAGGTTTCTTCTTGTTTTTTTGTATAAAACCTGCTTAACCCACACAGGCAATTCCAAAATGTTATTAAAAAATAAATCTGATAATTTTTCTTGTTTCATATAAAACTCCCTCATAAATTATATATAATTTTCAAATTTTGACAAATACATTAAATATACTATTGGTAATAATTATTTAAATTGATATAATATGCGTGGAGGATAGTTTCTCATGGACGGTTTAACGCTAAACAATTTAGCTTTAAATAGAGATAACACATCAAAAGAAAATGCCATCAACTCTGAAAATATTGCCAATTCCAGAAGTATGGGCGATAATTCTATTGACCAGCTTGAAAAAAAAGGCGCTATTGAAGGTGGCGACCATGAAAACACTAGCGCCTCCGGCGGTTTTTCTGAAAACCTAACAGAAGATGAATTCAATGATGGTTATGAATCCGATGACGAAGAAGAAGAAATTTATGACGAATATACCTTCAAAATTATTGATGACGCCACAATTGCTGTAATTGATAACGAAGTTGGTATGCAAATTGCTCAAATTTCGCCGGACAAACTTTCAAAATTCATCTCAAATATGAAGCAAGTAAGTGGTATAATTGTAAACAAAAGAGTGTAAATTGAATCAGTACGTAAAACAATATCAAAAAACACACATTCAAACCGCTTCGCAAGAGGCGATACTTATTATGCTTCATGACGCTGCAATTCAGTTTATGAACAAAGCAAAGCTTGCAATTGAGCAAAAAAACATTCAAGAGGCGCATAATAATTTAATCAGAACTCAAGATATTTTTAATGAATTTTTAAACACATTAAATCCGGAGCCTAATCCTGATCTTGCAAAACACCTCACAATTTTATACAGATATCTGATTAGCCAGCTTGTTCAGGCAAACATTAAGCAAATTACAGAGCCAATTGACATAGTTTTAGGCTATACAAAAGATTTAAAACAAACTTGGGAGCAAGCAATATTTAAAATGAAAGCAGGCGAATCTGCTCCTATGCCGCGCCCAAGTGCTTATCAAACAAATGCGCCCGAGCAACCAACGGAAAGTGCGAATTATGAAGCATAGTGACAATTTTCAATTTCAAGCGCTTCTTAAAATGTATGATGAGTATCAATTAACGTGTGAAAGCATAATTAAATTTGTTGATACAAAAAATGTGGACTACCTTGTCTCTTTTATCGATAAAAAAGGGCAAATTTTAAAAAATATGATTCGCCAAGAACAAATAGTTGAGCTCACAGAAGAAGAAACAGCCATTAAAAATACAAGAAAGTTAGAACTTTTTGAATATGAAAAAAAGGCGTTTGAGCTTGTAAAAGCAAGGCATAAACAGATTGCGGAAGAACTCGCGCGCGTTAAGAAAAATAAAAAAATAACAAACGCATATAAAAAATATAAAGTCCAAACAGCACACAGCGTGAATGTTGAATCATAAATTCAGTTTTTTATATGATACAAATTAAAAAATATGGGCATATAATAAATATTGTATACTAGGGAGTAAAGTACATGTCAGCAATTACATTTAGCGGTTTAGGTTCAGGAATGGATTATGTATCTTGGGTTGACGCTCTTGTTGAGGCAAAAAAAGCAACCACGGTTACCCCTCTTGAAACAAAACTTGAAAGCTTAAATAACTCTAAAAAAGCATTAGGAATTGTTGAAGGCTATTTTCAAGATTTCCAATCTGCTCTTGCTGCGTTTACCGATATTAATGAATATTCGTCAAATGATATTTTCAATGCAAAAGCTGCTTCGAGCTCTTTGAGCGACTACGTGACGGCAACTTGCACTCCCGAATCCGCTATTCAAGAATATATTGTTACTGTTAAACAGATGGCAACATATACGACCACAAAAAGCGCCGCAACAACTTCAAATTATATAGATGGCGATTTTGTGTTTTCCGATTTAAAACAAGCAAAAACAGGCACTTTCTCAATTGCTGTTGGCGATGATGTTAGAGAAATTACAATCAGTGACACAAGTACTATGGATTCAATCGTGAGCGATATCAATGCTTTGTTTGCTGATTATAGCCCTGCAAATCCAATCAGTGCTTCAATTTCAAACGGCAAATTGGAAATTCAAACAAACACCACAGACGATGTTATTTTTGGTATGCAAACCGATACTTCTAATTTTAAAGATATTATGAAAATATCAAACTATACTCTTGACCCTTCAGGCTACAGGGTATATTCAAGCAGCACGCCAATTTGTACAGTTGACACATCGGGCAAACTTGTTGATGGTAGCGCCAATTTGAATGCAACAATTAATGCAGGCACATTCAAAATTAACGATGTTGAATTCACAATTGATGAAAATACCACAATTGCAAGCCTCGTAAACAGCATTAACTCAAACCAATCGGTTGGCGTTAGCGCTTCGTACGACTCAAATTCAGGATTTTTCACACTAACTTCAAAACAAACGGGAAATTCTGCAATTAAAATGGAAGACCCCGATGGCACAGGGTTCTTCACCGCTATGAATTTGAGCAACAGCGCGGCAAGTACAACGTTAGGTAACCAAGCGATTATCACAATTAACGGCACAACAATCGAATCTTCATCGAATAACATCACAAACACAGGCTATGAAGGCTTGGCAATCAACATCGAACAAGC
This sequence comes from uncultured Gammaproteobacteria bacterium, assembly GCA_964570895.1. GTDB lineage: Bacteria > Cyanobacteriota > Vampirovibrionia > Gastranaerophilales > Gastranaerophilaceae > RGIG1918. Next base: position 161,976 of record CAZMZD010000001.1, read on the forward strand.
TCCAAGCACAACCGACACAATTAAAATCTCAATCACGGAAGATTCCGAACCGCTAAAAGACGCTATTGACACATTTGTTGAAAAATATAACCAAGTTTTGTCTGCAATTAAAGAAGCAACGGCGAATGACGGTTATCTTGAATATGACTCAACCTTAAGGTCAATATACAGCGAAATGCGCTCTATTGCTGGTGGTTTCATTACAAACGACAGCGACTATACCATTTTATCTCAATTAGGCATATCAACAGGCGAAGCCGGCTTATCTGCTTCAGACGCTGCATACGAGCTTGTGTTTAACGAAGATAAGCTTGATGAAATCTTGTCGAAAAGCTCTATGACAGAAATTAAAAGCATTTTTTCAAACGCAGATGGCACAGGCGCAATGGATAGGTTTAAAGTTAGAATTGATAACACTCTTGAGCCTACAACAGGTTATTTTGACGCGAAAGAATCTACCTATACAACAATGATTAATTCTCAACAAGATAGGATAGATAGGGCGAACGAGCAACTTACCCTTTATGAGGAAATACTTTTGCGCCAATTCCAAGCAATGGACGAAGCAATTTCGAGCATGAACTCGCAATATTCAAACTTTACAAGCACAATTTCTCAAATAACAGGTTCGTCATAGAATTAATCTTTATCGAGATATTTGCCTGTAAGTTGACCGCAAGCTGCCATAATATCAGCGCCGCGTTCAAGCCTTTGTGTCACTTTTTTGCCTGATTTTTCAAGAATTAACTTGAAAAGTTGAATTGTTTTTGGCGAAGGCTTGATAAAATCGGACTTATCGCCCGAGTTATAAGGGATTAAGTTTATATTGCATTTAACATCTTTTAAATATTCTGCAAGCTCTTCTGCGTGTTTTCTAGTCGAATTAAATTGCTCAAGCAAAATATATTCAATTGTAATTCTTTTGCCTGTAACTTCGTTAAATTTAATCATGGCGCGCTTAAGTTCTTCCATAGAATATTTATGGTTAACGGGCATGATTTTATCGCGAATTGTGTCGTTTGGCGCATGGAGCGATATTGCAAATGTTGGCAAAAGCTTTCTTGAGGTGTAGTCGTTAAATCTTGAAACCACGCCCGATGTTGAAACAGTAATTCTTCTAATCCCAATTTCAAGTTTAGTGTTTAAAATTTCAATTGCTTTATATACTTCGTCATAATTATCCAAAGGTTCGCCTTGCCCCATAAACACAACGTTTGTGACTTTAAGCCCCGTGTCTTGCATAATGGTGAGCACTTGCTCAACCATTTCATGAGCGGTTAAGCTCCTTGTAAAGCCTTGTTTTGCAGTGTGGCAGAATTTGCAGCCCATTTTGCAACCAATTTGCGAACTAATACAAGCCGTAAGGTTAGAGCGGTTATCAAAGCGCATAAGCACCATTTCGACAAAATTTCTGTCAGAAAATTGAAGCAAATATTTAAGCGTGCCATCTCTGCTGATTAATTTTTGATATATTTTTGACTGCGTTACAACAGCGCATTCAGAAAGCTTTGCAAAAAGAGATTTAGGAAGGTTTTTCATCTCTTCGACTGTTCCGACAGCTTTTTTATAAAGCCAATCTTCAATCTGCTTTACACGGTATTTAGGCTCATCAAGAGCAACTATCATTCTTTCTAACTCATCATGAGTCATATTTCTTAAAACAAACATACAAAAATTCTACCATAACAGTACTATTTTTTGTATTTTTTGTGAAAAAATGTTATAATAAACGAGTGGAAAAGGTATCTATAAACGACTTAGTCAATCAAAAAATATTAAAATACGACCTATATGACGTAACCGGCACAAAGCTTTATTCTGTTGGCGAAATTTTAACTCCGGGTAAAATTATTGCTATGAAAGAATACAACAACTTATACAGAAAAAGCGGCGTTGATAAGGCAGATGATATTTTGCCTGTTCAAAGCAATTTGCTTGATTTTGAGTCCGGTAATTTGTCAAATCATAAGTCCGTTATTTCTGCTAAAATTCAAAAAGAACTTTTAAATTCTTACGCAAATATTTTAGATTACGCAAAAATGGCTGATTGGGAAGAAGTGGAATCGCTTACAAACAAGCTTTCAGACGGCATTATCAACATGCTTACAAACCTATCCAATCAAATCAAACTTCCGCACGAAATTAAGCTTATTGGAAAATATGACCTCGCACACCCTGCGAACGTTGCGCTATACTCCGTCTTGCTTGCAATCAGAATGGAACTTTCGGAGCTTGATATTAAAAACATTGCGGTTGGCTCACTCTTGCATGACATTGGAAAAATTGAAATTCCACACAGCATTATTGAAGAAAAAAATTCATCAGAAAAAAATCTTTTAATATATAAATCCCATACTATTCTCGGATACAAAATATTAAAAAATAAGCTCAATTTTTCAACTGCGGTTGCAAGAATTGCTCTTGAACATCATGAAACAATGGATGGTTCCGGCTGGCCTTATGGTATATCAAATACAATGATATCTGATTACGCACAACACGTTGCGGTTTGTAATTATTACGACACTTGCACATCTTCAACGGTGACAGAGCGCAATCCTTCTTTTACTGCTGTCATAAAACAGCTTCTAAAGCTTGGCAGCAAACATTTTTCACCAAAGCCACTATACACATTTGTTCATATGTTTAATTTTTCAGACACTATTTCATACATGGATTTATTAAGTGATGACGGTTAATATTGTTGGTGGTGGCTTAGCAGGCTCTGAGGCGGCCATTTATCTTGCTCAAAACGGCATAGAGGTTAATTTATACGAGGCACGTCCAAAAGTCGAAACAGGGGCGCACGTGAGCTCTGATTTTGCAGAACTTGTATGCTCGAACAGTCTTGGCTCGTTTGACCCTGAAAACGCTTCCGGCTTGCTTAAGCACGAAGCACTCCTTATGGGCTCGACTTTGTTTAAAATTGCCCTTGATAACAAGGTGCCATCTGGCGGTTCGCTCTCTGTTGATAGGGTTAAATTTCACCAAGACGTAACCGAGATTATAAAATCGAACCCGAAAATCAACATTATTAACGATGAATACACTGAAATTAACCTTGATGTGCCAACAATTATTGCATCAGGCCCGCTAACCTCTAAAACCTTGGCGCACAACATAACAGAGCTTTTTGGCGAAGAAAATTTTAGTTTTTTTGACGCTATTGCGCCAATTGTCAAAAAAGATAGTATAGATTTTTCTTCCGCATTTTACGCTTCCCGTTGGGATAAAGGCGACGCAGACTATATAAATTGCCCGCTAAACAAAGAAGAATATGAGAATTTCTATAACATTTTAACAGGCGCCGAGAGAATTGAGTGCAAATCATTTGAAGCAAAATTTTTTGAATCTTGCTTGCCTATTGAAGTACTTGCTTCGCGCGGGGTCGACACTCTTCGTTTTGGGCCAATGAAGCCTGTCGGGCTGTTTGATAAACGAATTCCGACCGAATTTAAACGTAACCAATTTTACGCCGTTATTCAGCTTCGCCAAGACAATAAAATTGCCGATTTGTACAATTTAGTTGGTTTTCAAACTAACTTAAAATGGGGAGAACAAAAAAGGCTTTTACAATCTGTTCCTGCGCTAAAAAACTGTGAAATAGCGCGTTATGGCGTAATGCACGCAAATACTTTTATAAATTCACCTAAAATCTTAAACAAAACTCTTCAATCTAAAAAATATCCTAATTTGTTCTTCGCGGGGCAGTTAACGGGTGTTGAAGGATATAGCGAAAGTATCACAACAGGGCTTTTTGCAGCAATTAACATTTTGAAATATTTAAAATCTGAAGAATTGATTGAATTATCTGATAAATCAATGCTTGGCGCGCTTTTAGGGTACATTACATATCCTGACCATAAGAATTTTCAGCCCATTAATTCAAATTGGGGTATAATCAACAAGGATGAATTACCTAAAAAGCTTAGCAAAGACAAGAAAATGAAAAATAAATTTTTGTCTGAAACAGCTATAAATTACATCAAAACTATGGGGTTTAATAATGAAAATTACAACTAAACAAACTAATATAAAAAAGATTAAAACAAATGTGCTTGTTGTTGGTATATTTGAGGACAATAAGCTGCTTTCGCCGCTTGCGAAAGAGCTCGACCAAGAGCTGGATAAAATTATTTCAGATTATCTGACTAAAAAGCAACAGTTTACGGGCAAATTTCTTGAAACATTCTTTTTGCCTACATATAAGCAATTTGGCGCAGATAACATTTTAGCTATCGGGCTTGGGAAAGTTGACGATTTTGACATTGTTAAACTTCGCGAAGTGGGCGCTAAAATCTATTCTACAGTTAATTCTTTTCAAAATAACGCCCATATTTCAATCGATACAATAGGTTTAGATAAATTACTATATCCGGCTTTTGATTTTGCCAAAAACCTTACAGAAGCAATAATTTTAAGCTCCTTTTCGTTTAATAAATATAAAAACAAGAAGCAAGATTCCACAATTTCAACAATAGAGATTGTATCAATGGGTTCAAATATTTTGTCCGATTTACAAGAAGGTGTCAAAATTGGCTCAATTTACGCTAATTCACAGAACTTTGCAAGAACGCTTGCGACTGAACCTGCAGAGCACGCAACTCCTACAAAAATTGCAAAACTTGCTAAAAGTTTAGCCGAAAATAATCCAAATATGAGCTGCGTTGTGTATAATAAAGCGGAAATTGAAAAGCTAAAAATGAACGCATTTTTAGCGGTTGGCAGAGGCAGCAATGAGGAACCGCGCTTTATACATTTAAAATATAGCCCTAAAAACCCACGCAAAAAGGTGGCTCTAATTGGCAAGGGCATTACATTTGATTCCGGCGGGCTTGATATTAAACCGGCAGCTTCTATGCTTAATATGAAAGACGATATGTCTGCTTTCGCAATTGCTCTTGGCGTATTTAACGCGTTTTCAAAGCTTGAACCGGATGTTGAGCTTCATGTTATATCTGCGCTTTGCGAAAATATGCCTTCAGGTAAGTCTTATAAGCCTGGGGATGTTTTAAAGGCTAAAAACGGGCTTACAATTGAGGTAGATAACACAGACGCTGAAGGCAGAATTACGCTTGCTGACGCACTTTGCTATGCTGATGAGCTCGGAGTGGACGAAATCATAGATATAGCAACGCTTACAGGCGCTTGTGTTGTTGCGCTTGGCAACAATATTTCAGCCGTTATGGGCAGAAATCAAGAGAATATTAATAAAATCATTGCGCTTGGCGCTCAATCAGGCGAATTCCTTTGGCAATTGCCTGTTTACGACTTTATGCAAGATGCGCTCAAGTCTGATATTGCGGATATGAAAAACACAGGCTCAAGGTTTGCAGGCGCTTCAAATGCGGGGCAATTCTTAAGCAATTTTGTCCATAACCCTAATTGGCTCCATATCGATATTGCAGGCACTGCATTTATAGATAAGCCCTTCAAAGAACTCTCTAAAGGCGCAACAGGTGTGTGCACAAGAACGCTTATAAGCTATATTTTATCTTAGCTTTTGCAAAAATAATTCAAAAAAATAAATTTGTACATTAAAAATAAAAAATAAAAATTTTTTTAAAAAATAATTTCAAAAAAAATCCTTACTAAGGTTGAAAAAGTTATCAATACCAATCGAGCCGAAAGGTAATGATAAAATATCAAGAGAAAAATCGAACATTTTTCAAAAAAATATAAAACTCGGTACCGTGTATAATATATAAAAAGGAAATAAGAATATGCTTCAAGACGAAATCAAAAAAGACTATGATGCCAAACATAAAGAGAAAATGAAAAAAGTCTACACTGCGCTTTTTGTCGTTGTTGTTTTAATAATTTGGTTTGCAACAGGTTTCAAAACTTTTCTCTACAAAGGCACTTTGAAACATTATATTGAAACAATTAACACTGGAATTGATAAAAAAACCGCTGAACTTCAAGAAAATTATGATGAAGTTGCTTTTAGGCTCAAAGGTCAAACTGCGCCCCAAAATCTTTTAACGCCCATTTCTTATGTGTATGGCAGAAACAGATGTCAAGATGAAGTTAACGATAGCTTTTTTGGAAGAGCAATTTTAGAATCTAAATGCGACGGCAATTATATGGCAACAAAAAGAGGGGCAAATATTTGTATACTAAAAATTGACCCAGAGTACGTAACGGCATACGGAAACTACTTTGTTGTTTATATTGACCTTGACTGCAGAGGCGGTAAATTTAACGGCGATAAATACAATAAAGCGGGAATTAGCAAGATAGATTATTACTCTAGAAGCGATGAATACCCCGATATCCATGCTTTAGTGTATCAATACAAAAAAGGAAACCACTACATCGGGCTTTATCCTCAAAAAACTGATTCGAGATATAAAAAATCAGCCAAATTATTAGGAATTAAATAAAATATCTAATATTTATGGGTGTATTTATATCAAAAAGTTGTTTTTCTTTCGCGTTTACATAATATATATTATCAAAACCTATCGGCTCGAAAGTAAAAAGGCGCAAAAACCAATAAAATCGCCAAAGTTATTTCAAATCATCATTTTAAAAAATTTATATGATATCAAAAGTATATACTAATATCCGAAATATGAAGAAATAGCACATTTTCAAAAACAATGTATAATAATTAAATGATGAATAAAGATATTAAACTATATGATGTTGTTGTTTTTGGAGGCGGTGTTGCTGGTTGTGCAGCCGCATATATTGCAGGTAAATTAAACCTTAAAGTAATGCTTGTTGAAAAGCAAACGCTTCTTGGCGGGGTTGCTTCGCTTGGGCTTGTCACGCCTTGTATGAATACGGAAGATAAAAATCTAAACACAGAATTTTATTCCGACTTAATTAAATATGCAAAAAAATATAATTCAAATATAACATACGGCGATAATAATTCCGGTTGGTTTAACCCGATTGCTCTGCCACTTGTTCTTGAAAATATGCTATATGACTCGCAAGTTGATATTTTGTATGAAACTTCGATTAATGACATTCATAAAACAAATTCTAAAACGCGTAATTTTGAATTTAGCGTTCCTTATAAAAAAATTAATTTTTCAAAAAATGATGAAAATGTTTTAGAAAATCCTTGTGAAATATTATCAATACCAATCGGGTCGAAATATATTGTGGACGGAACAGGAAATGGAGAAATTTCAAAAATTTTAGGTGCGAAATTTTTGAAAAAAAATAATTTTCAACCAAATTCTTTGCGTTTTATTTTAAGTGGAGTAGATATTTCTGAATTTATAAATTTTTTAAGCAAAATTGATGATAATAAAGACCACACAAACTTCTATACAATAGACGGCGAGCCGCATTTTACCACTGCCTACACTTGGGATAAAGCGCAAAATTGGGCATTAGAGCCATATTTTAAGCAAGCGCTTGCAGATAACGTGCTTCATGAGGCGGATTTGCAGTATTTTCAAGTGTTTTCGGTTGCCGGTATGCCAAATTCCGTGACATTTAATTGCCCTCGCTTAAATGACGTTAATAACAGCTTTTTATCATACTCAAACTCAATTATAGAAGGGCATTCGGCCATATTTAGATTACATAACTTTGCAAAAAAATACCTTAAAGGCTTTGAAAACTCTTATATATCAAGCATTTCGCCAATTGTCGGGAAAAGAGAAGAGAACAGGGTTGAATGCGAACACACCTTCACAACAGATGATATAATGCGCCAAAAACCCTTTGATGACGCCATTTTATGGTCTAATTACCCTATAGACATTCATTCAAACAAAAAAGACGAGTCAAAACTAGATAAAATCCCTTGCTATTCCTTCCCGCTAAGGGCTTTGGCTGTAAAAGGTGTGCCTAATTTGTATGCGGTTGGCAAATGTTGCGGGGCGGATTTTAACACACATGCCTCGCTTAGAATACAAAAAAGTTGCATGTCTATGGGGGAAGCCGTATCGCGCGATATAGCGAAAAAATTGGCACAAAATTAGTCCCTTATGATTTTAACACCCATAGTGTTTCCGATGTCTTGCGAGTATCTTGTACAATTTCCGTATCTATCGCAATAAATTCGCTCTGCACCGTAACCAAGCGGATTTACGTAATGTGGGTTAAAATTGTTGTTATAATTATATCTTACAGGCGGCGTGTAACCTGTTGGTGCCCCGTTAAATAAAACTTTTGAGAGTCTTTTTAAGTTCTGCTTTGTGCTATTTACTGAATTTGAGTACATATTATTTCGCTTATAATTTGCATAAGCGTCAGAAAGCCTTTTAAGGCGCTCGGAATTTGTTCCATAGGTAGATGTTCCAAAAATTGTTTTTTCGAGCTTCTTGAGCCTTGTGGCGGTTGAATTATATGGATAATTTTTGCCATAAATGCTGTTTTCTAAATAGTTCAACGTATCGACATCAAAAGCCCTTAAATTCGGGTTTTCGAAATTTGCATTTTGTGCGTTTTGGAAATAATCAAAATCATCAAAAGCAAATGCACCCAATTGCAAGTTTAAAGCCAAAAATAATGTAAAAAATAATACAATCCTCATATTTGGATTGTATTATTTAATAAATTTATAACACCCGATAACGGGGCGCACCATTTGGCCTATATTATTCTTTTGTGATAATTTTGTCGATTAGACCATATTCAAGCGCTTGTTGGGCTGTCATGAAATTATCGCGTTCAGTGTCTTTTTGGATTGTTTCAAAAGTTTGCCCCGTGTGCTCTGCAAGCAAGGTATTTAACATGGTTTTCATTCTCAAAATTTCTTTTGCTTCAATTTCAATATCAGTCGCTTGACCTTTTGCGCCGCCTAATGGTTGGTGTATCATAACTCTGGCATTTGGAAGCGCAAGCCTTTTTCCTTTTGTTCCGCCGGATAATAAGAATGCACCCATACTTGCAGCATCGCCAAGGCAAATTGTTGAAACATCTGATTTTATAAGTTTCATTGTGTCGTAAATTGCCATGCCGGCTGTAATTACACCCCCTGGGGAGTTGATGTAGAGCATAATATCTTTTTCGCTATTTTCGCTATCAAGAAGCAAAAGCTGCGCTATGATTGAATTTGCAACATCGTCATCAATTTCTGTGCCCAAGAATATAATTCTTTCTCTTAATAGCCTTGAGAAAATGTCGAAAGATTTTTCGCCACGAGATGAAGATTCAATAACTGTGGGCAAATAGCTTAAAATTTTATATTCGTTCATAAAATATCTCCGTTTTTTTATGTTTATTATATAATGAAATTTGTGTTTTCGCAAAGGAGTTAATATGTATAATGTAATTATCGTGGGCGGTGGCCCAGCTGGAATTTTCTCAGCACTTGAGCTTGTAAAACTACATCCGGATTGGAAAGTTGCGCTCATTGAAAAAGGTGCAAGAATTGAAAAACGTGTTTGTATGCTAAGAAACGGCAAAAAAGAATGCCCTTCATGCAAAGTTTGCGGTTTGCTATCCGGTTGGGGTGGTGCAGGAGCTTTTTCAGATGGCAAATTAACCTTAACCCCTGACGTTGGCGGGCATTTGGTTGATTATATGTCTTTTGATGAAGTTAATAAATTAATCGATTATTGCGATGAAATTTACCTTGAACACGGTGCAACAGAAGTTGTTTTTGGTAAAAACAGAGCAGATTTTGAAGACATTGAAAAGAAGGCAACTCTTGCAGAATTAAGGCTTGTGCACTCTCCTGTTAGACACTTGGGGACTGAACGTGCGCTAAATGTTTTAAAGAGCATGCAAGATTTCTTAGAAGACAAAATTGAAATTATCAACAATAAATTTGTTGAACACTTAATCATTGAAAACAATAAAGTTAAAGGGGTTGAAACCGTTGACAGAACAACTCTTGAAGCTGAATATGTAATTGTTGCTCCTGGGCGCGAAGGCGCTGATTGGTTATCTACAGAATTTATCAATAATGGTATAAATATAGTTAACAATGCGGTTGATATCGGCGTAAGAGTTGAGCTTCCGGCTCCTGTTATGGAACCAATTACATCAAGATTATATGAATCAAAACTAATTTACCACTCACCAACATTTGGCGATGAAGTTAGAACATTCTGTATGAACCCGAATGGCGAAGTCGTAAATGAAAACTATAACGGTATTCAAACCGTGAACGGCCACTCATACGCTGATAAAAAGACACCTAACACTAACTTTGCACTATTAGTATCTAAAAAGTTCACAGAACCGTTTAAAGAGCCAATTGCATACGGGCAACACGTTGCGCGCCTTGCAAATATGCTATCCGGCGGAATTTTGGTTCAAAGATTTGGCGACTTATTAGACGGCAGAAGATCAACCGCGGAACGCATTAAATCAAGCATAATTAAACCTACGCTTGAATGCGCAACCCCAGGGGATTTGAGCCTCGTTATTCCATATAGACAAATGTTGAGCATAATTGAAATGATTTATGCGCTTGATAAAATTGCTCCGGGCGTTGCTTCAAGATACACTTTGCTTTATGGTATCGAAGTTAAGTTCTATTCAGCTCGTGCTGAGCTCACAAATGAACTCGAAACAAAACAAGTTAAAAATCTTTTTGCAATAGGGGATGGCGCTGGCGTAACTCGCGGCTTAATGCAAGCAAGCGCAAGCGGCGTACACTGTGCAAGAATAATCTCAAACAGATAATTTTACTTGTAATAAAAACTAAAAATATCGGGCTTCATTAAGTTGCCCGATATTTTTTTTAAACATTTTCTTTAAAATAGGTTTTCAACCAATGGCGCAAACACTCTATACCACACATATACACCGCATAAAACCATTAAAACGCCTGATAATTTAAGTATAAACTCGGTAACTTTATCAAATTTATGCAATTTTGCAATGTATGATGTAAAAAGTCCTGCAAAAATCAGAATTACCCCTTGCCCGAGCGAAAATAAGAAAAGCATTATTGCTGAATTTAGTATGTTTTTTGTAATGCTTGCATAGCCTAAAATCCCAGCCAAAATCGGCGTTGCACAAGGGGTTGCGCCAAGTGCAAAAACGACACCTACAATATAGGTTAAAATATATTCACTTTTAGAAAACTTTGTCGGCATTTTTTTAACAATGTTTCCATAAGGAATTTCAATTATATTAAGCAAAGAAAGCCCAAAGATAATAAACAACGAGCCGATAAACAATATCCAATAATTACCGCCGAGAGCTATAAACACCTTCCCGCCAACGGCGCACAAAATGCCTGCAACCGTCATAACCGTTGTAATACCGAGAATTAACGATAGAAGTTTTAAAAATATTTTTTTATATCCTTCAGATTTTTCAAGACCGGCATACGCCACAATTAAGGGTAAAATTCCGAGCGTGCAAGGCGATAGTGAGCTTAAAACGCCACCAAAAAATGAAATAGGATACATTAAAAAGCTTAAGTTCTTGTCTGAAAATGTTACAGAAATTGTTTGCAAAAAATCTATCATTTGTTTGCCTCAATCCCTTCATGGATTTTATCAACAGGAGTAAAGCCCACAAATTTTCTTAAAATTTTATTATCAGAATCAACAAAAATTAATGTCGGGACAGATACAATATCATATTTATCAATGTATTCTTGAGTTTTCTTGCCATTATGGTTAACTTCAGACACATTTATATCTTCAACAATATAATATTTTGAATATTTATCATCAATTTTATCCATCTCGCGCGTTTGTTTTAAACAATCCGAACACATTGGGGAATAAAATTTGTAAATTGTGACTCTATCTATATAATCTGGGCTTGCATAAACTATATCATCAAGCGGGAGCGCAGCTCTATTTTTTGTGTCAATAAAGTTTAAAATGCAATATGTAACAAGCGGCACCACGATAAGTGATAATATTAAAATTTTGTTTTTCATAATTTCTCTCCTAAAATTAAGTTACGACAAACTTAACTAAGAACAATTAGCCAACTTGCTATACTTTATCAGCAAGAATAACAACATGTGCGCTTATTGCCTCACATGCACCGATTGAATCCATTTTTTCATTAGTTTTAGCTTTGACTGAAACTTGGTTTATATCAAGATTTAATGCGCTTGCGATATTTTGGCGCATTTTGTCAATATAAGGGCGCATTTTAGGCTCTTGAGCAATAATTGTAGAATCAATATTTAAAATATGATATCCGCACTTGCCCAAAATATTATTTGCTTCTTTTAGCAAAATTTCAGAGTTTATTTCTTTATATTTTGGGTCATTATCAGGAAAATGCGAGCCAATATCGCCCATTGCAACAGAACCTAAAATAGCGTCAATTATTGCATGATAAAGAACATCACCATCCGAATGCGCCACAAAACCTTTTTTGTGTGGTATTTCAACCCCGCCAAGCGTAAGCTTTAAACCTTCTTTGAGGACATGTAAATCATAACCTTCACCTATTCGCATAATACAAACCTTTCAATCGCTTCTGCCCACCCGTCTTCATGAACATCCGGCGCAATATAATTTGAAACTTCTTTCAATTTTGGGCTGGCGTTTTTCATCGCAACGCGAACGCCCGCAACGCGCAAAAGTTCAATGTCATTATCCTGATCTCCTGAAGCCAAAACCTCATCCGGCGCTAAATTCCACATTTCCATAAGTTTCAAAAGAGCGTTTCCTTTAGAGGCGGCAGGGTTTGTAATTTCAAGATATGTAGCACTTGAGCGCACTATGCCCAATTTGCCCTTATATCTTTCTTTTAGCTCATCTTCAAGTTTTTGGATTTTTTCATTATCGTATACAATTGCAAGAAGCTTTGTTATCATGCCCCAATTTAAATTTTCAAATTTATCTACGACTTTATAATTTATAAACCTTCCGCCGATGTAATCGTCCATGTAGCGCTCATCTTCAACGCAAACTTTATCATTGTTATAAAAATTTGTGTGAATGCCTTTTTTGCGCAAAAATTCAATTACATCAAGCGCTAAATCATGCTCCACAGGCGCAGACCATAAAATTTCATTTTTATTTTTTAAAAGCGAACCTTGAGTGCAAATTATTGGCGTATCAAGCCCAAGTTGCTCTGCAACAGGCGAAACGGCATCATAAACTCTACCTGTTGCAAGAACAAGTTTGACGCCTTTATTTTTAACTTTTTCTATAGTTTTAAGTATTTTTGGGCGGAATTCATTGGTTTCAGTAAGAATTGTGCCATCAATATCTGTTGCAATTAATTTAATCATTTTCACCTTTTTTATTTTTATTATACAATGTCAATGTAAATTAGGGGAATTTTATGAATAAAGTAGAAAGACAACACGCAATAGAACAAGATAAGATACAAAGAAGGTCAAATTTTGACCCTGTGGAAGAAAATTTCACGCCGGAACAAGCGCAGCTCGAAGCTTCACGTTGCATGAATTGCAAAAATCCAAAATGTGTGCAAGGTTGCCCTGTAAATGTTCCAATTCCAAAGTTTATAGCAGCCTTAAAAGAAGGAAATGTTCAGCAGGCGGGCGAAATAATCCGTGAATCAAACATGCTTCCATCTGTTTGCGGCAGAGTATGCCCGCAAGAAAGACAATGCGAATCTAAATGCATTTTGGGCATTAAAGGCGACTCTGTTGCAATTGGTGCTCTTGAAAGATATGTTGGGGACAATTCATGCCCAAAAACGCCTGAAATTAAGCCGAATGGCAAAAAAGTGGCAATTATTGGTTCAGGCTGTGCCGGAATGTCTTGCGCTGCAGACCTTCGCGCAGCAGGCTTTGAAGTTGAAATTTTTGAAGCACTTCATGCCTTTGGTGGCGTTTTAAGATACGGTATTCCGTCTTTCAGACTTCCAAGAACCGTTCTCGATAGAGAAATTAAATCGCTCAATGAAATTGGCGTAAAATTCCACAAAAATGTGGTTGTTGGTAAATCAATCACCCTTAAACAACTTAAAGACGAAGGCTATGGGGCAATATTTATTTCATCAGGCGCCGGCCTTCCTAAAATGATGAACATTAAAGGCGAAAACCTAAATGGCGTATACAGTGCAAACGAATTTTTAACAAGGGTTAACTTAATGCATGCTAACCATGAAACAACACCAACACCTATTAAAATTGGCGAAAAAGCAGTTATCATAGGCGGCGGAAACGTTGCAATGGATGCAGCAAGAGTAGCTGTTAGGGTTGGCTTTAAAGAAGTTTATATAGCTTACAGAAGAACAGAAGCTGAACTTCCTGCGCGCCTCGAAGAAATTCGCCACGCAAAAGAAGAAGGAATTGTTTTCAATTTCTTAATGGCACCTGTTGAAATCAAAGGCGAAGATGGCTTTGCAACAAGTATGACATTTGAACAAATGGAACTTGGCGAACCTGACGCTTCAGGCAGAAGAAGACCAATCGGCACAGGTAAATTTATTGATATGCCGATTGATACCGTAATTGTTGCACTTGGCACCGGCCCTAACCCAATTATTCAAAGAAGTGCAGAATCAGACAATATGGCACTTGACACCGACAATAAAGGTTATATCGTAATTAATGAACAAGGCTCAACTTCGCTTGAAAACATCTTTGCAGGCGGCGACGTTGCTCCTCTTGGGCCTTCCACTGCAATTAACGCAATGGGCGCAGGCAAACGTGCAGCAAAAACAATCATTGAAAGACTCGGTTAATGTATAAAAAAATAAAAGTCGCCCTTGTTTTTGGAACAAGGCCAGAAGCAATTAAAATGTGCCCGCTTGTAAACGAGTTCAAATCTCGCGAAACTTTTGATGTGACAACAATTGTGACAGCGCAGCACAGAGAAATGCTTGACCAAGTTCTTGAGCTGTTTAAAGTCGTTCCGGACTATGATTTAAACATTATGAAACCAAACCAAAACCTTTGGTCGCTCACGTCTGATATTCTTCTTCAAACGAAAGAAATTTTTGAAAATGAGCAGTTTGATATAGTTCTTGTGCATGGCGACACTACAACAGCTTTTGCGACAAGTCTTAGCGCGTTTTACGCAAGAATTCCGATTGGGCATGTTGAAGCAGGGCTTCGCACCTACGATAGAAATTATCCGTTCCCTGAAGAAATCAACCGCGTGATTTGCGACTCGCTTACAAGTATGTATTTTGCGCCAACTTCACTTGCTGTTGAAAACTTAAAAAATTATCCGGAAGTTAATATTGAAAACATTTATAAAACAGGCAACACAGTAATTGATGCACTTTTATACACTGTTTCAAACTCTTCTAAACAATTGGAATTTCTATCTAACCGCGATGATAAAAAAATAATTCTTATGACAGCACACAGAAGGGAAAACTTTGGAAAACCGCTTGAAGACATCTGTAAGGCGGTTCTTGAAATTGTTTCTACGAGAGATGATGTTGAATTTATTTATCCTGTGCACCCAAATCCAAATGTACGCAAAACGGTTAATTCTTACCTTGCTGACACGCCACATGTAAAACTTATTGACCCGCTTGAATACGAAGATTTTTCACTTCTTATGAAAAAATCATACTTAATTTTAACCGATTCCGGCGGAGTTCAAGAAGAAGCGCCTGCGCTTGGCGTTCCTGTGCTTGTTTTGAGGAACGAAACAGAGCGGCCGGAAGCAATTAAAGCAGGCTGTGTTAAGCTTGTGGGCACAAAAAAAGATACTATTGTTAGCACAATTAACGAACTACTAACAAATAATGATAGCTACTATAAAATGGCAAAAAGCGCCAACCCTTATGGCGATGGCACAGCTTGCCCTCAAATTGCAGACGCTATTGAAAAACATTTCATGCCAAACCTTAATAAAAACTAAACAGGGATTTTAACAACTATTTTTTTAACTTTTGTACTTTCGTTTAATATAATTTGCGGAACATGCGCGTCATCAGGGTAAAACACTGCCCAATCGCCTTTTTTCATAACAAGTTCGCTCGTGTTGTTTGCATTTTCAAAAAATTCAATGTCGCGCTCTTCGCTGTAGCCCTTTGAATTTACACAATCTTTAATATTTGCGACATAAATTATCTCTTCGCCACTTAAAATATATTGCAAATCAATGTATTTTCTATGAACTTCAGGGAGCCCAATCTCTTTTGTGAAATACTCATCAACATTAAAATAAGCGCCATCTTCAAGGTCATATTTGCCGCATTCTATAGTGCCATCAAGCTTTTTAATGTATTGAAGGGCGTGTTCAATCTTTTCTTCGTATTTTTTATCTCGAATAAACATAGTATTAATATAGCATTATTTAAAAAATTAGTGTATAATTTACAATAGTTTGTAAATTTTTATGACAAGTGGTTAACAAAAATAGCAAATTTTATTCTCAACATGTTTTTAAATAGGAGTGAATATGAAAAGTGTAACTAAAAGACTTAACAGTAATGTTCAAAAATTAATGAACTTGATATGGGGGCTATAATATGAAGATAGCCTCATTAGCAACGAAATTTATATCGAAAATGGGTGATAATTCGGGCTCTAGGGTGCCGTTACTTGTAAAAGATACAACTTGCAATTTTTTAATATCATCCATATACGCCAAAAAGGGCGGAGAAGCAGACGGAAAAGAGAGATTAATTGAAGAATTTGGAACAGAAGCAGTTTGGATTGGCGGCATTCCGCTCATCAGATGGATTATAGACAAAACTGCATACAAATTCGCTGGCATTGACCCTAATTTCGACGTTAGGAAATTCTCAACCAAAAACGCAGATAACATAAACCTTATGAAAAAATGCGTTCAAAATTCGCCTGAACAATTAAAACAGCTTGATAAACTCGCTAAAAACAAGAAATTAGCGCTCGGTTTATATATTGGCAAATTCATTGCGTCAACTGCGCTAACACTATTTGCGCTTAGAAAAATTACTGACTTCAAACAAAAAACAACGCAGAAAAAGCTTGAAGAAGAAATTTTGAAAAATAATAACAAAAAAGATTTAGTTTCATCGAATGTCCAAGCAGATGTTCAAAAAAGCGGCAATTTCACAAACTTTAAGAAAAACCAAGTGCACCACGGCGAACAAGATTTAATATTAAACACGACGCAAGGTAAAAAGCCGTCTTTTAAAGGTTTTAGCGACATTGCGCAAAAATTTATTTTTAACCCTGTTGCAAACAATTCTCTTCTTGATATCGGACTTTCAGCACAAAGAATGGAACAAGCTAGAAAAGGGGAGCATGCTGAGGTGTTCCTTAAAGAAGGGTTAACAATTGCTTTTTATTATCCGCTTGCAAAACCTATTCAATCAGGCATGGAAAAAGCATTTAATCATCTGTTTAAAAAGCCCGTAAAGCTTGACTTTAAGATTATTTCAGACGAAAACCTTAAAGAAAATATTAAAAACGGCAAGCTTGCAGATTCCGTTAAAAAATTCAGTATGCTTGACGACAAACAGCTTACTGAACAGCTTTTCAAATCGCAAGACGACGTAATTGTTGAACTCTTAAAGAAAACAGGCGTTTTGAGCACTTATAAGAAAACAAACGAGCTTTCTGCTCTTCAAAAATTTGATTTTGATGAAATTAGAGGAACCGTCAAAAACATTGATGATTTCGTTAAAAAAGCAAAAGCAGCGCCTGAAGGTTTAGATAAATTCATTTCAAAAGCAAAAACGTGCAAATGTGGCTCAATTTTCGCAGGGCTTGCAATCACAATCGGCGTAATTGGCATATTGCAGCCGCTTTCAGTGTTTGCGCTCAGAAAATTAAAAGGCGGCACCAATGAAAACCCTGCAATTGTAGAAATCAAACAAAAGCTTCATAAGCAACAACAAGAAGAAAAACTTGCATAAACTAGTTCCAATAATGTAAAAATTCTTACAAAGTTTGACACAGAAACGCTTTTTATAGTTCAATTGTAATAGCTAGACGACTTACAGATACGTATCAAAAAAATAATGAGAATTAAGGAATTAGAAATCGATAATTTTAAATCCTTTGCAAATAAGGCGGAGATACCTTTTTTGCAAGGTTTTACAACAATTTCAGGGCCTAATGGTTCCGGAAAAAGTAATATTATCGACAGTATCCTTTTTGCGCTCGGGCTTGCAAGCTCTCGAACTTTGCGTTCAGAATCAGGCGTTGCAGACTTTATCACAAACCACAACAATCGTGGCGAAGCTTATGTTAAAGTGACCTTTGAAATGGATGACGGTAACGACATTTCTTTTGCAAGAAGGGTCAAAAAGACATCGCAAGGCTACACTTCGACATATTACACAAACGACAAAGTTTGCACCTTAACCCAAATCCACTTAGAACTTGAAAAATACAACATCACCCCAAATAGTTATAATGTCATAATGCAAGGCGACGTAACAAGCATTATTAACTGCTCATCAAGCGAAAGAAGGAAAATTCTTGATGAAATTGCAGGCGTTGCAGACTTTGACAGAAAAATCGAACAAGCAATGCGCGAGCTTGAAACAGTCGACGAGAGAGTTGCACGTTCAAATATAATCCTTGGCGAAATTGACTCTCGAATAGAACAACTTAGCCAAGATAGAGAAACTGCCCTCAAATACAAAGCCTTAAAAGACCAAAAAGGTGCGCTTGAAGGGCAAATTTCAACCGTAAAATATTTTGACTGTAAACGCTCTTTAGATTTAGTTCACGAAAATATTTTAAACGCGGATAAAGAAAAGAAAAAAATTCAAAACGAACTAAAAACCTTTAAAGATAACATTATTAAGCAAAGCGAGCTCTGCAAGGCAATTTCAGACGAAGTTCGAGCTAAAGGCGAAGATAAACAACTTGAAGTCAAAAAACAAGCCGAAGAAAAGAAAGGCGAAATTTCTAGAAAGAAAACTGCCCTTGAGCACTGCGACAAGCTTATTTTCGACAATTTAAAAACTATTGATAACTCTAAAAACGGCATAGACTCTCTAACTCAAAAAAATGCTGAAACAGAAGCCGTTATTGCTGAAAAAAATAATGATTTGCAAGCAAAAAACGACATTTTAACAGCGCAAAAGCAAGAGTTAGAAAACATTTTATCTCAAATGGGCGGCCTGAATAAGACTGCAAACGAGTATATCGAAAAGCGAAATGCACTTCGCCATGAGCTCGACTCTAAAAAAGATTATGAAAATGTGCTCATAAAAGAAAGTTTGCCAATTGAGAGCAAATACAACGCCCTTAAGGCGGAAAATGTCAAAATTACCGAAGATTTAGCCAAATTTGAAAATTCAGCTAAAAACTTTGATGATGAAAAAGATAGACTTATGCTGCTCACAAAATCTCTTCAAGAAGAAATGCAAGAGTGCGAAGAAGTCCAAAAAATCACCCTTCAAGAGCTCGATAAAGTCAAAACTCAAACTTCTGATATGAATTATAATATCAACCTTGCAACCAAAAAAATTGCAAGCATGGAAGCTAAAAAACAGGCTTTTAAAGAATACGGGCTCGGCGCAGGGGTTGATCTTGTTATGTCGTCAAACATCAATGGCATTCATGCGCCCTTAATTCAGCTTTTAGATGTTGAAGCGAAGTATCAAGATGCAATCAATATTGCGCTTGGCGCAAGGTCGCGTTTTATTGTTGTAGATGATGAAAATGTTGCTGTTCGCGCAATTGAACTTTTAAAATCAAATGATAGACGTGCAACATTTTTGCCACTTAACAAACTCCACAAAGCGCCCGCAAAGCTTGCCCTTCCGCGCGACAAAGGTGTTATCGATTTTGCAATAAACCTAATTGACTTTGACGACGAATATTTAGATGCATTCTATTTTGCGCTATCAGACACTTTAATTGTCGAAGATACGGGAATTGCAAAAAAATTAATGGGTAAATATCGCGTCATTACGCTTGATGGTGATATTTTCGAAAAATCCGGCGCAATCACAGGTGGCGCAAAGGTTAAGGAACGCTCTGCATTTAGCAAATCAGACGATAATGAACTCAAAACTTTCAAAGAAAGACTTAAAGAATTCGAGAAAAAATTTAACGAACTTGAAGATAAAAAATTCCAATTAGAAAAAAGGTTGGATAAAGTCAGAAACGACTATATCAACGCCAAAAACGAATATTCAAGTTCTAAAATCGAGCTTCAAAGGCTCATTGACGATAATTCAAAAATCACATCAGCAATCGAGCAAGGCATGCTAAGGCAAGCTCAAGTTGCAACAGAGCTCAAAGAATTGACCGCAAAACTTGATTCTTATGAAGAAAAACAAATGGTTGTTCAGCAAGACATTTTGCGCCTACAAGGCGAATTTGAAGAAATCGAAAAGCTGATTGATGAAGGCGAATTAAACAAACTCAAAGAAATGACTGCCGATATTGACCAAAAAATCAAAGCGACTGAAAGCGAAATTTTTGCAATTCAAGCTGAAATTGAAAAACAAAAAAATAACATCACTTTTAACAATACGATTATTGACCAAAGAAAAGCGGACATTGAAAAACTTACCGATGACAACATAAAAATCAAAGACGACAAAGGGCGCTTCGCGGGCGAAATTGAAGCCCACACAAAAGAATTAAACGAGCTTGAAGTTTTAATTGTTGAACTTGGTGCGCATTTGGTTGAATTACAAGCAAAAAGAGATGCTGCAAATCAAGAGTTACTTAACCTTCAAAAACAAAGCGATGTGCTGGATAACCAACAAGAACGCATTCAAGAACAACTTGAAAGCTACAGGGCAAGAAGGCGCGAGCTTGAACCGCTTTTGGAACAAGCAAGAGAAACTCTTATTGAGCAAGGGTTTGACATCTCAAAACTTCAAGAAGTCACTATTTCAATTGAAGAAATTACATCAAAAATTGCGCGCCTTCAAAAGAAAATGGATGAGCTTGAACCTGTTAACATGCGCGCACTTACAGACTATGACGAAGTGATTGCAAGGCAGACTGAGTTAAGAGAAAAAATTTCAACTCTTCATAATGAAAAAATTGAAATTTCAAACAGAATGCAAGGTTATGAAAACCTCAAAAAAGAAACATTCTTGACCACATTTAAAGCCGTTAACAGCAACTTTAAAGACATTTTCTCCGAACTTTCAGAAGGGGAAGGCAAATTAATCCTCGAAAACGAAGAAAATCCATTTATGGGCGGTTTGACCTTCGAGGCAAGCAACAGGGATAAGCCGAAACAAAGGCTCGCCGGTATGTCTGGTGGCGAAAAAACCCTTATGGCGCTTGCTTTTGTGTTCTCTATGCAAAGATATCAGCCGGCACCTTTCTATGCCATGGACGAGGTCGACATGCACCTTGACGGCCCAAATGTTGAAAAGCTTGCAAAAATGATAAACAAGCAAGCTCACGTTGCCCAATTTATTGTCATAAGCCTTAGAAAACCGATGATTGACAGCGCAGACAGGATGATTGGCGTAACTCAAAAAGAAAAAGGTAAAACAAAAATTAGCGGGATAAAACTAAAAGATGAGTAATTCTGAATTTTATACAACTGACGCACTTGCGGCAAACATAGCATTAAACGAAGTCCAAGCGATAGATTCGACAGTTGGAGCATTTAACGAGCTAAATTTAGTGTCTGAAAACTCTGTTTCCAAGCAAGATTTATACATGAACGACATTTCAATTCTTGTTGAACTTGCAAAATGTGGAAAAATTGACCCTTGGAACATAGATATTATCGATATTTACGACAAATATTGCGCAAAATTATCAGAGCTCGAAGCAAGAAACAATTTAAAATACGCAGGTCGCGCTTCTCTTTTTGCTTCAATTTTGCTCAAAATTAAATCTAATATTTTAGATGGAATTGAAGCGAGCGATTTTGAACCCACAGATGACGAATTTGAAGACTATGACGACGATTTTGACCCTTATGACGATGCAGAACAGTTAAAATTATCTTCAAGCAATGTAATATCTTTTAGCGAAGTTTTGCAGAGAAGAACAAGCACAAGGCTAAACAGAAACCGCAACGTAACCCTTAAAGACCTTATTCGTCACATTGAATTTTACGAAGAACTCGAAAAGAAAAGAACTCTTCAAAACAGGCTAGATAGGCAAAAAAGAAGGGTTAAAAACTATTCAAGATTGTCAGCGCACGACATTAAAAACCTTGCGCACGAAGAATATATCGAAAAAGTTGTTCAAAAAATGGATGAAAATCTGCAAGTTATTTTGAATGATGAAAAACAAATCGAAATCAGAGAATTGACACTTTTAGGCTTCGACAGGTCAAGCGCCTATATCGCGCTGTTATTCCTTGTTCTTCGCAAAAACTATGAAATTGTGCAAGACGAATTTTACGGAAATTTATATGTAAGGAAAACTCAAAATCAGGTGGTTCAATTTATTTCAGATGTCGCAGAAAAAGTGATGGGAGGCTCAACCAATGGAGATGAATGAGCTTAAAGCAAAAATTGAAGCAGTTTTATTTGTGACAGCGCAAGCAATGCAACCCGCACAAATTGCAGAACTATTAGAAACAGAACCTGATAAAGTCGAGGAAGCTTTGCTTGAGCTTGTTTTTGACTATTCGTCGCGCGATGGTGCTCTTGAAATAGATGATGAAGACGGCTACATTATTCAAGTTAAATCAGAATATTTAGATATCGTGGAAAAGCTCTGCCCTGTTGATTTAAGGCAGTCTGTTCTTAAAACTTTAACCGTTATTGCACTCAAAGAGCCTATTAAACAATCAGCTTTAATGGAGCTTAGACCATCAGCTTCAGAGCATATTAAAGAATTGCTCGAAAAAGAACTTATATCACGCTCGCGCGCCAAAGATTCCCGTTCATTTATTTTGCACACAACCAAAAAATTTGCAGAATATTTTAAACTCAAGGGCGACGCAAAAACGCTTGCCAAATACCTTGACGTGAATAAAGATATTATAAATAGCTAGATTTTTTAAAATTTAACCTTAATTAAATTATGATGAAAAAATTATCAATACTTTTTATCTTGTTGTTATTTGCTTTTAGTGCGCCTCTGCACGCTTATGAAGACGATTTTTTTGATACCGATATTGAGTTTTTGGAAAACCCTTTCAAAGACCAAAAAATGATAACTGACAAAGAATTTAATGAAACAATTGAAAAAATGCAGGGGCAAAAAAGAGAGTCTTCAAAGTTTACAAAGTGGCTTTTTGGAGTGAAAGACGACAAAAAAGCGCCGCCAAAAAACATAGATGAAAACGAAGCAAGCAAGCAAATGTCTGAAATTCAAATGTTTCAAGATACGCTCAAATCAAATAATTTAGTTCTTATTTCAACTGCAATTCAAGACGATTTTGGGCACATACTAAGCTCGGGGCACTATAAGGCGGATTACAGAAAAGGGCGCGACGAAAAAACATACATTTTACTTTCTCAAGCAGGCAAAACAAAAGGTTGTTTCCGCGCAACAAAAACAGAAGATAGCAATAAATTTAATGCAATAATTTACGCAAGAACAAACATTAATCAAGCCTCAAACACAATAGAAATATATGTTTCAGACTTCGATAACACATATTTTTCAAAAGCAAAAATCGTGTTTTAGATGTGCTCTTTATAAATTTTTTGAGCCAAAATGAGCGCTTCTCCTTTTGATTTTATCTCGCCCAAAAGTTGCTTCTCGCGCACTACAGTTAAAATTTCACCGACAAGCTTTCCTTGAGGAACACTAAGAGCGGACATTAACTCGTTACCATTTAAAAAAGGAGGCTCAAGCTTTGTTTGTTCTTCAATGTTTTTACAAAAAGCTTCTAATGTGTCGAGCGCTTTATGGTTTTTTATTATAGAATCTTCAGTTATAGCGGGCCCTTTGGCGCTTAATCTATCCGCGCGCGCAAGTTTTATAATATCTTTCCAATATGGATTAGTTTTGTTGTAAAAACGAAGCATTGCAGAGTTTGTGACTGCCTCATCCTGCATAAGGGCGGAAGGATAAATGTGATATTTAACACAAGATATAATATGTGAAATTTCAGAATTGGAAAATTTCAACCTACGCAAGTCGTCGCGCACAATATCCGCACCAAGGCTATCATGTCCGATAAACCTGTGCCTGCCATTTTCTTCGATTTTCCAAGTGTCAGGCTTGCCTGCATCATGTAAAAAAGCCGCAAGGCGAAGATAGGGGCAATTTGAGTCAATATTGCGCACGGTTTCAATTAAATGCCCGATAAGAGGCAAGTGATGGTGCGTGTTTGGGGGAATTTGCTTAATTCGAGAAACAATTGGAAACAAAATGTCCATAACACCGCATTCAACCGCACTTTCAAGAGCAGAGACAATATATTTACCTGAAAACATTTTAATAAGTTCGGTCTTAATTCGCTCCGGCGCAGGGTTTTTAAGAAGTTCTGCATTATTTTTTGCGAAATTCAAAATATTATCTTCAATTTTTAAATCATAGCAAGAAGCAAACCTGAATGCACGCAAAATCCTCAAAGGGTCATCGCGCAAATTATCGAGCGAATATGTAGATAGTTTTTTATTAGAAATTGCAGAAAGCCCGTTTTGCGGGTCGAAAATTTCAGAGGCTACAAAGTTATAGTAAATTGAATTTAATTCAAAATCGCGCCTTCTAGCGTCTTCTAAAATAGAATTTGTTTGAGTTATATCGAAGAAATTTTCTTTATCCGGCAACATCACCCTAAATGTTCCAAGCTCTTCGTCAAGCAAAATCTTGACTCCATCAAACTTTTGCACCAATTTATCGGCCAAAATTTCAGCGCGGGCACCCTCAACAACCAAATCTCTATCCAAACTATCTTGCCCTAAAAAATAATCGCGAATATACCCACCCACAAGATAAGCTTTCTCTTCTTTTAAAATATCGAGGCAAGAAGCAATAATTTCATCTTTCAAAATTTTATCTTTCAAATTCATAAGATATTATCCCAACCCCTGATATTATTGCGTTTTCAGCTTTTAAAATTGTTCTTCCGATAGACACAATCGGAAGCCCTAAATTGTTAAATAATTCAAATTCCCTATCTGAAAAACCACCTTCAGGCCCCACAACGACGGTAATTTCGTTATTATTTTTATTATCGAGCGCAAAGTCGCCAATTGTTGAATTACAACATCTTTCGCCCAAAACTATAATATTTTTAGAGTTTTTAATTGCGCAATCAAGTGAAGTTATCGGCAAAATTTTGGCAAGTTCCGCCCTTTCGCACTGTTTAAACGCTTCATACGCCACTTTTCCCATTTTCTCAATATTTAAAGCACTTTTTTTAACAGACGTAAAATCACTTGTGACAGGCTGAATTGTGTCGACCCCGATTTGCACGGCGTTTGATATAGCCTCGTGTTGCGCGTCTTTTAAAACACATTGAATTAATTTTATTTTTTTATTCAAAAATCTTGTCGAATACTCTGATTTTAAAACAGTTCCAAGTAGTTCGTGTTTATCAATTTTATCAATTCGAACAGTTGACACAAGCCTGTTTTCATCAATAAATTTAACCGTTTCACCGGCACGTTTTCGCATAACAAATAAATGCTTCAAAATGGCGCTATCGGCAATTTGAAGCACACCTTCTTTGATATCTGAATTTTTAATTAAAAAATGTGGCATACAGGAATTTTAACACAAAAAATCGGCTCCCATAAATTTGAGAGCCGAAAAATTTTGTAACAAAAAACTATTTAACAAGTTCTTTGAATTTTTTACCAGCAGAGAAAGCTGGAACGGTTTTAGCGGCAATTTTAATTTCTTTGCCTGTTTGTGGGTTACGGCCAACTCTTGCAGCTCTTTTTCTAGCTTCAAATGTGCCAAAACCAACTAAAGTAACTTTTTTGCCTTTAGCAACTGTTTTTTCAACTGTTTCAAGAACAGCAGCCAAAACATCAGCAGATTGTTTTTGTGAAACTTTAGCTTTTTCAGCAATAGCTTTTACTAAATCTTCTTTGTTCATAAAAGAACTCCTTATAACCTGTACTCAACCATTATATCTATATTTTGAGGTTTTGCAAGTATTTTTTACAAATTAATACAATTCAGGATTTTTCACTTTTGCAAAACTAACATTATTATAAAAATGGTTTAAAATTTGAAAACCGCCATATCCCATCCCAGCAAGGTTATTTGCCCCATATTGGCTCATCCCGACCCCGTGCCCAAATTTCTTTTTACCCCAATCGTAACTATCAACAGATTTTAAGTAAGGTAAATTTTTCGCCCAAACGGCGCCCGATTGCACAGTGTGCCCACCTGCGGATGAGTGATAATATGCAGTGATAATTTTATTGTTATAAGTCATGACAATTCCTTCTGTCGAGCGAACAGCAAGGTTTGTTTGCGGCGTTTCTGCGCTTGCTCCGCGATAAGCTTGGTCTTGCGGGGTGTCGAGCAAATCAAACCCGCGGCTTGCGCGTTTTCCAAGGTTAGAGAGCGCATAACTTCTTGCAGCAATTGCTTGCGCCCTGTGTGCTTCATAATTCCATTTAGAAGGCATTTCAGAAGGCACAACGCCCATAATATACTCTTCAAGCGGAACTTTGTTTATAACTTGAACAAAACCGCCGATATTTCTAATTATAAGCTCGCCTCTGTACCATCTTTTTTTAGTGAACACAAAAGTGTTTGCAGACGAAGTTTTTAAAACAATTGCGTTTGATTTAAGTTTATATTGCTGCCCCTTAATTTCTATACTTAAAATGTTTTGATAAGGGCGAATTTTATAGGCTGTCATTTTGTCGGTATTATACAAAACTTTATGAGTGTGAGCGTCCAAAATAACGCCGTAGCTGCTTGTTCCAATGGTTGTTTCAGTAACGGAATTCAAAAGCCCGATTTTGATTGCATACGATGGTTGTGCGCAAAACAAAACCATAATAAACACTAAGAAAATTTTGAAAATATTATTCAAAACAAATCACCTGTTTTTTGGAATAATTTTAGAAATAATGCTAAGCACAAGCAAAATCGCAATTAATGTGCATGCCCATAAGAAATATTTACTCAAAGAACCAGCGATTGCAATTGCAATTAGAGAGCAAGCAAGCCCTGTTGAAGCTAAAATCAAAACAACTTTATCTTGGGACAAGCCTTGATGTAAAAGGTGGTGATGAATGTGCTCGGCGTCCGCTTTAAACGGGCTAACCCCTTTTAAAATCCTTCTAATACTTGAAAACGCAACATCTAAAATCGGAATAGCTAAAATCAAAAGCGGAAGGTACATATAAGTTGTTTGAGATTTAACAATGCCTGTAATCGAAAGCGTTGCAAGCATAAAACCGGCATACAGTGCGCCTGAGTCGCCCATAAATATTTTGGCAGGGTGATAATTAAACATTAAAAACCCAAACATGCCGCCCATTAAAATAAATGCAACAACCGCTGTAATTGGCGATGATGGCGAAATTGTGAGTGAAATTATGCCGATTGCGCCACATGATATTGTGGTGACAGAGCCTGCGAGCCCGTCAATTCCATCAATAAAATTAAGCGCATTGGAAATACCTACTATCCAAAGCAAGCTAATAGGATATGTGAGCCAGCCAAGGCTGATTGGAGAGCCAAACGGGTTGTAAAGCTCATCAATTTTAACACCTAATAGAATAACCATTGTGGCAATTAAAATTTGAATTAAAAGTTTAAATTTTGCATTCAAATTAAATAAATCGTCAACAAGCCCAAGCATAAACATCAACGAACCGCCAACGATAATGCCTGAAAGCCCAAGCCCTTTCGGGTAATAACTAAGGATTATCAAAGTTAAAAAAGTGAGCATAACAGAAACCCAAATGCCTATTCCGCCAAGCCTTGAAGTCTTGCCTTTGTGGATTTTGCGCTCATCCGGAACATCGATAACATTGAATTTTTCAGAATAATAAATAACAATTGGTATGATAAAAATACATAACAAAAATGCAATAATCATTCCAATAACATGTGCTTCAGTAAGTTTTAACATAATAATTCCTCAAAGAAATTTTAGCACAAAATCATTTTACAAGTTAAAATTTTTATACAAATCTAAAATTACATGATTTGCCATCAAATAACCTGCAACAGCAGGAACTGTTGATATTGAAGCAGGAGAGAACTTTTCAAGCTGTAAAATTTCTCCGTTTGACTTCATAATTTTTTCAAAATTTTTAACTTTTTCAATATTTTTTGCTTTTTCAGCTGAATAAACAACTGTTAAACCTTCTTCAACTCCTGCATTTTTAAGGTTTTTTAATATATTTTTTGAAAAATTGCAATTTGGCTCAACACTTGAAACATCAGCAAGAAGAAGCTTAGAGGCGTCAATTCTATTCCCTGCTCCAAAAGATGTTACGCATTTAATTTTGTTTTGGTGCATACAAGCAAGAAGCTCAACCTTAGAGCGCGCCGTGTCTATTGCATCAACTAAATAATCCGGCTTAAAATCAAGAATTTTTTGATGTAAGTCATAATCAATAAAATCGCTCAAAATTTCGACTTTAACTTTTGGATTAATATCTAAAAGCCTTTCTTCCCACACTTCGGTTTTTTTAACGCCAATTGTAGAGTTTAAGGCGATAAGCTGCCTGTTTATATTAGTTTTTGAAACAATATCAAAATCAATAATCAAGAAATTAAAAATCCCCACCCTTGCAAGAGCTTCAAGCGCAAAACCGCCAACACCGCCAAGCCCGCATATTGCAATGCGCACATCTTTTAGGTGCTCTTGAAAAGCACTACCCCAATATAATTCATTTCTGCAAAATTCATCCATAATATCACCTTAACACGATTTTAAATTATTCAAAATATCCTTTTTATTCATTTCAAGGGCAAGTGCCTCAAAATCTTCAATATTATAGTTATCAAGAAACTCAATTGCCGCCTCGCGTGCGGTTTCTAAAATTTCAGCGTCCGCCACAATATCAGCGATTTTAAATTCAGAAATTCCGGATTGCCTTGTGCCTAAAAATTCTCCAGGGCCACGAAGCTCTAAATCGCGCTCTGCAACATAAAAGCCGTCATTAGATTGAACAAGCACATTCAGCCTCGTTTTAACTGTTTGAGAGGAAGAATCAGTTGTGAGCAGGCAATATGATTGAGAAGATCCGCGACCCACTCTTCCGCGCAGCTGGTGAAGTTGCGAAAGCCCAAAACGTTCGGCATTTTGAATCATAATGACAGTTGCATTCGGCACGTCAACGCCCACTTCCACAACCGTTGTTGAAACTAAAATGTCATATTTTTTATTTTTGAAATCGGTGGTCACTTGCTCTTTTTCTTCGTTTTTAAGCTTGCCGTGCAAAAGCCCGATTTTGTAATCTTTGAACCTGCCTGTTGATAAAATTTCAGCCTCTTTTGTTGCGCATTTGGCGCTTATTGCTTCGCTTTCGTCAATCAGCGGAAAAACAATATATGCTTGATGACCCTTTAAAATTTCTGCCTCAATCAAATCATAAGCGGCGCTCATTTGAGCGCGTGTCACAATTTTTGTAATTATCGGCTTTCTTCCTTTTGGAAGCTCTTTCATAACAGTCACATCAAGGTCGCCATGGCATGTCAGCGCCAAAGTTCTAGGAATTGGAGTTGCAGTCATAGTGAGCATTTGCGGGCTAACAGATTTATTTAAAAGATTTGACCTTTGCTTCACCCCAAACCTGTGCTGTTCATCAACCACAACCGCGCCTAAATTATTAAATTCAACCTCATCTTGAATAAGAGCATGCGTGCCGACTGCAATATTTATCTGACCGTTTTTTAAACCTGTTTGCATTTCGCGCCTTGTTTTTGCACCCAATTTCCCAAGGAAAAGCCCGACACTGATGTTCAAAGGAGTTAACCACTCGATAAAATTTTTATAATGCTGAAGCGCAAGAATTTCAGTCGGCGCCATAATTGCGCCCTGAAAACCGTTTTCAACAGCTGCAAGAAGCATAATGCAAGCAACAACAGTTTTACCTGAACCGACATCCCCTTGCAAAAGCCTTTGCATTGGCTCTTTTTGAGATAAATCATGCAATATTTCATTTACAGCTGAAATTTGCGCGCCTGTAAGCTCAAAAGGTAAACTTTTAATATATTTATCCACCAAGCCGCCCGTTTTATGCTCAAGAACAACTGAATTTGCACCAGCCCTTGTTTTTCTTCGAATTTGATTTAAATAAAGCTGAAGCAGGAAGAATTCTTCAAACGCAAGGCTATAGCGAGCGCTCGCCAATTTTTCTTCAGATGTTGGAAAATGCACTTCTTGAAGCGCCTCAACTTTTGGTAAAAGAGAATATTTTTGAATGAAAAAATCAGGAAAAATATTTTTAATTGAAGGCAGATAATCATTAAAACAATTTTTAATAATTCTATTTAAAACCTTAGAATTCAGATTTTCAGACAAAGAATAAACAGGGTAAATTTCGCTCTCAGAGGCCCTGTAGCCTTTCTTTTCATAGTCTTCGGAAATAATTTCAATTTTCGCCTTATCAAGCGCGAGGGAATTTGAATAAGAATCATATTTAACAACCCCAACAGCGCTTACCATAGAGCCTGCGGGGTACATTGATTTATATCTTGCAAGCATTGCTCTGTTTAGTTTTTTGTAGAAAAACGTGATTGAAATATCGGCAGAATTATCCGTAATTATGATTTTATGGACATAGAGCGAGTTTTTTGTCGGGTGAATTGAAGAAAACTTTATTTTTCCAATTATGCTTGCGCTATCGCCAATTTTGAGGGATGAAATTTTGGCACTTTTTTTATAATTTACATATTTAACGGGATAATAAGAAAGGAGGTCGTAAACAGTTGATATCCCAAGTTTATTCAAAACTGCCGCCAGCCTATCGCCCACACCTTTAACTAGCCTTATATCAATCAAATCCGGCGAATTTGAATCAGCAATCGTTTTAAGCTTCTCTTCAAGCGCGCGCTTTAATTCAAGCTTTTTTTGCTGTTTCATATATTCTGCATACAAATTTTCTAAAAGCTTTTCAAAATACGAAACTGAATTCAACCTGCCTGAAAGAGAGTCAAAAGAATATTGCTCAAAAAATTGATACGCTTTGTTAAGGTCGTTCATATCCGGCATAACAACGATTTTTTTAAGCTTCAAAATTTGTTGCAAAATAAATTTTGAAAAATTAGAGCGATTTCCTTCAAAATCAATGTAGTTATGCTCTCTTTCAAGCTCGATACCCTTTAAAATTTTTTTATACAAATTTAAAAAAGGCATATCTCACCTAAATCAAAACTCTCAAAACTTCGTATATATTGATTTTTTTAACCTTGCCACGAATTTGAACCTCTCTGATTTTAAGCACATCGACATATTTTTGCACTCTTTCAAAAGTAGATTCGCTGATTAAAAATTTAGTTTTATAAACCTTATTAAAGTTTTCAATTCTTGAAGCAGTGTTTACAGTGTCGCCAATGACGGTATATTCAAGACGGTCCTCCGTGCCAATGTTGCCGATAAACACTTCGCCAGAGGCAATGCCAATACCAACGTCAATTTTTGGTTTGCCTTCATCCAGCCATTTTGCTTGAAGCTTTTTAACGGTAGATAACATTTCATTAGCACACAAAACGGCATTTAGAGCATGGTTTTCAGACTTAATCGGTTCGCCAAAAATTGCAAGCATAGCGTCACCAATAAATTTGTTCATAATGCCATGGTGTTTATCGATAATTGGGACAAGCTCTTGAAAATACTTATTCAAAATATCTGAAACTTCAAGTGCAGAGAGCTGTTCACTGATTGAAGTAAAGCCTCTTATATCAATAAATAAAATTGAAACATCTGCCTTTTTACCACCAACCGTAAGGTTTTCAATGTTATCCATAACATTTTGCATAACATCTTTTGAAATATATTTTCCCATTGCGCGCTCAATTTGCGCTTTTTTCAAGCCTTCGCTTAAGTATCTATAAGAATATCCTATTGCAATTGCAATAATCATAAATAATTCAGGCGCAATAAAGTTAATCGCAATTCCTTTTGAATAAAGGAAAATTGCACCCAAATAAAACAAAAACATGGCACTTGCGCTAAGCCCAAGAGCGGTTGCCACAGGGAAAACAGCAACAACAATAAATATAAACAAGAACAGAGAAAACATAAGCAATAAGTTATATTGCCAAGTAACATTTAACATAAATTTATTGTCGAGCATGTTGTTAATTAATGTTCCATGGATATCAGGCCCTGCAAAAATATCTGAAATCGGCGTTCTGCGCACATCCTCCATGCCTTGGGCATTTGCGTTTGCGCCGACAATAACAATCTTGTTATCAAATATTTGAGGGTCAACCAATGGTTTTTTACCCTGTTTAATAGCTTGAATGCTCAAAATAAGGTCAGAAGCGCTTATAACATTATGTGAATAATATTTACTATCTTTCGCAAGAGCGTAATAGTTAATATACGCGTAAACCATGCCGTCTTTATGGTGAATTGGCATTCTTAATTTATATTTGCCGTTTTGCCCCTGCAAAAAGCGGTTATCAAGGGTGAATTCAGTAATACCCGTATATTTAGCATAAAGTGACAATGGCAAAGATGGCATTAATTTGCCTTTATAGTCAATTAAAACGGGTGATTTTCGAACATAACCGTCATTATCCATGATTGCCGTAACAGAGGCTAAATTTTGGGAGTTTTTAATATATTTTTGAGGAGATTGTGTATAGCTTTTGAATTCAGAAGTTTTTTTGTTCGCTCCGCTTCTTAAATCTTTAACAACAATTCCGCTTTTAAGCGATAATTCGTCATCATAAAACCCTTCAAGCTCCGGCGCTCTAAAGCCGCTTTTATCAAATATTATGCCGGACACTAGTTTGTCATATTTTTTAACTGCATTGTAATATTCGTTATCATCTTTGGAATTTTCATAATCAGGCGCTACAATAACAGCGTCAAAGCCCCAAATTTTTGCATTCGTATAATCTTTAAGAAAATCAAAAATTTGAGCATATTTCATTCTCTTCCAAGGCCATCTGCCAATTTGCATTAAAGACTTATCATCAATCATGACAAGAACAATATCGTTTGACGGAGTTCTTGTATATGATGTAAGTTTTGTCATATAATCGTATGATTTTGTGTAAAAAATCTCGCTTGTAAAATGATAAGTCATCGTAATCATAATAAGCGTTGCTATGACAAGAAGAATTATGTGTTTTTTAGCTTTAAATAACATTACATTATTCTACTTTATGGACCAAAAAAATGCAAAATGATATTTGAATATTAAGAATAAATGGTATAAAATCTTAATTAATAATATTAGAGGTAGTTAATGAAACAATTAATTAAATTTATTTTGAAAAAAACTTTTTTATGTTTGCTTTTCTTGTCATTTGTTTATAGCGGCTGTTTGTCAAATCCGATTTTTGCTTCAACCCCTGCTGAAACTTATGACAGAGTCTGGAAATTGATTGATACAAAATTTGTCGACAAAACAAACAACAATCAAGATTGGGACAGATGGCGCCATAAATATGATGAATACATTAAAACCGATAAAGATGCCTACGTTGCAATAGACACAATGGTTTCAAGCCTAAATGATATTTACACAAAATTTTTAAACCCTGAAGAATTTTTAGAAGAAACAGCTTCAATTCAAGGGTCGCTAAAAGGAATTGGGGTACAAATCGGTGTTCGCGAAGGGAAACTTTTAATTATCGCTCCTCTTGAAGACACTCCAGGGGAACGTGCAGGGCTTCTTGCGGAAGATGAAATTTTAGAAATTGACGGAAAATCAACAAAGGGCATAACCGTTGACGCCGCGGCGGATAAAATCAGAGGCCCTGAAGGCACGCAAGTTACACTTCTTATCAAAAGAAAAGACTGCGAACCAAAAAAATATACCATAACGCGCGCGAACATTGAAATTAAATCAGTTTCCACAAAAGCGCCAAAATATGCAAAAATTTCAGATGAAATTGGCTACATTCGCCTAAGCTCATTTATTTCAAAAAACGCAGCGGGCGAGTTTAAAAACGCACTTTATGATTATGCGGACAAAAAAGGTATAATTATTGACTTAAGGTCAAACCCCGGGGGGCTTTTGACAAACGCAACATACATTGCGGAAATGCTTCTTGGAAAAGAAGTTATAGTGTCAACCGTTGATAGAGATGGCTACAAAGAAACAATCAGAGCGAACGGAAAACAAATATACAATAAACCAATTTTTGTTTTAATAGACGGCGGCTCAGCTTCAGCAAGCGAAATATTATCAGGCGCCTTGAAAGACAATAACCGCGCAACAATAGTTGGCAAAAAATCTTTTGGAAAAGGACTTGTTCAAGAAATAAACAAACTTCCTGATGGCTCTGCAATGCACATAACAATTCAAAAATATTTAACTCCAGCTGGAACTGATATAAATAAAAAAGGAATTGAGCCGGATATTACAGTTGAAATAACAAAAGACGACATCAAAAACGAAAGCGACCCTCAGTTACAAAAAGCAAACGACGAATTATTAAAACAAATAAGTCAAAAATAAAAAAAAGGCTCCACAAACTGTGGAGCCTTAAAATTTTTAAAGCAATTAGTTGTTACTTACTAACATTCTAAATGCCACAAGCCCTCTTGCAGAGATCATTTTGCAATCTTGCTTTTGTTCTTGCACCGTTTTGAATGTTTTAAGAATTGCTTTGATGTTGTTAATACTTTTTTCAGAATCAAGTTCGTAGACATTGTCTACAGGGTCAACAATAATATTAAAAATTGTGTTTAATTTAATTTCGTTCATAATTTAAAACTCTCAAATATCTCTTACTCATTAATAAAGTATTTTTGAGTTTTAAAATTGCGCATTTGTTACAAAACTTTATATATTTTATATATCAAATTAATATCATTCAATATAAATATCTGCCTCAATGCTTGACCCAACAGGCGCTGCAACAATAAATTCATCAGAAAAACTTTCTTTAAAATATTTAAAAGGAAGGCAGTTTTCATCAAGAAATATGCCATCAGATTGGAGCGCAAGTGCAAAATCAACTCTTGCTGACACAACAAATAAAGCATTATATTCAGCTACAAGCTGCCTTGCGCGCGCAAGAACAGAAAATGCAGCGCTATCTGAAAGCCCATCAAATGAAACAACGAAAAAATTAAAACTATCATTAATTTTTGAAACCAAAATATCCAAAAATTCGCTTGAATTAAGGCTCGTAAGCTCGAGCTTGCATATATTTTTGTTTTTTAAAAGCAAATATTCTTTAGCGCGCATTTTATAAGTTCCCTTATTATTTTAATCAAAAATAATTGCCAAAGCGTCAAAAACACTTGTATGTAAATAAAATAACATAAAATCAACTATATTTTAAAAATGAAAGAAACTTCAAAACCAAACACGAAAACTTTGGCATATCTTGCAAAACATTCAAATAAAGAAGCACTGCGTGAGCTTTTAGAGCGCGAAAGCAAAGTTTTAAGAGCATACTATAGAGGGCAAAACCTCCCGCCAAACGATGTTCAAGACCTGACACAAAACGTGCTTATAAAAATTGCAAAAAATATTCATAACTTAAAAGAAGCGCAAACTTACCCAAAATGGGCAAAAACAATTGCAAGAAACGAACTATACGATTATTTAAGAACAAAAAAGAAAAATAAATTTGAATATATGACACACCCTGATTTAATCGATGTTTCAAAAGATATACCCGATCTTGCAGACAATCCGCTTGATAAAATTTTAGGAATTGAACTAAAAAACAAAGTTAAAAATTCAATTCAATACCTTCCGGACGAATACAAAAAAGCAATAATAATGCGCGATATCGCAGGACTTAGTTATTCAAAAATCGCTGAAATTTCAAAACTAAACATTGGCACCGTTAAATCAAGAATTTCAAGAGCTCGAGAAAAGCTTAAAAAAATAGTCGAACCATATTTAGAAAACTCATGAAAAATAACTTTGAATAAGCGCGCGAGCTTGTTCACTTTGCACTAAAACGACCGTATCGCTCGGGTTAAGAGAACTCAATTTACCAAAATTCTTAAGCACCTCGCAAGATTTGCAAATTAGAGGGGTAGAAGTAAAACTCGGCATAGATTGAATTATCAGTTCTGCAAAATTAGATAAATTTTCCTGTTCAAAAATTTCCAAAATATCAAAAGCAAACTCATTATCGGAAAAATTTTCTGCCAAAATATCAAATAATTCGCCATAAAAAGCGCCATCAAATGTTTTGAAAAAGTTTGAAATTTCAGAAATTTTTTGCTTCGTGTTTTTGTCTAAATCAAGCAAATACGCTTCATTTTCGTCATATATTTTAAATTTATTTTTAGCTTTTAAAAAGTTAATTGCTCCTTCAAGCGAAATTTCATTATTTTTTAAAATATTTAGCGCAGAAAAAATTTCGTCAGCTAAAAATTCACTCATAACAATATAATCCGGAATGCCATCCAATAAATTTGAAAGAAGCAAATTAAAATATTTAAAATCAAATTTTGCGGAAATTGTTTTAAAATCGGCTAAATACAATAAATCAGCTGAAAAATCAACTCCATAAGGGCTGTTTGATAAGCTTTCCAAAATTTCAGTCAAAGCCATTATATCGCCATAATTAATTAAAAAATCAACTCCGGAATATAAAATATCTGGGTCAGATGAATTTAATTTCAAAATCGCGTTATCATATTCCGTGCGTTCGCCATGAGCAAATAAAAGCTTAATACAGTTAATTTTGAGCGGTTCAAAATCAGCTTCAAGGTGTGATTTTGCAACGGGAAGCGCAAGCGGATCTAAAATGCGTGCAAAATATAGCGCAGCATATGCCTTTTCAGAGTCAGTTCCATGTTCAAATTTTTCAAGCATAATATCCGTTACATCTTCATTTGCAAATTTCACAAGTGGCGAAATAACTGCGTCTGAAAAAGAATACGAATAAATTTTCATAAATTCGAAACAATTTTGAACATTATTTTGATTAACCGCGCGAATTAAATTTTTAACAATTTTATCTTTCAAAAAATCAAAAATAAAATCTTCGTTTTGCACAAGTTCTTCAAATGTCTTAACATCTTTAAAATTTATTACAGATTGAGCAGCGCGGGCTGAAAGATTAAAATCCTTTGAAAGCAAGTCATTAGCGTTTTTGTTAACAAATTTCATAAAAACATTATACATTAAATTTGTTTTTTGATATAGTTAACGTATGGAAAATTTAAAATATAAACGGATTTTATTAAAAGTTAGCGGAGAAGCCCTGCTTGGCTCGCAATCATTCGGAATTGACCCAACGCCTGTTGCCACTATTTGCAACGAAATAAAAAAAGCGCACGACCTTGGCGCTGAAGTTGCAATCGTTGTTGGTGGCGGAAACATTTTCAGAGGAATGAATAACTCTGATAAGCTAGGAATGGCGCGCGCTCAAGGCGATTATATGGGTATGCTTGCAACGGTTATGAACGCAATGGCGCTTCAATCAAAATTAACACAGCTTAAAATACCTGTAAGGGTTCAATCGGCGCTTACAATAAATCAAGTTGCAGAGCCTTACATCAGGCTCAAAGCCATCAGACACCTAGAAAAGAAAAGAGTCGTTATTTTCGCAGCAGGCACCGGAAACCCATTTTTCACAACAGACACGGCTGCTGCGCTTCGTTCCGTTGAAATTGGCGCGCAAGCGCTTCTTATGGCGAAAAACGGGGTTGATGGCGTTTATACGGCTGACCCAAGAACTGATAAAACCGCCAAAAAACTTGATTACATTTCATACGACACAATTATTCAAAACAATTTAAAAGTTATGGACTTAACCGCATGTTCACTTTGCAAAGACAACAAAATGCCAATCAGAGTGTTTGATTTTGCAAAAGAAAACAGCATAATTGACATATTACAAAACAAAGAAATAGGTACAATAGTAGGAGAATAAATATGCCGGTAGATACAATTTACGCACAAGGAAAAGAAAAATCAGAAAAATGCGTTGCGCAAATGAAAAAAGAATTTGCTACAATCCGCACAGGAAGAGCTAATCCGCTCATTCTCGATAAAGTTTTGGTTGATTATTATGGAGCTCCAACAAAGCTAAGCCAAATGGCGCAAATTTCAGTGTCTGAAGGCACAACGCTTATTGTTTCACCATTTGACAAATCAATGATTAAAGAAATTGAAAAAGCAATCACAAAAGCTGAAATCGGTATCACCCCTAACAACGACGGAACCGTTATCAGGCTTTCATTCCCGCCACTTACACAAGACAGAAGAAAAGAAATTGCAAAAGAAGTTAAAGCAATGGGCGAAAGCGCAAAAGTTGCAGTTAGAAACGTAAGACGCGACATGCTTGACGAACTTAAAAAAATTGAAAAATCTGAAAATATACCTGAAGACGCAATTAAAGACGCTCAAGCGCAAATTCAAAAAATTTCAGATGGCTATATTAAAACAATCGATGAATTAGTTAGCGCGAAAGATAAAGAGGTAATGACAGTATAATGCCTGAAAACGCAGCAGATGGAATTATAGAAAAAGAAAACCAACAAGAAACACCAAAACAAAACAAATTAAGAAGGGTTTTGACAGGTTGGATTGTTGGTGTCTTTTGCATGGCGTGCATTATTATGGGCGCAATCCCGCTCCTTGCCTTAGTTCTAGTTATCATCTGCTTAATGGCAAAAGAATATGTAATTATTTTGCAACACAAAGGGTTTCACCCTAGCCTTGGGGTCATAATCGTTGCAGGAATAGCGTTTACGTCGCTCATCTTTTTCCACAGATTTGATATGTTGCCGCTATTCACTTGCGCTGCAATCATTGGCTCGTTTTTAATAGTGTTATTTAAAGGCAGACAGCCCTACATTGCAAACGTTGCAACCACAACGCTGGGTATTATGTATTCGGCATGGCTCACTTCCCACGTGCTTTTAATCAGACAAATTGGCATGCAAGGCGTTGGCGCATTTAAATTATCAATAAACGAAGGCTTGTTCCTTTTAATATTCGCCTTTTTAGCAGTCATTGCAACCGATGTTGGCGCATATTATTTTGGTTCAAAATTTGGCAAAACAAAACTTGCCCCAACAGTTAGCCCTAAAAAAACGGTGGAAGGCGCAGTTTTTGGCGCATTATTCAGCATATTTGTTTGTTTATTTGGCGTATTTTACACAAAATTAACATTACTGCAATGTATCATTTCAGGGCTTTTAATCACTGTCTTTGCGCAGCTTGGCGACCTTAGCGAATCGCTCATCAAAAGAGATGCCGGCGTTAAAGACTCAAGCCACATCCTCCCAGGCCATGGCGGCATTTTAGATAGAGCAGACAGCTACATTTTCTCAGCTCCTGTCGTTTACTATTACTTCGTTTATTTTACACACGGAAATAACCTGTTTTTCGACCTGTTTAACTACAT
The DNA here is from genome assembly GCA_964570895.1 of uncultured Gammaproteobacteria bacterium. GTDB lineage: Bacteria > Cyanobacteriota > Vampirovibrionia > Gastranaerophilales > Gastranaerophilaceae > RGIG1918. The sequence goes on from CAZMZD010000001.1 coordinate 201,082, forward strand.
AAAAGGGTTTATAAATGTTTATTTCGGCAGCTAGAAATAAAGCACTATGCGAATTTAGCGAAAAAATAGGTGTGCCGCATTTGATGGTCGGGCTTTTAAACACCGTTTTCACTCATCCTTCGTTTGTGCAAGAAAAAAGAGAGTCGTACGAAAGGCTTGAATTTCTTGGCGATGCAGTGCTAAAACTTATAGTCAGCAATTACTTTTTCAAAAAATACAACAGAGAGCTCGAAGGAGTTTTGACTGAAAAAAGAAACTCTGTTGTGTCTGACGAAACTCTTGCAAAACTCGCTGAAAAGCTTGAATATGAAGATTTAATCCTTATGTCGGATGATATGAAAAACTCTTCGTATTCAAAAGAAATTGTGCTTGCCTGTGTTTTTGAAGCGCTTCTTGGTGCAATTCATCTTGAGGGCGGTTACGTGCGAGCTGAAAAATTTTTCTTAGATAATTTCACTGAAGAAATCGAAGAAATTGCAAGCACTGCGCGCTCTTCAAACTACAAAGCGCTTCTTCAAGAATACACTCAAAGCATTGACGCAACGCTTCCAGAATATATTTTAACAGAAGAAACGGGCAAGTCACACGACAAAACCTTTACATACGAGGTTGTGTGGCAAAATAATTTACTCGGCACAGGCTCTGGCAAAACCAAAAAACAAGCACAAACATATGCTGCAAAATGTGCAATTGAAAAATTAAAAGACGAGGGGGCAAAAATATGATAATATCACCTTCAATTCTATCTGCTGATTTTGCAAACTTAGAACAAGAAATAAGAAAAGTCAAAAAGCTTGGCGTTAAATGGTTTCACCTCGACGTAATGGACGGACATTTTGTGCCAAACATCACAATCGGCGCGCCTGTTGTAAAATCTTTAAGAAAAATTGAAGATATTTTCTTAGACACCCATTTAATGATAACAAACCCTGAAAAATATGTTGATGACTTTATTTCCGCAGGTTCAGACTTAATCACATTCCATGTCGAAGCAGCAGGCGACAAAACGGCAGAACTTATAAAACATATAAAAGAAAAAGGCGCAAAAGCAGGGCTTTCAATAAAACCCGCAACACCGGCAGAAGATATAAAAAAATATATTAAAGACTTGGATTTAGTGCTTGTTATGACTGTAGAGCCCGGGTTTGGCGGGCAAACTTTCATGCAAGATTGCGCAGAAAAATTAATAAAACTTGCAGAATATAAAGAAAAATATAATCAATATTTGATTTTGCAAGTTGATGGCGGAATTAACGACAAAACAGCAAAAATTTGCAAAAATTACGGCGCAAATTCACTTGTTGCAGGAAATTATATCTACAAATCAGAAAATATTGAAGAAGCGGTTAAAAATTTATTATAATTATTTAAAATACCCCTTGAAAAAGTTTTTTGTTTTGCGTATGATATGTTTAATTGCTAGAAATTTAAAGGTATAAGAAAATGAATCCGATTATTGATGAATTAGAAAAACAATACACAGGTCGTGAACTTCCTGAATTAAACACAGGTGACAGTGTTAAAGTTTATGTAAGAATTATCGAAGGCAACAAAGAACGTACGCAGGCTTTCGAAGGCACTATCATTAAAAAACACGGCTCAGGTGTTTCTAAAACTATTACAGTTAGAAAAACTTTCCAAGGCGTTGGCGTTGAAAGAGTGTTCTCGCTCTACTCTCCAAGAGTTGAAAGAATTGAAGTTTTAAGAAGAGGTGATGTTCGCCGTTCTAAACTTTATTACTTAAGAGAACGTTCAGGCAAAGCAACTCGTATTAAAGAGAAGATGGAAAAAAGATAAGAAGTTTTTAAAGCCCTTTAACGAGGGCTTTATTTAATAGAAAAGAAATTTTTATGTCTAACATTCATTGGTACCCAGGGCACATCGCAAAGGCACAGAGAGAGCTTAAAGACAAGCTCAATTTAATTGATGTCATAATTGAGGTGATTGACGCAAGGTTGCCTTATTCAAGCAAATACAAAGAAGTCGAAAAGCTGACAAAGGGCAAGCCTAGACTTATAATTTTCAATAAATCAGATTTGGCTGACAAACATGAGCTTGAAAAATGGGAAAATTATTACAGAGAAAAATATTCTCTCCCCGTTGTTTCGACCAACAGCAACACAAACAATATTAAAGATATAATCAACAAAACCATCCTCCTTGCCTCTGAAATGCTTGAAAAAAGAAAAGAGAAGGGATTGTTACCAAGAGCAATCAGAACCGTTGTTATAGGTATGCCAAATGTCGGAAAATCGACAATTATAAACAGACTAACAAAGTCATCAAAAGCAAAAACAGGGCAAAAAGCAGGCGTCACCAGAAACCAACAATGGGTTAGAATTAACGAGAAGCTCGAACTTTTGGACACCCCAGGGATAATTCCGCCATTACAAGCTGATCTTGAAGTAAATTTAAAACTCGCAACAATTGGCTCAATTGGCGAAAACTCGTATGACGACGAATTTGTCGCTACAGAATTATTAAAAATTCTAACCAAAATCGATGAGAAAAAATTAAGAGAATATTACAATTTAAAAGATAAAGAAATTTCGCTTGAAAATGTCGCTCTCGCCAGAAATTGGATTAAAAAAGGCGCAGAAGCAGACATTGAGCGCACTTCAAAGTTTATTTTGGTGAATTTTAGACAATGCAAAATAGGAAAATTTATTCTAGATGAACTCCCTGTTTAAATTTGACAAAGAAATGTCAGGAAAATTTGGCACAATAATTGGCGCAGACGAGGCAGGCAGGGGCCCTGCAGCAGGGGACTTGTATGTTTGCGCGTACTCTTTCAAAAGCAATTTCAAAGAACTTTTGGCGCCTGACGAGCTTGAAACTCTTAAAATTCTAAATGATTCAAAAAAATTAAATGAAACAAAGCGCAAAATGCTCTTTAAAATTTTGATAAAATGCGGATATTACAAAGTCGGGAAAATTGCACCAAAAACGATAGATACAATCAATATTTTGCAGGCAGTTTATATCGGAATGCAAACAAGTGCAGAAAAAGTGATTGAAGAGATGGCACCAAAAGAGTTTATTTTGCTTGTTGATGGCAACAGAAGGCTTCCTAACTTCGAACATAAACAACAAACAATAATCAAAGGCGATTCAAAATCTGCCTCAATTGCCGCTGCAAGCGTTATTGCAAAAGTTTCAAGAGATAGTTATATGGAAAAATTATCAGACAGATATCCTGAATATAATTTTAAGAAAAACAAGGGTTATTTAACCAAAGAACATATTGAAGCAATTAAAAAAGCCGGTGCTTGTGATTTGCACCGACTAAGTTTTTTGAAAAATATTTTAAATTGATTATAGGTCAGAGTTGTCAACAATTTCAGGGTCAACATTTCTAACAACCAACCCGCCTGTTAAAAGTAAGTAGATTTTATCGCCTTTTTTAACATTATATTTAAGTGACGGACGAACAAAATCTTTGAAATTCAAGAGGTATTTAGCGCGAGTTGCAGCTTCTAATCTATCTTTTGCAACCTCTTTGTCACCTTTAACAAGGTATAATTTCTTATTTTCACTATAAGGCGCTGCTTCAAAATTAATGTCTAAATTATCAACTGTGATAATTTTTGCGATGTCGAGCGTGCATTTATGCTCTCTATCAAGCCATTTAGACTTTTCTTTTTGAATAACGGTGCCCACAATCGTTGTACCTTTAGGGTAAACAAGCGTACCTTGATTTGTAACCAAATCTTCTTCTGATATAAATTCAACTTTGTCGCCGATTGCTGCTTTATAGGAATTAAAATCAGCCCCAAAATGAACAGGCGCAAGGTTATACGGCTGAACAACCATTTTTACGTTATAAGATTTAACAGCGTTATCAAGCGCTTTTGGTGAAACTTCAAGAATTTCATCTTGAAGGAACATTGCCTTGATTTTTTGTTTATCTCTGCCAAACGAGAAAGTCTTAAAGTTGCTATTGATATGAACAAAAACATCAGTCATAAAACTTGCAACTTCTTCGCGAGTTAAATAGTCGTTCGGCTTGAGCGCGCCATCAGCAGGTAAAAAACCGTTATTTGCAGCTTTAACATAAGAATAGCGAGCCCAAGAAGGAATTTTATCAGCATCAGAATAAACATTCAAAATTGAATCATCTGCGTAGTTTTTAATAAAAATATTTGAAATTAAGCTGATTGCTTCGCTTTTTGTGATAGGTCCGTTAGGCTTAAAAGTGCTGTCCGGATAACCAAAAACAATGCCGTAATTATTTGCAAGCGTAATTTCGTCGTATGTTTTCATATAAGGAAAAACGTCTTTAAACATGTTCATAAGTTCTGCGTCTGAAACTTGGAGCCTGCAAGTGTTCAAGAAAACAGAAAGGAAATCTTGACGAGCAATCGTTCCCTTAGGATTGAAATTTCCGTTAGAATCAACGGTCATAAGCCCAGCTTCAAGCATAGCCTTAATTTGCGGAGCGCGTGTATTATCTGCAGTAATATCATTAACCACAAGCGCATTTGCTGATAAATTAAAAGCAAATAACATAGTTAATGCGATAAATAATTTTGCAAAAATCTTATTCATATTAATAAAAATCTCCCAATGTCTTATAAATAGTTTACATCAAGGATAAAAATATGACAATAATGTATTATAACATTTTTTCTAGTTATGATATTATATAAGTGTAAAAATTGGTAAGAAAATTGGAACTCACAAACAAGCAAAAAGATTTAATAAAAAAAGCGTTGGTTAAGTCTAAACTATATCAAACCCGCTCTCTTGAGCAAGATGAGCTTATTGCGCTTGTTGCAAAAAAAGCTTCTCTTTTCTTAAGTACTCTAACAGACGACACTATTTTAGAAAAATTTTTAGATAAAACCGCTGAAGCCGTGCTTTCGAAACATCAAAAAGACACTTCATTTGCCAAGGCGGAACCGCAAGTTGCAAATTCAAGCTCGCAAAACAACTCGTATGAAGAAGATATTTTCAAAATTGAATATACGTTTGAAACGGAGGATAAAGAGCCTGAACTTGAGCTATATACAGAAGAAAAAATTTCATTCGACATAAAACACGAGGAACTTCCGACCCTTAACCCTGAAAAACTATATGAGCACGTGCAAGACCCTAAAATAACAAACAAAACAAAAAAAGTGCCCGCAGATGTCGCAAATAAGATTTTAGACATTTTAACGGAAGCAAGCACGGTTTACGAAACAAAAGACTACATAAAAATCTTTTACTTAAAATACATAAAAAAATTAAAACAAGCGCAAATCGCTAAAAAACTCCACATTTCAGAGATGGAGTTATCCCAAAAATATTTTGAAATGGTGAAATACGTAAAAGAAAAATTATACTCTTAAACCGGATTGAATTCTGTCCATTCTGATTGGCGTTGTGTGTAAATGTGCCAAGTTTTGCGCATTTTCAACTTTTGGCATAGGGTGAACAATGTAATCAGGAGTTTTAGGCGCTTCTTTACCTGTTTTTTTTGCAACGCCGTTTCTAACATGAGCACCAACTATATTTCTTACAATCGGAGTAATTACACTGCCTGCAAGGATAGAACCAATCAAAGAAGCAACAATTAAAACGCCTTCTCTGCCTTTTTTAAAATTAGGTGATTTTAAATCAATTCCTCTTAATTGAATTTTTTCGGTATCCATTAGTTTTGCAGCGCTTTTTCTCATTCCTTCAGAAAACCCAAAATAAAGCGCAATGCTTGTTAAGCCGTCTGCTGCTTCTTGTGGAATTAAAAACATTTTTTCGTTTTTTGATGTTTTTTTATCAATTGAAATGCCAATTAAATTTGCAATACTTGCAAGAATCATGCACCCTGTTGAAGCATAGTTGATAAGCTCTGCAGTGTTATCAACTTTGGCAAATCTGTTATATAAATACGTTAATCCGCGTTTAAAAATGTTGTTATTCATTCAAGCCTCCTTCATCATTTGGCTTGTTATGAAAAACTTTTTCATTAATCAAGTTCTGATACTTGTTAATAAGGGGAACGTCAAAAATAAAGTTTGTTACAGCAAGGGCAAGAAAAGAAAGTATACTGCCCAAAATAACGCCGTATCTTTTAACTTGCGCGTGGTCAGCGGTTTTAATTGCGTCAATCGTAAAAGTAGGGTTTTTGCTTTTTGCAAGTTTATCACCTAAATTATTACACAAAGCGCGAACCGCAATGCCTGAAACAGTGCCCACAATTGCTCTGGACATAGAGCGCGAAGCAGAAGTTTGGCGAGTTCTTTCATCAACTCTTGTGTTATTTAAATCAATTATCGGGTGCAAAATGAGAGCACTGCTGCCAATTATAACTCTTTGTTGAGGTGTGCTCATAACTTCAGGCAATTTAGTAAGCATATCCGACAGTCTTGCGGGAATTACTAACTTACCTTTGAATGATTGATTATTTTTAATATTTACGGGATTAATTTTAACCATGCAGAAATAAACTCTTTTACAAGGTTCTATAACAATCGTGAATATTAAAAGTTGCCCTTTTTCATGAAAATATTAACAAAAATTAATAAAACCAAGCCTGATTAAGTGTGAGAAGTACATTATATCATTAAAATATGGCTTCACGTTAAATATTAATGTAAACTTAATATCTTTATGATAAAATTTTGGTATGAAAAAGAAAAACGTATATATATTGGCTTTTTCAGCCGTTATGATTTTATGTTTATCATGCTTTGTGTGGTCTTGGTGGGTCACAAAAGATATACGTTCCACAAGTTCTGAAAGCTTGAGCAGCCAAAAGCTTGAAGTAAAAAACTTGTTTTTAACAGAAACAAAAGACCATAAAAAATATTGGGAAATGTATGCCAAAAAGGGCTACTACTCAAGCTCGGACGGCACTGTTACCCTAGTTGACATAATCGGCAATTTTTACGACGAAAACCAAGAAGTAATAATGAGCTTCAGGTCAGACGAAGGCAGATATAACGAAAAATCAAAAGAAATTCACATGATAGGAAACATATATGTGGTAGCCCGCGAAGGCTCTGCTGTTCGCGCTGACGAATTCATTTGGAAGGGGCACGACGAATACATTAAAGCCCAAGGAAATGTTAAAATTAACAGAAATAATGATATAATTACATCAAGTGAAAGAGCTTATTTCAACACTGATTTGACCCATTTCAAAATAGAAGGAAATTCGGTTACGGAAGTGTATGAAAAGAGCAAAAATATAGCGGAGAAAAAATGAAAAAAATAATATTAACAATATTTAGTTTGATTGTGTTTGCGCCTTTTGCTAATTCGGCGCAAATCGACATTAGCGCAAAACATCAACAATTAGATATTGATAAAAATAAAGGCTTGTTCTCGGGCGACGTACAGGTGCAAATTGGCGATGTTATTGTTAAAAGCCCAAGTGCAAAACTTGACCTCGACCCAAAAACAAAAAAACCTTCTCTTGCAACTTTTCTTGAAAATCCATACGCATTTCAAGAAAAAGGAAGCAAAAAACATGAGATTAAGTCACAAATAATTAAAGTATCACTTTTAAATAAAAAACTTTACGCGCAAGGCAACACGCAATCAATTATAATGCAAGACAGGCAACCTGTTGTGGTTGTTACATCAGACACGCAAGAATATGACACAAACACAAAAGTAATGAAGGCAAAAGGCGGCGTTGTCATAACATACGATACTCTTGAAACATATTCTGAATATGCTGAAGCAAAAATTGATAACGGCGGTGAAATCAATGATTTAAAACTTCGCGGAAATGTTGTTATCAAAGAAAAAGGAAGCATAGTTAAAGGAAACAATTTTGATTATAATATGGCAAGAGGCGATTTTGTGATTTCCGGAAACACAACTTCCGATGTCGTTTTTGAAGACGGCACAAGGGTTTACACAGTTGCGGACAGGCAAGTTGTTAACCGCTACTCAAAATCTATGATTGCAGCAGGTCATGTTACAATTGAATATAAAGACTACATTGCAAAAGGCCCAAAGGCGCAATTACTTGTGGATAACAAAACAAATAAAGCAAACGAAGTGATTTTCACAGGGCGCTCTAAAATCACGGAAAAAACCAACTCTATCGAAGCGGATAGAATTGTCCTAATATTAAACCCAAAAGGCTTTAGAGCAGACGGAAACGTAAAAACAAGTATAAACACAGAAGATAGCGGAGAAATGGAACTATAATGTCAAACTTAATTTTGGATAATACACAATTTTTAATCGCAGGCGATGGACAATTACCTGTCAGAATGGCAAAAAACGCAAAAAGCAACGGGCTTAAGGTTCTTGCGATATCCCTTAGTTCAGATAATTACAAAGAACTTAAAAAATACTGCGACACGGTTGTTTCGTATGGCTGCGGGCAATTAAACAGCATTAAAAAGTTCTTGCAAGACAATAAGGCAAAACAATTGACTTTCCTTGGCAAAGTTTCAAAAATGACTTTGCTTAAAAGGCCTATTCTCGAGCCTATGGCAATATCTTTGCTTAAGCAAGCAACAAAATTAAATGATGATGCAATTATGCTTATGATAGTTGATGAGCTTGAAAAAATCGGAATTACAATTCTTGACCAAACAATTTTCATCAAAGATTTAATCGTTTCAAAAGGCAATTTCACTGAATTGCAGCCAAATGATGCACAAACGGAAAGCATTCAATATGGCTTTAAAATTGCAAAAGAAATAGGGAAGATTGACATCGGGCAATCGGTCGTCGTTAAAGACAAAATGATTATCGCAGTTGAAGCAATTGAAGGCACAGACAAATGCATTATTAGAGGCTGCAAGCTTGCAAGGAAGAAAAACGCAATTGTTGTTAAAGTTGCAAAACCCGAACAAGATATGCGCTTTGATATTCCAACAGTTGGGCTTAGAACATTAAAAATTATGAAAAAACATGGCGCAAATGTTTTGGCTCTTGAAGCCGATAGGACAATCATTGTTGAACAAGAAAAAATGATTGATTACGCAAACCGCCACAAAATGATAATAACAGCTGTTTAAGGCAATGTAAGGCGCACAAAGGAAATAACACTAAGGCGAATTAACCTTTGACCGCCCCTTCGCTTGAGCCTTTAATAAAATATTTTTGAAGAGATATAAAAAATACGATAATTGGGATTATTGAAATTATAGAGCCTGCCGCAACAAGCCTATAGTTCGAGGCAAACACGCCGGACATGTTATTTATACCGACAGGGAGTGTGAAAAGCGCTTCTTTTGTGAGCACAATACTCGGCCACAAAAATTCGCCCCAAGAGCCAATAAACGTAAATATTGCAAGAACCGTGATTTGAGGAAGGATAAGCGGAAGTAAAACTTTAAACCAAATCTGAAGCACATTACAGCCGTCTATAAAAGCGCTTTCTTCAAGCTCGCGCGGAATTGAAATAAACGCTTGTCTTAAAAGAAAAATCCCAAAAGCATTAACAGCAAAAGGTAAAATCATACCTAAATACCCCGCCACATAACCATTTGTGTCTGATAAACCGAGTTTTAAAGTTATAATATAAACAGGGAGCATTATCGCTTGAAACGGCACCATAATCGTAGACAAAATCAAGAAAAAGCTAATTTTTTTGCCCCTAAATTCCATCCTCGCAAGAGGATAAGCAGCAAGCGCCGATAAAATCACATTCAAAACAACCGTAACGCCCGCCACAATAAAGCTGTTTACAATGTAGCCAACAATTGGGACATATTTTAAAACCTCTGAAAAGTTTTTAAAAGTTGGATTTTCAGGAAAAAGAATTGGCGGATATGCAAAAATATTTTCGCCTGCGCCTTTAAATGCGGTTGATGTTAGCCACATGAGCGGCAAAAGCGACAAAAAGCACACCAAAATCAATATAAGATGAGTTATAGAACCTTTTAGGAAACTAGGTTTCATAAATCGTATTTTTTCCTTTCGAAGCAAAATAAATTAATTAATGAAAAAGCTAAAGTCAAGACAAGAAGGACAACAGCGCCGGCTGAAGCAATGCCTAAATCAAGCTTTTCAAACGCATGTTCATAGATATAATAAACAATCGTTTTGGTTGAATCCATCGGGCCGCCACGCGTCATAACATAAATTTCGACAAAAACCTTAAGCGCGGAAATTGATGATATGGTTGCAACAAGAGCGATGGTTGGCATTAGGTGCGGCACGGTCACAGTCATATGTTTTTGAAACTCGCTTGCGCCATCAATTTCTGCCTGTTCATACAAATCACGAGGCACACCAATTAAAGACGAAAGATAAATCATCATATAATAGCCAACACCCTTGAAAATTGTTACAATCGCAACTGAAACCATCGCAATCTTAGGGTCTGTAAGCCAGCCAAGAGCAGGCAAGTTAAACAATGACAAGAAATAATTTAAAAGACCGCCCTCGGCATAAAGCCATTTAAAAGCAATAGCCACAACAACAATTGAAATAACAACAGGAATATAAATCAAAAGTTTATAAAGCGTAGTGCCCCTAATTTTTTGGTTAATTAAGATTGCCAAAAAAAGCGGAAAAATAACCAAAAAAGGCACACATAAAATCATAAACCAAAATGTATTTGCAATTGAGCTCACGAAAGATTTTTGAGCAAAAAGCGCTTTATAATTTTCAAACCCGATATAATGCGGGCTATAAATATCTGAAAAATCCTGAAAGCTTATTTGAATTGTTTGAAAAAAGGGTATGAAAAAAAACACGACAAGAAACACAAATGCCGGAATTAAAAACAAGTAAGGAATACCCTTTGGCAAATATTTATACATACAATTATTCTAAATTATTGGCGCGAAATTAGCAAAAATGTAAAGAAATTAGTATGACTTGATTGCAAGTTCCACTTTATCCAAAACAAGTTTTGCACGTTCATGCGCACGACACGCGCCATCCGTTAAAATATCTTTTAAAATTGCAGGATTTTTTTCATAATCACGTCGTCTGTCGCGAATTGGCGCAAGAGCGTTGTTAACATATTCCGCAAGCATTCTTTTGCATTGCATACAGCCAATTTCAGCACCCCTGCATGCGTCATTAATTTCTTGCAATTTAGGATTATCACTTGCAAAAATTTCCCAATATTTATAAATAACTTCGCAATTATTCGGGTCGCCTTTATCGTCTTTTCTAATTCTGTTTCTATCCGTAATGCCCGTCATAATTTTCTTTGCAGTTTCTTCAGGGGTATCAGAAAGTTTAATATCATTATTAAAACTTTTACCCATTTTATTTCCGTCAAGCCCTGCAAGAAGTTTAACTTCATTCAAAAGCCCTTTTGGTTCAGTAAAATCGGTTCCATACATATTATTAAAACGGCGAATAATATCGCGCGCAATTTCAATATGCGGAAGCTGATCCTTTCCAACAGGCACATAATCAGCATTCAAACTCATAATATCAGCGCACATAAGCACAGGATAGCCGATAAGCCCGTAAGTCGCTTCGATTTGCCCTTCTTTAGATTTAATAATTTTCACCATATCTTTTAAGGTAGGGTCGCGCTCAACCCAATTATGCGGGGTCATCATGCTCAAATACACATGCAGCCTTGCAACTTCAGGAAGCATAGATTGTAAAAATATTACTGATTTATTAGGGTCAATCCCCGCTGCAAGCCAATCCATAAGAACCTCGTAAACATTTGTTTCAAGGTTCGATACATTGTTGTAATTAGTCGTCAGAGCATGCCAATTTGCAATTGAAAAATAGCAGTCATATTCTTCTTGAAGCTTTTTCCAATTGGTTAAAACACCAAGATAGTGCCCAAGATGGAGTTTTCCGGTTGGGCGCATACCGGACATAATCACTTTATTTGTCATTTTTGTTCTCCAATTTTTTAAGCAATTTCAAGCCGTCTTCAAAATCAGGATAAATTGAAAGCGAAGCTTTGATATATTTTTTTGCATTTTCAAAATCATCTGTTTTATAATATGAAGTCGCCAAATCAAGCAATATTAAATGATTTTGAGGATACAATTCCGTAAGTTTTAAAAGTTGTAATATGGCTTTTTTGTATTTTTTTGTCGCCATATCAATTTTTGCCTGCAAATATTCATATTCAGGGTCAGATTTTATCATAAGAAGCTCTTGAACTAAATTTGCAGCAGGCGAATATTTTTTCGCGCCATAATAATACTTAGCAAGCTCATAAAGCGCAATTTCACATTTAGGGTCAGCCGATAATGCCTTTTTAAAGAGCAAAACAGCGGGTTCAACTTGCCCGAGAGAAAGCAAATTTTGAGCATAGGAAGCATTAAATATTGAATCGACTTCCGCACAATTTGCAATGTGGGCAAAATATTTATCCGCAAGCTCATATTTTCCAATCGTGAAATACAAAACGCCGGCACCAAAATTAATTTCGAAATTATCCGGCTCAAGCTTAAGTGCTTGAGAAATTTCATCTTCCGCCCAATCAAGAAGATTTAACCTTAAATATAAAATCGCTAAATCCTTATGCGCTATCGCGTTATCCGGCGCAAGTTTTATTGCATTTTTGAATGCATTAAGTGCTGCGTCTTTTTCGTCAAGCCTTATGTAGCAAACACCGAGTTCCCAATAAATGTCAGTGTCAATTTTCCCTTTTCTCATAAGGATTTGAAGAGTTTTAATTGCCTCTTCAAAATTGCCGACACATCTTTGGAATGTTGCGAGTTTGCGAAGCAAAACGTCATCTTTTGGGTTCAGTTTAAAAAGCTTATCCGCAATAATTAATGCATTTTTATAGTCATGCAATAATTCAAGCACGAGCATTAAATTTCTTTGATATTTAATAACATCAGGTCTGATTGCAACAAGCGTTGAATACAATTGCGCTGCAAGTTGAATTTTTTTGCACAAATACGCACAATTAGCGTAAGACGCCAAAATGTTTTCAATCGGAAGCTTTTTATATGCTTCTTCAAAATAATTAAAAGCTCGAATATGGTCACCCTCTGCATCATAAATTAAACCGATGTTAAAGTTCGCAATCGGGTCATACGGGTCAAGTTCAAATGCTTGTTCAAAATATTCGAGGGCGCGTTTTGAATCTTTCAATTTTAAATAACACGAGCCTAAAGAGTTTATAATTTGAGGCGATTTTGGCTCAAGCACATGAGCTTTATTTAAGCAATCAATTGCTAAATCAAGCTTATCCTGCGTCATGTAGCAAGAAGAAAGCATATAATGAAGCTCAAAATCGTTAGGTTCAACTTCAAGCGCTCTATCTAAAATTTCAATCGCAGAGTCAAAATCGTTATTTCTAAACGACAAAAGCGCAAGGTTTTTATAAGAATCAATATGTTCTGGGCGAATTGCAAGAACCTTTTTGTAATACTTTTCAGCATTATCAAAATCTTCTAATTTGTCATGGATTGTAGCAATGTAAAAATATGAAGTCGCGTCATCAGATTTAATTGCAATTGCTTGCATAAAAGCTTTAAGCGCAAGCTCAAACTCTTCAAGGTTAACATAGCAAAGCCCGAGGTTCTTGAAAACTTCAAGGTTCCCTTGTTCCTTCAAGCTTAATTTTTCCAAAATCTCTTTGGCCTCTTCAAACTTTTTTTCTGAAATTAATTCAATTGATTTATCTAAACTCATAATACTTCTCAAATGTTCAGTTAAAATAATAGCATAAAATTAAATTTCATAATATAATTAAAACCGAGGAGTTTTAGATGAAAATAACAGCAAAAAATTTAATAAAAGTTTACGGCTCAAGGTCGGTCGTAAATGATGTATCTTTTGATATTTCGCAAGGCGAAGTCGTTGGGCTGTTAGGGCCAAATGGCGCAGGGAAAACAACCACGTTTTATATGATTGTTGGGCTTGTTAAAGCAACAAAAGGCAATGTTTTCCTAGACGATATGGAAATAACCAATATGCCGATGAACGAAAGAGCGGTGCATGGCATAGGCTATCTTCCGCAAGAAGCTTCAATTTTTAGAAAATTAAATGTTGAAGACAACTTAAAACTCGTCCTTGAAATGAACAGCAAGCTAAATAACAAAGAAAAAGAAGACTTGCTTGAAAGCCTGCTTGAAGAGTTTGGTGTTAAAAAATTAAGACATGCAACAGCAGTTTCATTATCCGGTGGTGAACGCAGACGTGTCGAAATTGCGAGAGCACTTGCCGCAAGCCCAAGCTTTATTTTGCTTGACGAACCATTTACAGGTATTGACCCTATCGCAATCGGCGAAATTAAAGATAATATCTATAAGCTTGCAAAAGAAAAAAATATCGGCATATTAATTACGGACCACAACCCAAAAGCAACACTTAGTATTACAGATAGAGCTTACGTCATATTTGATGGGAAAATTAAAGTTTCAGGCAAAAGTGAAGAAGTAGCTAATGACCCGATTGCAAAACAATTTTATTTAGGAAAAGATTTTGAACTCTAAACATATAAAATTATTAGATAAATTTATTTTTTCACAAGTGGCAGCCGCTTCTTTTGTGGTTTTGTTCTTGTTTATTATCGTTTGGCTTGCGCCCGAAAAACTTGTTGACGCCGTAAAAGACGTGTTTAGCCACGAGGCAACAATAACACAAGCTTCGATGAAGCTTTTTTACGAACTGCCAAAGGTTTTGTCGCAATGTTTGCCGATTTCAATTCTTGTCGGGTCGCTTTTTGCGTTCGATAAACTCTCAAAAGACTCTGAACTTGCAATTCTTAGAAGTAGCGGGCTCTCGTATATGAGGATTTTAAGGCCGGTTATTTTCCTTGGGGTAATTTATTTTGCACTTTGTGCCTATACGGTTGACCAGCTTGTTCCGTGGGCAAGTGCCAAAACAGGCGAAAATTCCCACTTCGACACTCACTTTGTTTATTTAAGATTAAACGACGACGAAACCGCAAAACAGGGTGTTATCGTTTCAAACTATACTCACGCAGGCATAAAAAATGTTATTGTCACAAACTTTAAAAAAGACGAATACAGCGATATTGTAAGCCTCGACAATATTTTAATTGCAGACCATGCTCTAAAAAAAGAAAATTATTGGCTTCTCCCTGCCGTCACAAAATACTCAATCGATAAACACGGCGTATATCAAAAAATAGCCGATGTAAAAAATGTCAAAATCCTTGAAGGAGAAGATGCAAACGACATTTACAACATTATGAACTACGGCACAAAAAGAGAAAGAGCCTTCACAAACCTTGGGCTTGTAAAATACATAAAATTACTTAAGAAAAAAGATTTTTCAGACGAGTTTAATTTTAACCTTTCCAAGCTCTACCAAAGGTTTTTCCACCCCTTCACCTGCATTTTATTTGCAATCCTTGGTGCGCTTTTAGGTTATGCGCCGCCAAGAAGCGTGAGATTAGTCGGTTTCACAATTGCCGCGGGGCTTCTTTTTGGATATTATATAACACTACCGGCATTTGGCGTTCTTGCAGAAAAAAGCATTCTGCCGCCTTTTATATGTGCCTCGTTCCCTATTTTTGTATTTATCGCAGCAATATTTATTGTAAAAAAACAAAAGGATTTGTAATATGAAGAAAATTTTATTCACATTTTTTGCAATATTTTCGCTTATAACTCCAGCTTTTGCGCTTGATGGGATAGATTACATTCACAAAGAAGAAGGTGTGCACATCTATAAAATAGACACAAAAAAACTTGGCTCAAAAATTAAACCTTACGTATCAAATGAGCTAATAACGGCAAAAGATTTATATAACACGGGAAATTACGAGCTTGTTGCAAATGGCGGTTTTTTTGACCGCGAAACAGGCGGCGAAATTTCTTTTGTTATAATTGACGGAAAAATTGTTAACAGCCCGTTTAACAACAACAAAACAATGGCAGCCGTTAAAAATTCAGGCAGATTTAAACAAGTCGTAAACAGGTCTGAACTTAGAATATTTGAAGTTGAAAAAGGTAAATTTACGTTTAAAATCGCGCCGCATTTTATGCCGGACGCCGATAAAATTTTCTTAAAACATTCTCTTCAAGCAGGCCCTATGGTATACCCAAAATACACAAGTGTTGAAGAAGGGTTTGTTAAAAAGGATGACGAAGGCCAAATTACATTTGATTCTTGCGATATGACCAAAAGGCGCCCAAGAACGCTTGTTGCAACTAAAGGAAAATATTTGTACATAATCGCATTTACGATGAGCAAAAAAATGAGCGGCGAAGAATTGCACCAATTTGCAAAACAACACAAATTCAAGCAGGCTCTCGCGCTTGATGGCGGCGGCTCAACAAGCATTATAACAGACGACGTTCAAATAATTTCAGAAGGCAAAGAAGGAAGAAAAGTTAAGTCTTTCTTGGTGATTGAGAGGTAGATGTGGTAATTTTTAAAAAATCTTCATTTTTTCTTATGCTACTTTGCATAATTCTTGGCGTGCTCTATATTACGCCTAAAATTGAAAAATATACAAACGAGAAAAAAGCAAAAATAATCACTGAAAATTGCACTGCGTATTCAAACGCAATACTTGCAAAATATAATGCAAACAAGAAAATTAACATAAAATCAACAGCCGAAAATTTGGTTCAAGAATTTAACCAAAAATACACAAATCCGATAAACAAAAAAGATCAGGCATTTACAACAGATGGCAAAATAAGGGGCGCATGCCGTGTTACGTATGACAAAATAGTTGCCGCGCTTGATGTCACAGGTTTTGATTACGACGAAACAATAGTTGTGAGAATTGTTGTAAAACCGCCGTCATATGTAAGATACGATAGGGATTAAAATGCATATTTTTACACAAATGACAGAATATTTCACGCAAAGCGGGGTTTGGGGGCTTGCCCTAAATTCTTTCATAGAGAGTTTTTTTCTTGTTCCGCCACCTGATTTTTTGCTAATCGCAATGGATTTGGCAAAGCCAGAACGTGCCCTCTATTACGCGCTTATCTGCACAATTGCAAGCGCGCTTGGCGGCGGAATTGGCTGGGTTATAGGGAAATTTGGCGGAAGGCCTGCATTTAATTGGCTTATTGGAATGTTTGCAAAAGACAAAGAAAAAGCAAATCAAAACTTTCTTCAAGTTGAAAAATTATATAATGAATATGGTGCAATGGCGGTGTTTCTCGCTGCTTTCACCCCAATACCTTACAAAGTTTTCACAATTGCAAGCGGAATTTTAAACATGAATTTCTTTGCATTTATGGCAGCGTCATTCATTGGGCGCGGAATGCGGTTTTTCATTGTAAGCATCGTGCTTATGCTTCTTGGCGAGCAAATCAAAGAAAATCTCGAGCTTGTCATTCTTGCTTGCACGGTTGTAATTGTTATATTTTTCGTTATTTTGTATAAAAAAAGACACAAAATTATAAAAAAATGATAAAATAAGCTCATGTTTAGCGAATTTTTGTCAGATTACATAGAGTTTGTCGAACTTGAAAAAGGGCTTAGCCAAAACACGATAAACGCGTACAGAAATGATATAATTTCATTTTACGATTTCCTGTGTGCAAACAATAAAAATGACATCAAAACCGTGACAAGGCAAGACGTGAGTGCATATATTAAGCATTTATCCGTTTTAGATAAAAAATCGTCTTCAATAGTTAGAAAAATAGCTTCGCTCAAAGGTTTTTGGAAATATTTAAACGCGTGCGAAAAAGTTAAAAACAACCCAATTTTAGACATCACCCCTCCAAAAATTCCAAAAAAATTGCCAAAAGTTCTAACTTTAGATGAAATTGAAGCGCTTTTAAGGGAAAATTTAGACACATTTCACCTCGCATTATTTGAGCTTTTATATGCAACAGGCGTGCGCGTTTCAGAGCTTGCAGGGCTTGAAGTGCAAAATTTAAACCTTACAACAGGAATTTTGAAAACAAAAGGAAAGGGCTCTAAAGAAAGGCTTATCCCGATTGGGAAAAAAGCAAAAAGCGCGCTTAAAAAATGGCTTATTGAAAGGAACAGAATTTTGCTCAATAACGCTCACGCGAAGCACAAAGACAGGCTTTTTATAAACCAGCAAGGGGCCGGCGTTTCAAGGCAATATATTTACACTTTTATAAACGAACTAGGGAAAACCCTCCATAAGCAAATTTCGCCGCACACAATACGGCACACTTTTGCAACTCACTTGCTCGAGCGCGGGGCTGATTTAAGGGTCGTGCAAGAACTTTTGGGGCACTCCAGCATTGTGACCACTCAACTCTACACACATGTGTCAAAAGTGCGCTTAAAAGAGGTTTATCACTCTATAAACGGGTAAATCAACCACGCGCTATTGTAATTTGCGCCCAATTAAAATTTCAAAAAGCGCCAAAAATCAATCGCGCCTTATATTTATAAACTTAAAAAGCTTTGAAAATTTGTATTTATCGTTAACATCTTTATAAATTGGCGCTTCAGAATAATATTTTTTATATTCACCAATAATGTTTAGCGCAACATCTTCACCGCGCTCTAAAACCTCTGCAAGATATTGCAAATATTCGTCTTGCTCTTCGCGATACAGGGCGTCGCGCCTTCTTAAATCTTCATCCGCTTCATAGTGAACAAGTGCATGAAAAGCTGTATCTAAACTTTCGTCCACCGCGTAGTTATTTGGAAAGTTTTTAAGCGCCACAGACACAGAAATTTTTTCCACAAGAACTTGCCTGATTAATCTAGCCACAAAAACTCTTAATTTATTCACCATAAAAATTGCCTTTTATGCAAGAGCGGAGCGGTTTTCGCAAATATCTTGAGCATGGTGAATAAGTTTTGTCATATCGCCATTACAATATTGATAAGCAATTTTTTCAAGCGATTCTCTGATAATTTCAGAACTTGAAGCAGCGGTTCTGTAATAAAACTTTTTGCCTTGCTTAATTCTCAATAATAATTCTTTTTCAAAAAGCCTATCCATAACAGTTTTAATTGTTGTGTAAGCGCGCGCGCTGTCAGGATTTTCAGCTAAAGTATCAAAAACATCTTTAACAGAATTTTTGTAGCTACCTCTTTTTTCCAAATCCCATAACACATTCAAAATAGAACTTTCTAAAGAGCCGTTTTTATATTTCATAATAGATTAATATCCCCTAAAGACTTAATTAACTGTATAAAGAGTCTACGACAAACATAATATTTTTTCAATATCTGGTTTTAAAATGTTCAGCGTCAAAACGAATGTTTCCAACATTTGCTTCAGGCATTCGCATATCGCCAAAATCCACCCCTGCCTTATTTACAACGGAATTGTCTTTAATGATAATAACCCCATTGCCGGCTTTTGTAACTGATGTTCCTTGTTTTTTTGTAGTTTGGAAAAAATTTGCACGAGCGGTGCTCGGTTGCCATTTTATAAGATTTTCATCGCGCGCCTGGCAGCCGCACAAAGCAGGCGAAACAACAAAGCAAATAATCGATAAAATTAAAAACTTCGTGATACCATTCATATTATAATTATACCATGTATTGTATTTTTTTATAGTGCTACAATTGTAAAATTTAGTAAATTAAATCAGGATTTTTTTCTTTATGGCGCATTTCGTATAGCTTTGCAAGCTGAATAAATTTGTAATTCGCATTCATAGAACAAATAATAAAGCCCTCAATGCCATCGGTGAAACCTAATTTTAGAATATAAAACTTAAAGAACTCAAACAGAGGCCTTACAAGCAACCTAAACAAAGAAAACTTAGTTTTTTTATCAATAAATCTTTCCATTTCAAGCGTTGTGTATCTGTTTGTTTTCTCAAGGTATGATTCAATAGATTCAATGTGATAGTGTTGAATTGCAAGCCCTGCTTTTTTATGTTTAACTTCAACAGACCTGCCTTCTTTAATAAGTTCAGGAATGTTGTGCACATGTCCTTTCCATTCGCAAGTGCCCGTTCTCCAAAACCTTCTTAGTTTATGCTGATACATACATTTTAGTTTTTTGCCCAATGCAAATGTTTCTCTTGGAATTTCAAGCGCCAAAACATCATCAGGAGCGGTTTTAACAAAATCCAACAAGTAATCGCGCAAGCTATCGGAAACAAGCTCGTCTGCATCAAGAACTAAAGTCCAATCGGAAGTAACTTTAGAACCGGCAAAATTTCTTGCAGGCTCTGGGCAGCCGTTACATCTTTGGTGAAAATAAACTTTGGCGCCATATTTATGCGCAATTTCAACGGTTTTATCATCACTATACATATCACAAACAATAATTTCATCAGCCCAAGTCACGCTATCAAGGCATTTATCAAAAATTCTCTCAGCGTTCAGGGTGTTTATAACAACAGCTATTGTTTGTTTTTTAGGATTTTTTATCATATTACCTCTATTTCAAATTCAAATTAAAAAGTTTATTTAAAAAATATTTAATCGGGGTGATTTTTTTATCTGTTTCGCCTCTCAAATACGCATGACCGCCATATTTATAATGATGTTTTTTAAGGATTACACCAATTGGCGCCCCCACTCCTTTAATCTTCCAATTTTGAGGCAAGCAATAATTCGATGGAATGATGAGCGGATTTTTATCCAAGAAAAATTTATTAACATAACTTTCATCATGGCAAACAGGTATTACGCCATTTGCAAAATCCTCACGCGCCCACGAATTACAAACCTCGCACATATCAAAATATTCTCTTGCACAGCCGCCATGAAGCCCGCCCATAAAATAATATTTTCCTTTATCAGAAGGAATGTATGCCAAAGATTTTTCATTTCTATCGTTTGGAAATTCGCTCGGGTCTTTGTCCAGATAATTGGCCCAAGGGCAAATTGCAAGATAGCCGTTTTCTTCTTTAGGTAAAATTTCATCTCCGACAGGAGCAACAAATTTCATATTTGCATTAAAGTAAAAAACATAGTCCATTAAAATGGCTTGTTCTTTGACTGATAAAAGCGTTTCGAATTTTTTCATAACGCTATCCGGCCAGCCAAAAGGCTTGAAATAGCACCTGTGAACAAAACTGTCTTCTTCGCCAAAAATGCTTTCAGAATCAGTCATAACAAAAAAATGCACTTCGTGATTTTTAAACAAAAATTGCTTAGCAGTTTTATAAAATTCTTCCCAAAAGCAAATATATCTACCCGTTGCAATATATAAAATACCAATTTTCATAAAAAAATTATATCACAAAACCCACAATAGTAAAGCAAGCTAGGCAATAATACCAAGCTTCACAAACAAGTTGCCACAGTGTTTTCTTGCGGTTTTAACAAATCTGCGGTTAAGTTCAGCAATCTCTGAAAATTCAAACAATTTTTTAAATTCAGCTGCAGAAATTTTCTTGCCGGATTTTATTTTTTCAAGAATTTCAATTTGAACGTCAACATTTTTGCCGTAATATTTTCCTAAATTTAAAAACATAAGCTTTTGCGCGCACAAACTTTGAACATTCGTATGTGTTTTTGAAGTATTCCCGTTAAACCAGCGATAATTAAGCAAAATTTCAGGCAAATTTGCAAATTTAGTTTTATCTAAAAGCGAACACCAAAAAGCCAAGTCCTCTGCGCATGGATACTCATTATCATAGTGCACGCCATTTAAAACACTCGCTCTCATCATAACGCTTGGGTTAGCAAGAGGGCAATCACAAAGGATTATTCTTTTTCTAATTTCTTTGTCATCTGTTGGCGGAAAAACATCTTCTTCTTGCTTACCAAAAATAGAAAAAGCAGTTCCCAAAACGCCAATTTCGGGGTTATTTTCCAAAAACTCAACTTGCTTTTTAAAACGATGAGGAAGCGCAACATCATCGGAATCCATACAAGCAATATATTCGCCTTCCGCAGCTTCAAGCCCACAATTTCTTGTGTAGACAAGCCCCATATTTTTTTCGTTCGTCAAAAGCACAATTCGATTATCATTAAAAGACTTCAAAACAGCTTTTGTTTTTGAATTTGAACCATCATCAATAATAATTAACTCAAATTCTTTATAAGTTTGTTTTAGAACACTCTGAACAGCCTCAACTAAATACTCGCATGGAGTATTGTAAACAGGCATAATTACGCTGATTTTTGGCTTTTTCATACCCCACAATCATACAATACAATATGCAAATAAGCAATTAAATAATTTTGTTGTATAATATCAATTATGTTTCAAGAATTATCAGAAAAACTACAAGATATAATAACTTCAGCACGCGGGCAAGCAACGCTCACAGAAGAAAATATGCAAGACGCCTTGAGAGAAATCAGGCGCGCGCTTTTATCTGCCGATGTTTCGCTTTTAACCGTTAAATCTTTCATTCATTCAGTAAAAGAAGAGGCGGAAGGCCAAAATGTTATCCGCTCCGTTAAGCCTTCTGAAATGCTTGTTAAAATTGTGCATGACAAACTTGTTGAACTTTTGGGGAAAGAAAATGCGCCTTTGAACCTAACTTCAAACCCGTCAATTATTATGATGTTAGGGCTTCAAGGTTCAGGGAAAACAACCTCAAGCGCAAAGCTTGCACTAAAATTTAAAAAACAAGGCAAAAACCCGCTTTTAATTGCGGCAGACGTTTATAGGCCGGCTGCAATCACGCAACTTGCAACGCTCGCAAATTCAATTGATGTTGCAATCTTTAAAGACGAAAACGAAAAAAATGTTTTAAATATTGTGCGCCGCGGGGTTGATTACGCAAAAGAAATTGGCGCAAACCCAATCATCATAGATACAGCAGGCAGGCTTCAAATTGATAATGAAATGATGGCAGAGCTTATGCTCATCTCAAACACAATAAAGTTAGACGAAAAATTGCTTGTAATTGACTCTATGACAGGGCAAGAAGCAATCAATGTTGCCAAAAACTTTGATGAACAATTAGGAATTACGGGCACAATCCTCACAAAACTTGATGGTGACACTCGCGGTGGTTGTGCGCTAAGTATTGTTCATTCCACAGGTAAGCCGATTAAACTTATTGGTTTGGGCGAAAAAATTGAACCGCTTGACGATTTTCACCCAGAAAGAATTGCCTCAAGAATACTTGGTATGGGCGACATTGTAACGTTTGTTGAAAAAGCAAAAGAAAATATTGACCTAAAAGAAGCCAAAAAAATCGAAGAAAGCATTTTAAAAAACAAATTCAGTTTCAATGATTTTTTAAGAATGCAAAAACAATTCAAAATACTGGGTTCTTTCTCGGGCATTTTTAACATGCTTCCAATTAAGGGTTTAAAAACAGAAGATAAAGAAATGATAAGCCACGAAGGCGAAAAACATTTCAAAAAATTTGAAGTAATAATATCTTCAATGACGCCCGCAGAGCGCGAAAACCCAGATTTACTAAATGCTTCAAGAAAACAAAGAATAGCTTCTGGCGCAGGCGTTGAGCTTAAAGAATTCAACGCGATGATTAGCCAATTTAATGATATGCGCAATATGATGAGTATGTTCTCGGGCTTAAAAAACGGCAAAATGCCAAATATGATGGACATTGCAAACAAAATGCGCAATAAAAAAATTAAATATAGGTAATAAGTGCCGCAAAAGGCAAGCTATCTAATTACACTTGAGCCGGCTTAATTTTTAATTCTTTTGCATTTTGATTATCCGCGTTTTCATTTGCATAATATCTTGCGTCTTCAAGTTCGTCAAGCCCCTTCATAACACCTAATCTTCCGGCTCTTTTTTCCATTGAAGCAAGTACAGACTCGAGCGTATAAGTCATTAAGAAATTAAAACCGGTCCAAGCGGCAGGAACAGTTACCATCGCAATTGTCACGCCTTTTGTTCTAAACATATCAATTAATTGTGCCTTGTTTGAAACCGCTTTTGCAAACTTAACAGGATCTTCTTGAATTAGTACAATTGCCGTGTTCATGATTTTATCAGCTTGTTCTTTTGGAAGATTGCTCATAATTTTTTCAAAATTTTCCAAAATCGATAGTAATTTCGAGCTTGTCAAATTATCTTTGCCATATTTTTCAAGCACAGGCATTATTTTGTCGCTGGCAAAAGGAACATCGCTAATCACTTGCTTCCATTCGTCAGGTTTTGCATTTTTTAATTCTTTTTTCAAACTATTAATAACAAGTTTTAAAACACTTTTAGAGTCATCACTGAATTCTTTAAAAACTCCTTCCTTTTTATCGTCTAAAAACTTTTTAAGATTATCAGCAGCAAAAATATCGTCGATAATACCCAATCTTTCGTTTATGCCTGCAAGTTTACAATCTTGCAATTTCGTAGCTTTATCAAGACCGGATTTTTCAATAATTTCTTTCAAATCATCCAATTTTGAAACAATGTCAGCTTCATTCACAAAGTCTGGAGCACCTGCCATTTTTCCAAATTTTTTGCAGAGTTTTTTAGACCATTTTTCTCTAAAGGTATTATTATCAAGAATATCCGCAACATCTTGAAGAGTTGTTTCTTTGGTGTTGTTAGTAATTTTTGAAAGAAGTTGATTTAACTTAGTTTCATCTGTGTTCAATGCAACACCTTTTGTCACGCTAGATATTTTTTTAGAAACAGAATCTGAATATTTTGATACGGTTTTGCCTTTTAAAAATTTCGTGTGTTTTCCAAGAAAACCTGACACAGAATTTGTTATATCAACTAAATTTAATTTGCCGCGTTTTGCTGCAATACCTAATGCAAGAGCAGGAATTCCGATTAATGAAATCATAGAACCATATTGCAAAATTGGCTTCAACATTGTATTTGCAGCTTCCATTGATTCAGAATATTGTTGCGAACCTTCGTCAACTTTTTCAAATGTATTAAACATTTTACGTTGAAGATTTTTAGCATCAGCAAGCTGCTTATCCGTAACATCAAGCTTGGTTAATTCTTCAAGCAATTTAGCATTTTGTTTTGCTTCAGTTTTTGTATATTTTTTGTATTGGAAAAATTCAACCACAGTTTTTGGAATAAAAGCAATATAATTAACAAATCTTTTGCCTAAAGATTCTTTTTTGCCTTTAACATGTGAAACTTCTTTAAGCTCTTCGTCAGTTAAGCCGATAAAGTTTGCAGGGTCTTTTTCAATTTCACGTTTTGCAACGTATCTGCCCGCCCTTGCTGCAGATTTTTGAAGTTTCAAACCTAAAACCATGCCCGCAATGGATGTCGCAGGAATTATAAGCGCTTTAAGCAAAAATCCTCTTCCGCCTTTGATTTTTGACAAAACAGAAGTCATATCAAGAGCTTTGGCGCAAACATTTTTAACTAAATTGCCTCCATTTTCTGCCATTGCGTGACCGCTTGGGCCAAAAAGCTCACCAATTCCATCTAAGCCGCCTGTAAGATTTTTAAAGTTATTTATCAATCCAGCATCTTTATTGGAATTGTTAAGGTTATCAATCACGCTTTTAACCGCTTCTTTTGTTTCGTTACTTTTTGCGGATAGCAATTTATCATATCTTTTGCTAAATATCTTTTGCACAAACCCTGTTTTTTCTGCAATCCAATTAATAGGTTTAGAAACAAGCCAGCCTAAAATTGGGGAACCACCAATAATAACACCTGCTGCAACTTCCATATTTTCCGAATAGTCTTCAGCTTTATTATTAATTTCTCTTGTAATTCTTTGGATATATTCTTTATCTTTTTTAGCTTGAATTAAATCTTCATTAGATAATTCACCTTGAACCATCTTAGAGTCATCTTTATCGTTTTTCTTCCATTCATTGTATTTTTTATTGTCCTTTAAAAGCTTGATTAAAGAAGTATTATCCTTTTTGTTTTTCTTATTAAACAAGCCGAATTTTTTTTGTTTCTTGTTTTGCAATTTTTCTTTAGCTTGAGCGATTTGTTCATCATTGTATTCAACAAAATATTTAGCGTCTTTTAATTTTTCTCTGGATTGCCATCTTGCAATTCTCGAAGATTTCACTTGCAGTGCGGTCCCTCCAAGCACGCCACCAATAAAACCTGCAACCCCGAGAGCACCAACCAACGCAACGCCAAAAGCGCCAAAACGTTTTACGTTTTTATAATCTTTGGATACTTTTTTAAACAATTCGCTCGCAGCTTTTTTAAGTTCAGGATTTGTTGATTTCTTGGCAATTTTTTTAATTTTATGAGAATCACCTAAAACACTTGCAAAATCATCGGCAAAACCAAATTTAACACTATTTTTAATATCAGTATAATTATCAGATAAAAACTGACGCATTTCTTGCACGACAGGGTTTTTGCGATTTGTAATGTTTTTAAAAGAGCTGTTCATTTTTTTAAACAATGTAAAATAAGAAATAACCGAGCCAAGCGCAAGACCAACAAAAGGCCCAAATGCTTCCATTGGCTGAGAAACAAACTCTTCGACATTTTCAGCAATGTCTTCAGAGTGTTGGTCCATGTCGTTTATAATATCAATTACAACTTTGCCGCGAGATTTAGCAAGCTCAAGCTCATCTTGAGTTGCAGGATGAAGCTGCAGATAAGCTTTTCTTTGTTCTTTTTTATCATTGTTTTCCTGTTCGCACCTTGTTAAATCTTTATTGTACTTGGCGACATTTGAAATAGAATTAAAAATACCCATGGAAATCCTCAAATTGTATACGTATATATAAAGTATATATTTATGCAAAAATTTCAAATTTTGGAATTTTGTTAACATTTGTAAATATATACTCGGTATATTCTAAATATTTATAAAAAAATGCCGTATAAGAAAAACGTGTATTAGAAAGGATTGATAATATGGAATTTGACAAAATTAAAGCGGGGTTTAAAGAATTTTTAAAAACAAACAGCAGTGGCGATGAAACTGCCAAAAACAACGTGGATTTCGAGAATGTAAACGCATTTGACGATATTGACGCATTTGAAAAATATCTTGGCTCGAACACTGAATTTGTTATGGACGACGCGACGAAAAAAATTGAAGACATTGACGAACTCCAATTTAAAGATGATAAACTTGTTAACGCTGATGGGAGCACAGATATAGTCCTTGACGCCTTAAACGAACTTGTGTCAAACGAAAAATTAAAAGAAAAATTAGACACAAGCGGCGATGGCAAAATTGATATCAGCGAAATTAAAGATTTTTGCAAAGAAATTAGCGGCGTTGACGAAGACTCAAGCAACCTTTCTTTCCAAGACATTCTTCAAAGTGCAAAAGACTTCATTGCAAAAATAGCAGAAAAAGAAGAAACTAAAGAAGCCGAAAAAGCTAAAGAAGCAGAAAAGGCCAAAGAAGCTGCAAAAGCAAACACAGAAGCTGAAGAAGCTCAAAGCGCAGGAGGCTCGTCAGGCGCTGGCGGAGCGTCCGGAGCAGGAGGCTCGTCAGGTGTAGGCGGAGGTTCAGGCGTGAGCGGCAGCTCCGGCGCAGGCAGTGCAAGCAAAACCGCCGACACCAATGTAGACGAAGGAATGTCTGTTGACGAAATTCAAGCAGAAATTGACACCACAACAAGCGAACTTGACGGCTACAAAGCAGAACTTGCCGCAATTAATGATGGTTCAGACTCTGAAATTGCAGCCCTTAAAGAAGCAGAACAAGAAGCTTACGAAGAATATAAAAAGCAAATGGATGAAAGCAAGGGCTTTTTAGAAGGGAAACTTGGCGGTGTAACTCCTGATAAGATTGACTCTAAAAAGAACGAAGTTGACAGCAAGCAGGGCGAAGTTGACGCAAAATCAACAGAAATTTCAAACCAAGAAAGCGCAATTTCATCAGCTGAATCCGCTCTCAAAAACGCAACAAACAACAAAAATAACTTACAAGACTTAGTTAACGCACTTCAAGGTTCAGATTCTGAAGACACTAAAGAAAAATTAAGCGCAGCGCAAGCAGACCTTCAAGCTGCAATTCAAGCAGAAAACGAAGCAAGCTCAAAACTCCAAGAAGAGGAAAAAAAGCTTGGGGACTTGCAACAAGAAAAAGAAACTCTTGACGCTGACCTTGAAAAATTAAACACAGAGCTCAAAGAACTTCAAGATGAATACGAAAAGAAACACCCTGAAGTAAAAGACGCAAGGCAAGCTTGGGAAACAGCAAAAGAAGCGGTGCAAGCTAAAAAAGAAGAAAAAGCTGCAAGCGTTCAAGCAAACATAGACTCAACACAAACTAAATTAAACGAATTAAACGATAAACTGCAAGAAGCAAAAGACGCTGAAAACGCCAAAAAATACACGCCAAATGACTTAGGCGACGATATCATCGAATTTGCCGAAAAATTCCTTGGTTGCAAAGAATCTGACGGCAGTGCAGATAAATTCTTAAAAGGTGGCGATTCGTCATCAATCCCATGGTGCGCAGCTTATGTTGAATACATTATGGAAAATAATGAAAGCTCCGGCGAAGTTGCAGATTGGTACAAAAATATTGATAACCAATGGTATTGCCCAACTGTTTATAACGCAGCAAAACAAGGTAACGCAGTCATAAATGGTTCAGAAGCTCAAAAAGGCGACATTGTTCTCTTCGATTGGGGCGGCGATGGCGTAAAAGACCACATCGGTATCTTCTGCGGGGTCGAAAACGGCAAAGTAACAGTAATTGAAGGCAACACTTCAAACCAAGTTGCAAAGAAAACATACAGCATTGACGACTCGCGACTCACATACTGCTCAATCAGAAAAAAATAACAATCCAAGCACCTAAATAACAAAAGCCCCGAAAGGGGCTTTTTAGTGCATTTTAAGGGTATTTTGATTTTAAACATTATTTTAGCTATAATTTTTTTGAAGTTATGATTAAAGAACTCAAAAAAAATATAAATTGCGAAATTTTAGAGGATAGAGAAGATATCTACCCTTATGCTTATGATACATCTGTTGCGCTTGGGGCGGTTAATTTGCCATATTGCGTGGTGCTTCCGGAAAGCATTGAAGATGTGCAAAAAGTCGTGAAATTTGCAATTAAAAACAACATGGTTATTGTTCCAAGGGGAGCAGGCACTTGTCATAGCGCCGGTTGCAGAGTGAGCGATGACAAAAGAAAAGCTATCGTTATTCATTTTTCAAAAATGGATAAAGTTATTGAAATTGACGAGAAAAATTTAACGGCAAAAGTTCAGCCAAATGTTGTTCTTGGCGATCTGCAGCGCAAAATAGACAAATTTAATTTATTTTTCCCACCAGACCCTTCAAACCTCGAAGTTTCAACTATTGGCGGCGCAATTGCCCTGTCATCAAGCGGGCCAAGAACTTTTAAATATGGTCAAATTAAAAACTATGTCTTAAATTTAAAAATTGTAAATGGCGAAGGCGAAATTGTTGAACTCGGAAAAGATTTAAGGAAAAATGTTACAGGTTTTAATTTGTGCGACATTTTTATTGGCTCTGAAGGAACTTTTGGGCTTGTGGTTGAGGCAACATTAAAGTTAATTCCAAAACCTGCCAAAACAAAGCTTGTGCTTGCATATTTTAAAACAATTGAAGAAGCAGGCGTGTGTGTCACAAAAATTTTAACTTCAAACGTGCAGCCTGCAACGCTTGATATTTTAGACGACAAAACACTTATAACAATTGAAAAGTTTAACCCGACAGGTTTATTCACACGCTATGAAGCTGCGCTTTTAATCGAACTCGATGGCGAAGAAGAAAGCATTACTGCAGAAAGCAAAAAACTTCAAAAAGTGCTTGAAGCCGCAGGGGCAGAAAAAATAGTTAACACAGATGATAAAAAAACAAACGAAAACATCTGGCGCGCAAGAAGAAGTTCTTTTGCATGTTGTGCGAAGTTAGCGCCAAACGTGATAACGGAAGACATTGTTGTTTCAACTTCAAAAATTCCCGATATAATTAAATTTATAAGAGGATTGTCGCAAAAATATGGCATCATGGCATGCATTATGGGGCACGCCGGTGACGGAAATATTCACCCAAATTTCGCGCTAGACCTCGAAGACACCACCCAGCTTGACAATTTTAAAAAACTAAAAGATGAACTTTTTACGGGCGCTATCAAAATGGGCGGAACCTTAAGTGGCGAACATGGAATTGGGCTTGAAAAAAAGAAATATCTTCAAAACGCCATAAACCCTGCTGCGCACAGCTATATGAAGCAAATCAAACAAATTTTTGACCCGCACAATATCTTTAATCCGGATAAAGCAATTTAGCTCGCCCCGCAAAACTTCGCTTGGCGCACATGGCAAACGTCGCACAAACATGCTGAATTACTCATCAAGATAATCGAGCAGTTTTTCAATTCCAATTTGAATGTTTGCAATTTGATTTTCAATGCCTTCAACTCGCGCGCCAAGAGCTTGCGTTTGAGCGGCATTTTGTTTAATTGCCTCCATAATTGGCTTCATATCAGGTGGCGCAGGCTGCGTTTGAATAAAGTTGGATAGTTTTTCGTCAATGTTATCAACTTTAATTTCTTGCACTTGATATTTTTTATTAAACTCATGTCTAAATTCTTCAACAGCGTCAGCCACTTGCGAACTCGATTCAGAACTTATTAACCTGTTTTTAATTTCTTGAAGATTATTTTTTTCAGTCTTTTCAATTCTTGCAGTAAGCGCATCGAGCGACCTTTGAGCATTATCGAGCCAATTGTTTATAAAAGTGAAATTATCTTCAGACTTTTTAAATTGCTTAATGTTTTCAAGCCCGATATTTCTAATTTCTTCCAATCTTTCAGGATATCTCTGCTTATGAGAATTATCAAGCAAGTTTTTAATTCGTGAAAAATCAGATTTAATATCAGAAAGAACTTGCAACCTTTGTTCATTTTCAAACCTGGCTTCTTCAAATTTATCCGCAACAGCTTGTTTTACAATGTTTGATAATGAGGCAGAATTGAGTGATTGCGAAATGCCACGGCTCACTTCTTCAAGCGCATTTTTATTGCCTTCAAACTCGGCTTTAACATCATTCATAAAGTTTGATTGCAAAAACTCAAAGCCGGATATAAAATCTTCAAAAACTTCTTTATCGATTTCCGCCTTTGGAACAACTGAAAGTTTTTGCGCGATTGAATTTTTAAGCGCTTCAACTTCTGCTGCAAATTTATCAAGTTTTTGGGTTACAGACTCTGAATTTGCTTTAGCTTCAGCGCTTGCGTTTAAAACACATTTTTCAACTTTTGAAACAATTTCTTCAAAATTTTCAATTGAATTATTTTGAGTTTCAGAAATTGTGTTTTCGATTTTG
Source organism: uncultured Gammaproteobacteria bacterium (assembly GCA_964570895.1). GTDB lineage: Bacteria > Cyanobacteriota > Vampirovibrionia > Gastranaerophilales > Gastranaerophilaceae > RGIG1918. The sequence goes on from CAZMZD010000001.1 coordinate 231,968, forward strand.
CCAAAAATTTCTTCATTCAAAACCTGTTCAGGCTCTTTTTCAGACAAAGAATTAGACAAGCTTGCAATTGAATTTTGAAGTTCAGTTATTTCAGCTTTCAAATCAGAAATATCAATGTTTGAAATTTCATCTTGAATTTTTTGAACAATATTTCTTTTAACATCATCCAAGTTGCTAACAATTTCAGAAGAGTTTGACATCGATGTTAAGTCGTTTGCAAAAATCAAAACATCGTTCAATTTAGCTGAAATATCGTCAATTCTTTCACTCAAATCAGAAGAATAAGAGCCTGAAACAGAGTCTGCAATAGATTTTAATTGCTCTGAAATTTCAAGGTAATTTCTTCTGTCTTCGCCTGCCATATCGGCATTCAAACTTTGAAGTTCAGTCAGCTTATCAAGCAAGTTATTTGCAAGCATGGTAACTTCTTGAGAACCTTCATTGTTTGTTTTTAAAATATCCTCAAGTTCATCGGTTGAAATTTTATCTGAATTTGAAGCAATAATTTTCGAAATTTCATTTAAAAGATAGGTTTTAATATCTGAAACATTGGTGTTCAATCTTTCGAGCTTAGTGTTCATCTCGGCTGATTTTTCAGACAAATTGTCGAGTTTATCAGATGTTTCAGAAGATTTTGCAGAAAGATTTTCAACTTTGGAATTCACATCAGCCGAACTTTCAGCAAAACTATCAATTTTATCAGCAAGCGCCGAAGTTGCATCTGAAAGACCGTCAAATTTATCCCCGATCAAAGCAGTTGCTTCTGAAAGATTATCAAACCTTTGCGCCGTTTCGTATGTAACGCTTGAGATGTTCTCGAGTTTTTCGTTTATATCAAAAGATTTAGCAGAAATATCATCTAATTTAGAATCAAATTGAGATGAATTTTCAGCCGCTACGTTTCCTATTTTTTCTTCAATTGCAGAGCTTAAAGAATTCAACCTTTCAACCACATAAAGCTGCTTGCCCTCAAGTTTTGAAGCAAGATTATCAAGCTTAGAATCAGTGATTTGTGCAACCGTGCTATTGATTTCACCAATAGTGTTATTTATTTCAGCGATTTTGTTTGTTAAATCAGCGTCTAGGGCTTTGCCTTTTTCGCTAACTTCAAACATGACTTTGTTAAAGTCAGAAAGAATTTCACTTTGGCTAGTTGACATAATTTCAGCAACGCGTTCAGGAATTTGCGAAACATTGTCTTTAAATTCTTCAACCGCGTTTTTACTTTCAACAATTTCACAAGTAAGGTCGCTTATAACTTTACCGTTATGCTCAATCATCTCAACCGCTTTATATGCCACTTCATCGCGCGTTTGGTCAATCAAACGGTTAATCGAGTCTTTAATTTCGCCCACTTGAGTTTGAATAGCGTCAAGCGAAGTTGTGTTCATATTGGCAAAATCTTCTTTTGTGATTGTGATTAAGTTTGTGACAGATTCTTTAAGGTCAAGAATATGGGTATTAAATTCGTCAAGAACTTTGCCGTTCGCTTTTTCAAAATCAGTTTTAATATCCGCAAAATAGTCTTCGTGCTTTGTCACAAATTCCTCAAGAACTTTTTTGAGGCTTTGCGTATTTTGAGTGTTTTCATTAGATAAAACAGAGCGCAAAACATCAATCTTATCAGACAAAGCAGGAATTGCATTATTAATTCTTTTAATTGTGTCTACATTTGAATTTTCATCAATATTTGCAAGATGTTCATTAACCTTATCAAAAGCCGCTTTCACAGTCGCAAAATTTTCTTCCATAGTGAATGTAACTTCTTGAATTTTGCTTCCAATTCTAAGATTTTCAATGTTCAAAATTGCGGCGTCAATTAATTCTTTAATTGAAGAAATTGTTTCAGAATTAACACCGGATAGGGTGCTTGTGAAAATCTCAACCTTTTCAACAAGGCCTGCGATGTCATCTTTTACAACATTTGAAACAGAAGAAACATTAGTGTTTAAAACCTGTGTAAAGTTATATTCAAGCTCGTCCGCCTTGTTTCTAAGCTCATTTTGAAGGCGAACAAAACCTTCGTCAGTAAGTTTTGTAAGTGTTGTTTCAGTGCGCCCCATTTTTTCATCAAAATTATAAATTGCTTCAAGATATGGTTGCATTGCAGCAATAGTCACTGAAAGTTGCTTATAATCCCCATCAAGCTTTTGCCTGAATTCAGAATCATCAAGAGAGGCGATAATGTTTTGAATGCCTGCAAGTTCAGTTTGCAATTTTGTGAACACCGCGCCCAATTCTTGTGAATTTTGGTTAAATGAATTTTTAACGCTTTCATCTAACCCCAAAATGTTGTTTTGCAAGTTTGAAACCAATTGTTCCATATTCCCAATATTCACAAGCAAATCCGCTTTATTAGCGTTTGCGTTTTCAGTGCAAGAAGAAATAACTTTATCTGAAATGCTTTCATTTAAATAATTTACGCTGGTTTGCAATTTATCAGATAAATCGCCAATAATGTTTTGAGCAGTAACATTTCCTTTTTCTTCAATTTTTTCAACAATTTGGCCGGCAGAATTTTGAACATTTTCTGTAACTTGCGTCATAATTTGAGTTGATAAATCATTAATTCTGTTTGTGATATTTCCTGTCGTCGTAAGAGATGAAGTCTGCAAACTATCCGTAAAGTTTTCAGAAAGCGCAACAATTCTTGAATCAAGATTTTGAGTCAAATCCATATTCATAACAGAAACATTTGTTTCAATATTTTTAACCAAATCCACGCTCATAGAGCTTAATTTAGTGTCGATTTTATCAGATAAAACACCTTCAAAATTAGTAAATTTCAAATCGAAAGATTGATTTAATGCGTTGTTTATAAAATCAAATTTTTCCTCAATTGCTCTATTTAAAGTCGTAAGCAAGAAAGACATTTGTTGTTTAATCAAATCCGTGTCATCAAGAGTCAAAATTTTAGAATAAATGTCTGTTTTAAGCTCGTTTATGATGGCAACGGTTTCTTTTTTAATTTGCTCAATCGTTACAATGCTTGCAATTCTTGTCGAAATATCAGAATGCTTTTCAAGGAGCAATTCTTTAATTTCGTTATGATTTTTATCATCTGAAAGCCTTTGAACAATAAGCGTTGCAACCTCTTGAAGGTTAAGAACAATGTCAGATTTAAGCCCTTCAAACTTGTCTAACTCTTGAAATTTAGTGTTGATATTGTTTCCTAAAATTTCAGCAATTGTTGAAATTTTTTGAGTTAAGGCGCTAATTTCTTCGCTTGTAGATTTTTTATCCAAATTAGAATTAACGATTGCAATTTGAGATGAAATAGCGTCCGTCATTTCATCAATCTTAGAATCAAGGCTCAATTTGCCAACAACAACATCCACAAATTCCGTGATTGTGTTCGAGATGAAATTATTCATTTGCGCAAATTTTTGCTCAATACCTTCGTAGTGGTCAGTATTTATAATTTGGACAAGTTTACCATCTAAAATGCTGATTGCTTCTTGGAATTTTTGTTTAAACTCATCATCTGTGCCGTTTAACGCATTAAAATTATTATCGATTTTAGACGACAATTCATTTAAGCTATTTGAAAAATCAAGAACAGCACGGTTTTGCGGAAGCGTGCCAATTTGTTCAGACATTTCTTTAATTTGCTTTGAAATATTTGTGAGCCATTCAAGCCCGCCAAGATATTTTGATTCGTTTTCTGCAAGAGTGTTTATAATTGTGTGCAAGTTTTGATATTTGTTATCAATGATTGAAAGCGCAGAAATGATAGAAGCAGTGTTATTGTTTATTGCGTCAATATCAAGGAAAAGCTGTTTAAACTCTTCTTTTGAGCTATATTGCCTGAATTGGTTAATGAATTCCGCAAAGTTTGTGTTGATGGTTGATGTTACAGCGTCAAACCCGCGGTAAAAATTCGCCATTTCATTCATTATTTTTGAAATTTTATCGCTATCAACGGTTGTATCAATTTCAGAAATTAATTTAACAATATTCTGCAAGGAAACATCTTGAGAAGTGATTTTAGCGTAAACAGTGTTCAAATCTGACGAAATGCGCGCAGTGTCAAGAAGCAGTTTTTCATTATCTGATGAATCTGCCAAAGTTTGCAAGGAATTTTGAAAAGAAAGAAGCCTTCCTTCAATCAACTTAAATTGTTCAGACACAATTTTTTGCACATCCAAAATTGAAAGCCCTTCTCTTTCAGACTTTTGCGCCGCAGAAGAATCAAACAAATTATCAATTCTTGACTTAAACTCATCTAACTTATTATCGAAATTATCTGTCATCTTAACATCCTGAATACACTAATAAAAATATTTTACTACAAAATCAAGAATAATGCGATTTTTAGGAATATTTTAACATTTCTTTAATGTTTAAAAACAAATCCCCCAAACGCAAGCTATAGCGCAATAAAAAGAACATTGAAAATAAAAAAGCAAGCGCGGAATTTGCACTTGCTTTTGTTAATTGTAAAAATTTTCAAATTATGATTTATACTCTTTTTCAAAGCCAAACAATGAAGAAACACTTTGATCGTCGTGTATTCTTGAAATAGCTTCGCCAAGCAATGGCGCAATGCTAAGTTGAGTAATTTTTGTTGGCACAAAGTCGTTTGAAAGCGGAATTGTGTTTGTCACAATAACTTCTTTAATCGGCGCTTCGTCTAATCTCTTAAGCGCAGGGCCGGAGAACACAGGGTGAGTTGCGCAAACATAAACTTCTTTTGCGCCTTTTGCCATAAGAAGTTTAGAAGCTTCGCAAATTGTTCCTGCCGTGTCAATCATATCGTCAAACATCAAGCAAGTTTTGTCTTGAATATCGCCAATGACATGCGCTGCAATTGCTTCATTGTGTTTATCCCTACGTTTATCAATGATTGCAAGAGGAATATCCAATTGTTTTGCAAACACTCTTGTTCTTTGAACACCGCCTGTGTCAGGGCTCACTGCCACAACATTATCCATATTCAAATTCAATTTTTTAATGTAATTTACAATAACAGGAGTTGCATAAATGTGGTCAACTAAAATATTGAAGAAACCTTGGATTTGACCTGTGTGCAAATCGAGCGCCAAAACCCTATTTGCGCCTGCCGTTGTAAGCAAATCAGCAACAAGTTTTGCCGTAATTGCTTCTCTGCCTGAAGTTTTTCTATCTTGACGAGCATAGCCATAATAAGGAATAACCGCCGTAATAGACTTTGCGCTCGCTCTTTTAAATGCGTCAATTATGATAAGAAGCTCAACTAAATTTTCATTAACAGGTTTGCAGATTGGCTGAACAATAAAAACATCATCGCCGCGGACAGACTCTTCAATTTGAACATAAACTTCGCCGTCCGAGAAGTTTTTAATAACCAAAGGGGCAACATGAGTGCCAAGATATTCTGCAATTTCTTGGGTCAATTTGCCATTTGAGCGACCCGAGAAAATTTTAATGTCGTGAGTCGATAAAATTTCGCGTTCACTTCTAAACAAAGTATCTGTTTCTAACTTCATTTTTTGCTCCTTATCCAATCTTTAATCTCTTTTTGCGGTGCTCTTGTAATTACAAGAGAATTTTTTTCAGCATTTTTTGTAACAACCGTTCCGGCCGCCACAAAAGCATTTTCGCCAAGTTCAACAGGCGCAACAAGCACAGAATTTGAGCCGACAGAAACGCCGTCTGCCAAACGTGATTTTTTCTTTTCTTTTGTCACGGAATTATAGTTCGCAAAAATTGTGCCCGCGCCAATGTTCACATGCGAACCTATTTCAGCGTCCCCAACATAAGTTAAGTGCGCAATGTTTGTGTGTGCTGCAACCACTGCATTTTTAAGCTCAACAAAATTGCCGATTTTACACCCTTCGCCAATCTCGCAATTTCCTCTTAAATGCGCCATAGGGCCGATTTTGCAACCGCTTGCGATATGATTTTTATTTTCTATGTAGCAAGAAGGCAAAATTACGGTATCAGCCTCAATTTCAGTTTCAGGCGAAATATAAGTGTTAGCAGGATCAAGCACCGTAACACCTTTTGTCATTAAATATTCAATATGGCGAGCATTCATAATTTTAAAAGCTGCCGCCAAATCTTGTTTTGAATTAACCCCAAAAACCTCTTCGAAATTTTTAATGCAATACGCACAAGGTTTTAATTTGTGCTTAACTGCAAGCGAAATAATGTCTGTTAAATAATATTCACCTTGCTTATTATTATTTTTAATTTCAGAAAGCAAAGGCGCAATGAGTTTATAATTCAAAAGATAAACACCCGTGTTAATTTCATTAATTTCAGCCTCCTCGGGCGTGCAATCTTTTTGTTCAACAATTTTTTTAATGCAGCCAAAACTATCACGAACAATCCTTCCATAACCTTGCGGATTATCAATAATAGAAGTCATAACAGATAATGGCGATTCTTCCCTATTATGATATTTTATAAAGCCATTAAGCGTTTCGTTTGTAATTAAAGGCGTATCCCCGCACAAAACAAGAATATTCCCATTGAAATCTTCAGGAATTTGAGGCAAAGCGCAAGAAAGCGCGTGCCCCGTGCCCAATTGTTCTGCTTGATAGGCAGTTTTTACATTTTTATCAGCCAAATATGCTTCAACTTGTTCTCTGCCAGAGCCTGTCACAATAATTGAATTAATTTCCCCTAAAGACTTCAAAACCCACCCAAGAAGCGGAATATTAAAAATTTCATGAAGAACCTTTGGGGTCGAGGACTTCATTCTAGTTCCTTTTCCTGCTGCAAGAACAACCGCAATTGTGTTTTGAGAACCTGTATTCACTATTTATGTAAACCTTAAATTACAACTAAATTTTCTCATAAAAATCAATATTTTTAATCATATTAAGAATAAAGTTTTACAAAAGTTTATCTTAAAATTTTGCGCACATAAGAATAATATTCATTATCCTTATATTTGCCGATATGACGGGCTAAATCCTTCTTATCCACAAATTTCATATTAAGGGCAACTTCCTCTAAGCAAGCAATTTTCACGCCCTGATTTTCTTCAATTGTCTGCACGTACATTCCGGCTTTCAAAAGCGAAGAATGCGTGCCCGTGTCAAGCCATGCAAAACCGCGCCCGAGTTTTTCAAGTGTCAAATTTCCGGCTGTCAAATAAAGATTGTTCAAATCAGTTATTTCATATTCCCCGCGAGCTGACGGTTTCAGGGATTTCGCATATTTAACAACATTTTTGTCGTAAAAATATAAGCCCACAACTGCGTACTCAGATTTTGGCATTTTTGGTTTTTCTTCAATAGAAATAACTTTATTATTTTCATCAATTTCTGCCACGCCAAACCTTTGCGGGTCTTTAACTTTATAGCCAAAAATCGTTGCCCCGCCTTCATTTTCAACCCTATTTTTTACTCTTTGTAACATTCCTGAAAAATTATTACCATAGAAAATATTATCACCCAAAACAAGCGCGCAAGAATCATCACCAATAAATTCTTCGCCCAAAATAAATGCCTGCGCAAGCCCGTCAGGAGAAGGTTGTTCTTTATATTCAAGCTTAATGCCGTATCTTGAGCCGTCGCCCAGCATTCTTTTAAAAAGCGGCAAGTCGGAAGGGGTTGAAATAATTAAAATTTCATTAATTCCTGCGAGCATAAGCGTTGACAAGGGGTAGTAAATCATCGGTTTATCGTAAATTGGCAAAAGCTGCTTAGAAACAACCTCTGTTGATGGATATAACCTAGTGCCGGCGCCACCTGCAAGAACAATACCTTTCATATATTTTCCTTATTTTGCTAATTCTAATTTTTTATTCTCGATTGTCTTCATCCAATCTTGATTGTTTAAATACCAATCAATAGTAAGCTTTATACCTTCTTCAAAGGTGATTGAAGGCGCCCAACCAAGCTCTGATGTAATTTTATCGTTCGATATAGCATAACGCCTGTCATGCCCCAATCTGTCTTCGACATATCTTATAGAGCTTTCATCACGCCCCATAGCATCTAAAATTAAGTGCGTAATTTCAAGGTTGGTTTTTTCATTATGCCCGCCAATGTTATACACTTCGCCGACTTTCCCTTTATGCAAAACCGTGTCAATCGCTTCGCAATGGTCATAAACATACAACCAATCGCGAACATTTAAGCCATCTCCATAAACAGGCACTTTTTCACCCTTTAAAAGTTGCGAAATAAAAAATGGAATAAGCTTTTCAGGATATTGATAAGGTCCATAATTGTTTGAGCAACGAGTGTTTAAAGTTGGCAATTTATATGTTTCAAAATACGCGCGAACAAGCATATCGGCGCTCGCTTTTGAAGCAGAATACGGGCTGTTTGGCGCAAGCGGCGTTGTTTCGTAAAAATACCCCGTTTTGCCAAGCGTTCCGTAAACTTCGTCAGTCGAAACCTGTAAAAATCTTTCAACCCCTAATTCTTTAGAGGCTTGAAGCAGGTTAAGAGTTCCTTGAACATTGGTTTCCACAAAAATTTCAGGGTGTTTAATTGAATTATCCACATGTGATTCTGCCGCAAAATTCACAACGCAATCAACTTCTGAAACAAGCTCTCTTGCAAGCTCCCTGTCGCATATATTCCCGTGGATAAATGTGTGATTTTTGTTATCTTTTAAATCATTCAGATTGTCTAAATTTCCGCAATATGTGAGCGCGTCAAGATTTATAATTTTGTAATCGGGGTGTTTTTTCAACACGTGCCTAACAAAGCAACTCCCAATAAACCCCGCACCGCCTGTAACTAATAACTTCATCACTATACCTCTTAACGTTTCAAGCCTTATTATTGCATAAAACCGATAAGACGACAAGACAGTGCAAAATCAATAAATGTGGCACTTTTCCTTTAAAGGGTAGTTCTACCCCGCGAAATCAATTTCGCATAATTTTTTCTGATTTTTATCTTTTTCAGATAAAATAGGCTCGAAATCAATTTCCCAATCGATGTTTATGTCTTTATCACACCACAAAACGCCCCTATCCGCCGCAGGGTTATACTCGCCTGAAGCTTTATACAAAAGCTCTGCCTCGTCAGAGAGCACAACAAAACCATGTGCAAACCCTTCTGGAATAAAAAGCATACGTTTATTTTCTTCAGATAATTCAACTTTAAGATATTTTTTAAATGTTTTAGAATTTGGCCTTAAATCAACCGCCACATCATAAATTCTTCCTTTAGAACAACGAACAAGCTTTGCTTGAGAATAAGGATGTTCTTGATAATGCAGGCCTCTTAAAACATGCGCCGATGATTTTGAATGGTTATCTTGATTAAATTCAACCGTTATTCCGTTATTAAAAAAATCAGACTTTTTATAACTCTCCATAAAAAAACCGCGATTATCGCCGTAAACAACAGGGTCAACAATAATAAGCCCTTCAATATCAGTGTTAGTAAATTTAAAACCCATAAAAAACCCGCCAAAAATATATCCGCAAATAATTATATTCCGTGCAGGAATAATTTGCAAATAAAAAAGGCTCAAATTAATTGAGCCTAAATCTTTTCCATTCCCTATCCATATTAAAACTTACTTAACCATTATTTCAATTCAATTTTGCCTTCGTCAATGCTGTTTGAAATTGCTTCTTTATATTGGTCATATTCAGCTTTTGCTGCTTCAAGTTGAGTGTTGATATCTTCTTGTTGCATTTCTAAATAATTTTCTTTTCTTTCAGCTTCTTTTGTTTGTTGTTGTTCAAGTCTTGTGAATAATGATTCATAATATTGTTGTTCAGTTTTTTGTTGTTGTTGATATTCAGTGATTTGTTGATTTATCTGATTTTGAACATTGCTGTTGCTGCTTGCGTTTGTTGCTTGTCTTGATAAGTCATTGATAATATTGTTGTATTTAGTATCAATGTTAGACAAAACTTGTTGTTTGTTAGTTGAAAGCATTTCAGATTGATATGATTTTAAACTTTGAAAGGATTGAAGTTCAGACTGGATTTGCATCAAACGATAATTCAGACTTTGTCTTCTAGCCTTTAATGTTTTCTTTCTGATTGAGTATGTTACCCAGCCCATCTTTAGTACCTCGTGTTGTGTTCTCTCTCATTAATAAAAAATTTTTGCCCAAAAAAATTGCCTTTTTATTTCCTTTTTGTTAACTTTTGTTAAGATGATTATAATTTGTGTTAAAATTAAAGAGTTAAAAGAAAATCAAAAGAGGTTCAAATGTCAAAGATAATAGGGCTTTCAGGCAAACAATATTCAGGAAAAGACACTGTTGCAAAAATCTTACTTGAAGCATTTACAGATTTTAAAAGAATAGGAATTGGCGACGCAATCAAGATTGAATACGGCAAAAAACATGGCTTAACCTTCGAAGAAATAGAAAAAAATAAACATTTATACAGAGAAGACCTCATCGCGCTTGGCAATTGGGGGAGAAATATCCATCCCGATTATTGGCTCAAAACAATAATTAATATGGAAGGAAATTTAATTGTTCCGGATTTACGAGTGGTTCACGAAGCGCAAGTTTTGGCTTCAAGCGGAGCATATCTTATAAGAGTTGATGCCACGGAAGAAGCAAGAGCAAAAAGAGGGACGATTGTTAGCGGAAACGACGACACGGAAACCGCGCTTGATAATTATAAAGATTGGAACTATATAATTCAAAACAACGGAACATACGAAGAGCTTACTATAAGCGCGAAAAACCTTATTACAGATTTATATCAATGGATAAATTTGTAAATTAATTTTAATATTTCTTAACAAAAGAGCAACTTTTTTGCTTGAGGTGGTTATAGATAATGTGCAAGCAATTAAGAAAGGAAATAGGGAATGAATATTTCAAAAATCAACATGGGTATGGCTAATGTTAACTTCGCAGCAAACGCAGAAAACAAAAAAGCTCCTTTAATGTATGAACCAAAAATCGATGAACAACCAAAAGCTGGTTATCATTGGGAACATGATATCGATGTAGACCGTTACTATGCTGTTAAAGACGGTTTTAAACTAGATGAAAAAGGCAATGCTGTTAGCGACACAATTAAACCAACTGCAGAAAACTTCGCAGCTTATGCCCAAATTCAAAAAGCAGAACAAGCTAAATTAATGTATGAACCAAAATATGGCGAAGAACCAAAAGAAGGTTTCCATTGGGAACATGATATCGATGCAGACCGTTTCTATGCTGTAAAAGACGGTTTTACACTAGATGACAAAGGCAGAGCAGTTGAATGCGAATAATAATTTAAAAAAATAACTAAAAAGGCGAAGTTTTTGACTTCGTCTTTTTTATTGAAAAATATAGTATTAATTGATTAAAAATCATTTTTGTTATAAATTAAGGTCATACAGTTGTATAAAAAGGAGTTAAACATGACTGAAAGAAAATTAGTAGGAACACAAGAAATGTTCAAAAAAGCGCTTGAAGGAAAGTATGCAATCGGCGCATACAATGTTAACAACATGGAAATTCTCCAAGCAATTGCAGAAGCAGCAGAAGAAACTCGTTCACCAATCATTTTGCAAGTTTCAGCCGGCGCCAGAAAATATGCTAACCAAACATACTTAATTAAACTTGTTGAAGCAGCTCTTGCTACTACAACAGTGCCTATCGCTCTTCACTTAGACCACGGTGCAGACTTTGAAATTTGTAAAGCTTGTATCGACGGCGGTTTCTCATCAGTTATGATTGATGGCTCAAGATTTCCATTTGAAGAAAACGTTGCGCTTACTAAAAAAGTTGTTGAATACGCTCACGAAAGAGGCGTTTCAGTTGAAGCTGAGCTTGGTAAATTAGCCGGTGTTGAAGATGATGTAAATGTTGACGCTAAAGACGCAAAATACACAAACGTTAAAGAAGCTGTTGAATTTGTTAAACAAACAGGTTGCGATTCATTAGCAATTGCAATCGGCACATCACACGGTGCATACAAATTCTCTGGCGAAGCTAAACTTGATTTCGACAGATTAAAAGAAATTAAAGACGCATTAAAAGAAGCTGGTTTTGGCGATTACCCAATCGTTCTTCACGGTTCTTCTTCAGTTCCTGCTGAATTCGTTGCTAAATGTAATAAATTCGGCGGCAAACTTCCAAACGCACAAGGCGTTCCTGAAGATATGTTAAACTACGCTTCAAAACACGGCGTTGCAAAAATCAACATCGATACAGACTTAAGACTTGCAATGACATCTACAATCAGAGAATTCTTCATTGAACACCCTGAAAAATTCGACCCACGCGAATATATGGGACCGGGAAGAACAGCCGTTAAAGAAATGGTTAAACACAAAATGATTGATGTATTAGGTACAGCAGGTCACGCAGACGACAAATAAGCAATAGCTTAATATATTTGAAGGCGGGAAGCAATTCTCGCCTTTTTTAATGCAAAATCCACAATTCTGCATAACAACGTAGGGTGCGTTTATATGCACCGCTCCGCTATTCAGAGCCGTAGGTCAGGCACTGCCTGACAAACAACTATAAACCGTCACCCTGAACTTGCCTCCTTTTGCCGAAATCTATTGATTTTGTGCAAAATGGGTCCTCTTGGAGTGGTTTCAGCATCTTGCCAAATAATGAAACTCAACATTGTTTGTCGCGTCTCAGAGTTAATAAGATCCTGAAATAAATTCAGGATGACAGATTAAATATTTTAGTTATAACGCAAAAAATAAATACGTCATGCTGAACTTGCCTCCTTTTGCCGAAATCTATTGATTTTGTGCAAAATGGGTCCTCTTGGAGTGGTTTCAGCATCTTGCCAAATAATGAAACTCAACATTGTTTGTCGCGTCTCAGAGTTAATAAGATCCTGAAATAAATTCAGGATGACAGATTAAATATTTTAGTTATAACGCAAAAAATAAATACGTCATGCTGAACTTGTTTCAGCATCTGACCGGCCAAAGAAACTTAACATTTATTTGTTGTGTTTCAAAGCTGCAGGGTGCGTTTATACGCACCTAAAATATAATAAAAGCCGTAGGTTGGGCATACTTGCCCAACAACATAATTTTAGCCCGTAGAGCGCATTAATACGCACCGCTCCGCTACTCAGAGCCAAAACAACAAACCATCAAAATCAGTATCTAACAATCCCCGCTTCGCGCTCTTTAATTGCAATTTTTGTCGAAACACCAAGCGCAATACCTGAAATTATATATGTTGCAAGCGCAAAACCATAATTTTTCGCAAGCGTTTTTATCGCAGGAGATTTTCCAAGTGCACTTTTTGCAGCCTTAATTCCGCGCCCAGACGCCATAGCCTCTTCAATAATTGTGGGTAAAAACGCCATAAAACCAAGCACCCCACCATATTTTTTGAAGAAACTTGGTTTGCCGTCTTTTTTATCAGGCACAAGTTGTGAAGCAAACAAAATCGCAGTTGGCGCGTATGGTGCAATCATTCTTGAGCTTTGCAAAAGCTTTGTAAGCGGTTTTTTAGCGTTCACGGCGTGCCCCAATTCATGTAAAATCAAAGAAGGCTTGCTATCAGGCGCCACGGCGAGCTTTTTTATGTCCATGTAAAAAGCATTTTGCCCACGCGCAACCTCATCCAACATACCACCCACGCCATATTTTGCGCCAATTTTTCCCATATTTTTTGGCGTAATATATTCAATTGCGACATCAAGCCCATTTTTATTTTTCATGCCCTCTGCCATTTTTTTAACAGTCGCGCCATCTGCAAATTCTTTTCCGGCAGAGAGCTTATAGGCGCATATTTGAGAGAGCTTTTGCAAGCCGGACGACACAAGCTGCAAAATACCAAGGCTTGTAAGGGAGCCGACAGGATTTTTTTCCATTTCGGATTTTTCATTGGTATCATCACCAAAAGAGCCGTCTTGAGGCGAATATCCGCCGTGCGGAGGGTAATTATACGGCCGATAGTTATTATTTGAAGGGTTTGTATAATTAAAAGTGTCAGGCAAATTTTGAGCAAAAGAAGGGTTTGAGGCAAAATTAGAATAGGCAAATTGCCCACCCGCAGGCATTTTTGAACCCTTAAAGTGAGCATGAAAATTTTTAGTATTTAACCCTTCACACTTCATACGTTAATTAAAACATAATCGGCTGAAAAATTGCGTTAAATTCTTATGTTTTTACTATATCGACACGTCGCCTGATGTATCTATGCCATCAATAATTACTTTACCGTTTATCACTTCACAATGCGAAGCGCCCAAAGTGAAGGACACAGCGCCCGTTATAGCGTCGACATCAACTAAAGTGATTGTTTTATTGTAATTTGCCATTAGAACTTGTTCAATCTTCATTAACGAAGTTTCAGAAACATTAGCGTTTGCAAGTTGAAGCGCTAAAGAATTGTTAAAACCTGAAATTCTCTCAAGCGATTTAACTGCGCCAGAGGACATATTTCCGGCGTTAAGCTTCAATGTCGTTGAGTTTTGGTTTACAGTGCCTGTTGAAGAATTAATTTCAGCATCTTTAGCGGTTGCATTCACTGTTTCAGCAGCAGTTTCAGTCGTAGAGGCTGCTTCAGTTCCGCCTTTAAACTTCGAAAACACATTAGAGCCTGCATTTTTCACCGCATCTTTTCCGATATTAAAAGAGGCTTTAACTTTATTCCACACGCCCTTTTCAGATTTCACAGTGTTCCACGCTTCCCTTGAAGAGGCTTTTGCTGATTGATAAGTGTTTTTTACCCTTTCGCCAATTGGCTTTTTATTTGCTTGATTTTCTTTTACGTTTTCATAGGCAGTTTTTGCCTTTTCGCCCAATTCTGCGCCTTTTGCTTTAGCATTTGCAGCAAATTTATCACCTGCGGTTCTTGCTTTATCTGAAAAAGTTTCAAGAGGCTCTACATCGCCTGTCGCCAAATCTATATCAAAATCCGCTTTTTTATTTGCAACTTCATTTGCTTGCTCTTCAAATCCATAGCTTCTAACTTTAGAATCTTGAGTTTCATACATATTTTTATATTTTTCAACTCTCTTGTCCGCTCTGTTTTGCGCTTTTTCTGCTATTTTAGAGCCATCACTATCGCCATCCGCCACATTTTCAGCATTTTTATCGGCAGCCAATTTCCTTTGCTGCGCCTTTTCGTATTTGCCTTCAATATGATTTAAAACCGTCGGAGAAAGCTTTTCGCCCGCAATTTGCCCGCCTGTCACTGCAAAACCTGCAGTCGCACCGGCAACTGTTCCTTCAAGAGTTCCATCTACAACAGAATCTACAAGCCCTGAAGCGCCGCCTTCAAAACCGCTTTGTGCCCAATTAGTAACACCACTTGCGGCGCCACCTGTTGCACCTGCAACTGCGCCAATTTGAGCGCCATGCGCAAGCCTTGAAACAGTTGAGCCATCTGTTTGGCCAAGTTGGAAACCGGCTTTTCCTGCAATTCCGCCCGCAACGCCGCCAACAACAGCGCCACTTGCGGTGCTGGAAACTAATCCGCCAAGTGAAAAGTCGTTAGATGTGAATTTTTCAACAAAATTTCCGCTTGAGTCAAACACATGTGTTTCATAATATAAAACATTTCCGTTATCGTCGATTACAGGATATTGAGTGCAGTTTCTGCCTTGCTCGTCAACATATTCAACGCCCAAATTTTGAACAATATCGCCATCCATAAATTTATTTTTAACTGTTGTATTGACCGTGTAATTGACAGCAGATGAAGCAGCGCCGTATACAGAACCTGTAATTGCGCCCGTGACCGCTTTTTCGCCAACTTTAGCAACAATTTTACCGCCAACTTTTGTGGCTGCAAGTTTTCCTGTGGCAGTCGCCGCTTTTCCCGCAATAGCGCCCCCGCCACCAGCCAAAGCGCCATTGACAGCACCTTCTAACGCGTCCATTCCGGCTTCGCTTAAGCTATATCCATCAGCGCTTGTAAATCCGTCCGTTGCATTTAGTGCAACATTTGTCGCAGCACCAACCGCAGCACCAAAACCAGCAACAGCAACAACGGAAGCGCCACCTGTAAATGGCGCAGCAGCAACAGCACCAATTACAACAGCAGTTGTTGCAATAGCGTTAAAACCTTTTTTAACAGATTCTTGCGTGCTTTCATAATCCATAATCGCGCTATTTGCAGGCGTATCGCCCATCATAGTAAAATAATCTTTAATTTGTTCTTTTTCAAGTTCAGAAAGCTCCGCAGAAGCATTTGCCTCATATTCTGCAATATAAGCGTCAACATCAAACATAAGGTTAGAAATGGCAGCTTCGGATAATTCGCTACCCGTAATTGATTTGAATTTTGCAGCAAAAGTCGCGTCATCGTCGCTTGCGCTCAAACTTCCTGCAAGTTCAATAAACGCGCTAATCTGCGCTTGTGCTTCGTTTCCTGTTGTTCCAATACCTAAACCATTGTTTATAAACCCGAGCCCTTTCGAAATAATCCCTTGGTCGCTCTTGGTTTTGTCAAATTTTTCTTGTAGTTTTTGAGCATTTTCCTGAACTTTATCAACTATATCTTGCTTTGAATAAGTCACCTCGGCCACTGTGCCATCAGCTTGAGCTTGCTGGATTGTATAAGATCCGTCGGTTGAATTAAGTGTAGCTTGGATTGCAGCTAAATCTAAATCCGACCCCATAACCTCTTTATATACTTCTTGAATTTCAGCAAGAGTTATGTTTTCGCCTTTTGCAATTAGTGCATCTAATTTTTCTTCGGCAGATTCAATACCCTTTTTAACCTTTTTAGTGCCGCCGCCAAAAAGTGATTTTACGCCATCGCCAACCGTTCCAAGCAACCCGCGCCCTTTTTTAGAAGCATTAAATTCTGATTTTTTAGATTTTATCTCCTCTTGCATTTGAGCAATAATTTTTTGGTAATCAGAAACGGACATGTCCGCGCTTTCTTCAAAATCGGCTTTCTGCTCATCGGTAAAAGCGCTCTCGTCAAACTGTTGAAGGGTGTTTTCATCAGTTTTTTCTAATTCGCTTTGGTCATATTTTTTATTTTTTACCTCATTAACCACAACAGATGTGCCAATTGCAGCAACTGCTCCGACAACTAAGGCTGTAATTATCATGGTAAATCCTTTCTACTATTCATACACTTTACACTAATCACGCTAACGGCACGAATAGTGGCGATATTTAGGGAATTTCAGAAAAGATTTACAATTCGTAATAAAAACACGCACAAAACAAAAAGCAAATAAAAATACGCTCCAAAAGCGCACCTATAAAAGAACCGCTCCAAAAAGGAGCGGCTCTTTAAAAAACAAATAGAACTATATCAATACATATTTTGAAATTTCTTCTCTTTTATCTTCAGGAATTTGATTAATAGTGAAAAAATCTTCAATAGTTTTAAATTTGCCTAAATGGCGCCTATTGTAAACTATATGTTTTGCTTTCATTTCGTCAATATCAGGAACAAGCGCAAGTACTTTTGAATTTGCAGAATTCACATGGATAAACGGCTGTGTTGTGCCGTCGATAAAATCCCTAACGCGCATTTTGTAAACAGCATACATAATCGGCTCTTTAAGCGCAATAATCAAAATCAACAATATGCCACAAACAAAACCTGCAATTGTGAGCGCGTCGTTATCTGTTTTAGAACCCGAAACAAAAAGCCCTACAACAATTGCAACAGAAATTGCTAAGAAAATTCCGTTTAAATCGACAAAGTCCATAAACTTTTTCATTATTTATTCTCCTTAATTGTCATTGAAATAACGGCAGAAATAACAAGCATTATTGCGCCAACTATAAACGCATATTCCCAATGGTTGTTTTGATATCCGCCCTGAGTGAATTTAGAAGCGTCTATAAACCAAGCAAGCAATGTGCAAACAAGAACTTGCGGAGCCGCGATGAATATATTAAATATACCCATAACAGAGCCTTCTGTCCCCGGTTTAATGTAATTTGAAAGCATAGCAAAAGGAAGCGCCAATGTGCTTGCCCAGCCAATGCCCGCAACTGCCATTGCAACCATAACAACAACAGGGTTTGCACTCATTGCCATAACAAGGTAAGCCGCAGCCATTGTAAGAAGCGAAACAAAATGCACGATTTTATTTCCAAACTTAGTTGCAAAATATCCAATTGGAAGCGCTATCACAAAGCAAATAAAGTTAAATACCGCAAAGCTGATTGATGAGAAGTTTTGCCCTTGCGCATTTTTTTCGTCAAAAACAGCCTTTTGAGCTGCATCAAGCAAGGTTAAATCCGGAACTTGATACAAAATATGAACCGCAAATTGCGTAAAGAAAATCATAAGGCTCATAAGCCCAATCCAAGTGAAAAATTGCATTGTGCAAATTTTTGCAACTTCAGGCGAAATCGCAAAGAACTCTTTAACTTTTTGAGCAAAAGAAGTGCAAGCAACATCAGAAGATATTTCAAGCTCTTCTTTTTTAATTTGTCTTTCGCGAATTGTAAGGCAAGTCCAAAGCATGCCAAGCATAAATGCAATACCTGCCATCAAAAATTGAGCAGATACAGACATTTGAAAATTAAACACATATTTCAAAAATGGCGCAGTTCCTGCTGCCACAACCGAACCCAAGCCAATTGCAAAACTTAAATAAGAATTAGCTTCAGCATGTTGAGATTTTGGAATATTGTCAGGAATAAGCGCTCTATAAGGACCTTGAGCCGCGTTAACGCAAGCGTCGATAAGCCATATCATAATTGCCGCAAAACAAAGCCCAAGCAAAGCCGGAGCATTTTCTCCAAAAAGAGAGGCAAAATAGCCTGAATGCGGAAGCAAAATTAACCCCAAAGAGCCAAATAATGCACCAAGTAATAAATACGGAACGCGCCTTCCAAACCTAGTTTGTGTAGTATCAGACAAAGCGCCGATAATAGGCTGAACAATAATGCCTGAAATAGGACCTGCAAGCCAAATTAAACCAAAAATCAAAGGCGAAGCGCCGAGCGATTCAGTCACAGGACCTGATAAAATAATCCTCATCTGCCACGCAAATTGCAAACCAAAAAAGCCAATGCAAAAGTTGAACAATTGCGCAACGCTAAACTTTTTTAAATCTTCTGACATAATAACTCCTTTTAAACTTACCCTTAGTTTACAATAAATTGCTTTGTTTGTCATATTGTTATAAAATTTTTCCTATGAGGAATTTATTTTTAAGCACATTATTATTTTGTTCATTAATATTACCGGCATACTCGGTCGAAGAAAGAAAAGTTGTATCAGTTGCAATATCAAATCAAAATTTTTCTGTTTATAACCACACGGAACAAGAGTTTTTCTCAAACACGCCAATACTTTTGACCGATATGTCATCGAACAAAAGTATCACCGTTAAGCCAAAAGAAATTTTAAAAATCAATTTCGAAAACGGGCTGCTTCATGCAAAATCCGATATAACAAACAAAATTGAAGACTCTGCGGGCCCATTCGTCCTCACATCAAATTCGCCGATTGCCATAAAAAACCTCAAAAGAAAAGGTAAGCAAGCAGAATACCTCGGGCAGTTTGAAATTAAAATTAACACAAAAGCCACAGGGTTTAATGTCATTAACGTGCTTGATATGGAATCATATTTAAGAGGGGTTGTTCCAAATGAAATGCCCCCATATTTCTCTTTTGAAGCGCTTAAAGCACAAGCAGTTGCCGCAAGAAACTACGCAAACAAAGAAGGCAAAATGAACCCAAATTACGACGTGTGTGACTCTGTTGCTTCTCAAGTTTATTATGGCGTTGGTTCATACAACCAAATCACGGACAAAGCGGTTCATCAAACAAATTCAATATACGCACTCTACGACAAAAAACCTGTTTTAACCCTATATCACTCAACAGCAGGCGGAATTACAGAAAGCTACGATAACACATTTTTAGTGAACAATGAAACTTTCACACCAAAAGAAAAGTACCCGTACCTAGTGTCTGTTGGAGGAAAATTACGCACAGAAAAAGATGTGAAAGATTTTTACACTTCAAAACCCGAAACGCCGGATATTGATTCACCAAAATACAGATGGGAATACGAATGGGAAGAAAGTGAGCTCGTGGACGTTTTAAATAAATATATGCCCGCGCAATCTGCTAAAAAATTAATTGAGCCCGCGCTTCCAACAGATGAAATTATAAGTAAAATTGAAGACATTAAAATTTTAAGACATGGAGATAGCGGAAAAGCCCTCGTAATGCTTATTAAAACAGATATTGGCGATTTTAAAGTCAAAGGGCAATCTGCAATCAGATTGCTACTTAGAAAAAACGACAAAGCGCTTCCCTCGTCAAATTTCTACATAGAAAAAATCACAAAAAAAGTTGCAATTTCAAAACTTGAAAAAGAAAAGCAAGACGAACTTACAAAAAGCGCGCAAAGTGCTGGCGCGCAAACCCTCGGCGCTTCAAGTGCAACAGACGATATGACAGACGCTTATTTTGAAAAAAGCGGAAAACTCTTTGGCAAAGGGAAATGCAAAAAAAATAGTTTTAAAGTTTACGGCGGCGGTTTTGGGCATGGCGTTGGCATGAGCCAATATGGTGCAAATTACCTTGCAAAAAAAGGTAAGACTTATGATGAAATTTTAAAATATTATTACACAGGTATTAAAATCGGCTCAATGCCGCAAACAGTGGAAGAAAACAAAGAAGCATCACTCAATTTTTATTTCAATAAAGGCGAAAAAGTGTTATTTAAATTTGATAACACTAAAAAGCTCTCAATGTTCGCTTTCACGATAAACAATTTCCTCTTTAACCCTGATATGAGCCAATATCAAAGCAAAATTTTATGGTTTGATATAACAAAATATTTAACCGAGGGCGATAATAAAATCATAATTCAACCGCTTAATAAGGCAGACTATAGCAAAAAACCAACATTTTGGATAGAAATAGAGGACTAATGGAAGAGGGCGCAAAAAATCAAGGCATATTTAAAGCAGCAACTTGGATTGCGGTAATTATTTTGTTTTCTAAAATAATCGGCTTTTTAAGAGATGTGGTAATTGCAAATTATTATGGCACAGGGATAGTTTCAGACGCATATTTTTATGCCTACCAAATCCCCGCTTTGCTTGTTGTAATTTTGGGTGGCGTGGGCGGCCCGTTTCATAGCGCAACGGTTGCCATTTTTTCAAAATTAATACCGGACTACACCTCTCGCCCATCAGATTATGTCAAAAAACTTTTTAACACATTTGAAACAGTAACATTCATTATTTTTGCGCTCCTTGCGCTGGTGTGCTTTATATTTCCGGATAAAATCATCGGAATTATCGTGTCATCCGGCTCTGAAGAGCTCATAAAAATTGCTTCGCTGCACTTAAAAATAATGTCCCCTCTTGTTTTAATCGGCGCAATGATGGGGATTTACTATGGAATTTTGGTCACATATAAACATTACCTCTTGCCAAACATTTCGCCATCTTTTGTATCTGTCGGAATTATTTTAACCCTTTTGATTTTCAAAAACGACACAAGCGGAATACATCTTGCACTTGGCACATTAATTGGCGGCATTTTGCAATTTATCGTGCAAACGCCCGCAGTTAGAAAACTTGGCTATGGTTTTGTTTTTACATTATCAAAATATAAAGACGCAAACTTCAAAGAAATAACAGAGCTGCTTTTGCCGGCATTTTTAAGCTCCACAATCGGGCAATTCGGCTTATATGTCGATATGTTTTTCTCGTCCGGCCTGCAAGAAGGAGCATGGACATCATTAGGCTATGCGAATAGGATTTTCCAATTCCCGACAGGGCTTTTGCTAACGGCAATCCTGGTTCCTTTGTTCCCGTTGTTTTCAAGGCTCGTTGGAGAAAAAAAATACGAAGAAACTGCTGAATATTTTACAAAAGGCGTTGGCTCTTTGTTTTTTATATCATGCTTTTTTGTGGCGCTCATATCAATCATCAGGTTTGACGCAATTGCTGTTGCGCTTGAGCGCGGGGCATTCACGCACGAGTCTACAATACAAGTTGCAAACATTTTGTTTGTAATTACTTTCTCGCTCCTTCCGTACGTGTTCAGAGATAGCGCAACAAGGCTCTTATACGCTTTTAACGACTCAAAAATCCCATTTATCACAGCGCTTCTTGCAATATTTCTCAAAATATTTTTCAATTCAATTTTGGTCAAAGAATACGGAATATACGGCATTTCAATGTCAACCGTGATTATCACTTTAATTAACGCAATAATTTTAGGAAGCTTCATAAAAACCAAAATGGAATACAAATTCACACCTTTATTTAAAGAACTTATAAAAATGGTTCTAATTGGCGCCGCAACAGCATTTATCGGCTATTATTTCCACAAGCTTCTAACAATGCACATTGACGGAAACATGATGTATGCCCTGATAAGATTAATCATCACAACCGCATTTGTTGGCGCAATTTATATGCTATTTTCTAAAATTTGCAGAGTTCAATATGCAAGCATTGCAATCGAAAAAATAAAAGGTAAATTTATAAAATGATAAAAAATGTTGTTTATGCCTTCGAAACAGACACGGTCTGGGGGCTTGGGGCGGATATAAAAGACGAAAAATCAATCAAGAAAATTTACGAGCTCAAACACAGGGAAAGCACAAAGCCGCTAATTTTAATGAGCTACGATTTAGCGCCAATTTTGCAATATGTCCAACCGTTAAATGATGAAGTCAAAGAAATTGCGGAAAAATATCTCCCTGGCGCACTTACGATTATCACAAAAAAGAGTGCAGATTTTCCAAAATACTTAAATCCGGAGTTTGACACAGTAGGGCTTAGGATACCGGACCACACCGGTTTTAGGGATTTTTGCAGAGAAAATAATTTAGTTCTTGCAACAACTTCAGCAAACATTTCAAACGAAACTCCATGTAAAAACATGCATGAAATTAAAGAAAAATTCGCAGAACATGTAAAAATCATAGAAAACACAATTTTAGAAAAAAATTCAGAAACTCCATCAACCGTTATCCTTATGCAAGACAAGGGTTTCAAGGTTCTTAGAGAAGGAAATATAAAATTTTAAAAAAATCATTTGCAAAATAATTATGTCTGTGGTTCAATAATATTCGGTAAGGGCTATTAGCTCAGGTGGCTAGAGCACTCTGCCGAGGAAAAGTTGACTAAATGTCAAGTTTTCTGAGAGGCCTGATAAGGCTCAAAAACAAAAATTTGAAAATTTAATAATTAATAAGTTGGTGTAAGGGCTATTAGCTCAGGTGGCTAGAGCGCACCCCTGATAAGGGTGAGGTCCTTGGTTCGAGTCCAAGATGGCCCACCATTTTGAAAAAAAGAGGTCGAAAGACCTCTTTTTTGTTGCAATGATTGGATTTCAAGAGTTCGAGGATTTTTGACAAAATAGCAAAGTGTGAGGTTTGCCTCCGAAAGTCCACCATTTTAAATAAAGACCGCAACAGCGGTCTTTTTTAATGCCAAATAATAAATAATTAAAATTAAAAAAGGAAAATACTATGAAAGTAGAACTTACACCAAAATTGACAAATAAAAAGACGAAAATCAAATTACCAAAAGCTAACTTTTTATCAACAGTTAGGTTGTTTTTTACATCAAAAACACCTCTGCTTAAAAATGATTCTTTTGAAAAAGATGCTCAAGAACAAAAAAAGCAAGTTGAAAAAATAGAAAAGCTGGTTCCAAGAAAATATCCAAATTGGTGCGACTATGAAAAAGATTACAACTTGGCGCAGTCATTTCCAACGCAAACGGTTTGCTATTATCCGGAAGATGTTGAAAAAATGGAACAAATGACAAAAAAAGAAATGATTGCATACAAAAATAAACTATATGCAGAAGGTAAATATTATATCGACAACAATTACCATGTTGATACACCGGCATTAGATAAATTTGATAAAGAACATGGGATAACTTGGCGGAATCCTGTTATTAAAGATGAATAATAAAAATAGATACATATTGAATTCATTTTCAAACTAACCAGACTAGACAATATAATATATAGCAATTTTTCATCTCAAGTCCGCACTTCGTGCCTATTGCAAAAGCTAATTTCTGGCACTACTTTATACTTCCACACCCCAACCCTTCTTTGCAAGCCTAGCCCTGATTAATTTTATTTTTTTACAAAATACCAATTATTATTTAACAATGCGCCATCCAAAATAATTAAACCGCGCAATAAAGTAAAAAACTCATACAAAATTGCCGTAAATAAAATATTTTTATATAATTTAATTTTATAAAGGCACTATTTGCACATCAAAAAAAATACAAAAAAGCTCGCCGCCCAAAAAACATTCAAAAATAACAGGTAAACAGACCAAAGAAACAACCGCAATGAAGAACAATACACCAAAAGTTAGCGTAGTAATGCCAATTTTCAGGCATTCAAAAGAACAGCTCACAGCCGCCATTCAAAGTATCCTAAATCAAACATTTAGTGATTTAGAGCTAATTATCATAGATGGCGCAGCGGATAATCAAAACGCAGACATAATCAGCGAAATACAAGATAACCGCATTAAATATTTTAAAACAAAAGGTTATATAAACTGCCTAAACCTTGGGCTTAGCAAAGCGCATGGCGAATATATCGCAAGGATGGACTCTGACGACATTTCATACCCCACAAGAATTGAAGAACAGGTCAAGTTTTTAGATGATAACCCCGATGTTTCGCTTTGCTCGTGCCTCGTGGAATATTTTGGCGAACAAAAGGGCATTTCAACAAACGAAAACGAAGTCACACTATTAAACATAATCAAAAGCCAAGAATTTGTGCACGTCGCAATGATGTTCAGAAAAAATATTAACCTGCAATACGAATACCTAAAACCCGTAGAAGATTGTTTGTTGTTTAGAAAACTATTGCTTGAAGGGCACAAATTTGCAATCATAGACAAAGTTTTATACAAAAATTATATCTCAGCAAAATCTATAATGAAAAAATATCCAGACTATTGCAGGCAGCTAACAAACAGAATAAACATTTGGTCACTTGCAAAATATTATAATTACAACTTAAGTTTCGCCAATAAAATTATTTTTTCAAAATCTTTTTCAAAAGATGAAGCACTAGAATTTTTAGACTTCGTTCCATTTTTGAGGGAAAAATTAAAAAATACAGGCATAAAATCAGAAAAATTCTGCTTGCAGTTTTTCTTATACATGATCACTAAATGCGAAGGCGCGCCACACCCGTCTATAAACCCTCTTGCAAACCCGTCTATAAACCCTCTTGCAAACCTGCCTATAAACCCGCTTATTTACCGAGCAATCTGCAAATTCGACAAAATCTTTTTATTAAAAGAAGCGCTGAAATTTATTTTTTCAACTGAAAACAAATATATATCAGGCAAAAGGGCAAAAGTCCTCTGCGTTTTTAGGAAAAAGTTTAAAATTTCAAAATAAATTATATCCATGTGCACACACACATCAAACTTATTTGAACTTCTTTATTTTAAAATTGCGTTTTGTGTAAAAATAATTTGCAATTCTTTTAAAAAACCCTAGTTCTTCAGGTTCCCACTTGCCGTCAAGATAATCCGAAAGCTTGTGAGGGTCTATAATTTCAGGTTTGATTTTATTTTTTAAAATTACAAATTCTTCTTCATATCCTTTGCAAGCATTAGGTATTAGATCATACCTTACCCAATATTTATCATTGAGTCTGGTGTAAACATCTTTATATTGCCCAAAATACGCTCTTGCCTTTGCAATTTCAGGATCAATATAAGCGTTTAATTTGCCCACAGTATTTCGAATATGCGGATTTTGCGCCGTTGCATACTTACCTATAATATACTGCACCAAGTGATTTTTCTTCAAAAAAGCCACGACTTTTGGATTAGGCTCTTTTCCCTTGAACGAATGATTAATTTGATTAACACAAATTTGTTGAACTCTCATATAACACCTCACAGAGGCTATGTTATCACCAAACACAAATCTTGGCAACAAAACTGTTAATTAATATCTACCAAGCAAATAAATTGGCAAGTCATGTTTTTTTGCAAAATTCAAAAATTCTTGCGGAACTTCATCAAGCGTATTAACCCTTGCCACTAAAGCATTTACGGTCGGCATAAATAAATTTGCTTCATTATGTTGATTGCGGTTATCTTTTGCAGTGTTTTCCATAATATAATTATCTAAATCATTCAGGGCAGTTTTAACATCATATCCGCTAATTTGCTTACTTCCCGCTGTAAAAATATCATCGTCATTAATTGCTGTTGCATATTTTTTATCTGCAATTTGTCGATATAATTCTGAATATTCTGCATCATCAATGTTCAAACTGTTTTTAATAACACGAACTTGATTAGTCCTCATATCTGATAAATATCCCGATTTTCCTGTGATTATATCAGAAAAATTATTAAAATCTTTACCGTAACCTGAAGCTTGGTTAGTTGTATCAAAGTTTGCAATATTGATATTTTCAGCCTCTAAAGATACTCCAAAATTTTGATTGCCATACGTTGGGCATTTATCGGGCGAAACATAAGAAGCGCACAAAAACGCTCCATCTGATACATTTGCAAGATTTTCCAACGTTTCTAAACCCGAAGCATTATTGTTCATATGAACAAACAATCTCGTAGATTTAGGTGTAGTATTTGGCGCAAAACCATATTTTGACAAATCTTCGTCACCATCAAGAGCTGCAAAATTAATTACTTTATAAGTTGCTCCGTTATATTCTTCTTTAGGAACCAAATCTTTTGCCACAACTTTAGTTGTGAACATCAATTGCCCTGTTTTATTAATATTATCAAAAGAAGAAGAAATTGGGTCTAAATTTTCTTTAGTAAGCGCGGAACTATGAGTTTGGTAAAATTGATCGCTAACGCCTTTTAAATCAGCGCTTGCCATGATTTTTGCCACTGAATAATCATCTTTATGCCTAAAATATGAAGCAATCTTATTTGCATTTCCAGCTGTTGAATATTCTTCAAGCCAATGGTGATTTTTAACAAGTTCACCAATTCTATTTCTAATATCAACATTTAAAGCATATTTTTTCATTATATCTTTAGCGTAGAATGATGATATTTGCGGGTGAGATTTGTCGACAACTCCTTCAGATTTTGCGATGTCGTGCAATATCGTTGCCCATTTTAAACAAGTTTTATCAAGGTTTGATAAATCCTTATATTCTTCCGAGCTCAGAGCTTCTTTATATACCGTTAAAATATGCGAATCCAAAGAAAGCGCTTGAGTGTCGTGTTGTTGTTTCCCTATGGTATTTACAAATTCAGGAACTGCTTTAATCAAAGAATTTAAAGAATTATCCAATTCCACGTCACCCGTTTTAACGGAATTATTTTTAATAAATCTGTTTGCCAAATTTAAAACTTCGCCTTCAATGCCGTCGGAAGATAATTTAGTTAAATCAACAATACCGTCGTAACCTGTTATTTTGCCGTCAGCTTCGATTGCTTCTATTCCTAATTTATTTATTATTATTTTTCGCTCGCTGTCAGAAACATCTTTTAAAGCATTTGACACATCAGACAAAAATTCAGAGCGCGAATATTCAAGCGGAATGCCTTCTTTTCCATATTTTGTAAAATCAGCATTTTTAATAACATCATCGACTGCAGGATTATTATTTGCAAAAAATCCCTTCATGCCTTGAAGAATATCATCTTTCGATACATCAGTCGTTGTTATAACTTTATTTAGCGAAGCTTCAATTTTCTCACACAAAATGTCATGTTGCGATATTTCTTCCGCGCTAAACACTTTTTCATAATTTGCAGATGTTTTAAGCAAAGCAATTTGATCAACAATTCTGGTCCTTAAATCTATTTTATCCCTTACTGTCATGCTGGCAAGACTTGAAGTATCAAAATCTTCTTGAGTCAAAACCTTTGCATAAGTTTCCAAATCATTCGATTCTAAGCCTAAATCAATTTTTTCTAACAATTTACCTAATTTATCACCATGTTCTCTGGCAAGGTATCTAACAGTTGCAGAATCAACACCTTTATCAATTATATTTAACGCAGTGTCAAATTCTGCGCCCTCCAGATTTACTAAATCTTTAATATCATACCCGCAAGCACCTTTATCAGCCAATTTTAACGCCTTCTCAAATTTTGCACCTTCTAGGCTTATTAAATCTTTAATACAGCCCCCGTCAACGCCTTTATCAGCAAATTTTAAGGCATTATCAAATTCCGTACCCTCCAAATTTGCTAAATCTTTAATGTAAGCTCCATCAACACCTTTATAAGCAAACTTTAATGCATTATCAAACATTGCGCCATCAAGGGTTGCTATATTTGCAATGTAAAAGTCATTAACTCCCGCGTTTTTAAGGGTTACGGCGTTATTAATTTGTTCGCCTTTTAAATTCATTGCAAGCAGATCGATACAATTATCATTAATTCCGCCCTTTTTAAGAATTACGGCGTTTTGAACCTGCTCGCCTTTTAATTTTGTTGCCATATACTCAATATGATAGTCATCAATTCCGCCATTTTTGAGAATTACTGCATTTTGAGCCTGTTCATTTGTTAACATCGTTGCGAATTTTTCAATATAATAATCAACAAATCCGCCATTTTTGAGAATTGCTGCATTTTGAGCCTGTTCACCATTTAAACGTGTTGCAAAATACTCAATACGATAGTCGCCAAATCCGCCATTTTTGAGAATTGCTGCATTTTGAAATTGTTCGCCTGTTAATTTAGTTGCCAAGTTTTCAATATGATAATCATCAATTCCTGCATTTTTAAGAGCTATAGCGCCATTAATTTGTTCATCTTTTAAATTTGTTGCAAGATTCCCAATGCAATAATCGTCAATTCCTGCTTTTCTAAGGACAGCAGCATTTTGGACCTGCTCGTTTGTTAATTTTGTTGCCAAGCCTACAATATGATGGTCGCCAATCCCTGCATTTTTTAGTGTTGCAGCATTTTGAACCTGTTCGGTTGTTAGTTTTATTGTAAAATCTTTAATATCTAAATCGTTAACCCCTGCATTTTTAAGGGTAACAGCGTTTTGAATTTGTTCATCTGTAAATTCTATCGCCATTTTCTCAACTTGATAATCACTAATTCCTGCATTTTTAAGGGTTACAGCGTTTTGAATTTGTTCGTTTGTTGATTTTGCTGCCAAGTTCACAACCGCATAACGGCCAAGACCTGCATTTTTAAGGATTGCAGCGTTGTTGCACACATCATTATTTCTTGCATTTTTGATTGCATCAAAAGCCTTAAACCCCGAGTGTTTTAAGAGCATAAGTTTTTTAAAATAAGACATTTCTGCAACATCTTCAACTTCTTGCTTAGCAACATTATTTTTTTGAGCAGAAATATCGCTTTTGGCGCTATCTTCAGCTTGCGTTTTTGCACTATCTATCCTGCCTGCGCCGTCACTTTCAATAGCTTCTGCAGTTTGTGTTTTTGCACCATCTGTAGTTTTCTGCGTTTTTGTGCCATCTGTAAGCCCTGTTTCCTGCTTAACTTTTATTGTTTCTTCAAAAAATGTTTCAATATCTGCTTGTTTCATTCCGCAAGAAGATAGAAGTTCGCCAGCTTTTGCAGGGTTATTTTCTTCTAAAATCAATTTTCCTGCAGTTTCTAAAATTTGTTGTTGAGTTTTTGGAACTTCTGTATCATTAATTTTAATTTGCGCACCGTCTTGGCTTCTTGCCATTTTAACGTCCGCGCCATCAACCGTATCAAGCTTCACATCACCGCTTGTTTTTGTTGGAACATCTGCCATATCAACGCTTTTTCCGCCAACACCTGCACCAAGCGCGTCATCTGCAACTGCGCCGTAATTATTCACTTTAGATGTTGCAATACCAATTAACAAGCCTCTGATTTGGTTTCTGCCTTCGCCAAGTATTCTATCCCAGCTGAAAAATTCGTCTTTATCAGCAAATTGCCCAGCCCTTGCGCTTTCAATTAAATAATCCGCGCCCAAAGACAAGCTCATATCAGAAGCAATTTCAAAAACATTGCCAAGCGCAACTGAATTTGTCATTGTTGTTGCATAAGGGTTGATAATATTTCCCGTAACTTTTCCAATTCCGGAACCAACCACGGCAGAGCCAACGCTCACAGCATTTTGCTTTGCTAAATCACCAACATTGAAATCATTAGCACGAGAAGCGGCAAGCACATTCCCTTTAACCAAATTACCGTTTTCATCTTGAGAGAGCGACTCAACCGTTTCAATTTCATAAGTCACCACTTTCCCCGTATTCGAATCAGTTAATTCATAATACACAGAATACGTGCCATCATCATTTTGAACAATGTTTGATGGCGTTTCGGCTTTTGCATAATTTCCCGTTGCCTCGTAAAGCGCATTTGTTCCAACTGTATTTAACATATAGTTTGAAGTTGTGCTAAATGCTGCAATTTTAGCGCCATACGCTGCCGATTTACCAAAGCCTGTGAATGCTGATTTTGCCGCATTTTTAACCCCGCCGGACACCACTTGTTCTGCGCCCTTTTTGGCAGCTGCCGTTCCGGACCCTTTAATAGCAGAAAAACCCTTGCCCGCAAGGTTTGCGCTTCCCATTGTCATAGCTGTCACTGCGCCATTGATTGCACCACCGCCAAAATCAAGAACACCTTGTTCAAGCGAATATTTTTCGTCAGTTCCGATTGTGTCTGTTCCTTTTATCAAAACATTTGCCGCGCCGCCAACTGCTGCGCCAAGCGCGATTGAAGCGCCGCCCGTGAAAGGAGCCGCAATAACGCACGCTGCAACCGCTAAACCTGTCACAATACCTGCGCCAACTTCTTTTAGGGAGTCTTGAGTTTCTTCGTAGTCCATAATCGCTTCAGCAGCTTCAGAATTGCCGACTTTTGAAACCCCTTGAAATAATTCATCAATTCCATCGAGCGTTAGTGCTTCACCTGTAAGTGCTTGATATTTTTGAGCAAAATCAGGGTCATCGGGGTTCAGGGAATTAACTTGATTTATGAAATCTTGAACCTTGGCGTCTGCGCATTTAGAGTTTGTTCCAAAGCCCATAACGTTATTTATTCCACCCATAGCCTTTGAAAACCAGCCTTGGTTATCTTTAGATTCTTCCATTAATTTTTGGAGCGAAGCAGCTTGTTCTTGCAGAGTTTCGACAATTACTTGCTTTTCTTCATTGGATAAGCTGTCTGCAACACTTTGTGCCTCAAGTGCGCTTGCGCGAACTTCATCAGTTAAATCTGCGCCCATAATCGCACTATATGCCTCTTGTAATTTGCTCGGGTCAGCTTTTGCAGAATTTAAAAGTGCAATTTTTTCATCCAATTCAACTTTTGCGGTGTCTTTAAATCCTTTACCTGCAAGAGCATTTTTGCAAGAAGAGAAAAACCCGCCAATGCTTCCTGCAATACCTTTCCCGCTTTGGCTTGCCTTATATTCAGCTTCAAGTTTTTCAATTTCAGCTTCAAGCTGCTTAATTATAACTTCATTTTCATCGACATCAGAAGAAGCAGAAGTTTTTTCACCCTCTTGAGCCACTGCTTCATTATTTTCATCAAAATTTACATCAATGTATTCATTATCAGCAATCGAATTTAAAGCTTCAGCGCCTGTTGTTTTTTGGCTTTTTGCAACAGCTTGAGAGTCCTTGACATCATTTGCGGCGCTAGTTGATATTTGATAATTATTAAGATTAAGTTGCACTTTCTTGTCGTATGACATCTTCTTCATTCACCTTGCAAGTTCACAAAGAGTCATACGGCACGCTCGCGCGCAAAATTTAAGAAAAAAATAAAAAATTTACAAAACGTAATATCGCCAAAGAAATTATTTTGCGCAAGGATGTTTTATTTTTAATCTGCAAAAGTTGAAATCACTAAGATTTTAGGTTTAATTAGCCCTTTACTTCAATATCGTCTTCGCCTTGCAAATTGACTTCACTAAACGAGTCGCGCACAAGCTCGCCAAGCCCAGCAACACCAATTTTTAAAGTATCATCTTTAGAAGAATAGAACAAATCACAGTTAGAAAATTTCAACCCTGAAAGCGTTGTAAGAGGGATATTTCTTTGAACAAATTTATCTTTAATTAAATTATTTGTCTTTTTTGAAAGTTCCGCCCTTGTGGAATTATTTTCCTTCCCACCAACAATAATTGCGCTTTTTATCCCGCCAGACGCTTTTTCAAATTTATCAATCGAAGCGCCCAAGTGGTCTTTTTTCCAGCCTGCAGAGCAGGTTAAAATATCGTAATTTTCAATTGTCGGTGCAATATGAAACATCGCAACATCGCCATTATTTCCAAGCACAACGCCTGCCGTGCAAATATCAACCGAGCGCGTCGTGCCATATACAGGTTGCGATGCAATTTGATATTTTCCGCTTTTTATGTCATTAGACCTAGGCATTTTATTTCGCACGGTTTTAGGGTAAACTTTATCCATTCTTGGCAGAGTTTCAATTTCCGCCCAAGCGTCAGACATCGGCACGTTTATTTTCTTTTTGTAATCAGGGTCAGAAAATTTTTTATTCAATTCCCTGTTATGCTTGATTTTATCTTGAAGTATGATTTTTGTTCCAAAGCTAATTTTCATATTGTTCACATTTGTAAATTCCTCATATATAAAAGCAATAAATAAAATTTTTTGCAAGAGCGAAGAAAATTTTTAGCAAAATTTGTTTTTTTCAAAAATTTTTGAGCGAGCCGTAGAGCGCATTTATACGTACCACACAGCTTAAACATATAACTTGTCATCCTGAAAGCGTAGAAAATAAGGTGAAGCCGTAATTTTCAAGCTGTTCAGGATCTTGACAATTAATGCAACTTGGCACAATATTTTACCTTTTGTTCACTTTTTCTTTTTGTTCAAACGCCGATGCAAAAAGAACGCCTTAGCTCTTATGCGAGATTACGAGCATTAGAGATAAGGTTGATGCCTTGTGTAAAAAGTGAACCGAAAAAGAAAAACACGGCTCTTGCTTTGCGCTTGCCATTTTTCAAATTTTTATCTCAGAAATCGCAGTCGAGCTTTTGCGAATAGCTATTTAACAAAAACATGTCCTGCACTTTGTAATTAAAGCTGTGACCGCAAAACCTCTCCGCAATTTCCGTTTAGTGATAAAAATTTTGAAAAATTAGCCCGCAGGTTGGGCTTTCAGTTGTAAGGTGCGTTTATACGCACCTTTATTGCAACAAACACGTAGGTTGGGCATACTTGCCCAACAACTTAAATATATAACCTGTCATCCTGAAAGCGTAGAAAATCAGTTTGTAGGTCAGGCGCCGCCTGACAAATTACAATATTGTTGGGCATACCTGCCCAACAACAAAGAACCAAATTGTAAAATTTTATTAATATATTGCAGAACAACTAGCAAGTAAATAATTTTCAGAACATTGTATGTCTACAACGGCACAAGGAGAAATTATGAGAATTACACCTACAGTCTTTCATCCAAATTCATCACCAAATTTCAATGGCATTTCAATATTAACAAGAACCGAAAAACTCGTAGACGAAAATAAAAAATTGGATATCACAAACAAATATTACGATTATTACTCATTTGAAGACGAAACCCCTCTGCACATTGAAGACGGGCAAAAATGCATTCAAAATAAAAGCGAGCTTCAACCACCTGAAGATACAGAAAATGGCTTAACTAAATGCGTGAACTATATCATAGGAAATACGAAAAAACTTCCGCTAACATGCAAACAATTTCATATGTTCAGGCAAATGGGTTATTCTGATAAAGCTATTTTAGAAAACCTTAGCGCAAATAAAGATAAAACAAAGTAGTTTGTAGTTTGTAGGTCAGGCACCGCCTGACAAATTACAATATTGTTGGGCATACCTGCCCAACAACAAAAGCAGTAGCGTGTGTTTATACGCACCACAATTACAATAAACTTGCCAACCTTATCTTTTAACATAAAATTAAGTTATGTTTCAAACAATCTGCTTAGTATTTTTAAGAATAATATCAAACCCAATCGCAAACGCCGCTCAAAAGGCACTAACAGCCGATATAAGCTCTCGCGCGATAAATTTTTCATCATATTTTATAATGTCGCTCGCCCTTATCCCATATGCCCTTAAAATCAATTGGGCAGGCTATTCAAGCGAATTTTGGACATACGTTTTTCTTGCAGGTTTCCTCTGTGCCCTCGGAACTCAATGCCTCATAAAAGCACTTTCAATGGGCGAATTATCAATCATTGCACCAATCAACGCTTATAAATGCGTTATCGGGCTTATAAGCGGATTTTTCGTGCTTGGCGAAATTCCAAATTTCGCCTCGCTTGCAGGGCTGTTCCTTATCGTGTGGGGCAGCAAAGAACTCTTTAAAGACACAAAAACGGGCTTTTCACTTAAACTATTCAAAGAAAAATATTTTAGACTTAGAATTTACGCGCTAATCTTAACAGGAATTGAAGCTTCACTTTTAAAGAAAATAATCCTGCTTTCAAGCCCAATGCAATCCTTTGTCCTGTGGGCGTTTGCGGGAATGCTTTTCTCCGGTATATTTTTTGCCTTCACACCAAAACACACAACAAAACAAAGCACAGGAAAACCAATTAACCAAGCAAAAAATCTCGCTCTTATTTTAACAATTCCGCTTATGCTTTCTGTTATGCAAATTTCAACAAACTTTGTTTTTGAAAAAGTCGAAGTATCGCTCGCCCTCGCGCTTTTTCAGCTGTCCTCAATCGTGTCTTTGATTTTTGGAATTATATTTTTCAAAGAAAGAAACATAAAACAAAAACTGATTGGCACAACTTTAATGCTGATTGGTGCAGTGATTATATTAGTTAGCTAGTTGCCCCTCAATCAAAGCTTTAAATTTGTGATAGTCTTCAATTGTGTCAATTCCAATCGGGTTAAGTTCAACAAGCGCCACTTTGATTTTTTCACCCATGCCTAAAACGCGCAATTGTTCAAGACTTTCAGCAAGTTCAAGTTTATTTTGCGCAGAGCTCACCATTTTAACAAGCGTTTCTTTTTTGTAACCATACATTCCAATATGCCCAAAATACTTTGCATATTCAGCATTTCTCGGGTAAGGAATAGGTGAGCGCGAAAAATATAGCGCATTAAAATTATCGTCAAACACGCATTTCACGCAATTCGGGTTTTGCGCATTTTCCATGGTTATTTCGCGCACCAAAGTCGACATTGAAACGTGCTCATCGTCAAGCGCCTCAACCAATTTATCAATAATTTCAGGCTCAATCATAGGTTCATCACCTTGAAGATTAATAATATATTCAAAATCTGTATGCCTTGAAGCGACTTCAGCAATCCTATTCGACCCGCAATTGTGGTTAACATCCGTCATTTCGACATCGGCTCCAAACCCATTGCAAGCGTCAAAAATTCTCTTATCATCAACCGCAATAATCACGTCATCTGCGTATTTAGACTTTTTTGCCTTTTCCCACACCCATTGAATAATAGGTTTCCCTGCAACTTCAAGCAAAGGCTTTGCAGGAAGCCTTGTTGAGCCGTAACGTGCCGGAATGATTATTGAAACGCGATTTCCATTTATCATAGTTAAACCTTTTGAAAAATCATGATATATTCATGTTCAAAAATGTAAAAACCGCCTGCAAGAGCGCGATAACGCCATAAATTAGCAGTTTTCCCTTTTGCTTTTTCGTTCCCTGTAATATTTTTTACAATAGTCGCTTTGCAGATAAAGCCCGCTTCTTCCATTCTTTTCATACATTCGAAACCAAGCGGAACAAACCTTGAATTTGTATATTTATCTCCAATAATAAGCGCCGCAAAACGCCCTTTTTCAAGCATTTCGTAACCATTTTTTGCAACAAGCGAGAACATATCGTAAAATTCTTCCGTGCTTGCGCAGTTCGAAAGGTCGCGCGCATTTTCGCTAAATTTTATAATGTCGTCATAAGGCGGATGAAGCACAAGAAATTGTGCAAAATCGCGGCCCATAATTTGAAGCCTGTCTTGAATACGAAGTTTAATATCTTCAGACGAGCTATCCCCGCAAATTATATTCACATTTTTAACTAACTGTTTTGGCGTGAATTTTTTAGAAACATAATCCACAACATCTTGCTGAAGCTCAACACCAATACATCTTCTATCCATATTTAAAGCTTCAATTGCAGAGGTGCCAGAGCCTAAAAACATATCAAGCACGATATCGTTCTTTTTCGTAAATCTTTCATAAAGCTGGGTTGCGATTTGAGGAATGTAGTTTCCATGATAATCGTAACTATGCCCGTTTGATTTATCACGCGACTCAAACTCCCAAAGCGTACCTGTTTTAATATGAGAATAAAGTTTCCAATTATTCAAATCGATATCACTGTAAGGCTTTGTTTTGGGCAACTTTTGAGGCTCAACTACGTGCAGGCCTTTTTGTATTTGCACATCCGCTTTTTTTAAATTTGTTCTTTTCAAAATTATATTCCTTCACAATTCTTTACAATTTTAATTGATTTTCAAATTTAAAAAATCCTCAATATAGTTGAATAAACTAAAAAATAAGCTATGATTAAACGTTTGTTTAATTTTTTAAAATTTTTATCACTAAACAGAAAAAGCGGAGAGGTTTTGCGGTCACGGCTTGGATAGCAATGCGCGAGGCATATTTTTGTTAAATAGCTTTTCGCAAAAGCTCGACTGCGATTTCTGAGATAAAAATTTGAAAAATTGGATTTATGGCAGTTTTAGGGTGCGTTTATACGCACCTTATTTGCGACAAACACGTAGGTCAGGCATTGCCTGACAAATTACTGCAAATTGGGCATACTTGCTGGGCGACATTATTTTAGCCTGTAACCCGTAGGTTGGGCATACTTGCCCAACAGCGCCAAAACGAGCCACATGGCGAACATAAACACATTCATCACCCCTTTGACATTTATAGACATTTGTCTATAATATAATTATGGAACTAACCACAAAACAACAAGAATTTTTTGAAGGCTTAAAAACCGCTTATGGCGAAGATTATCTTCCAAGCTTTGAAACCTTGGCGCAAAAATTTGGCTTCAAACACAAAAACTCCGTCCTTCAATATTTCAAAAAACTAGAAGGCGCAGGGCTCATCACAAAGACCGAAAGAAGATACAAAATCACACCAAGCGAATTTGGCGCAAAAGTGTTCACAGGCAAAGTCCGTGCAGGTTTTGCAAGCGCCATTGAAGACGATTTTGAAGGCAGACTCTCTCTCGATAAAAAATTTCAAATAAACTCGCCTTCCACCTTTATTTTCACCGTATCGGGCGATTCTATGGTGGATCTTGGCATTTTTGAAGGCGATAATGTAATTGTCAAAAAATATCAAGAGGCAAACTCCGGCGATATCGTCCTTGCAATTTTAGACGGCGCTTTCACCCTTAAAACCCTCGTAAAAGAAAACGGAAAAACTTTCTTGAGAGCAGCAAACAAAAAGTATAAAGACATGTACCCCGAAACTTCGCTCAGCATTTTTGGCGTAGTCAAAGGTATTGTGCGTGAGGTGTAATGTCAATCATCGCCCTTATTGACTGTAACAACTTTTTTGCCTCTTGTGAAGTCCTTATGAACCCAAGCTTATCAGGCAAACCCATCTGCGTTTTAAGCAACAACGACGGCTGTGTCATCGCAAGAAGCTACGAAGCGAAGCAAATGGGGATTCCTATGGGCTACCCGTATTTCAAAGCCAAGGTTCAGTTTCCGCATGCCACATACATCTCGTCATCTCGCGGAAATTACGCAGAAATTTCAGAAAGAATAATGGAGAAAATCAAAGAATTTTCTGACACCGTTGAAATTTACTCAATAGATGAAGCGTTTATTGACCTCACAAACACACTCACAGCAAATAAATGCACTCCGGAAGAGCTTATTGCAAAAATCAAACGTGAAATTAAAACAAATATCGGAATTGATGTTTCAATCGGGCTTGCGCCGACAAAAACCCTTGCAAAATACGCAAGCGACAAGGCAAAGAACGGCTCAAACATTTTTCAAGAAACTTATCCAAAAGGCTTGTACGTAATCAAACAAGAAAACATACAAAACGAGCTAAAAGAAGCGCCGATTGAAGATATTTGGGGTATTGGGCGCACAAATTCAAAACTTATGCGCTCATATTTAATCAAAACCGCCCAAGATTTTTGCGCACTAAATGATAGTTGGATTAAAAAAAATATGGGAAAAAGCGGGCTGGATTTAAAATCCGAGCTCACAGGGGAAATAAAAAACCCTGTTTTAAAAGTTCCAAAGCCCCCAAAAAGCATTCAAAAAAGCGCCTCGTTTAAAACATTTTTAAAAGACAAAACAGAAATTAAAAGCATTATAAACCTGCACACCCACAGGGTTTGCAAGAAATTAAGAAAATATGAACTAAAAGCAAGTTCTGTTATGCTTTTCTTGAGAAAAAAAGATTTTACCGTGCAATCTGAAAAAATAAAATTCAAAACCCCTGAAAGTTCAGAGCTGGAATTCAACCAAGCGTCATACGAAATTTTTGACAAAATCTTTGAAGAAGGCGCAATTTACCGCTCGCTAGGCGTTGTCGCCCTCGGTTTAAAACCTGAAAACGAATGTCAAATCAACCTTTTTGAACAAGAAAGAAACCAAAAAAATGAAAGCTTATCCCGCACATGGGATAAGCTAGAAGAAAAATTTGGCAAAAAAATCCTTCGTTTGGGTAAATATTAATCAAACTTTTTCAAAGTATGCTATACTAAACAAAAGATATTAAGGAGCAAAAATGGAAGATAATCAGGCACAAAATAAAAGATGGTACGACAACGACCCAATCTTAAAAGAAGCGCTTGAGCTTTTGCGCATATCGTCTGATGATGAAAAAGACCAAGCAAAAATGTTTATAATAAAAATGCAAGAAGAAGTTGCCGCGGAAGTCATTGAGCGCATTCACGACATCGTGACAAGATATGCAGGTAATGGCAACAGATGGTATGACAACGACCCGATTATGCTTAAAGCCATCGAGCTTTTAAGAATTGCAGACCCTAAAACCCAAAGGCACGCCGCTCTTAAACTATTATTGGCCCTTGAAGAAAAAAGTTTTTAGTGGGGAAATTATGCTTGACGTTCAAAACCAAAAAGACGAAAGAAACATAGCAATTCAAAGGGTAGGCATTAAAGATATCGAAGTTCCGCTCATTATGCAAAGAAAGTTAAAAAGCGGAAAAATAGACACTCAAACGGTTTATGCCAAAGGCAAAATGTCTACCAACCTTCCAAAAGAGTTCAAAGGGGTGCACATGTCCCGCTTTATGGAGGTTGTCGAAGATTATAGGCGCAAAAACCTAATCGGCGTCGACATCAAAAAAATGCTTATCGACATTGCAGGCAAAATGCAGGCAGAGTCTGCTTATGTCAAATTTGACTTTAAATATTTTATTAAAAAAATAGCCCCCGTTAGCAATATGACATCCCTTATGTGCTATAAATGCTTTTTTGAAGGGATATTAGATGGCGAAAAATACACTTTCAACCTTGGTGTTCAAGTGCCTGTCACAACACTTTGCCCTTGCTCAAAAGAAATTTCAAAATACGGCGCGCATAACCAAAGGGCGCTCGTTAAAGTTAAAGTAAGTTACGACGACACAGAGCACATTTGGATTGAAGATTTAATTGAAGAAATTGAAAAATGCGGCTCTGCTGAAATTTACTCGCTTTTAAAAAGAGAAGACGAAAAATTCGTCACAGAACATGCATACGAAAACCCGCGCTTCGTTGAAGACGTGCTACGCGAAGTCGTTTTAAAACTTGAAGAAAATTCCATCATTAAAAACTACGAAATCGAAGTCGAAGCACATGAAAGCATACATAACCACAGCGCTTGGGCATATCAATCCACAAAAAAATAAACCCATAGATTAATAAAATTTCAACCCTAAGGTTAATCCCCTACGGCAAGAAAAAACATAAACTTAATATGTAGATTCTTGGTGGATTGTGGGAATTAATTTAGAGGATAAAAATAAAAAAGAAAAGTTTGCGAAGCTTACAACTAGCACCGCCGCTGTTTCTTGCCCGATTTGTGACCGCGGCGACAAGTTTATGATAAAAAATCAATATAGAAAAGCGGTTGACGAATATTTAACCTCAATTATGGTTCATAGAGATAACACTCGCGCAATCAAAAGTGTTGCGCAAGCATACAAAAAAATGAAAAAATATGAGCTTGCAATAAAACACTTAGAAAACGCAAAAACCTTGTCCTCGTTTGATTACGAGATTTATTATGAGCTTGGGTTAAACTATCTTTTAAACGCAAATCCTTGCCTTGCAATAAAAAATCTGACAAAATCATTAAGGCTTAATAAAAATAACTTAAATGCGCAAATTCAGCTTGCGATATCTCATGAAATTGCAGGCGAAGAAGAAATGGCGCTTGCGATTTATCAAAAAATTATAGAAGAAAATCCGCGCACAATTAATGCCTATAACCACAAAGCGGGGCTATATATGCAAATGGGCAAATTTGAACCCGCAAAAGAGCTTTTTATTCAAATTTTAAAAATCAACCCAAATTACCATAGGGGCTATTTAGGGCTCGGCATTTGCCTAGACAGGCTAGGGCAAGAGAAAAAAGCGGTTCGATATTATAAAAAATACATCGCCGCAAAACCAAAAAGCGAAACCTCATACGCGCTTGTAAATAGAGT
Source organism: uncultured Gammaproteobacteria bacterium (assembly GCA_964570895.1). GTDB lineage: Bacteria > Cyanobacteriota > Vampirovibrionia > Gastranaerophilales > Gastranaerophilaceae > RGIG1918. The sequence goes on from CAZMZD010000001.1 coordinate 272,377, forward strand.
TTGCGAAATTTACTCAAAATCAGAAAACAGAGGAGCAAGGTTTTTGAGGATAGCAAAATAGGCCTGCAGGCGAAGACGGTAGACGGCAGGGTGCGTTTATACGCGGCTTAAACGATTGTGCACGTCATGCTGAACTTGTTTCAGCATCTGACCAGTTTGTGAAACTCGACATTGCTTATTATGTCCCAAGGTTAATAAGATCCTGAAATAAATTCAGGATGACAGATTAAATATTTTAACCCGTAGGTTGGGGTTTTCGCACCAACAAAATAAATTCCGCAGCCCGTAGGTTGGGCATACTTGCCCAACACCATAAAGCCTGTAGCCCATACGTTACCTGACAAATTAAATCGTCATCCTGAATTTATTTCAGGATCTTACCAACCAATGCAACTTGGTATTAATTTTTTGCTCTTCTTCATTTTGCTAAAGCACCACCTTGCCTCTAATGCTCACGTGTTCGCAAAGAGTCAAGGAGCGCGTAGGTTGGGCATACTTGCCCAACAGCACAAAGCCCGTAGCCCGTAGGTCAGGCATTGCCTGACAAACTGAAATGGTGTCATGCTGAATTTATTTCAGCATCTTACCGGATAATGAAGCTCAACATTATTTGTTGTGCCTCAATATCTACAAGATCCTGAACAGCTTGAAAATTACGGCTTCACCTTATTTTCTGCGTCTTCAGGATGACAGCTTATATATTTTAACCCGTAGGTTGGGCATACTTGCCCAACAACACAAAACAAATGCGACCGGCCGTAGCCCGTAGATCAGGCACCGCCTAACAAAACAAAATGGCTGTAGACTGCATTTATACGCACCACACCCCTAAAACTTTCAGCTTTTACGCGCAACCGCAAACCGCCAAACTAAACTTCCACAAAATTCTTAAACGCTTCTTTTTCAGCTTCGTTATGTTTTGCTTCAATCAAATCAGAAATTTCACGAGGGCCTGCAACGGGCGCTACATCGCCACCTTGAGGCGGCATTTTATCTGCTTGCGCGCCACCTTCGCACTCTTTACCTTTTGATTTTTTCGCCAAGAAAACGTTAAGCTTTGGAAGTGCGATACCAAGAATGCAGATTGCAATTGCGAAAGATACCCATTTAATCACGCCGGAGGTCTTTTTGCAAGAAGCGATAATTGGGTTTGCTTTTTCGTTATCTAAAACATTTTTAACAAATTCGCTAACTTTTGCTTCATTATCAGCCGATTTCAAAGCTTTCAATATGTCCTCATCTGCCATATCTTTGAAATTATCGCCAAGCGCATTTTTTGCAAAGTCGAACATAGAATGCGTTTTTGATTTTTCATCAATACTCAAAACTTTTTTAACATCGCCGCCCGATTTTTTCACATACTCAAGCATTTTTGTAAATGTTTCTTGGTCTTTGATATTAGAATATTTTTGCACAATATCTTCATTGCCAAAAACAGTAACGCCGCCATTTGGTTTGAAAAGATTTTTAAATTTAGCAAATGCACCAAGTTCTCTGTAATCCGTCGGTCCGTTCGTGATAACGGCACCCGATTTCTTTTCAGCTGCTTTTGCAATTAAGCCTGAAATGCCTTTATTTGCGAATAAAACCGTTGCAACTGTTGGCACGTCACGCGTGAACACTTCGCGTCTTTCAGTGTTATCACGAGCATTCAATAACCTTGGTATAACAACACATGTTGAAAGAACGAGTGTTAGCGCCCCTGGGCTAATTGCCTTTCCTTTAGGGTCAAAGAATTTTCCAAGTTTAGACAAGAGCGAAGCACCGCCTGCCGCAGTAGCCCCTGCTATACCGCCCTTAAATGCAACTTTACCATTGCTTGACTTTGCAGCTTGTGGCATACCGCCCTTAAATGCAACTTTTTCGCCTTCTTGCTTATTATCTTCACATGGCGAAACATCGGGCGCCATGCCTTCTTCAAAATTTTGTTCAGGCTTCTTTAATTGATATAATTTTGGAAGCATAAACATTGCCGCCATTGTCGCCGCTGTTGCGATAATTCCTGTTGCAGCCCTTGAATTTAGCCTTGATTTTTTGAAACTATCAAGCAATTGCCCCGCTTCAACATCAGATTTTGAAAGTTTTTTTGAAAATTCAGCATAATAATTTTCGGCATTTTTAAATAAATTTGAAACCCTATCTTCCGAACCGCCTTTTTTCAAAACAGCATTTGAAAAAGCGCTTGCGTAATCAGCACCAGAGTGCTGTTTTACAGAAGCAAAAGAGGCATCTAGCTGTTTAAATATTTCATCTAAATCACTTTTCTTGACTTTACCTTTTGAAGAAACCACATTTTCAACAATTTCATCAATCTTTTCAACTTGCTGTTTAAGTGTTTCAGGTTTCATTTTGCCTTCAAAAGTGCCTTCGCAAATTGAGCCTATAACCTTATTGTAAAAAGCCTCCTTGAACGCTTTAGGGTTAGCTTTAGCGGCTTCTTCGCCCATTTCGCCAAGCGTTTCTTTCATAATTGACGTAAAATCATCAATTTGAGAAAGTGGCAAATTGTTCGCTTTGCCGACAGCTTGAGAAATCAGCCAAATAGTTACAGCTGGCACGGCAAATAAAGTTGGCGAAGTTGTGCATTCGCGAATTGCAGTTTCCGCAGCGCCCGTGTAATTTAGCTTGCCCGAGTCTTCTTTTCCGCGGTTTAGCTCAATCCATGTTCTTGGTGCAACAGAGCCGCAAACGTCTTGCAAGATAAAGCTTGCGCCCGTCCCGCCTTTAGCAATTAAATCCCAAAAACCAACAAGAACCGCATCTGCTGCGCCTTTAAACTCCTGTTTTTTAATATTAGTTTGATAAACGTTATTTGATTGTATACTTTGTAATTTCACGTGTTGTACCTGCTCCAATATAAATAAACTCCAAACATGAAAAAAGTTGCGCATTTTATTAAGAAAAGTTAAGAAATATTAAACTCAAATTCAAAACCTACCCTGTCGGGCGAGTGATTTTTTCTTATCAACAAATAAAATTAAAACAAATTAAAGGAGTGGAAACTATGTGTATAAGCAATTTTATGGTTATGCAGTTCTGCATAACATGCCTTTGGGGCGCCCTTATTTTAATTACAAATGCACTGTCTTAAAAACCTACTACTATTCGGCGGCGTATACGCTAAACGCAAACACACTATCTTGAAAGACGAGAGAGAAAATCAAGCGCAAGCTTAGTTTTGGCAACATCATGCACCCTTAAAATGCTTGCCCCATGCTCTGCTAAATAAAAAGAAGAGAGAGCTGTGATGTCGTCCAAAATTGGTTTTTCAGGGTTTTTTCTTAAATCGGATAAAAATCTTTTACGCGACGTGCCAACCAAAATTTTATATCCTAACGATCTGAAATCAGAAATTTTTGTCATGAGTTCATAATTTTGCTCAACATCTTTTGCAAAACCAAAACCCACATCAATAATTAAATCATCCGGCTCAAACCCTTTCTCCAAAAGAAAATCCGCCTTGGTCTTGAGTTCAGAATAAATATCATCAACAAGATTAATATAATTATTCATCTCGTCCATATTCTCGGGCGTGCCGATAGAATGCGTAAGCACATATTTTTTCTTATATTTATAAGCCACATTAATTATTTTTTCATCCCAGCTAAAACCGGAAACATCGTTCACAATGTCTGCGCCCGCCCTAATTGCAGCTTCCGCCGTTTCAGAATTTCTTGTGTCAATGCTAATCGTAACATCCGGCACAAGTTCTTTAATTTTAGATATCACAGGCACAACTCTTCCTATTTCAATATCAGGATTAACAGGCACAGCGCGCGGTGCGGTCGATTCCGCGCCAATATCAATAATTTTCGCCCCATCTTCAATCATATCAAGCGCATGCGCCACTGCTTCATTTGAATTCAAATACATACCGCCGTCAGAAAAAGAATTTTCCGTGAGGTTCAAAATCCCCATAATCACAGGCGGTGCCTTCTTTTCGTAATTCACAACAGCTTCAAGAATTTCATCCGCAAGCTTTGGCATAGAAAATTGCTGCCTCTTTAATTTGCTCGAAATTTCAAGAAGCTCCGTATATGTGCCCGATAAAATACAATCAGTTTTCTCAATCGACGAAACAAGCACTTCCTTATGCAGAGCGCAATCAGCGCCAATAGAAAGAGCTGTTTGTTTTAAAATATTTGCCTGCGGAAGGCTCAAATTAAAAATTTTAAGCGAAATAAACCTGTGTTTTTGGGCGCCTTTAAGCAAATAGTCAGGGTCAAAACCAATTCGCGCCATCTCATTCACAATATCATCATTATTTATTTTTTTAACTATAAATTGCATTTCTTTATTTTACAAATATAATTTAATAAAGTCACTTATGTAAATTGGAGAAAATTATGACAACAACTGAATTAAAATTTGAAGCAACTGCAAGACCGGAAGGCAAAAACCCACGTCAAACAAGAGCTATGGGCTTATTACCTGTTACAGTATACGGCAAAGGAATAGAATCAAAATCTCTAGTTATAAACGCACATGATTTTGAAGTTGAAAAAGCTGCAAAAACAGGCGCTACTTGCACTTTGGTTATTGATAAAAAAGACGTAAAAGTTGAAATTCAAAATGTTCAAGTAAACTTCGCAACAAACGAATACTTAAACGTTGAATTCAAAACCCTCTAAACTAAGCACATAACAAGCTTGCGGCGGTTTTTCTTTCGCGCAGCAGTTTGTTTTATGGCAAATTTTTTAAACATTCTCGTCATACTTAAATAAAGTATTTTTAATAAAGAGAATTTCAAAAACTGTAAAAAATGTTACAATATTAAGAATTGTAACATTTTTTCATCTACATGATGTATTTTTGCGAAAAAAAATATAAACTTGTCATGTGGATATCATACGTATAACGGACGACTTTGTGGACTCGCAAGAGGACAAGGACCTTGCAATGTTCATAAAGAATAAAATTCAAACCGATGTATGCGAAGTCAAACTAACTAACAAGGATTATATGGTTAGACATTTAGAACCCCTGAACGACTTTGTGATACATACAACTGCTATGCCTTGCTGTGAGCCTTACAGGCTTTTGAGCTAGCCTATTGAGCATAGCGAAAATATAGTTTATAATATCAATGTAACAATTGAGGTAATTTTATGCGCAAATATAAAGCATTCACACTAGCTGAAGTTTTACTCGTTCTTGCAATAATCGGCGTTATAGCAGCGGTCACAATTCCTGCAACTATGCAGCAATCAGCAGAGAAAAAGTATGCAGCATTAGCTAAAAAGGCTGTTTCAAGTCTTCAAAATGCAATAGACTTGAAGCTAACCTATGTACCGTTAAACGCAGCTCAGATGAATATGCACCTTTTTCAATGGCTGGCAGATGGTGAAGAATTTGGCTTTGATACTTTAAAGGTTGTAAAGCATAACGCAAATTGGAGTGTTGTGCAAACAGCGGACGGCACAATTTATTACGTAAAATCTGAATCCAATAACAGTAGCAATCCAACAGGAAAATCAGTAACATTAAGAATAGATGTAAATGGTTCTGAAGGTCCAACAAAATCAACTGTTGAAAATGGATTGACAGACTATGTGAACGACAAAAAACACCATGACATAATTTATATGGGACTCTATGGCACAAACCAATTAAAAATCCCAACGAACAGCGATGCAGAAAATGACCGCGCAAGAAGATATCTAGGCATAGACTACTAACTAATCAAATCCGGCCTTCTCGCCTTAGTTCGCTCTAGCCTTTCATTCGCCCTGAATTTCTCAATTTCAGCGTGATTTCCGCTAAGCAACACATCAGGAACCCTCATTCCGCGAAACTCGCGCGGTTTTGTGTATTGCGCGTGTTCTAGCAACCCGCTTGAAAAACTGTCATCAAGCGCGGATTCGTCCTTCCCTAAAAACCCTGAAATATTCCTTGAAATGCTATCAATCAAAACAAGCGCAGGAAGCTCACCGCCCGTCAAAACATAATCCCCGATTGAAATTTCGCGAGGCCTCAAACCCAATCTTATTCTTTCATCAAATCCTTCATAATGCCCGCAAATCAAGACCAATTGGTCGTATGTCGCAAGTTCTTTTGAAATTTTATGCGAAAACGGCTCGCCTTGCGGAGTGAGCATTATAAGGGCAGAATTTTCAACCCTTTCAATGCTTTCCACCGCGTCAAACATCGGCTGACACATCAAAACCATCCCTTGAGAGCCGCCGTATGGCGTGTCGTCCACTTTTTTATGCTTGTCGTGTGTAAAATCCCTTGGGTTCACAGTCGAAACTTCAATCACACCTTTTTCAATTCCGCGCTTCACGATAGACTCGGAACAATAATTTTTTATCATATCAGGAAACAAAGTCACAACATCAAATTTCATTCCAAAAGCCCTTCAATCGGTTTAATAACAATCATTCCGCCTTCAATATCAACAACGGGCACGAGCTCTTGCACAAATGGTATCAAAAACTGTTCGTAGTCAGGGTTTTCAGGCTTAATGCACAAAATATCATTTGCATTATTTGTGCCAATGTCCACAACTTTACCAATATAATCGTCATTATTATCAAAAACATTCAAGCCAATTAAATCGCTTGTCATAAACTCGTCTTCGCTAAGCGCCTCAAGTGCTTCCACCTTTTCAATATAAATTTTTTCGCCTTTATATTCTAAAAGCTCGTCGATTGAGTTTATCCCTTCAAATTTCATAATTGCAAAATTTTTATGTAAACGGGAAGATTTAACCTTAACGCGCATTGGTTCGTCAAAAACACGCAAAAAAACATGCTTAAGGGCTAAAATCTGCTCTTCAGAGCCTTTTTGAAAGCCGACTTTTGCTTCGCCTTTTATCCCGTGAAAATTTAAAATTTTGCCAACTGAAACAAATTTTTCCATAATAAGATTGTATCAAAAAAATTTTTCATTATATAAAAAATGTGCAATAATGATTTTAAAAGGAATTAAGGTGAAAAATGAAAAAAATATTAGCAATATTAACTTTAGCAATGTTTATAAATCCGGCTCAAGCATTCTTCGAGAAAAAAGAAGCTCCACAGGCGGGCCCCGAATACTATTCAGACACAGATTACACGACCCCTCAAGAAGCCACTAAAAAGCTTAAATACAGGCCTGATAAAAAAGAAAATCTGACCGATTCGCACACAAAATATAAAAAAGTAACAAAAGATTCAATCATAATTGAAGCTCTTGATATGCTTGAAGGCACGGCAGGCGAATTCTCTCAAAGCGCAATTCTAGGAAACAATTTGTCTGAAAAGCCGATGATAATTGAGTTTGCAAACCTTGCAAATTTCGATATTAAATATTCTAATTTTGACGCGCTTGGCTGGAAACAAAAAGGCAGATTGTATATTTACATAAATGTAAAACATCAAGACGCCCCAAAAGAAGCTTTAGCAGCGCTTTTAGCTCACGAAGCGCTCCACCAAGATGAGCTTAATTCGCTAAATGAAGAAACCTACGCTTGGACACTTGAAGCCGTTGTATGGCAACAATTGCTAGATGTAAACCCAGCAATAGCGCGCATAGAGCACCCTCTTGTAGAGCGCGAAAATATAATCAACAAACTTTTTGTCAAAGGAAATTACACTGATAAATACATTAGAAAAAGCGTTGTGTCTAACATTGGCTACCAATCGCTTCCTTCAAGAAGCCCCGGCTTTGAAGATGGTGACAGTCCAAGCGCCTCAAGCGGTTTTCAACGTCCAAACAGCCCCAACAATTTTGAACGTCCAAATGGCGCTAAAAATGGGCGCCCTCCCCAAAATAGCGGTTACATGCCACCTCGTGGGCAATAGTTGTCGCTTCGCCGTGCCCTGTGAGCACTTTAACATCCGGACTTAGCTTGAAAAGCTTACCTACAATGCTGTTTTGAATAAGTTTGAAATCGCTGTGCGGAAGGTCGCACCTGCCAATTTCTTCGCAAAATAATGTGTCACCCGAAAATAAAATTTCGCCAGCCAAATAAGAAACCGAGCCTAAAGTGTGCCCCGGGGTTTCAATTGCGGTTATAATATTTTCGCCAAGCCTAAATTCAGTAAAGTCCAAGTCGAAATACTCATCAACCTTAAAATCAGGAACTGAAGGGCAGCCAAAAAACGCCGTCTGCTCTCTCAAGGCTTCAATTAACTTACGGTCACGCTCATGCGCCACAATTTTAACATCAGGATGTTCAATTTTCATCTCGCAACATCCACCCACATGGTCAAAATGCCCGTGAGTGAGAAAAATATATTTTAATTTTGCGCTCGAATTAAGTGAAATTTCTTCTTTCGCCCCTGATATAACATCATCAATTGAAACTTTGTCAGAGCAGTCCACAAGCGCACATTCGCCACTTTCAGTGTCCACTAAAAGATAATTGTTTGCCGCTAAAATTCCTGCCGTATATTGTATAACTTTTAACATAATCTACCTCGCGAGCAATTTTAACATATTCAGCATTTTTTTAAAAGAGTACGGCGTTTTAATTTTTGAAAACAAATCAAAAAGCAAAACCTCAACTTGCTCATCGTCCAATTCAAAATGCAGAGCAAGCTCTGAAATATACCTCTCAAGACATGTAAGCGCTCGCGAATAATTATCAAAATTTATGTCTAAATCGTCATACAACATAATATTAATATTACAGACATAAAATCAGATTTTCATTCCCGATAAGTTTAAAATTAGAAAATATTGTGAATTTCAATAAACTCGACTGCTTCATCTGCTGTTTGGAAAATGTTAATAGCACTTGATAAATAAACATAATCGAGAGCTTTAATAACATCTTCAGACGGATTTACCAAAATAAACATACCTTCTTTTTGAGAAGTGATTTTATAAATTTCTGCAAAAATGTAAGCAAAGTTATCAGAGAAAATTTTAATGCCTTCCATATTAAAGATAATGTGCTTTTTCCCTGTTAAAACATCCGCGGTCACTTCTTGCAAAATTTTATCAACATATTTTTGGTTATTGATTTTATAAATTGAAAATAGCGCAATGTTATCATTTATGTAGTGCTTGTGGAATTCTTCGTGCGCAAATTTGTTTGTATCGTAAGAAATGAATTTCAAAATCTTTTCGTGCCAATCAGGTTGTTTTGAAACAAATTCGTCAACGCCCATTTTATAGCACTTTTGAACTAAATCTTTTTCATCGGTTCCTGATATTACAACAACCTTATATTCTTTTTCGCGAGAACTTTTTAATTCGTTCGCACATTCAAGAACAGCAAGCCCGTCTTCAAAATCAGGCAAGAATAAGTCTATAACAACATAGTCAAAGCTTTTCTTTTTGAGTTCGGAAATTGCTTCTTCTTTATTTCTTGCAACATAAACATTCATGCCAATTTTTTTAAGCATTGCCGTAAGTTGATAAATAGAAAGCTCCATATCATCAACAATAAGCACATTTAAAACTTCCGCAGTAAAGAAACTTAGCGGGAAATTGTAAAAATTAAGCTTTTTTTCAATAGCAATAATAGCGTTTGTAATGTCTTCCGATGTGCATTCATCGGGGCTGACTTCCAATTCCGCCATTTTAATAATGTTTGCGAGCTGGTCGCGTGTAATTTTAAATTCTTCCATACTTTACATTATACAATATTTTTCAATTTTGTAATACAATAATTAAAGTAATTTTATTGAGGTTTTTATGCAAACAACATTCACAACAAAAGCTTACGGAAAAAACGATATCAGAGGTTTATACCCTGAAGAAGTTAACGCAGAGCTTTTTTACTATACAGGCATTGGCTATGTCAATTGGGCACTTGAAAATTTAAGGGAACAAGGCAACCCAAAAACCGCTTCAGACTTATATTTTTCAGTCTGCATGGACGCAAGGCTTCATTCGCCAGACCTTAAAAAATCTCTTATATCAGGCATTCGCTCAACAGGCGCAAACGTGCTGGATATCGGGCTTGCGCCAACTCCGCTTGGTTATTACAGCGAATTTGCAATTCTTGATAAAGATTTTATAAATGGCGGGAAAATCTATGGCGCGCTCATTGTGACCGCTTCGCACAACCCAAAAGAATATAACGGCCTGAAAATGACCTTCAATAAAGCAAGCTTAAACGAAGCACAAATTAAAGAAGTTAAAGCAAAATGCGAAAAAGCATATGCAGACAAAGATAAAATCGGAAATTATGTGCCACCTATCGGGCTTTTGGTTGAAAAATCCCTAATTCCGCACTACATCGATAAATTAGCTTCAACTTTTGGCAAGATTGGCTCTGGCATAAAAGTTGTTGTTGATAGCGCAAACGCAACAGGCGGAATTGTTGCGCCTGAATTATATAAAGCACTCGGCGCAGAAGTTATAGAACTATATTCTGAACCTGATGGCAATTTCCCGAACCATCACCCGAACCCAAGCGTGCTTTCAACCCTTGAAACGCTCCAAAAAACCGTGGTTGAAAACAAAGCGGATATAGGTATCGCTTTCGATGGTGATTCAGACAGAATTGGCGCCGTTACATCAGACGGCAGCGCAATCACGGGCGATAAGCTTCTTTTCATCTATGCGATGGATTTAATCAAAGAACTTGCGCCACGCGGCGAAGTTCCGACAGTCGTAAGCGAAGTTAAATGTTCTCAAGTTTTGTATGATGAAATAAACGCAAACGGCGGAAACGCTGTTATGTATAAAACAGGGCACGGCTACATTAAATCTAAAATGAAAGAAACGGGCGCGCTGCTTGCAGGCGAAATGAGCGGGCACACTTTCTTTAAAGACAGATATTTTGGCTATGATGATGCAATTTATGCGGGCTGCAGGTTAATTGAAATCATTGCAAAAAACAAAACGCAAAACAAAGACTTCAATCTTCTTGACATTTTAGAGCCATTCAACAAATATAAAACATCAGGCGAAGTTCGCTTGCATTGCCCAAACGAGCTTAAAATTCCTGTTCTTGAAGAATTTACAAAAATGGTAGATGACGAACTTTTTGGCTCAAAAATCAGAGAAATAATCACAATAGACGGACTTAGAATTGTGTTTGATGACGGGCTTGCAATAATCAGAAAAAGCAACACGGAACCTGTTTTCACAATGGGCTTTGAAGCAACCACCCAAGAAAAATGCGACCATTACACAAACACAATGATTGACGAAATAGAAAAATTAATCAAAGCAAAATCATAAAATTGCTAAAAACAAAAATCAAATGGCTCGTCATATCGCGGGCCATTTTTTAATGTTTAAAACTAAATATTCACATTCCTCATCATATCTTTAACAGTCTGAATTGTCGTATCCATGCTAACAAGGTCGGATGTTCTTTGTTGTAAAAAAGCGTTAATTTGCGGCATAAGCTCAATCGCCACATCAAGTTTGGGGTTAGAGCCTGCTTGATACATACCGACATCAATCAAATCTTTGTTTTCACGATAAATCGAGAGTAATTGGCGCATTTTATGCACTGCGGCTTTATGCTCGTCATCCGCAATTGCCGTAAACAACCTTGAAATAGAGCCCAAAGTGTCAATTGCAGGGTAATGGTTCATCTCTGCCATTTTTCTTGATAAGAAAATGTGCCCGTCAACAATCCCACGCACAATGTCAACAATCGGGTCGGTGATGTCATCGCCTTCCATAAGAACCGTGTAAAGCGCCGTTATCGAACCTTTATCCGAGTTTCCTGTGCGCTCAAGTGCCCTTTGAAGCCAAGAAAAAATCGAAGGCGGATAACCTTTCATAGTAGGCGGTTCGCCAATCGAAAGCCCAACTTCTCTGCCTGCCATAGCGCACCTTGTCACAGTGTCTGTCATTAAGAAAACTTTTTTACCTTTATCCCTAAAATACTCACAGACCGTTGTCGCTGATAGCAAGCATTTCATACGAATAAGAGGCGGCAAGTCGCCTGTCGCGCAAATGACAACAGACCTTTTCATACCTTCTTCGCCAAGTGCTTCTTCAATAAACTCGCGCACTTCTCTGCCACGTTCGCCAATCAGGGCAACCACGTTAACATCTGCGTCCGAGTTTCTTGCAATCATACCCATCATCGTACTTTTGCCAACGCCCGAACCTGCAAAAAGCCCCATCCTTTGCCCGCAACCAAGTGTCAGCATTGAATCTATTGCGCGCACGCCCGTTGAAAACCTTTCTTTAATAATCGGGCGAGTAAACGGATCCGGCACAGAGCCCATAACGTTCATCCATTCAGCACTCGAGGTGTCAAGCGGCATTGAATCAAGCGGTTCACCAAGCGGGTTCAAGAGCCTGCCAAGCAAAAAATCGCCCACAGGGAACAAAATCGGCTCGCCCGTTGTTTCCACAAGGCTTCCTTGTCCAATCCCTTCGCCATCATACAAAAGCAAAAGCTGCGCAGCATCCCCTTTAAAAGCCACGACTTCCGCCGGCTTTTTCTCGCCAAGATAGTTGGTAATATAGCACAAATCCCCAATTTTAAGCCCCGGAAGCTTAACCTCAACCGTGATACCCACAAGTTTTGAAACCGTGCCTTTGTATTGGTACAAATTCATCTCTGCAAGCTTATTCAGCGCTTTATTTTTTATATTTGCTATTTTGTTTTCAATTTCTTCTTTTTGCAAAGCAACACCTATATTTTACGCCTTTTCGCGTACCTCAAAAGAAATTTCCCAATCTGAAATTTTATCAGAATTTTCATCTGTCGAACCTGCGCCATCATTTTCAAAATCAACGAGCGGTTTATTCAAGCTTTTATCCCCCTCGAGTTCGTTCTGCTCGGTTCTTTCTTTTGCTCTATATGGCTCCAAAGGCTCATCCGCAGATTTTGAAATTTTAGGAACAAAATTTTCAACCATTTCTCTATGTGATTTTTCAACCGATTTTATTTCATATCCGCCATCTTCAACCGTGTCATCATCTTTTATTACAAGAGGAAGTGCAAAGCTAAACACAGAGCCTTTTCCAACTTCTGATGTCACCCAAATTTTCCCGTGGTGATATTTTTCAACAGCAACACGAGCAAGGTGCAGCCCAAGCCCCGTGCCTTTTATGGAGTGCGAAGAATTTTCAACCCTGTAAAATCTGTCAAAAATCTTGCCCAAGTGCTCTTTTGCAATTCCCATACCAAAATCTTCAACAGAAATTTCAATAAAATCAGGCTGATTTGAAAGCTCTGCACGAATTCTAACACGCGAATTATTATCCGAATATTTGATCGCATTTGTAATTAAATTATTCAAAACGCGTTCAATGCTATCTTCATTATACGGAACTTCAGGCAAATCAGGCTCCGCAATAACAGAAATTTTAATATTTTTTTCATCTGCCAAAACTTTGAGCGAATTGACCGTTTCATTTATCGTGCCAACAATATTTCCATATTTCATCTCAAGTTTAGAGTCGTTTTGAAGTTTTGAAAAGTCCAAAATATCGTTCACCATTTTGTTCAAGCGAATAACTTCTTGGTTGATTGTTCCAATAAACTCTTTTTGCTCATCAAAATTAAATTCATTGCCATAATTATACAAAGTATCCGCGTAAGTTCTAAGAACCGTAACAGGTGTTCTTAATTCATGTGAAACATTTGATATAAAATCGCTTTTCATTTTATCAACTTCAGCTTCTTTTGTAATATCAATCAAAATCAAAATGTAACCAAGATAATCGTGAGATTTTGAATAAATCGGGGACACTATTGTTTTAATGACGCTTGACGCAACATCAACATTAAACTCAAGCGGTTTTTTCTCCATAATATCAAGCGGAGTGTTTTTAAAGAGCGCAATTTTTTCTTTAAAACACAAAACCCCGTTTGTATCGCAATAATCTTGAATATGCGTATCAATAATTTCAGAAGGTGTCGCAGATAAAATAGACTGCGCAGCGTTATTTATGATTGTAATTTTATCAAAATTATCACAAACCACAACGCCATTTGCAATGCTCATAAGCACAGATTCAAGTTTATTTTTCTCAAGCGTGATTGTATCAATATTTTGCTCTTCAAAAGCGTGAAGCCTTTTGGACATATCATTAAACGCCGCAAAAAGTTCTTTAATTTCGCCACTTGCTTGCGAATAATCAAGCATAGTGCCAAATTTCCCGCTGGATATTTCCTTTACCCCATGGTGAAGCATTGTAAGTTCTCGCGCAATTAAAATAGAATTTGCAAAAATAACAAGCGTGAACACCACCCAAACAAGAGTAAAAATGAAAAGCATTGAGTTTTTAGTGGTTTTAACCACATCTCGCGCCATATCGGCCGTAAGCCCGATATCCACAGAGCCCGTCACTTTTCCAAAACCATCTTTAATCGGGGATGAAATATTGATTTTTGTGCCATCAAGTCTTGATGTAAAATCTTTATTTGTTGAATAAATAACCTTCCCGTTTGCATCTTTAAAATTCAAATAAGAAATGTCTTTATTTGTTCTAATGATTGATTCAGAGTGAGTTTTGAGAATTGTGTTTCTCATCTCTGGCGGCATGTCACGCGTAAGTTCATAAGTTTGAATTGCTAAAGTTTTTGTAAGCAATTGTCCAAAATTTGAATAGCCTTCATACAGTTTTTTCTGAATATTTCCGATAGAAATAAAAGCAAGCGCAACGATAATTATTGTAGATACAATAACTCCTGATAATATTAGCTTGTTTTGGTCCGTTAAATCTATATTTGGAAAAATACTAAATTTTCTATTCATATCACCAATATTGTAGCACAAAAAGATAGTTACAAAGTATTAATTTTATTTAATAAAAAGTCTTTCCAACTTGCGCACAAAACGAGTTAACTTAGGCTCGGTGTCTGCCGTGATTGAATCCACCAAAGCCGTTTTAAGCCCTGCGTTTTTGCCTGCTAAAATATCTGTTAGCGGCCTATCGCCAATAATCATTGTTTCATCAGGAATTGAATTTAGCTCGCTAAGTGCCTGTTTAATGCCGATAACATCAGGCTTTTGCGCACTATCATAAATCTTAACTTTAGTTTGAGCCTGAATTTTTTGAGTGTATTCTTTGCTGTAATTATTTGAAATTATCGCAAGTTTATATTTTTTTGCAAGCTCAAACAAAAGCTGCTGAACTCTTGGCTCAATCACGCCGGATTTTGAAGCAGTGAGCGTGCTATCAAGGTCAAAAAGAAGAGTTGTTAAATTGAACTTTTCTAAATGTTCCTGAAGTTCATATATTGATTTCAAATTCAAATCAGGTTTAATTCTGCCTTTTAAAATCGGAAGATACCCTTTAAGCGGCATTTTTTTATCCGTTTTTTTGACTTCAATTCTTTTATCCGTAATTCCAACCGTTCTAATTAGTGCATAGCCCACATTTTCAGGCATTTTATCAAATTTCATCAAAACAACATCGTTTGTGTTTGCAACAAATAAATTGTTTTCTTTTTCGTTTTTAATTGCAACAATTTTGGCTTCAACACTTTCAGAAGGCGTTATAATTTCAACCACGTCGCCTGTTGTCATTTTATTTTTTGTTTCAACTTGCAAAAATTCCCCGTCTTGCTTTAAAACAATACCGAGAAAATCCGCGCCGGCAAGCCCTTTTGAGATATCATAACTGTAAGACTCTGAATTATTATCCCCTAAGAAAAATCCTTTTGTATAGCCCCTGTTTCCAACCTTTAAAAGCTCATTGAAACCGTCGCGTGCTGAAATTTTGCCATCAAGCACCATTCTATAAGCCCTTGCCGTTGCGCTTACATAGTAAAGTGATTTTGTTCTGCCTTCAATTTTAAACGAAGCAACGCCCGCGTCGCGAAGGTTTTGAATGTGCTCAATCAAGCACAAATCTTTTGGAGATAAAATATGTGAACCATGATTATCTTGGCACACTTCGTAATATTCCCCTGGGCGCGTTTCCTCGAGCAATTTATAGCTCCATCTACAAGGTTGCGCACAGCCGCCTGAATTTGCTTTTCTTGAATTTTTTGTCATAAAGTCAGAAAGCAAACATCTGCCTGAAAAACTCATGCATTGCGAACCATGCACGAAGCATTCAAGCTCGATATTAGGGCAATCTGAAACCATTTTTTCAATCTGTTTATACGAAAGTTCGCGCGCTAAAATCACCCTTTTTGCGCCAAGCCCTTCCCAAAATTTAACCGCTTCAGAGTTTAGAGTGTTTGTTTGAGTTGAAATATGAATATCGATTTCAGGAAGTTCGCGGCTTATTATGTTATAAATCCCAAAGTCCGAAAGTATTATAGCGTCCGGGTTTGCTTCTTTTATAACACCCAGATTTTCATATAATTTTTTTATATCATTTTCAAAAGCAAAAATGTTAACCGTCAAATAAGCGCGCTTCCCAAGCTCGTGCGCTCTTGCAATTGCTTCTTTTAAATTTTCGCGCGTAATTAAACTCCCTTTGCGCATTGTTCTAAGCGAAAAATCAACCATACCGAGGTAAACAGCGTCAGCACCATATTGTATAGCATATTCCATTTTTTCAATATTGCCCGCAGGAAGTAAAAGTTCAGCCATAATTTCTCCTTAAAATCCACAACAATTTTACCAAAAATAAGAAAGATTAACAAATAGCCCTTTTTTAAAAAATGTTGTAAAATTTTCCTATGAGAATTATTGATATACACACCCACGGGGGATACGGAGTAAATTTTAATAGAGCAGATGTGAGTGACATTTACAATTTCGCAAAGAAAATTAAAGCACACTCATACGATGCCTTTTGCCCGACTCTTGCTTCAGACACTCAAGACAACCTGCACAAAGCGCTCAAAAACTTTTCAAAATATTTAAAAAAAGGGCAAGACCCTGCCTGTGCGCAAATTTTGGGCCTACATTTAGAATGCGGTTTCTTAAACCCCAAAAAAAAAGGAACACACTCAAAAGAAGACTTGTTTGAGCCAAATATTGAAAATTGGTTCAAGCATTTTAAAGAATTTGCAGACATTATAAAAATTGTGACACTTGCGCCCGAACTTGATAAAAACCAAGAACTTCAAAAATACCTAATTTCAAAAGACATTAAAGTTCAAGCAGGGCACACGATGGCGGAAGATTTAGGCTTGTGTGACGGCGTAACGCACATTTTTAACGCAATGCCTCCACTTTCACACAAAAAAGACAATGTAACAAGCGCAGCTCTTGCAGATAATAACATTTTCGTTGAATTTATAGGCGATTTAATCCACACAACAAAAAATATGGCAAACATTTTATTTAAAGTTAAAGATAAATCCAAAATCCTTCTAGTTAGCGACTCTTTACCTATTGCACATTCAGGTTTAGATGAAATTGAATTCTGCAACCATAAAGTTCTTAAAAACGGCAAAGGCGAAGACGGAACGCTTGCCGGAAGCGTGAAATTTTTAGATGAAATTGCACAAAACTTAATAAATAAAAAAATAATTACGGAAGAAGAAGCTGATATGATGTGCTATCAAAATCAGCTTAAATATCTCGATTTGAAAGGAATTTAAAATGAGCGACAAAGTTGTTTCGATAGGCAGAAAATCAAAAAAGAAAACAGAAGAAAAGAAGCAAGAGCAAAATTTTCAAGATAACAGAGTATATTGCTCTTTCTGTGGTCGCCCAAACACAGAAGTCCCAAAAATGGTTAAAGGCCCAGGGGTAAACATTTGCTCCGAATGCACCCTTATTGCCGTTCAATATTTAATTCTTCAAGATGGGGCTCTATCACAAGAAGCACAAAAAATCATAGATTTATTATGGAATGTAAATAATGACTAACCCTAAAATAATACTCCGCTCTAAAATAATTTCGCTGATTTACGAATTTAAAGCAAGCAAAAGTTATAGCGATAAAACTATACAATCTGTGCTTGATATGCTTAAAAAAGTTGAAGACAAAGAGCTTGTAATTGAAATTATATTAAAAGAAATTAATTGCCAAAACACGAATTTTGACATAGCCCTCACTTTTATTGCGCAAAACATTTCGAAAGAAATTTTTAAAGAACAAATTTACGGGCAATTAAAATCAAAAACCACTCCTGATATTAAAAAAGT
Organism: uncultured Gammaproteobacteria bacterium; assembly: GCA_964570895.1. Classification (GTDB taxonomy): domain Bacteria; phylum Cyanobacteriota; class Vampirovibrionia; order Gastranaerophilales; family Gastranaerophilaceae; genus RGIG1918. The sequence continues at coordinate 290,292 of CAZMZD010000001.1, forward strand.
TTTTCTTGTGAATGTCCTTCGCGATATGAAAGAAAATATAAACTATAACGACGCGGCATATTATATGGAAAAGCCGGAAGATATGCTTAGCCTTGAAACAGAGCTTTTTGTTAAATTATCAAGCATAAATCCCGAATCCCAAATTGATTTTTTGGATTTCTTTTTTGCAATTTCAGCTTCAGATAAAGTTTTGCTTTTACAATCAATTGTTGAAGATTTTGAAGGTGAAGAGCTTGCAAACATCCTTGAGCCTTTATTGTATGTCGAGCCGGAGGCGGATTATATTCCGGATGTTATAGAGTACATAAAAACCACAAAGTCTTATACGGCGCTTGTTGCGCTTGAAAATATAATAAAAAATTATCCGGATTCAAAATACGCACAAGCCGCCAAAAAAGCGCATTCAGAGCTTAAAATTTCAGGCATGCGCGAAATTAAAACAAAAGCAGATATCCTGCGCGAACCCCTCAAGGGCTCTGTCCCGCTTGGTTTTTGGGGCAGCCTTGTCGATGGTTGCGATAATTTTTCAATAATCTTTGCAAGGCAAAAACAAGACGGCACACTTGCCGCTTTTTTCACTTGTATAAACCTGAATTTTGGAGTTAACACCTGCTTTGGCTTTGATAACATTGATATCGAAGAATTCACAACAATTCTTGAAAGATTTTTCAAAACCAACGCAATGGTGAAATTGGAAGACGATTTTGCAATCCACTTATTCAAAACCGCAGAAAATCTTAACAGAGAAAGCGGCGTCAAAATCCCGTATGAATACATTTGCTGGAAAAACTACATGGCAGACATTTTCCCAAGCGAATTCAGCATAAATAATTACATAGAAAAAAATCTCGAAAAAACTCAAATAAATGAAGAAAATTTCGAAAATTTAATTTCTTCGAATTATTTCGATTGTTGGTTCTTAAAAGAAGGCGACAACACCTGCTTTGATGAGTTTTTAAGCGAATGCACAAAATGCCACAGCATAAAAGAAATAGATTTGTTAATCGAAAAATATATTCCAAAAATTTTTGATGACGATTTTTATGACAAAAAATTGACTTATCAAGCACTATTCCTACATTTTGCCGAGCTTTACGAATTTTCAAAAATTTGCTTCACACTAAATAGCGAATACGAGTACAGGCACAAGCTTTACAAAGAAATTTTAAGAAAAAGCGTATACCAACATTTCTTGCAAAAAGCACAATTTGAAGAAGAAACAACAAATATTTTTGCAAAGAAAAACAAGGCGCAAAATGTCAATTTTGACGAATACATAGATATGATTGAGGCAGAATGGATAAATTAGAGCGAATTTTAGCACTTGATATCGGAACAAAACGAATTGGCACCGCAATTTCAGACCCTTTTGGCATTTTTGCAACAGAGCTTGAACTTGTACTTAGAAAAAGTGACAATCAAGCAATATCCGACATTAAAAAGCTTGCGGAAAAATATATGGTTAAAAAAATCGTGGTCGGCGTTCCGTATGACACAGAAGGAAACATCGGGCCTCAAGCGCAGAATTGTATTGACTTTGCTAAAAAATTGGAAGATAATTTTGAAATTATTTATATAGACGAGTCTATGACAAGCTATGAAGCAGAGCAAATTTTAAGAACTCAAAAGAAAAAATATACAAAAAATAAAGGGCTGGTTGACCTAAAAGCAGCCGCACTCATACTTACAGACTATTTAAACAACGGGAGATAAAAAATGGAAAACGAAATTACAGAAATTAAAACAGTCGACGAAAACGGCGAAGAAATCACTATGTATGTACATGATATCGTGATTTACGACGAACAAGAATACGCAATATTGACAAAATCAAACTCGCCGGACGAAGAAGCAGTGCTCATGCGCTTAAAAACAGAAGGCGAAGACTATATTTTTGAAGAAATTGAAGACGACGATGAGTTCGATTTGGTTTCTCAGGCAATTATGGACGACCAAGCAAGAGAAGAGTCGGCAGAATAATTGGTTCGAGAATTATAGCTTTATTGTTAAACGTAGGTCAGGCACTGCCTGACAAAAACTATAAACCGTCATGCTGAATTTATTTCAGCATCTTACAAACTCAAGAAACTCGACATTATTTGTTGTGCCTCAATATCTACAAGATCCTGAACAGCTTGAAAATTACGGATTTATCCTTATTTTCTACGCTTTCAGGATGACAGTTCGCAGGTCAGGCACTGCCTGACAAAAGGTTGTAGAGTGCGTTTATACGCACCTCAAAACTACCAATCATACCCCTTAACCGCAGCAGGAATTTGATACGCCTCTTTCGTGCCAATCACAATTTCCCATTCAGGAAGCTCGAGTTGCAGCTCTTCTTGTAAATCCGCCAAATGCCCGGGGATAACAAGCTTTTTGTGCTTAATTTTTTCTAAAACCTTGCTTTCGCGAACAATTTTCGAAGCAATTTTAGCAGTTATTTTCTCTGCCGACCAAGCAGTGAGCACACTCATACCATCAGACGGCGTAACCACAAGATAAGACGACCGCTTGAGTTGCGAAAGTTCGTTTGCAACCGCAAAATAAGTAAGCGCAAAATTTGTCGTCAAAAATACAAGCGAATTTTCATTCGGATTGTTAAACTCATAAACCTTAGATTCAACTTTGAGCGGTAGTTCAGGGTCCGTAAAAATGTTGAGTCGAAGCGTGGCAAGCGAAGCCATCACAGCTTCATCAATTTCATCAAACACAACAATGCTTGAATATTTACACACAAGAGAAGTGCCAATTGCGCAGATATCAAGCGGATTTTTGGCATTCAAAAAAGTTAAAATCGGGTCTGAACAATCTTCATTTCTATTCACAACCGCTTCATAGCGAATTTTTGTCAATTTTTCAACAAGCGCATTTGTTTTGGAAACAGAATCTATTTCAAAAGTTTGAAATTTTGCTAAATCCTCGCTCAAAAGAACCGCAAACCCATCATTTCGCGCACGGGAAGCCAATTCAAGCGCGCAACCGTCGCTAGAGTTTTTTATAAAAATTCCGTCAAATCTAAAAGTTTTGCCAATAACTTCAATTTCAAAATTTTTAATTCTTTCATATTTTTTTAAATAGTCAGGCTCGTCTGTATCAAGTGCTGCAAAAAAACCTGTCGGGTTCAAAAATGTCTTTTCATGGCGAAACATAACCTTTTCACCACCGAATTTTCTGCCATCAAGCTCCACTGTTTTTTGCTGAACCTTAACAGCCTCGCGCACTTTTTGAACAAGTTCCTCTGGAGCATGCGGGCAATTTTCAATTTTTGTCTGACCCTTGGATAATTTAAGCGCAAACATCATGCAAGTTGGCGCGCCACAAGCCTTGCAGTTTGAATTTTCAGCTTTTTTAGAAGCGGGCAAATATTTAAAAATCTCCATTGCGCCAAGCATTAGAATTCCCCCTTAAACAATTCTGCAAGCTTTTTTGGAACATCAGGATGAAAGCAAACCGCAATATCAGCGCCAGCTAGAAGAAGGGCGCAAGTGGTTGATATTTCCCATGCAAGAGCTCTCGTTTCATTATCACCCCAAGAAGCAGAAAAATCAGCGCTTTTTGCCTCTTTTGCCTTATAGCTTTCGTGTCCAGAAAAAACAATAATTGGAGTGTCTAAAGTTTCATCGCCAGCCCTCACAGCCTGCTTTATGCGCTCAATAATAGAATACCCGTAATCAATTCCATAGCCAATACAGCCCGTATCAGGGTCAACAATAATGTTTTCCTTTTTTAAGCCTCTATCGATAGATAAAATATTCAATTCTTTTGTTAAATTAATGTCAATCGGTGTTCTTAAAACCACTTTATGCAAAACACCGGAAGATAAAATTGCGTCAATCACTGCTTCATAATTATCATCTTGAACCGGCGCTATAATTTGCGGCTTTTGAAGCACGGAAATAAGCCTTGGAAGCAAAATTTCATCAAGTTTTTTGTTTGAAGTTCCTTTAATTATCAACTGAATTTTAGCCGCTACTTCAATTTGCAAAAGCGCAGAAACACAGCCTTCAATTTCGCTCTCGTCTTCAATATTAAAACTAAGCGCGACAAATTTTGCGCCAATCTCGCGCGCCACACTTTGGGCGCGCTCGAACCAAGAAAAAAAGTCATAAATAACATCACCCCAACAATTTTTTAAAATTGCGGGGTAAGTGTCATCAACTTTATATTGAATTTCAAGAGCGAACTCTTTTTCTAGCATCTTTGCTCTCTAACTTTATCCATAATTTCTGTAAATTCGCTCTCGTCAAGAGTTTCGCGTTCCAAAAGTTCGCTTGCAAGCGCGTTTAACATATCTCTGTTTTCTGTCAAAAGCGTTTTTGCTCTTTCATATTGCTCATCTACAATTCGTTTAATTTCAGCGTCAATTTCAGCCGCAACGGTTTCTGAATAATCTTTTTGGTGCCCAAAATCGCGCCCCATGAACACATGCTCTTGAGATTTTCCGTAAGCCAGATTGCCCATTTTTTCAGACATACCCCATTGAGTAACCATTTTTTGAGCAATTGAAGTTACATTTTGAAGGTCTTGAGAAGCGCCTGTGCCGATTTTATCCAAACCGTAAACAATTTCTTCTGCAGCTCTTCCGCCAAGCGCCATTGCGATTCTTGCAAGAAGTTTTTCTTTGCTTACGTGCAATTTTTCAGTTTTAGGGCGAGTCCAAGTGAGCCCAAGCGCCCAACCACGCGGAATAATTGAAACTTTATGAAGTTCGTTTGCTTCAGGCAACAACTTGTCAATCAAAGCATGGCCTATTTCATGATAAGATGTAATTTCTTTATCTTCATCTGTCATAACTTTGCTTTTCTTTTCAATACCCGCAATTACCCTATCAATCGAGTTATCAATATCTTCCATTGAAATTTTATCTTTATTTTTGCGCGCCGCAAGCAAAGCTGCTTCATTCAAAAGGCTTTTCAAATCAGCCCCTGTAAAACCTGATGTTCTTTTTGCAAGAACTTTAAGGTCAACATCAAATTCGAATTCTTTGTTTTTAGCATGAACTTTTAAAATATCTTCTCTGCCTTTAACATCAGGAAGGCTCACATAAATTTGCCTGTCAAATCTTCCTGGGCGAAGAAGCGCGCTGTCTAAGATGTCAGGACGGTTTGTCGCAGCAAGGATGATAACATTTGTCGTTTCATCAAAACCATCCATCTCAACAAGCAATTGGTTAAGTGTTTGTTCACGTTCATCATGGCCGCCGCCCATGCCTGCGCCACGTTGCCTGCCAACTGCGTCAATTTCATCAATAAACACAATTGCGCTTTTTTGCTTTTTGGCTTGTTCAAATAAATCACGAACACGGCTTGCGCCAACGCCCACAAACATTTCAACAAAATCAGAACCTGAAATTGAGAAAAACGGCACGCCAGCTTCTCCTGCAACGGCTTTTGCCATAAGGGTTTTACCTGTCCCCGGGGGGCCAACTAGCAAAACGCCTTTTGGAATTCTGGCACCAATTTTTACGTATTTGTCGCTATTTTTTAAGAAATCAACAATTTCTTCAAGCTCTTGTCTTTCTTCATCAATCCCTGCAACATCATCAAATGTCACATTGATTTTATCAATCATTAATTTTGCTTTACTTTTTCCAAAAGAAAGTGCTTGAGAACCGCCCTGCTGAATGCCTTTGAATATCAATATTAAAAGAACAATGAAAAATATCGGCGCGATGAATGAAGATAAGGTTTCAAGCAAAGTTTGTGACTCTGCAGGCTCTAAATCCACCTCAACATTATGTTTTTCAAGGGCTTGATATAACCTTTCACTATTTTGCGGAATTGTAACTTTATAATTTTTAGTTTCAGTTGTTTTTGTACCTAAATTGCCAACTGTTTTTTCCTTTTTTTCAGTATTTACGGGCACCGCAATCAAAACGTCTTTATCGATTTTAACTGATTCAATTTCATTTAATTCAACTTTTTTTAAGAATTTTGTGTAAGAAATATCATCAACTTTATTAACAGGACCGTTCAAAGCCGCCATAATAAAGAGAAAACCGATAATCCCAACTATAATATAAAACCCCGTTAACTGATTTTTATTCATACAAATCACCTTATAAAACTGATTATTGCTATTATACCAAAAGAATTATAAAATGTTAATAAATAACCGTTGAGGAAAAATGGCAATCGTATATCTTTCGTTAGGTTCAAATTTAGGCGACAGAATATCAAACATTCAGCAAGCTGTTAATTTTTTAACAAATGACAGCTCAATCAAAGTGCTTAAAACCTCGAGCTTTTACGAAACAGAGCCATGGGGCGGGGTTTCAAAAAATTGGTTTGCAAACGCAGTAATAAGAATTGAAACAAACTTAACCCCTGTGGAGCTTTTAAAAATCACGCAAAACATTGAAGCAAAATTAGGGCGGGATAGAAGCAAGGAAATTCGCTGGGGAGAGCGTTCTTTAGATATTGATATTTTATTTTATGATGACCTTGTTTTTCAAAACGAAATTTTAACAATTCCCCATAAAGAGCTCCATAAACGTGCTTTTGTGCTTGTTCCAATGCTTGAAATTGCAGAAAATTTTGTGCACCCTGTTTTCAAAAAAAACATGCTGGAGCTTCATGAAGCACTTGAAAACCCTGAAGAAATATATCTTTACGGCACAATTTTAAGAGGCGCGAATGATTAAAATTGCAATCGTGGGGGGCGGGGCTTCAGGAAGTTTGTGCGCAATCGAGCTTCTTAAAAATTCAAACAATGTTGAAGTTACGATTTTTGAAAAAAACAAAATTTTAGCAACAATCTTGCCAACGGGTGGCACAAGGTGCAATTTAAGCAATTTTATAGTCGATAATATCGAGCTTGCAAAAAATTATCCGCGCGGTGAAAAGTTTTTATATTCAGTTTTTAAAAGGTTTGATGTGCCTCAAACCCTTGAATACTTTGAAAATTTAGGAATTAAAACCTATAAAGACGCGCTTGGCAAGGTTTACCCCGTATCAAACAGTTCAAAAGATGTGCGCGAGAAGCTTTTAGCAGAACTTGTAAAACACAAAAACTTCAAGTGTGTAAAAAAAGAAGTAAAAACGTCCAAAGAGCTTGCAGGGTTTGACTATATAGTGATAGCAGGGGGCTCAAAAGGCGCGTACGAACTATCAAGCGACTTCGAGCACACCATAACTCCGTTAAGAAGCGCGCTTTGCGGGTATATAACGGAAGAAAAATACCCAAGCGGAGTGTCAATTACAATTGACGATGAGCCGCTTTTATTTACACACAGAGGAATTAGCGGGCCTTATGTGTTCAAATTAAGCTCTATATGGGCTTATAAAGATTATCCGTTTAAGCTAAATGTGCCAATAGTCGATGTTTGCGCCTTAAAAGAAGAAATGCAAAAAAATTCTAAAAAAGAATTTGGCACAATTTTATGCAACTTTCTTCCAAAATCATTAGTAAAAGAAATTTTAGAAGAAAATATTTACCATAAAAAATGTGCAGAAATTTCGAACAAAACGTTAGATGAAATTAAAGAGTTAAATTTTACCGTGACAGCACCTGATAAACAAGGTGAAACTGTGCGCGCAGGCGGGGTTTCGCTTAAAGAAATTGATAATAATTTCAAATCCAAAATCTGCGACAGGCTATATTTTACAGGCGAAATATTAGACGTTGACGGGCTTTGCGGCGGCTTTAATCTTCAATTTGCGTGGAGCAGCGGAATTTTAGCTGCAAGAGATATTTTAAAAAGAACTTCTAAATAGCACCAAAAGTGCTTTCTAAAGAATAAAAAAAGAGGCGAGCACGAAACCCGCCTGTGTAATTATATTTGAAAAAGATTTATTAAACCGCAGCTTTAACGGCATTTATACATTCAATTACAGTTTTTGCAACAGTTTCTTGTTCTTCTTTTGTAATTTCAGCAAACATCGGAAGTGAAATTACAAGTTCTGTGTTCTTTTCAGTAACCGGCAAATCACCCATTTTGTAGCCAAGGTGAGCATGAAGTTTTTGCATATGGAGCGGAATTGGGTAGTAAATCATCGCGCCAATTCCTTTTTCTTGAAGCATTTTGTGCAGGTCATCTCTGTTTGGAACTTTGATTGTATATTGGTGGTAAACACAATATGTATCAGGAAGTTCAACAGGGGTTTTAACATCTTCACAACCTACAAAAAGTTCGTTGTAATAATAAGCATGCTCTCTTCTTGCCGCATTCCATTTGTCGATGTGTTTAAGTTTAACTCTTAAAATTGCAGATTGAATTTCATCGAGCCTTGAGTTGATACCGATTTCTTCGTGATGATAGCGAATTGCGCCACCATGGTTTCTAAGCGCAACAAGTCTGTTTTTCAAGAATTCAGAATTTGTAAGCGCAACGCCGCCGTCACCCATGCAACCAAGGTTTTTGGTTGGATAGAAGCTGAGCGCTGAAATATCGCCGAATGTGCCCACTGTTTTACCTTTATATTTAGCACCAACAGCTTGGCAACAGTCTTCAATCACAAATAAATTATGTCTTTTTGCGATATCCATAATCATATCCATATCGCATGGTTGCCCATAGAGATGAACAGGCATAATTGCTTTGGTTTTTGGCGTAATTGCTGCTTCAATTTTATTAACATTAATGTTATATGTATCAGGATCAATATCAACAAAAACAGGTGTTGCGCCAACAATTTCAACAGATTCAGTTGTTGCAACAAAAGTGAACGCAACAGTGATTACTTCGTCACCTTTGCCGATGTCAAGAGCTCTTAATGCTAAGTGCAATGCGTCTGTTCCGGAGTTCAAGCCTACCGCATATTTAGCGCCAAAATATTCAGCAATTTCAACTTCAAATGCTTTTGTGTTTGCGCCAAGAATGTAACTTCCGCTTCTCATAACATCAACAACTGCACGTTCTGCTTCTTCTGCAATTGTTTGGTATTGTCTTTTTGAATCAATAATAGGAATCATATTTACCCCTCTTTTATACTACTTTTCTCAATTCTAACATACAAAATGGCTTCTTAATACAAACTTTACATCAGCTATAGGCGAGTGTTTTCGTTGTTTAAAAAGTCGTCGTAAGCAATTTTAAGCCCTTCTTCAAGAGTGACTTTTGCGCTCCAGCCAAGGTTTTTGAGCTTTGTGACATCAACCATTTTTTTCATTGTGCCGTCAGGTTTAGTTGGGTCAAGTTTAATTTCACCTTCCCAGCCAACTGTTTTTGCAACAAGTTTTGCAAGCTCCATTATAGTCAAATCAACGCCTGTGCCCACGTTTACAAATTTGCCGACTTCGCGCGCCGTTTTTGTTTCCATCAAGAAAACGCAAGCGTCTGCAAGGTCATCACTAATCATAAATTCACGGCGAGGAGTGCCCGAACCCCAGATTGTGACTTCTTTTTTGCCTGCAAGTTTAGCTTCATGAAACCTTCTTATAAACATTGGAAGAACATGCCCGTTTTCATTATGGTAACTATCTGAAATACCATATAAGTTACATGGCATAACTGCCATAAAATCCGTTCCATATTGCCTGTTATAAGCGTCACACAAGCAAATTCCGGAAATTTTAGCAAGAGCATACGGCTCATTTGTGGGTTCTAACTCTGATGTCAAAAGACATTCTTCTTTCATTGGTTGAGGCGCGCATTTAGGGTAAATACAGCTTGAGCCTAAAAACATTAACTTTTTAACGTTATTTTTATGCGAAGCTTCAATTACATTATTTTGAATTTTTAAGTTTGTTAGCATAAAATCAACGGGATATGTGCTGTTTGCGTGTATTCCGCCAACTTTTGCAGCAGCTAAAAATACCCAATCAGGCTTTTCTTTTTCAAAAAATTCAAAAACTTTTTGAGTGTCTGTTAAATCAAGTTCCGAGCTTGTTTTTTTAATAATGTTTGTATAGCCTTTTGCTTCAAGATTGCGAACAATAGCGCTGCCCACAAGCCCTCTGTGCCCCGCTACGTATACTTTAATATTTTTATCCATATCATCCTCCGTTTTCTAAATTATAAAACAATATTTCACTCCTTGCAAAACATTAAATAAAAATATAAAATTGTTCTTATGAATGAAGTGGAAAAAAATTTATCCGGCGAAAAAGCCTTGGATTTTATAAAATTATCTTTTGAATTAAAAAGCTCGAAATTATATAAAGAAGCAATAGAAATGCTCTACAAAGCGCTTTCATGCCCTGATATCGGCGATGGAAGATGTGAGATTATGTCACAAATTGCACAACTTTATTTTGAATTAAAAAATATTGATAGAGCAATTGAGCAATATGAGAAAGCGCTTGATATTGATGAAGGGCATGAAGCTTCTTTGATTGGGCTTTCTAATGTTTATTTTTCACTTGCAGATTACGATAAAGCGCTTGAAATTATGGAAAAACTTTGCCATGACAAACCAAGCGAATTAAATTATGTTTTTTACTTCAAAATTTTGTTTGAGCTTAAAAAATATGTAAAAATTCAAGCAGTTTGGAATGACTTGCAACCGCAATATAAGCAAAATGAAGAGTTGATGTATATTCTATCAAAATCACTTGCGGGAGATAGAAAAAACATACTTTCAGAATTATTAGAAAAAAACCCTGAAAACAGGCTTGCTCTTTTAGATTACGCAGAAATTATAATTGAAGAAAATAATTTTAAATATGCGCTAGAGCTTTTACTTAGAGCAAAAAAAATCAAAGATGATTTTGCGGTTGAATTTCGTTTGGGTTATGCGTATTTTAATTTGGCACAATATCAAAATTCAATTGGCGCGTATCTTAAAGCACTTGAGTTTAACCCGACATCAGATAAAGTTTATTACGAACTCGCGTCAGCTTATATTGAAATTTTTTGGTACGACGAAGCACTGATTGCGGTTAACCGCTCAATCGAACTTGCAGACAGCACCGAAGAAGTTGACACAAGAAGGCTTCTTGGCGCTTGGTTGAATTATAAAATCGGAAAATTGGACAAAGCAAATGCCCTGCTCGATAGTTTTGATGAAAATTCAAAAGTTTATGAAGACGCAAAAATTTTAAAATACGTAATTATGTATCACGAAGGCGATGTTGTGATGTCAAAATTGCAGCTTGAAATTTTGCTTCGTTCAAACCCTGAAAACCCGCTTATATTATCAACCTTGGGTAAAATTTATAAACAAATGCAATATGAAACAAAAGCAATTGAAACATATAAAAAAGGGCTTGAAGTTTCACCTTGCTCGGTTGAATTTATGTCTGAACTTGCGGATTTATATATAGATAAAAATGACTACGAAAGCGCTTGGGAGCTGATTGATAAGCTTGAAAATATTAACGATAAAATTTTATCAATCTACAATTCTAAAGCGAGAATTTTTTACAGAAAAAATGAATTTGAAAAAGCATATTTAGAGCTTAAAAAATATATTGATTTAGATAAAAATAATGCAGAAGTTTACTACTTTGCAGGGCTTATTTTAAACGATGACAACAAGCCTGAAGCAGCAATTGAGCACTTAAAAACAGCAATTAAATTAAACCCTGAAGCCGGAAAATATTATTCTCAACTTGCAAAATCTTATGAGATTTTAGGCAAAGCGGAAATTGCGATGGCTTGGGCAAAAGAAGCGTGCATTGTTTCAGGAAATGAGCCGTTATTTTTAGAGCGAGCTTATGAACTTGCAAAAAATGCCGGCCTTAAAGAAGACGAAAGAAGTTTTGAAGTGCGCTTAAAATATTTTAAAGGCGGCACAGCAGGCTCAATTTAAGCACTATATGCAAAATCAATAACGGCCAAGAGCATACTTTGAGCCTTGATAGGAATTTCGCTGTTGCATAATTTTATCAATCAAATTTGTTGTGTGGAATTTGTGTTCAATCCACAAAGGGGAAATTAATTCAGACTTCAAGCCGCTTCCTGCAAGCCTTTGAATAGTTGTTTCAGGGGGCAGGATTTCAAGAGAGTCGCAAACTAAATTGCAATAATCTTCTTCAGACATTGAATCAATTTTACCTGCAAATTGGGCGAGTTTGGAGCCTTTTAAGATGGTTAACATGTGAAATTTTATGCCATCGATTTTGAGCTCGGCAAGTTTTTCAATTGTTTCAATCATCATAGAGCGGGTTTCGTTTGGAAGCCCAAAAATTGTGTGCACGCAGACATTAATTCCTGCCTCTTTTATCATTTCGTAAGCGCGCAAGAAACAGTCAAAATCGTGCCCACGGTTGATTATTTTAAGTGTTTCGTTGTGAATTGATTGAAGCCCGAGCTCGATTTGCGGAAATTTTAATTTAGAAATTATTTTGATTTTTTCGCGATCAATGCAATCAGGGCGAGTGCCAATTGAAATGCCGACTATTCTATCATCAACAAATGCTTCGTTGTAGATTTTCTCAAGCTCGTATGCAGGTTTATAAGTGTTTGAAAAAGCTTGAAAATATGCGATGTATTTTTCAGCCTTAAATCTTTTTGGAAGAATTTCAATTCCTTCTAAAATCTGCTCTCTGATTGATAATTCGTTCGAATGGGTGCTTCCAAAACTTCCCGCTTCATCGCAGAAAATGCAACCGTCATAAGATATTGTGCCATCTCTGTTTGGGCATGAAAAACCGGCGTCAATAATGAGTTTATGAACCTTGACGCCGAATTTATCTTTTAAAAATTTATTATATGTGTTGTATCTTTTATCCAATTATTCGTTATCTTCTTTTGCCGGTGGATATAAATAATGTTCTCCGCATTTTGGGCAGATAACTTCTTGTTGTTTTCCGTCTTCTAGTTCAACAACTTCAAAAAGCTCTTTGCAAGCTGAATTTGAACATCTAATAGCCCATGAAGGTCTAACTATTCTTGCCATTTTGTTTCTCCTATATCAAATTTATGTACTATATTTTAGCGCATATCTCATAAATTGGCAAATTATGGTATAATTAAAAAATAATAGATAGCTTACGGGATTTTTAACATGAAGATTTTAATTTCAAACGATGACGGAATTGCAGCAATTGGCATTAGATGTTTAATTGAAGTGTTAAGCAAAGAGCACGACGTGTACGTTGTGGCACCTGACAGAGAACGCTCTGCAGCAGGGCATTCGCTCACTTTACACACACCTCTTCGCGTTGAAGAATTAGAATCGAAATTTGGCGCAAAAAGAGTTTGGGTTACAACAGGAACCCCTGGGGATTGCGTGAAAATCGGGCTTGCAGCAATTTTAGAAGAAAACGAAAAGCCCGATATTGTGATTTCAGGGATTAACCACGGCCCTAACCTCGGGATAGACATTTTATATTCAGGAACAGTGAGCTGTGCTATGGAAGGAGCTATGCTTGGCTATCCTGCAATTGCGGTTTCTCTTGCAAGTATGTCGCCTGAACCTATGTATTTTGTTTCAACAGCAAATTTTGTAAGCAAACTTTTGCCGCAAGTTGAAAAAATGAAATTCCCGAAAAAGACTATTCTTAACATAAACACGCCTGCGCTTCTTGAAGAAGATGTGGCAGGGGTTGAAATTACCAAGCTCGGAACAAAAATGTTTACAGACGCTTACGAAAAAAGAATTGACCCGAGAGGGAAAGTATATTATTGGATGGCCGGTGAATTGACAACAAAACATGAAGAAGATGGCACGGACATTGCGGCGCTTCGTCAAAATAAAGTGTCTATTACGCCTGTTTCTTTTGAATTAACCAACCATGATATAATGAAAGAAATTGAAAACAGATTTTGCAAAGACGGCGTATGTGAATGGTACGGCGAAAGCGGAGAATCTTAGTCTAAAATAATAAAATAACAACGAGGGAGAAGACATGAGAGCATATTTGAGCGTTTCCTGTAAGGAAGGCATGGTTGAGTTTGCAAAAAAACTCGAGCAATTGAAGTGGGAAATTGTGGCAACCGGAAACACTGCAAAAACACTTACGGAAGCAGGGGTCAAGGTTATAAATTCATCTGAAATTACAGGTTTCACGGAACTTTTAGGAGGAAGAGTAAAATCACTTCATCCTGATATTTTCGCTTCGCTTTTAGCAAAAGAAGGCGAACGAGCAGGGCTTAATTTTCCTGCGTTTGACCTTGTGGCGGTTGATTTGTATCACATCGAGCAATATTTAGGAAAAAATATAGATATCGAAACACTGCAAGAAAACATTGATATAGGAGGCGTTGCACTTCTTCGCGCAGGCGCTAAAAATTATCAAAATGTGATTGTTATATCTAACCCAAAAGACTATGAAATTAATGTTGAAGATGTGACGGATGAGGCTCGCGCAGAGCTTGCACTTAAGGCATATCAAAAAACAGCAATTTATGACTCTGTTGTGTATGATGTTTTAAGTTCAAACTTAAAAGATGAAAAATTGAAAAATTTTGAACACCTCTCACTTACAAAAGAAGGGGATTTAAGATATGGCGAAAACCCGCACCAAAGCGCAGCTTTATACAAAAACTTCGGGGAAGATTTTATTGACTACGAAGTTTTAAACGGGAAAGCGCTTTCGTATAACAACATTTTAGACACAACGGCAGCCATAAACATTGTTTCAGACTTTTTTGACGTGTGCGCGTGCGCAATTATAAAACACACAAACCCTTGCGGGGTGGCGCTTGCGCCAACACTAGAAGAAGCTTGGGACAAAGCGCTTGACTGTGACCCATTGAGCGCGTTTGGCGGAATTGTTGCTTTTTCAAAGCCAATTAATGAAGATATTGCAAAGAAATTAACCGCAATGTTTTTGGAAGTGGTTGTGGCGCCTGATTTTTCAGACGAAGCACTTAAAACATTAAAAACAAAGAAAAATTTAAGGGTGATTAAATTAAACACGTCGCTTGAAACAATTAAAAGCACGCAAGGAAGGGAATATCACCACACACCGTTTGGCGTTCTTGTTCAAGAAAAAGACACGAAAGAGCTTAATCCAGAGGATTTCAAGGTTGCGACAAAGCAAAAACCAACTCAAGAACAAGTTGAAGATATGATTTTTGCCTTCAAAGTGGCGCGCCATGTGAAATCGAACGCAATTGTGATTGCAAAAGATTTGAGAACGCTCGGAATTTGCGGCGGACAAACAAGCAGGGTTGGGGCGCTTGAGGTGGCGCTTCAAAGAGTTTGCGACAGCCCAAAAGATGCAATTGTGGCGTCTGATGGCTTCTTGCCGGCGCTTGACAACATTGAACTTGCGGTTCAAAACAGAATTGCGGGAATAATTCAACCCGGGGGAAGCATTAAAGACCCTGATGTAATTGCAGCTGCGGATAAATATGGCTTAACAATGATTACAACAGGCGTTAGACATTTTAAACACTAATGGAAAAATCTAGCAAAAATTCAATATTTTTATTGTCATCAGGGCATTTCACAGTGGACGTGTTCTCGTCTGCAATGGTGCCTCTGTACCCGTATTTAGTTGAAAAATTAGGAATGACACTTGCAACAATAAGCGTGATTGTGGCGCTTGGGCATTTGTTTTCCTCAATGTTGCAGCCGCTATTTGGCTTTTTTGCAGACAAAATGCGCCATAGGGCTTTTATGTTTTGGGGACTTGTCTTATCTTCAATTTTTATACCACTCTCAATTACATCAACTGCAACCTCTTCGCTTGCGATATTTTTTATGATTGGGGTTATCGGAAATGCGATTTTTCACCCGCAAGTAACCTCGATGATATCAATTTACACAAAAGAAAATTCAGACCTCACAAAATATATGGGGATATTTTTAGGCTCCGGCACAATCGGTTATGCAATTGGGCCTTATGTTTCTTCAATGTTGGTTGAGAAGCTTGGGATAAATTATATTTTTGCACTTACAATTTTTGGGCTTGCGTGCGCTTTTATGATGTACTTTATGCTGCCAAAAATTCCGACAAGCGCAATATCCACTGCGCGCGAAAAATTTTTACCGCTTATGAAAGAGGTGTTTTCATCGCCCGTTATGGTGAACCTCACTTGGATATCGGTTGTGAAATCGATGGTGAGTATGACATGCGCTACATATTTTCCGTTTATTCTTGAGCGATACGGATTTTCGCTTTCGCAAACAGGGTTTATTATAACGATATTTTTCTTAACAGCCGGCGTTGCAACTATGCTAAGCACAGTGTTTGAGCGGAAAATTGGCGCAAGAATGCTTATAAAATATGCATTTATCGTGCTTTTGCCTCTGATGTTACTTACGCTATACACACTCAAATTTTCAAGAGTTTTAGGGCTTTTAGTGTTTATTTTTATGGGATTTTTCATATTTTTATCTGTGAGCATAACCGTTGTTTTGGCGCAAAAGAATATGCCGGAGCATAGAGCGGTCGTATCCGGCGTGACGCAAGGGTTTTCTTGGGGGCTCGCAGCGCTTACACTCATACCTTTCGGTTATCTTGCAGAAGCAACAAGCATTGAAACAGTGCTCACAATAGCTTGCATTATAGCCTTTGTGACAGGACTATTTTTTGTGGACAAAAGGCTTGAGGGTTAGATTGAGCGAAAAATTCAAAGAGGAGTTTAAATTAGGGGAAAATTATGGGAATAGTTGAAGATATACAATTGATAAGTAATTCGGTTCATAAGACGCTTGATTTGATGGCGTTTAACGAAAAACTCGGAGCGGATTTTGAAAATTTTATAAAAAAATACGAAATTCAAATTTCGACCCAAAAAGAGCTGACTCAAATTATGTTTTTCTACCTTTTTGAATCAAGAATGCATACAGGGGTTTCACCGTTCGATTATTTAAAGAGCGAAAAGCTTTTGGATGAGAGCATTTGCGAAGCGTTTGCAGATAGTTTTACAGGTATTTTTCAAGTGAATAAAATTAAGCAAAATTCGCTTCTTGTGTATTCTCTTGTGAACGAAAAAGAATATGAACTCATGACACTTTCTAAAACCTCTAATTTTAGAGGACTTGGGCAAAAAGACTACATTGAAGCAAGGGTTATAAGATTAAACGGGGCGTATTTTGCGCTTGATATTTTAACCGTTATTCCGTCTTCAAAAAGGTTTATTGCGCTCTCTAACGGGATTTCACACCTAGTTAAAAATCCTAAAAAAATATATTGGGATAACGAAGCGAAGTTTAAAGAGTTTGAAGAAATTTCAGACATTATGACAAAAAGCTTTGTAAAATGCACAGGAAGCCATTTGACAATTACTTCAAACAAGCTCGCTGACGGGCTTTTACAGCATTTTAATTTTTATCATCATAATCTGTTACCGGAAGATGACAAGCTTGAAAATTGGCTTACAGATGATTATTCGCTTGAATATGCAGATATTGAAAAACTGAAAAACGAAAGCGTTTCAGATAACACGTTTGATAACCTGGCGGGCGGTTTCTCGGGGCACAGCGCAAATTACAATGTGGGTTATTGGGTGGACGACACACTTGGAATTTTTATCATTCCAAACCTTGGCACATTTTTTGAAATATTTAAAAACAAAAATCACACAATTAAAAAATGGAAAGAGTGCATTATTGAATTTTTGAATTTGGATAAAATTCCGCTTAGCGTGATTGAAGAAGCATTTAAATTAAATGAAAATGCGCTTGAAATATTTAACGAGGCACTAAGCGAAAAAGTTAATTCAAAAGAAGATTTAATTAACCAATATAAGCCTGATTACCTTTCAGGGAAGAGGTTTTCGCCAACGCTTGTTTTGTATAATTCAAAATTGTTCCAAGAAATTTTTGATGAAATAGATAGAATTGAAGCAAAACAAAACCTAGAAGAAAACGCAAAAAGCATTGGCAGAAACGACCCTTGCCCATGCGGAAGCGGGAAAAAATATAAAAATTGTTGCGGAAAATAATTAAATTTTTCTTGATAATTGCTGAAAAAAAGTTTATTATAGGCTTGTAGCAACGGAGTATTTATTTATGGCAATGGAAACAAAAGAAAAAAAATGTTGTACTAAAGTGTGGCTTGTAATTACGCTTGTTTTGGCGCTTTATTCAACAATTGTAACTAGTTATATCGGTTTAAAATTGGGCATTTTTGACCCGCAATCACCGATTAATCAACAACCGTTGATTAATTATACAATCACTAAAAAATTCGCTAAAAATAAAACTTTTGCGAAAGCGCAAGAAACCAAAAAGCCAATGGTGGTTTTATTCTATGCGGATTGGTGCAAATTCTGCAAAATGCTCGCTCCGGATTTCAGCAAGGTAGTTAAGAAAAAAGCTTTCAAAGAAACATTTGCAGCGGCTTATGTGAACTGCGACGCGCCGGAAAACCAAGATTTAGTGAACGAATATGAAATTCACGGCTTCCCGACGGTGTTCCTTATAACACCTGATGGAAACAAAAAAATGCTTGATGCAGAGATTTTCCACGACAAAGAAGCAGTAAATATCTTAAAATCCATGTTGTAATAAGATTTTTCAGAGATTTTAAAAACCGCCTGTTATGGGCGGTTTTTGTGTAGGGCGAATGCGAAGCGAAGACCCGAAGTGGCGAGGGCAGTGCAGGCCTACGGGTTTGGATTGTTTGCAAGTATACCCGCAATACATTAATTTGTCAGGCAATGCCTGACCTACGGGTTTATATTGTTGGGCAAGTATGCCCAACCTACATGCTGATAAGTTAATACGAAATAGTGTTATTTTGCCTTTCTTCATTTTCTTTCTTTGCTCTGCGGCGTTTGAAGTGAAAAAGAGAGAACTCCTTGACTCTTTGCGAGCACGTGAGCATTAGAGGCAAGGTGGTACTTTAGCAAAATGAAGAAGAGCAAAAAACAATGTATTGTTTCGAATATTGCAAGATCCTGAAATAAATTCAGGATGACAATTTTCATTTTGTGATAACAATTTTGAAAAATTAGATTTGCGTTTTTGATGTTGGGCTGAAAGCCCAACCTGCGGGATTTGAATTTACCGCAAATTTTTAGACGCAACAAACAATGTTGAGTTTCATGGGCTGATAAGATCCTGAAATAAATTCAGGATGACGATATTTATTTTAGTTTGTCAGGCAATGCCTGACCTACGGGTTGCAAACCGTCATGCTGAACTCGTTTCAGCATCTTATGAGCCTTGAGGTGCAACAAACAATATTGAGCTTCATTGGCTGATAAGATCCTGAACAGCTTGAAAATTACGGCTTCACCTCATTTTCTACGCTTTCAGGATGACAGTTTATATAATTAAGTTGGGTGGTGCGTATAAACGCACCCCACAACTATTTCTTCAAAATTTCATCTTCAATAAGCGTGCCCATTTTATCTGTTCCGACAAGCGTGCAGCCTTCAGACATAATATCTTGGGTCCTATAGCCCGCTTTTAATACATCTTTCATGGCACCTTCTATCAAATCATAGGCAGAATCCATATCAAAACTATATTTCAACATCATACCGGCGGATAATATTGTGGCGATTGGGTTCACAACATTTTTACCCTTAAGGTCAGGCGCTGAGCCATGGATTGGCTCATACATCGCAAGTTTTTTATCGTTTGACAAGCTAGCACTTGGAAGAAGTCCGAGAGAACCCGCAAGCATTGAAGCTTCGTCTGATAAAATGTCGCCAAAAATATTACCTGTGACAATTGTGTCAAACTGCTTAGGCGCGCGGATAAGCTGCATTGCGGCGTTATCTACGTACATGTGAGTAAGCTCAACTTCAGGATAATTTTTAGAAGTTTCAATCATAATTTCACGCCAAAGCCTTGAAACATCAAGCACGTTTGCTTTATCGACAGAACAAAGCTTTTTACCTCTCTTCATTGCGGTTTCAAACGCAACGCGCGCAATTCTTCTAATTTCATCTTCAAAATATATCATATTATTAAAGCCGACTTTTTTGCCATCGCGAATTTCAATTCCTCTTGGCTCACCAAAGTAAACATCGCCAACAAGCTCGCGAATTATCATAATATCAACACCGGATACGACTTCGGGCTTCAGTGGGCTCGAATTAACAAGCTCCGGAAGAACAATCGCTGGTCTTAAATTTGCAAAAAGCCCCATTCCTTTTCTTATTCCAAGAAGCGCTTTTTCAGGACGAACTTCAGGCGGCAAAGTGTCGTATTTCCAATCTCCAACGGCGCCTAAAAGAGTGGCGTCTGAAGCTTTTGCAAGCTCAAGTGTAGAGCTTGGAAGCGGGGTTTTAAATTCATCATAAGCGCAACCGCCAATTAGCGCATGCTCAAAATTAAATTTAATGTCATAAACTTTTTGAACAGCGTTTAACACTTTAAGTGCTTCCGCCATAATTTCAGGACCGGTGCCATCACCTGCTAAAACCGCAATATTATAAGTTGTCAATTTAAACCTCCATTTTCTTTTTTGTATAATTAACAAGCCCGCCAACTGAAATTAATTCTTGAATTTCTGCAGGGAACTTTGAGCAAGCGTATTCCTTGCCGTTTGTTAAATTTTTTATAACACCCTTGTCTAAATCAAGCTCAAGCTCATCGCCAGATGCAACTTCATCCGCTAAAATTGGGTTTTCAACAATTGGAAGCCCAATGTTTATGGCGTTTCTGTAAAAAATTCTTGCGAAACTTTTTGCAATGACTGCTTGAATTCCTGAAGCTTTAATTGCAATTGGGGCATGCTCGCGGGAGCTTCCACAGCCAAAATTTTCGCCGGCAACAATAAAATCATTTTCTTTGACACCAGCTGCGAAAGTTTTATCGATATCTTCCATGCAATGACTTGCAAGTTCCTTTGAATCAGTCGTATTAAGGTATCTGGCAGGAATTATAACGTCTGTATCTACGTTATCTTTATAATGCCAAACTCTTCCTTTTTCATTTTTTTTCATACATATGCTCCATTTACAATATTTTTTGACCTGCATATAATTGTAGTACAAATTTGAACTTAATAAAAGTTCTGTCACGATAGTAGTTAGTAAAGGAGCAGAAAATGCAAGAAACAATCATTGAAAAAGTAGGTCAAATTTACAACTATTTAAGTGAAAGAGGCGAAGTAACAACAACTAAAATGAGAAAAGACTTAAGTTTAGATGAAGCATTCGCTGGTATGGGAATTGGCTGGTTAGCTCGTGAAGACAAAATCAACTTAGTTAAACGTGGCGCTCATACAAAAATTTCATTAAGATAGTAGTTGACACAAAATTTTAAAAAACCGCTTTTTGGAAACAAGGGGCGGTTTTTTAGTTCGCAAACCGTGCTTGGGCTGATGTTTTGAATATATTTGCACATGACTAAAAAATTTGATAATATCAACAATATCAACTACTTTTAGATTTGAGGGAATATTTTGAAGAAAAGACTTTTGTTTTTGATAACAGAGGCAGAGTTTTTGAAAAATCGACATGATTTTTTCTTGGATATTCTGCGCGAAAATTTTATTATAGATATAAAAATTATTTTAAAATCTTGGGAAAAAGAATTTTTTGATACAGCTTTTAATTCGAAAAAATACCGCGCAACGATTTTTTGGGGCGATATTCCGGACACCAAAACGGTTAATTTAATTCAAACTTCAAACCCTATTTTTTGCCCAATGGCAGACTGCGTCAGAACGAAAAAGCTTGCTTGGTGGTATAGAATTAGAAGATGTAAAGTTATTTGTTTTTCAAAAACATTGGGAAATTTCTTGAAAAAGCATGACTTTTACTTAAAAAATTATGAATTCTGGGCGCCATTAAATAATAAAATTGCAAAATTTCCTAAAGTTTTGTCTGAAACGCGTGCACTAAATGTTTATGCGGACTCGGAAATCACAGAAAAAAATCAAAAAATTATAGATAAGCTTTTTAAGTTCCAAAAATACAAAATCCATGACAAGGTGAAAGAAAATACGCACATTTATTTGTCACTAAAAGAAAATGCGGGGCTTGATAGGGAATTTTTTGAGGCGCAAAGCTTGGGAATTGTGCCTGTTGCGAGCACAAATTTCGGGCTTGGCGATTATATTGATGACAAGAAAACAGGGTATAAATATAGGGCGGATTTGCCGTTATATATTGATTTTAAGGATTTATTTGAGGTGCGCGAATTAATGAAGAAAACAATTGCGATTAATTCTGTTCGCGCTAAAGTGCAGAGAAAAAACGTGATTAAATTTATTTTACAGAAAAATTCAACGTATAATTTTTAATATTTTGCTATATTTTTAAAAGCATGATATGCTTAATTTGAATAGTAGAAATTATATATAGATTAATAAAGATTAACAAAGATGGAAATATTAAATTTAGACTTAAACATCATAGTACTTATAGTATTATTGACAATTTTGACAATTTATCTCACTTCAAATTGGGTTAAAAACAGAGAAAAAATCAAGCTTTTACTCTCTAAAGAGGAAGAAATGCGCGCTGAATTTGAAAAACGTTCAGTCGTTCTTGAAAAAGAAGCGAGCGTGAAAGCTAAAGAAAAACTTCAACAAGAATATAAAGACCTTGACGAAGAAATTAGAGAGAGAAGACAAGAAATTAACAAGATTGAAACTCGCCTTGCAAAAAGAGAGGATCAAATTGAAGAGCAGGCGCAAACTTTAAGCGATAAAGAACATGCTCTTGATAAAAAAATGGATGAAGTGCTTGGGAAAGAAGATTATCTTTCTGAAGTTTTAACAAAGCAAATTGCAGAGCTTGAGCGCATTTCAGGGATGAACCGCGAAGAAGCAAAGCACACGCTTTTAGAGCAACTTCAACAAGATTTAGCACAAGAAAGAAATAAGATTATTCGCGAAAGCGAAATACAAATAAAAGAAACAGCTGAAGAAAAAGCTCGTGAAATTTTGGCTCAAACTATGCAAAAATGCGCGGTTGAGCAAGCAATTGAAACGACTGTTTCAGTTGTTCCTTTGCCTGCCGAAGATATGAAAGGCAGAATTATCGGGCGCGAAGGCAGAAACATCCGCACACTTGAAACAATTTCAGGCGTGGATTTAATCATTGACGACACGCCGGAAGCAGTTGTTTTATCTTGCTTTGACCCTGTTAGAAGAGAAATTGCAAGATTGACAATTGAAAAACTTGTTGCGGATGGCAGAATACACCCTGTGCGCATTGAAGAAATGTACGAAAAATCTAAAAAAGAGATTGAAAAGAAAATCGTGCAAGAAGGCGAACGCGCTGCGCTTGACCTTGGAATTATGAACCTTAACAAAGAGCTTACCAAAACTCTTGGACGCTTATATTATAGAACAAGTTACGGGCAGAATGTTTTGAAGCACTCTATTGAAGTTGCTCAAATCGCAAATATGCTTGCCGCAGAACTTGGTGCTAATGCTAAAATCGCCAAAAGAGCCGGTTTGCTACATGATATAGGAAAGGCAATTGACCAAACTCAAGAAGGCACCCATATTCAATTGGGTGTTGAGCTTGCTCGTCAACACGGCGAAAGAGAAGAGATAATTCATGCTATCGAAGCTCACCACGACGATGTTGCTTGCAACACAATTGAGGCTGCTGTTGTTAAAATTGCTGACGCTATATCCGCTGCAAGACCGGGCGCGAGGCGTGATACATTGGAAATCTATATTAAACGCCTCAAGCAGCTTGAAGAAATTGCGACAAGCTTTGAGGGAATTAAGCAGTCCTTTGCAGTTCAGGCTGGGCGTGAAGTTAGGGTGATAGTGCAACCCGAAATGTTTGACGATGTTGCTTGCTCAAAACTTGCAAGAGATATCGTGAAACGTATCGAGGACGAAATGGAGTATCCCGGACAGGTTCGCGTGACTGTTGTTCGTGAGGCTCGTGTAGTTGAAATCGCAAAATAGGACACCCAAATTCTCGTGAAAACCGAATTGAAGGTTTTATTTCTAGGCGACATGGTTGGTCGCATAGGAAGAAAGACCGTGCAAAAATTTTTAGAAACCAACAGAGCGAATTATGATTTCATAATTGCAAATGTGGAAAACGCAAGCCATGGCTTTGGGCTTACCCTAAAAAACCATGACGAGCTCGCCGCGTGCGGAATTAATTGCATGACAAGCGGAAACCACATTTGGGACAAGAAAGATATTTTTGAATATATCGATAATTCAAATTATCTTGTGCGCCCGCTAAATTATGGAAACGAGGTGCGCGGGGCGGGATATCGGGTTTTTGATGACAAATTTTTAGTCATCAACCTATTGGGAAAAACTTTTATGCCGCATGTCGAATGCCCATTTAAGACACTGCAAGCGCTTTCAGAAGAAATTTCTTTTGAAGATAAAATCACAATTATTGATTTTCACGCTGAAGCGACCGCAGAAAAAGAATGCATGGGCTATTTTGCACAAAGCCTCGGTGCAAGGGCGGTTTTTGGAACACATACGCATGTGCAGACAGCGGATGAAAAAATCATAAACGGCACTTGTGCATACATCACAGACGCCGGTTTTACAGGCGGCACAGGCGGAGTTATCGGGATGGATTATGAAATTTCGCTAAAAAGGATTTTGACTTCAATTCCTGAAAGATTTGATGTGGTGGACTCTAAAGAAGCGGTTTTGTGCGGGGTTGAGGTTGTGTTCAGCAACGAAACAAACAACCCAACAAGCATTAAAAGAGTTTTTGAAAAATATAAGGACGAGGATAATGAAGATTGATTTACATATTCACACAACATATTCCGATGGCGCATTCTCGCCCGAGCAGATTGTGGACACAGCGCTAGAGCAAGAAATGAATGTTATTGCGCTCACCGACCACGACAATATTTTATCTTGCGCAATTGCTCAAGAGTATGCAAAATCAATAAATGCGGATTTAGAAATTATCCAAGGGGTTGAAATTAACACGCTCTATAAAGGCTACGAAATTCACATTCTTGGCTATTTTATGGATATAAATAATAGCGATTTTCAAAATCTTTTAAAAACACAACAAAATGCGCGTATTGAGCAAACTAAAAAAATGCTTGAACTTTTGAATAAAAAAGCGGGCATAAAAATAAAATTTGAAG
This sequence comes from uncultured Gammaproteobacteria bacterium, assembly GCA_964570895.1. Taxonomy (GTDB): domain Bacteria; phylum Cyanobacteriota; class Vampirovibrionia; order Gastranaerophilales; family Gastranaerophilaceae; genus RGIG1918. The sequence goes on from CAZMZD010000001.1 coordinate 315,080, forward strand.
ACATCAAAAAACTTGTTGCGCCGCGCGGGAGTATCGGGCGACCGCACATAGCGCGTGCCATCACAAGCGCCGGAGGAACGCAAAACGTAATTGAAGCTTATGCAAAATATATAAACGACGATTCGCCGGTTTATATCCAAAGAAAAACCGTGACGCCGCACGAAGCAGTTGAAATTATTTATGAAGCAGGCGGAATACCTGTTTTTGCACACCCTGTGGATATTGATATTTCAGAACAGCTAACAAAAGAAATGATGTCTTACGGCTTGAGGGGGCTTGAAGCGTATCATAGGAAGCACTCGCCGGCAGTTGTTGAGTATTTTTCATCTATGGCAGAAAAATACGGGCTTATCGTGACGGGCGGTTCAGATTTTCACGCGCCGTCGCTTGGCTATGGCACAATTTTGATGGGCAAAAATTTCGTGCCGGATTGGGTGTATGACAAGTTGCTTGAAGAAAAAAGAAAAATACAGCTGATTAACAATGTTTAGTTTTGTGCTATTTAAAAAAATAAAGCAAAGGTTAAGGGAACCTTTGCTTTATTGATTTATTTTATACGGGAAAATTATTAATCTTCTTTTAGATTGTCGACTCTGTAGAAGATGTTGACGCCAGGTTCAAGAACTACTTCTTTTTCATTATCTTTATTTTTTAACATCCCGTCTTCCAATACATATGTTTCATCTGAATCTACATATTCGCGGGTATTTTTATCGTAAATTTTCTTTTTAAATTCTTTATTTTCGTTAACCCACAATTCAATTGAGCCACTTGCATCTGTTTCTTCGAGAATTATAGCGTCATCAGAATAAGGTTTCATATCGCTGCCAAACGAGGAGTTCGGTTTGTTAGCGTTTTGGTCACTATTATCTGTAAATGGCCTCCAAAGTATGCTTAAAACCTCAGAACCATTGGAATCGTATTTGTAAAAAGCCATTGCATCTTCTTTAATTTGAGTGTTTCCAATTACTGCAATATCAGCCGTGCCACCCGAAAGTGCCGATAAACCTTTTTGTTTGTGAAGATTAGAAGTTGCATTTACCTCATCATAAAGAGAAGAAAACATATCATTTTTATTTTCTCTTTCAAAAAGCACTCTGTTCCTACAGCCTAAATCTTGGTTTTTGGTTGGTGTTTCATAACCTGTTTGCCCATATTCATCGCCGCTGAATATAGTTGGTATGCCGGCACCTGCCACCATCATTCTCCACATAGTTGTATATTTATCGAATGCGTTTTTGAAAATAACTGAATTCAAATCATCAGTGATTTCTTTTCTTTTATTTGCGTCATTAATTCCTGCCTTATCAAGCAAAAGTTCCATTGTGACTTCTACAGGCCTTGTGCCAAGAGCTTTGCTTCTCATTTTTCTTTCTTCCTTAGGCATATTTTTATCGCCAACAAGAAGTTCTTTAAGAGCACATTTTAATCTGGCTTCGAGTTCTTTATCTTTTTTCTGTATAGTTTGCTCAATTGCTCTTACAAATAAGTCATACCCCGCAACGCCACGCGAAGTAATTGTGTCATCATAAGGATTGATGTAAAGATAATCAGGATCAATGTATGGATTCAATCCATATTCTTTCGCCTTACGATTTCCAGCATTAATTTCCATTATTCTTTTTTTGGCACCTGCACCAAGAACATCTTTCTCATCATTATTAACAGCAGCTCCGCCTTGGTTTTTGCCGGAAATTCTTGAGTCGAACCTATTTTTCTGCCCCACATTAAGTCTATCGGCATCTACATCTTCTGTCAAAATACCGGTATCAAACACAAAACCGTGCATTGTTCTTGGTTTGTCGTGGTTATCTGTGAACACGTGACTATTGTTTATGAATGGGAGAGTGCCAGCTTTGTAAAATTCAGCATATGTTTTAGCCAAAGAACAGCCGTCGTTGTCGGAACGATTAGGTTTTTTCCAATTATAGCTACCATGTTCTGTGCTTCTATCAAGTAATTCAGGGTAGAAACTATAGAGATATGTGTAGTTTGAACCTGTTGTAATGCCCGTTTTTTCATAAAACGACCTTTCGGCAACTTTATCGTTAAAATAACGAGTGTTGGCAGCAGCGCCATCAAACTCGTTCATACCGGTAATTTCGCCAATTGTAAAAGCGTTTGGATTTTCTTTTTTAACTTCGTTTGTAAAATTTTTCCAAAACACTGCCGCAGTGTCAAATGCACTTTCGAAATCAGCAGAACTACCACGAGTTGCGTCAAGATCTGCGATATCTTTTGCTGCGTCATATCTCCAATTCAAGCCTGCGCCGGATTTTTCAATTATTGCTTGCGCAAGAAGTAAATCTTTATATGTTAAGTTTTTAAATTTATCTTCATATACTTTTTCAATTTTAGTTAATTCTGCACCACGAACAGGATTGCCTTCAAGATGTTTAACTAATTCGCTTTTTTCTTTTTCAAGCGTGTTTGCATGATTTGTAACATGAGATAAACCAACATTATTTTCTTTGATTTTAACTCCGTCTTTAGTGAATTCAACATATTTTTCACCAAGAATACTGTGTGCAAAGTGATATTTTACAACATCAGGAATGATTGCTTTTGCAATGATTGCACCATACCGCGTCAATTTTGTTCGTTTTTCATCTTCAAAGATTCTTTGTTGAGGACTATCTTCAAAAGCCTTATCTAGGTGCTCAAGTATTTCTTTAATATTTTTATCAATATTATTATCAATTTTGTTATAATAACCGTCAAGCGCACTGTTTTCAATTTCTTCAGGAGTTGTACCGCCCATATCTGGGGAAGCGAGCGCTGCAGTGATTTCAGGTGCAAATTCAATTGCTTCAAGAGGGAATTTTGCTATTTCTTTTGCAATTAAATTTTTTGTTTCATAAAGATTTTCGAAAGCTACAGAATTATATGCACCACTTGCAACATTCTTTTTAATTTCATCAAAGTCTTTTTTGCTAATTCCGTTGTTTAATGCAATATTTTCAACCTCATTCGGATCTGTTTTGTTAAGAGCAGCTGTTTCAAAAAGCAAAGTGTTTGCAATGGTTTTTGTCCAATAATTTGCAATGTTGATTAAATACTTCTGAACATTTTCATTTTCTGCATTCATTTTAATCAAGTCAAGATTACCATCCCAGAAATTTGCACTTCTTGCATCTTTTTTAGTAACTACTGCAAAATTAGTAAAATCAAGACCAAGTTCAGTAAGAGGTTTACCTTGATTTTCTACCATTTCCTTAAAACCATTATTACCTATTTCGTTAGAGATGTTGAAGTAATAAGGAACAACTGAATGATCATGCGCGCTTATATTGGGGTATTTTTCAACAAGTTTAGGGTCGTATGATTTAATAAATTCATCATTATTTCTTGTATCTTGTTTGCTTACAAGACGAGTATCATAGAATTGAATATACGTTTCGCCATTTTTGTAAACTAATTTATATGTAATATTTTTAAGGTCATCATCTGTTTCCGGTAAAATAGGAATATACAACTTAAATTTGCCTGTTTCAGAGTTTTCCTTGCCATCAATTCTAAAATATTTACAGAATTGAGAATCTTTACCATATTTAATAACATGTTGTACCAACGGGCTTAATAAACCATTAGAGGTAAACGCACCATCAGCAACGTATTGAACACCTCTTTTGTATAGTTCAAAGTTTAAATCTTTAAAATCTTGCAAATCGCCTTTTGGGGCTGAAATTTGGTATGGGTTAGTCGGCCAATAGCCATGACTCGACATTTCATCAGCACCGAAAAGAGGTGTAGTCATAAGGAGTCCGTAGTTATCAAACTTTCCATCTCTAACTTTTTCAATAATACCTTTAATATTTCCACCAAGCAAATTAAAATGGTTCCTTGTGGCAGTCATCTTTGGAGGTTGCTCATTCCAATTAACGTTATAGTATGAGTCAGGGAACATATGATACATTGGCCCACGTTTCTTAACAGAGCCAATCCTGCCCAAATAAACATTGTAAATATCTTGATGTGAGCTGTCTTCAACACCGTTATTTGTTTTGAGTCCAGGTTCTAGTCCATGTTCAAAGTCAGAAGGGTTTTCTTTATCGGTATATACAAAACGATAACCAAAAGCGTTTATCTTATTATTTTTATTATCAGAAAATTCTTGCGATTCAAAGTCAGCCACATCTGAATAGCTGAGTTCAAATTTGCCCGTTTCGACACCATTTTCCTCAATACTTTTGTAAGTTCGTTTGAAGTCATCTGTAGCTTGCCACATTGGAACTTTATTATTTCCTTCGCCTGAAATTTCTTGTCCTATGGTAACAAGCTCAAGGCTAACGGTGTATTTATTCTTATCATAAGGTGGGGCATAAAATTCTAACACCTTTTTGCCATCATTTTTAACTTTTGTTTCATATCCTTTAAAGGAAGTGTTCTTTACTGAATTGATTTTTGTTGAATTAATTGCTTGTAATTTCATATCTGCCCTAATTTCCCATACAAGTTTAATAAAACACGTGAAACAATAAAATTGCTATTTTGTAACAAAATGTGGCAATTTACATTTTTTGTTTATAAACTTTCAACCCTGATTTTTCAATTTTTGGAGTGTCAATTTCAAAAACTTGAGCTCTTGCGGTTCCAAGTTCGACCTTCAAAGCGTCGTCTTCAGGTGCAACATAGCTTGGTTCGCCGCATTTTGGAAGCAAATTAACAAACTTTTGATTTTCGCTTAACCCAGGAATTTCAACCGTTCCTGAAGTTTTGCCGTTAACGTCTCTATTTACAATTGTAACAAGAGTTTTACCGTTTAGATGTCTTGCGAACGCAATAATTTTATTATTTGAAGTTTTTAAAGGAATATATGAACCTTTATTGATAACATCGCTAAATTCACCTGTTTTTAGAGCCATTGAAGCCTTGATAAATTCGCCAATTTCCGGATTATTGCCACCAGGTTTTCTTGAGTTATTGAAAATATCAAGTTTACCTTCATGAACAAACAATTTGTTAGAATCTGTGTATGATTTACCGTTTGGAACTTCGCCATTAGCATATTTATATAGATAATAGTCGCCGGATTGTATACCATCAACAAAATACGGACACATTTGAGGCAATGTTGCTTGAAGCCCTGTTGTCATCATAACATAAGGCGCACCACCGTTAAACATTGGGCTCTTATCGTCATGGGTTGCAAAAGAACCTATGAGAGAATTCGGCCTTCCGTTTTTATTACTTGTTTCGATATTTTCAATTACATATTTATGCACATCGTCAGCTTTTAGCCAATCATTAAAAATGTGCCATTGACCGTAGTATGAGTCAAAACCTGCTTTAATAAGGTCATTTGGTCTGTCTTTTGGCATGTTGATTTGAGGTGAAGCATCTTCGTATGTGTATGTTTCAGCAAGCCAAGCGAATTCAGGGTCTTTAGCTCTTGAATACGGAATTATAACATTCCAGAATTCAACCGGTTTCGCTCTTGCAACGTCTGATCTGATACCATCTACGCCAAGATCTATGCACATATCAACATAATCTTTGTGCATTCTGAGCACTTCTTCATTTAATTTTGAATGAGTTTCATCTTCCCAAGGGGCAAGCATTTTGATATCTTCCCAGCCGCCAGGGGTTTTGTATTCGCCATTTTTTTCTCTTGCTGTAATTTCAGGTCTTCTTTCGGCAAGATCTAAAGAAGCACAACTTGGCAAGTCTAACATAACTTTAATGTTTCTTTTATGGCATTCATCGATAAAATATTTAAATTGTTCTTTGGCGCTTCTTGGGTCATTAGGGTCCCTTAAGCTTGGGTCGATTTCAAGAAAATCAGCAGGTGAATATAAAGAGCCAGCAGTGCCTTTTGCGCCAACTTTTCCGGGGGTGTGAACAGGAAGAACATGAAGAGTGTTAATTCCCATATCTTTAATTTCATCTAGTCTATCAACAGCATTTATGAAGTTTCCTGTTACTTCATCATCAGTGATTAAATCATCGCCATTTGTGTCTTGAGCATTCATTGTTCTTGGAATAACAGCAAGGATATTTGCTTCGTTATTTCTAAACATTGTTCTTAAATTGTTTTTATATTCTATTTTTTGTGCCCCTTGGGTATTTTGAACTTTTTGCGCTTCTTGGGCACCTTGAGTGTTGTAATTTTGATGTTGAGCAAGAATCATGCGAGATAGCATTGGGCTATAGTTTGCATTAATTTGAGGTGCTTGAACTTCTTGTTGCACCATCGGTGCAACTTCAGGCGCAGTTTCAACTTTTTGCTTTAGAATGGGGCTTATTATATTGTTGTTAATTTTTTGCATTTTTAACCCCTTTCTTCGCATACAATTCTTGTTCTTTATCTGTTTTTCCAAAGAACTTAATAGCACCAACAGTAACTGCAGTTAATGCAATTGCTGCAATTCCGAATGTTTTAAGCCATTTTTTGCTAATTTCATTATCTTTAACAATGGTTCTAAATCTATTTACAAGAGAATCGCCTTGAGCTTCATCAAAATGATATTTAGCTTGACCCATATCGTCGCCGAAGGCATTTTTTACCTTCTCAACCATATTGGCTACACCCATATCTTTTATTTCATCAGTCATAGTAAACCAGCCATCGTCCGTTTTTCCTTTTTCAATACCTATGCCGATTAAGAAGCTGCGCGCCATATCCGGATCCATTCTCCAATTTACGCCGTAAAGACCTCTTACTTTGTCAACAATCTCTTTTGTGCCATTTTCAGCAAGTTCTGTTGCAACTTTTTCGTCCATAGCGTCTTCAAAAATAAACTTGATTGCTTTTTTGCTGATGATTTCAGAATGTTTATTTTTTACATATTTTGCATTTGATGGTCTATTGTACAAATATTCTTTTATGGCATCAAGAATTTCATAAACATCTTGATTTGTAATTGCCTTGAATTCTTCTGCGTCAACAGTAAATGCCTTTTTGAGAGCATCCATATCTTTAAGAAGAGATAATCTTCTTTCTGTATCTGCTGCGATAATTAATTCTGCACCTTCGCATTGTTTAAAAAGTTTTGATAAACGAACGTGTTTGGTAACTCTATCAATATATTTCTTCGTTACTTCATCGAAACATTTAGTAACATTGTCATCCGGTTCTGCGACATTTTTCAAGAATTTATCAAGAGATTCAGCGCCGTTCATTTCAAAATATTTATCATACTCTGTATCTAACTTTTTCAAGGAAGTTGAAATATTTTTAACAAAATATTCAAGAGTTCCGCGCGTGCCTTCTACTTTATTTCCAATGCCTTTGTGTCTTTGTGAACCAACATTTGTGGCAAGTTTTTCAAAGCTTTCATGAAGCATATTTGAATAATCAGATTTTGTGACAAATTCTTTTATAGCTTCGTAGTCAGGATTGATTTGACGTATGAATTCTTTATTGAATTCTTCGCCAACTTGCGTATAGAGGGACTCTTTGTGGTTTCCTGCGATAGCGTCTGCAAAATTTGCCAATATACGCACTTGGGCACGTTTTTCTCTTTGGATATCATAGATGGTTTTAATACCCTTGCTGGCCTCATCCATTCTTAAAGATTTGCGCAATTCTTTGAACATACTGTCGTGATCTTGGGTGTTTCTTATTTCGTTCAATATTTTTCCAGCTTTATCCGAATCAAAGCCTTGCTCTTTCAACAAATCAGTCGCTTTAAAGTTAACGGCGGTTTTGTTGCGCCCTTTGAATTCTTCTACGCATTTTTTAAGTTCTTCAAATCTTTCAGGGCTTAAAAGTTCTTTCATTTTTGTAAGTATTTGATTGTTGTATAAAGTGTCTGTATCAAAAGAATTGTAAAGATTGTTGGCAAGTCGATTTCTTGCACCATTTAATTCCGCTTTAACCACGTGGGCTGATATATTTTTATCTTTTGAAAGTTCTTCAATAGGATCGAGATATTTTGTAAGTTCTGTTAGCACTTCACTATCTATATCTCTATCCTTAAAACCTTTAAGGGCATTTAAGAAATCTTGCTTATTGAAACTGTCAAACAATTTGTTAGCAACCATTTTATCAACAGAGCTGTCCATGTTTACAACTTTGTTTGCAGCTTTTTTAATATTTCTGTTTACAAGGAATTTTTCAACAGGATTTTCAGCAGCACGACAAACAAGGGCTGTGATAAGCGGAGTTGCAAACCCTGAAGTCAAAAGTATCCAAGTGTTACCTTGAAGAGCAACTTTTTGCATTTTTCTCTTAGTGAATTCTTCTCTGTCAGGCAAATCTTTTGGAATACCCATATGATCTGCTACTTTATTAATTTTTTCTTTACTCCACAAATCCCAAGGTAAGTATTGGTTATCGCCAAAGAATTTCTTTCTTCTTCCTTGAGAATCAACATAATCTTGTTGAATATTAAAACCAAATTTCTTTTCCATTGGTTTTGCAACGGTAAGTTTTGGCCAAACAGCCATTGTTGTTAAAAATGCGCCACCGCCAATAAATTCCATTGCTTTTTTCTTGGCGGTGCCTCTTTTAAGGGCAAGATAAGAAGCAATTGCAAGTGCACCGATTTTTAAGCCTAAATCATTGATTTTGCCTAAAGCATGGTCATTTGATTTACCTGTTATAATTGCCTTACCTGTGTTTTTAATATCTTTTCCAAAATATGCAACATCTTGAACAACATTTTTAGCAATGTTATTTCTTTCAAGAAGATAACCTTTTGGAGTTTCCGGTTTTTTCTTGTCTTTTTGGTGCGTCAAAGCTTCAAACAAATTGTTTTCTGCAATTTTGTTTCTATCTGTTAATATTGGATTATTGTTAGTTGCATTTATCATTTGTTTTATACTTCCACACAGTTCTTACTATTTTTATCTATGAATTCTGCTTTTTGTTCTTTTGCCTTTTTGAAGCCCATTTTTGCGTTTACAATACCAAATAATGTAGTTCCTGCTGCAAGTGCTGTGAGCCCGTATGCTGCAATTTTACCAAGTTTTGCGTATTTAAACGTTTTATCTCTGAGTTCATGTGCTCCTTTACCGCTGTAAAATTCTTTTGTTGCCGCCTTAAATGTAGCCCACGCGTCAGGAATTAAGCATTTAAGATCATTAGCGTACTTAGACCATATTTGTTTGATGTGACGATTTACATCTATTTTTGTACTCAAGGCATCCTTATTCAATAAAAACGTAGCGGTTGAAGAAATTGCCTTAATAAGACCTGTTCGCGTGCTTCTGAACGAGTAAAAAGCGTCTTGATTGCCGATGGCTACGCCGATTGCGGCCCATAAATATTTCGCAACATTTTCTGTTGATCTTGCTTTTGAAACAACTTCTCTAATTTTTGGTTGAACAACTTGGTCAGGTGCTGCAAGTTTTTCTTTGTAGCCCATTTTTTCAGCCAAGCCATCGTAATATTCATATCTGTTGCCGTTTTTAGCACCTTGTTTTTCAAGCAAATCCCATCTTGGGAAGTCAACACTTTCAAATACTTTGTGGAATTCTTCAGCGCTTAAATCTTTGTCGCCTGCAAAATCAGGGACTTCTGAAATGTATGCTTTATAAGGCATGGACATATCAATGCCTGTTGCAAGTTTAACACCTGTTTGTGTGAGCTTTGAACCAAACCATTTGCCAAGTGCGTATAAAACAACAGCGGCAGCCATTTTGTTGCCTGCGCCTTTTGCGTCCAAGTTTTTAATTTTGCCGTTTTTTGTAAAAGCATTATATAAAGTGATGAGCATTGCTGAACCAGCAACAAAAGGAATTGCACCCATCGCTAAATATTCGTAAAAATTACCGTTCGGAGTTCCCTTTAAGCCTTTTTTCGTATAAGTCATATTGGCTTTAAGAAACTTATCTGTGCCCGTTTTAAGCCCTGTAATTACGGGCGTATTTTTAATAATATGGGCATCATCGTAATAATCCTTCTCCCTCTTAGTGTTCGAAGTTTCGTAATGTTGGTTTTTATTATCTGCGTATTTTATACCGTCAATTCTTGGCATTGGCACTCCATGAGAAATCTCTGTCATGTTAAAACAGGTGAATTATTTTTTTTGCCGTTTTGTTAAGAAATGTAAATATAAATTTTTACTTTTCCTATTTATTAAAACCTTGTAGAATATTATTATGAACAATTTTTTAAATATTTTCAACTTAAATTTAATTCCGGATTTTCAAAACATATTAAAAAGTTCCGGACAAGTTATAGATATTTTTGGATTTTCAACAACAAATAAAGAAATGTTGGTTAAATCTTGCGTTAAAAGAAATAAAGAAGATTGCTTTGTTTTTGCCTTGAATTGCTTTTCGCACACAACAATAAACGACATTTTATTAAACCTTTATGACGACTTTAGAACATATATTCAAAATAATAATTTTACGTTCAAGAAAAGTTTAAAAGAAAATTTTTCAGAAAAAATTTTAGAATATTTTTCGCATGCGGATTTTAAATCCGTAATAATTCTTAAAGATTTTGACGATATTTCAAATCAAAATCAAATCATAGATTTTCTGCAAATTTTATCAAAACTTTCAAATGTCCAGCTTGTTTTAATCACTAAAAACAGGCTCTTTACAGAGTTAAGTGTCACAGGCTACATTCAAGCTGACGAGTTTACGGAATTATATATAAAAGAAAAAACCACTTCTTTCACAGAAGAGCTTCCAAAAGAAGATGTGGAATTTCTTTATAAATCTTATGCGCAAAGCCCGGAGTATTTTGACAGCTTGCTTTATTATCACTCTGTTTCAGGGGTTGCATATAAAAAACTGATTGAAGAATATAAAAACAAAGAAGGGAAGCCAACATTTAGCGAATATATTGTTAATAGAATTTTTCATTTAGTGCTTGCGCCATATCAGGAAGAGCTAAACAAACTTGCTATGCTTCCTTGCAGCGTTTCTTATAAATTTTTAGAAACATATAATTTAATTTCAACTGAAGCGCTTGATTATTTAATTGAAAAATTTATAGTTTTAAATTCGTCTGATGAATATTTTTTGCCTGAAATGTTTTCTAAATATCTAAAAGAAAAACTTAGCTATAAAGAAAAAACGGAACTTTATTCCGTGATTTTGGAAATACTTGAAGAGGAACTTGCAAAAAGCCCAAAGCATAGGCTAATTAGGCTATCAAGAGAAACTATAAGAAAAATTATTGAAGATATTAAACATGTTTCAACTCCACATGTTGCAGCAGGGATGAAAATAAATTCAAATTATTCATACCTTGGGCTTGAAGCACAAAAAATCACAAAAAAACAAGACGCAAAAAAGGGCGGAATGTTCGCCTCTGCCGCGAAGGACGAGCCGGAAGACACTGAGGAAAGTGTAAATATTAAAGACGTGCTAATTGGCGCACAAAAAAATGCGGAAAAATTCCATTACGACCACGCAATTGCGGCACTAAAAGATATTTACAGCGAAATAACAGATAAAAACGACATTCAACGAGCAAACAGCATACTTGCTACATCTTGTGAAAAAATGGGAAACAAGGCAGAAGCAATTAAATATTTAAAAGAAAATTTAAAATTTGAAAAAAAGTTAAATTCAAATGCAAAATACAAAACAATGTTAAAAATCGGGCAAATAGCAAAAAGTTCTTTTGATAATAAAAGCGCAAAAGAGGCTTATGAGGAAATATCAAAAGACACTAAAGCGCCCGTCACTGCAAGGTTTATATCACGTTTTCATTTGTTCGATATATATGAGCTCGAAGGTGCAGAAATTAATCTGCTTGAAAAATATTTAGAACTGTACACAGAAATTAAAAATAGCAAATATTCAGAAGATTTTAGCTCTCGCTGTGCGTATAAAATTGCAACTTTGTATGATAACGCAGGAGAAGTTGAAAACGCGCAAAGATATTATGAAGTGGCAATTAATTCTGCAAGAGAAGGAAAAGACACAAACTACGCAGGGTATTCCTGCCTTGCGCTTGCAGACATTTTTGAACTTAAAGGCGAAGATGTAAAATCTAAATTTTATTTGGCGCAAGCTATCGGGAAATTAAGAGAGTCTAAAAATTATGACGAATTATTTGAAATATACAGAAAATTGGCGAAATATTTTGAATATCGAAACAAAGAAAAAACGTTTGAGTATTTGACGCTTGCGCTTGAAGCTTCAAAAAACACCCATAACTCTTTCAAAGAAACACTTGCACTTGTTGATATGGGGGATTATTACTATAATTCAGGCGCAAACAGCATGGCACTTCAGAATTTTCTTGAAGCAAAAAAAATGCTTGGGGCGGAAGACGATACAAACGCAGAAAAAATTAATTCACGGATTGAAGATATGCAACACAAAATGTTGCCGGATGAATTTGCGGCTGTCATTTCAGAGAGCTAAATTTTATGCTTAAATAAAACTATGAAAAAAGAACAATTTGAACACTTAAAAAAATATTTTAATATAGATTTAACTGACGAAAATTTTGAAAAATTGTCTTTATTTTTTGACGAATTTCAAAAATACTCGTCTGTCACAAATTTAATGAGCAAGGGCGATTTAGCGGTTTTGTTTGAAAAGCATATTTTTGATTCGTTTGGAATTTTGAAATGTTCAAATTTTAACCCGAGAGCAAATATAAAAGTGCTTGATGTTGGCACAGGGGGCGGGCTTCCCGCAATTCCGCTTGCAATTTGTTTTCCTGATTTAAAAATTTACGCGCTTGATAGCGTTTCAAGAAAAATTAATTTTATAAATGAGTTTATAAAAACTGCGGAGCTTGAAAACCTTGAAGCAATTTGGGCAAGAGCTGAAAATTTAGCGCCGCTTGGGGTGGATTTAATTATTTCACGCGCAGTCGGAACAATGAAATATATTGTTAAAAATTCAAAAAAACATTTGAATTCGGGCGGGAAATTTATATTTTACAAAGGAACAAAAGAAGTTTTTGAAAAAGAAATACATGAACTTCAAACATCAAATAAAAAATTTGCAAAAATTGAGCCTAAAATATATTCTTACGAACTTCCAACAAAAGAGCAACATCAAAGGCATATTATAGAATTTTAGCGCAGGGTTGTGGCGCAGGGCTATGGCGCAGGGCTGTGGCGCAGGGCTGTGGCGCAGGGCTATGGCGCAGGGCTGTGGCGCAGGGCTGTGGCGCAGAGTTGTGGCGCAGAGTTGTGGCACAGGGCTATAGTTACAGAGTTGCCGCACAAAAGCGACACATGGGATTATAAGAAGCGCCTCTTGCAAAAGCTTGAAGAGGCGCATTTAAGTCCAAGAGAAGAACATTTATCGGACTTAATTATTCGAACATATCAATTCGTTTTTGGTGCCTGCCGCCTTCGTATTTAGCGTTTAAAAAAGCGGAAACAATTTCAAAGGCAAGCTCTTCGCCAAGCACCCTTTCGCCAAGGGTTAAAACATTTGAGTTATTGTGCGCACGAGCCATTTTTGCACTGAAAGTGTTTTCAGGAGTCACCGCGCGAATGCCTTTTATTTTATTTGCGCAAATTGACATTCCAAGCCCTGTTCCACAAACCAAAATGCCAAAATCGACAGATTTTTCAAGAACTGCTGTGCAAACTTTTTTGGCATAAATTGGATAATCAACGCTTTCGCGCGAATTTGTGCCAAAATCTTCAACTTGAACGCCAAGAAGAGCAAGGCGAGCTTTAATTTTCTCTTTAAGCCTGTAGCCGCCGTGGTCTGACCCTAATGCAATTTTTAAATTTTTATCAACCATAATTTAAGCTTTATTATTATATATTTTTTTTCGCAGTTAGTAAACATTTTTTTATTTTTAATATATAATTTCTTTATGATTAAAGATTATTTTACAGGGATTACGAAAGCTGCGATTGAGCAAGCAATAGCCGACAAAAAACTCGGCGCTATGACAGAATTTGACGGTGTTTTAATTTGCGAAAAGCCAAAAAACATTGAATTTGGCGACTTTGCAATTAATGTGTCTTCTCTTGCAAGAAGCGCAAAGATGGCGCCGCCACTTATCGGGAAAGAAATTATAAATTACATCAAGCAAGATAATTTTGAAGTTTCTCTTGCCGGTGGTTTTATAAATTTTAAAGTCGGAAACGCGTTTTTAAATGCGGTTTTGGCGGATGTTGCAGAAAAAAAAGAAGCTTACGGCAAGCAAAATATTGGCGAAGGCAAAAAAATTAATCTGGAATACGTGAGCGCGAACCCGACAGGGCCTTTCCACATTGGGCATGGCAGATGGGCTGCGGTTGGCTCTTCGCTTGCGGAAACTTTAAAATTTGCAGGATACGATGTTTTCCAAGAATTTTATATAAATGACGCCGGAAACCAAATCCAAAAATTGGGCAAATCGCTTGAACTTCGCGTTAAAGAACAAAAAGGCGAAAAAATTGAAATGCCGGAAGATAGCTATCGCGGCGATTATTTGATTGAAACCGCGAAAGAATATATTAAAGAAAATTCGAGCGAAAATTATGCAGACTATGCAAAGCGCAAAATGCTTGAAAACCAAAAAGCGCTTCTCGAGAAGTTTGGCGTTCATTTTGACCTATTTTTCTCGGAATTGTCTTTGTATAAAGATAACGAAGTTGAAAACGCAATTAAAGCGCTTGAGCCTTATATGTATGAGCAAGATGGCGCAACTTGGTTTAAAACAACGCAATTTGGCGATGACCAAGATAGGGTTATCAAAAAAGCGGACGGCAACAACACATATTTAACGGCAGACATTGCTTATCATATGAACAAACTAAAAAGATGTGATGAGATGATAAATATTTGGGGCGCAGACCATCATGGCTACATTCCAAGAATTAAAGCTGCTATCCAAGCCCTTGGGGGCGACCCTGACGCGCTTACGGTTATCCTTGGGCAACTTGTAAACATTGTTCAAGACGGCATGGCTGTTCGTATGGGCAAAAGAAAAACTATGGTCACTCTCGACGATTTGATTGACGAAGTTGGCGTTGATGGCGTGCGCTTTTGGATGTTAATGCGCTCGACCGACACAACTCTTGATTTCGATGTCGACCTTGCAAAAAGCCAAAGCGACAAAAACCCTGTGTTCTATGTGCAATACGCTCATGCGCGATGTGCTTCAATTTTAAGAAGGGCGACAGATGTGCGAATTGATACGGTTGATAAAAAAGAATTGCCGCCACATTTGAGCCAATCTGAATTTATTAACGCAAAAAGAGCAGGTGACATTAATTTAGCAAAAATTGACGAAAAATCTGCGCTATATTTGAAAAAATTAATTTTAAAACTTGAAGAATTCAATGAAATTATTGCTTCCGTTGCAAAAAACAAGGCTCCATATTTGCTTTGCAAGTATGCGCTTGAACTTGCAGGAGATTTTCATCAGTTTTATAATTTTACGCGCGTTTTGTCTGACGATAAAGAAACCACAAAAGCGATGGTGTTCACCGTTGCGCAAACAAAAACCGTTATGGCGAATGTGCTTAAATTAATTGGCGTTTCTGCACCTGAAAAGATGTAACACCCGAGCGAAGTTAAAATCGTAGTGCACGCACTAGATTTTAACGAGCGAGGCTTCAGGATGTGAGTATATGTACAGCCGTGAGGAACGGGTGGACATATACGACATTGGACTACGTATGAGCGAAGCGAATTGTGGCGCGATGCGCCCAATGAGCAAAGCGAGGGCAAAGGTTGCTTTAGTCATTTGCGAGCATTAGCGAGTAATTACGAATAAAGTATGCGCAGATTGCGTAAGAAAATCAAGCTTTGCTTAGATTTTCAAGCAAGCCAGAAGTGTGAGCACATGCACGGCAAACGATGAGCGAATTTCTGCACGAACGGAGCTACGAAGCGGGAGTGTTTACGAAGCAAAAAACTCATTCCTGCAAATGAGCAGGTTTGAGTGGCGAAAATATAAAGCCGACAGCGACAAAGTCACAAAGGCGGAACTATTCGAGCATGAGAGGAATCAAAGAAAACTTTAGTATCTTGTCAATTATTGTAACTTAGCATTATTTTTTATTCTTTCATTTTTCTTTCTTTTTCGCTCATTCGCCGCAAGGAAAAGAAAGAAAAACGAAACAAAAAGAAAGAAACTTCGGCTTTTGTTTAGTTCCTTCCATTTTTCAAATTTTTATCTCAGAAATCGCAGTCGAGCTTTTGCGAAAAGTTATTTGACAAAAATATGTTTTACGCGTTACAACCGATGCTGCGACCGCAAAAGCACTCCCTCTTTCTGTTTTGTGATAAAAATTTTAAAAATTAGATAGACAGGAGGTGCCATACCGAGCTGAAAATTATTGGACCCATCAACAAAAAGCAGGGCTTATTTAATCTGAAACGGGCATTTGGGGCAGCGCGCTTTTGGGTGAAGCATAAGATTGTCTTCAAGGTCGTAAAGCTTTGCAATGCGCGTGATTAAAGTTTCGCCACAAACAGGGCACTTAATTTCGATATTCGGATTGCTTGCTTGTTCTAAAATAATTTCTTTAATGTGTTCAGTGTCGATATTCGGAGTAAGATGAAAATCTTCTGCTTTTTCGTGTGACTTTATTGCATTAAGCGACACTCTAAGCCCTTTTGTGAGCTTTTGTCTAACAGTCTGCGGTAAAAACAGCTCCGTACCATCTTCAATTGCGCGAACTTCATCAAGAGTTAAGTTGCAGTAATCTGCAAGCCCTTTTTGTGAAAAGCCGCGTTCTTCTCTCATTTGAGAAACAAATTGCGCCAAACTTAATCCATCATTGTTTTTTAGATTAGCCATTTTGCGCTTTCTTTTGTTTTCTTTCTTCCCACCAGCCAAGGAGCGCGCTTGCGAAGAATATGCTTGAGTATGAACCTGCGATAATACCAAGAATCATTGCAAGGACAAATTCTTTTGTTGTTGCGCCACCAAAAATATAGAGAGCAATCAAGGTCAAAAGCGTTGTGAGAGAAGTGTTTATACTTCTTGCCAAAGTTTGGTTTACGCTTGCGTTAATGATTTCTGCAATGCTATATTTTTTGCCCAAGAACCTATTGTTTTCACGAGTTCTGTCAAATACGACGATTGTGTCGTGTACGCTAAAACCAATAACTGTGAGGATTGCGGTAATAAACAAGCTATCGACATGCACATTTGCTACAAGCGACATGATGGAAAACACGCCGACAACAAATAGGGCGTCATGCGCGAGAGTTAAAAGCGTGATGACCGCATAATCCAATTGGAAACGAAGAGTAATATAAACAACAATCCCAATAAAAGCAAGCAAAAGCGCCATTAGAGAATTGTTCATAAGCTCTTTGCCGAGAGTTGGCCCAACAGAGTTTGTTTGAACAAGTTTTGAACCTTCGAAATCACTATCCATAAAAGTTGTGATTTTTGTAATATTATCTGACTTTTCGTCGATAAATGGCGTTTTGATGGATACAAAATTGTTTTCTTTTTCGCCAACGGTAACATTTGAAATACCTTGAATTACAGGGTTTTCAATGCCAATTTTTTCAAGCTCGACTCTTATCGTGTTAATGTCATCTTGTTCAATTTTTTTATTGACTTGATATTGCAAAATCGTTCCGCCTTCAAAGTCAATCCCAAGTTTAATTGGCGAATGGTTCGGAGAAGTGATTATTGAAAATAGTATTGCAAAAATGCAAGGCGCTAAAATCAAGCCTGTTATCCAGAACCAAACTTTGCGATGTTTTATTACGTCAATATATTGTTTTTCGTTGGTGATATTAGGATTTGCCATTTTATGTTCCTTATTTATTAGTCAAGTACACCGAATTTTGCTTTTTCTTTTCTGGTTTCAGTTGCCACATACCCTTCTTTGATATCTTCTTTCTTTAAGCCCCAAAGTGCAGGATATTTAAGTTCGCCTGTGCCAAATAAGATATGCATATAGTTTTTAGTAACGGTAATTGCTGTAAACATGCTAACCAAAACACCAATTGCAAGCGTTAAGGCAAAGCCTTTAACAACCGATGTTCCAAGCATATACAAAATTACGCAGGTAATAATTGTTGACATGTTTGAGTCGAAAATACTTGTGAAAGCTCTATCGAAGCCGGAATTAATGGCAGTGTAGAGAGAGCGCCCCATTTTGAGCTCTTCTTTTGTTCTTTCGAAAATCAAAATGTTTGCATCAATTGCCATGCCGATACTCAAAATAAAACCGGCAATGCCCGCAAGAGTGAGCGTTACAGGGATTATTTTAAATATTGCAAAAGTGATTAAACTGTAAATTATAAGAGCGATGTTTGCAATGAGCCCCGGGAGTCTATAGTAGCAAAGCATGAATATCATAACAAGCCCAAGCCCAATTGCGCCTGCTAGTTTACTTTTTGCGATACTATCCGCACCAAGCGTTGGCCCAACAGAGTTTTCTTCAATGATTTTTGCAGGAACAGGAAGTGCGCCGGCATTTAAGAGGTCAACCATTCTTTTTGCTTCTTTAAATTCAAAGTCGCCCGTGATTTGCGCTTTGCCGTCAGGGATTTCAACATTCACAACAGGAGCCGATTGAAGCTCACCATTAAAGAAAATTGCCATTTGCTGACCTTTTAATTGGCGAGTGAGAACTGCAAATTTCTTTGCGCCTTCAAGCGTAAATTCTAAATCAACCGCCCATTCGCCTGTTTGAGTGTTTCCGACAATGGACTTTTTAAGGTCTTTACCTGTAAGCCCTGTTGATTCCCATACCATTTCGCCAGCTGCATTTGTTCCGGCCGGTTTTTTAAATTCAAGCTCTGCAACTTCCCCAATAAATTCTTTTGCTTGTTTTGGGTCTGAAATTGCAGGGATTTCAATAATTAACCTTTTTTCGCCGATTTTTTGAACAATCGTTTCAGCAACGCCCAAAGCATTCACCCTGTTTTCAATCGCAAAACGAAGGCTATCAAGCATATCAGGGGTGATTTGCTTGATTGTGTCCGTCGTTTGGGCTTCAATTGTAATTCTTGAACCGCCAACTAAATCTAAGCCAAGCTTTGTAGGCTTTTTAAGAATTATCACAATCGAGCTTACGATTAGTGCAAATATTATCCAAAAAAGTATGATTTTGTTTTTCATGAAAAATCCTCTTCTAAAGTCATGTATATTTTAGCAAAAAATAAAAAAAATAATATAAATATATGTATAATTGTAAATAAAATAAAAAAGCCGTAAAATATACGGCTTATCCCCTTTAAATCTCCTCAAATCTAGTAACCATAGTTTGTGTTAATTTTTTAAAATTTTAATCTCCAATATGTTAGTTAATAATCTTGTTTTCAAACTTCCTTTTGCCTGTTATGAAGGCTTTACGCCATCACTCCTTCCTTGTTTTTTCTCTTTATTCCTTGACTCCATTTAATTAAAAGTCAAATAGATAACTTCTAAAAGTGTAATATTGCAAAGATTTTTGTTACATGTTGCATGCCCCTTGATATAGCTTTATAAACAAAGTTTTACAAATTTAACATTTACATTTTTAATATTTTTTCTTAATTTTTATTCATTGTTTTCAGTTTTTAATAATTGCACCTTTTGTGACAAGCCCAGCATTATATAAAAGCTCAATTTGGTTGATATTATAATTTATGACAGTATCAAGATATTCAACTCTCGCTTGAGTTTTCAGTGTTTGCGCCTGAATTACATCGAGCAAAATACCTTCGCCAGCATCTAACCTAAGTTCTGCTAAATTCACGCTTTCCGTGGCATAATCTATTTGTTTTTTGGCAATGCGCGCTCTATCTTTTGAAGTTTTACTTTTATAATATGAACTTATAATATCGCGCTCAATTTCGCGTTTTTTCTCAAGCAGCTGGTGTTCGCACATTTTAATTTCTGCATCCTTTGCTTTAACTTTATTTAAAGTGCCAATTCCTAAATTTTTCCCTAACGGGATATCTAAATTGGCAATAACTTGCAAGTTTTGCCCAAAGCCAATATTTATTGTGCCTTGCGTGCTATATTGAGCTTTTATATCAGCTTGCGGAATATACTCTGCAAGAAGGCTTTTCTTTTCATATTTAAGCGATTTAATTTTCTCTTCGAGCGATTTTATATCTTGCC
The DNA here is from genome assembly GCA_964570895.1 of uncultured Gammaproteobacteria bacterium. GTDB lineage: Bacteria > Cyanobacteriota > Vampirovibrionia > Gastranaerophilales > Gastranaerophilaceae > RGIG1918. The sequence continues at coordinate 334,980 of CAZMZD010000001.1, forward strand.
TTTCTTTGATTGCAGACATGGCAAGCTCATGCGGCATAATTTCTTCACCAATCAATTCGCGCATTTTTATCTCGTCTTCCTTTGGGCAAAGGGGGACGGTAAAATCAATCCCCATAATATACGTTAGGTTTGCTTGGTTAATTTTAAATTGCGATATCATATCTAAAATTTGCTGATTGGCGCTTGCTAGTTCATTTTGCGCTCGTGTTACATCAAATTTTGTGCCAAGCCCAGCCTCAAAAAGATTTTCCGTTAGCTTTAGTTGAGCTTTCCTTTCGCTATAATTTTTTATGTATATTTCAAGGCGCAATTTAGTGTCTAGAAGTTCGTAATAATATTTTGCAATATGCGCTATCACTTCTTCTTGTGTAAAATTTAGATTTTTCCGTTCAGAAGACATTAAATATTTTCCCGCTTTTGAATTAAAAACAGTTCTTCCACCTTCAAGTAAGTCATGGCTTACATAAATTCCGCCAAGAACCGCAGTTTCATTAATGTTTCGAAGTAAGGCATTGCCGACCAAGTATTCGCCGCGAAGCAAGTTACCATAACCCGTAAGCCCGACATCGGGCAAATATTTTGCAAGAAGGCTTTTGTAATTATATTTTGAAATGTCAAACTCGTCTTTTGCGATTTTTATTCCGTAATTGTTCAATAAACCTATATTTAGGCACTCTTCAAGAGATACGTATATCGGCGTTTGATGAGTGTAATTTTGTATTGTTTCAATAACTAAAGCGCCTTTTGGAGAGCGTTTTTCAATATCATCAAGAGTTTTGGCGAGAGCCATGTTGTGTGAGATAAAAAATATCAATAGCAATATTGCAATTTCTTTTTTCATATATAAAAGATATTGTGATTTTAATTTGAATTATATAGCCAAGGAGGGCTTGTTATGTGGTATAATTTGTTACGGTTAAGTGCTTATAGCTCATTTGGATAGAGCATTGGTCTCCGAAGCCAAAGGCGGGGGGTTCGAATCCCCCTAAGCACGATTTTTAAAAAAATGCTTGATTTTCATTTTTTATGTGTTTTAATAAAATTAATCGAACGGGCGATTAGCTCAATTGGTAGAGCGTCTCCCTTACAAGGAGAGGGTTTGGGGTTCGAGTCCCTAATCGCCCACCATATAAATTAAGACCGCAAATGCGGTCTTTTTTAATGCCAAAAATTGAAAATCTCAATGCATTATACTAGAATTATTTTAAGGGTAAGCTCCCACTCGCCGCTTCCGACACAGACTAGTTAAGAGGACAAAAGCGGAAAGGTGGTGATGAGATGAAATTTTGTGTAACAGAAAAAGCACTATGGCTTATCTTTTTGATAATCATAGCGCTTTATTTCATCAAATAGGGAGTTAAGAAAGACTTTAAGAGAGCGACCTCTTAAGGTCTTTTCCCTATACGTATATAATAACATGTTTGTTGAATTTTTCAATATTTAAGCAAAAAAGAGAGTCCTTAAGACTCTCTTTTAAAATCTGGGGTGAAAGGACTCGAACCTCTGAATGGCGGTACCAAAAACCGCTGCCTTACCACTTGGCGACACCCCAATGGATAAAACTATATTATAAAATAAAGAAGAAAAGTCAAGTATTTGAAAAAAATATTTTATCTGCTATGCTAACTCATTGAAATTTGTATTTATTTTATGGAGATAAATATGGAAACTCAAATAAAAAACTCGTCAAAAGTTAAATATGATATCAAAAGCTTTGAGGCAGACGCAAAAGGAAACATAAAACCATCGACACTGTTACATTTTTTTGAAGATGCTGCATATCAAAACGCAGAAGAAATAAACGTGGGCTATAGCACTGTTTTTCCGCGCTCGCTTGCGTGGGTTGTTGTTAAATATCACATAAAATTTTTAAAAATGCCAAAAGTTTGGGAAAATGTGACAGTTGAAACATGGCCAACGCAAAGCACAGGGATAACATGCCGAAGAGAATTCAAATTAACAAACGAAAAAGGGCAAGTAATTTGCACGGCTTCAAGCCTTTGGACCCTTTTGGATTTAAAGGCAAGAAAACTTGTTAAACCTATGCAAACAGTGGAATTTCCGCCGCTTTCAGATGATATTGCGATGGAAACTTCTTTTTGGCGCGGAAATGAGCAAACAAAAAGCGACATTGAGTGCACAAAAGCTGTTAATTACGATAATTTAGATTTGAATTTGCATTTAAATAACGCATGCTATGTGACCGAGATGATAAATTCCATGCCGTTTGAATTTTTGATGGAAAATGAAATTTCTGAAATTTTCATAAACTTTAAAAAAGAAGCAAGGATTGAAAATACACTAAAGATAGAAACAGAAGTAAAAGGCGAAGAAAACATCACTCTGCACAAAATTTCAAATGAAAACGGCGAAGAAAACGCGACAGGAAAAATCATTTGGAAAAACAGGTTTACGAAGTAGGAAAATTGTATTAGAATAAGTGTATTGAACTTTGTCAATATATGCAAACTTGGCGCTGTTGCGCTGAGTTTCAGAGCTTGTAAGACCCTGAAACGAGTTCAGGGTGACGGATTGGGTTTGACGGCAAGTCGCGAAAATGTAAATTGTATATTAATAATTAAATATTAAAATCGGGACGTAGCGCAGCTTGGTAGCGCACTACCTTGGGGTGGTAGGGGTCGCAGGTTCAAATCCTGTCGTTCCGATTTTTTCAAAATCTTCACTCCAGATTACATCCTGAGCACTCGATTAGATTTTTTACGCTTTCGCTAAAAATCAAATCTGCTTGTTACTTGCCAAAATATTTGTGTATGCAGCTTGAAATTTTTTCAATTTCTTTATCGCAAAGCGCAGGATAGGTACCGACCCAAAAGGTGTTATTCATAATAAAATCGCTAATGGGAAGCTTTTTATAATCGTCATCAGACAAATTTTTCGAACATAAAATTTCAGAATTATCGATTTTAAATTTTATTTCATTTTCAACAAACATGGGCTGCCTAAGGATGTTGCCCGCAAAAAGTTGCCTTGTGCCAATATTATTATTTTCAAGATATTCAACAAGCGCCTGTTTTGAAAAACCGCAATTTTCCCTGACCGAGAGCAAATACCCAAACCAAGACGGTTTGCATTTTTCACAAATTTCAGGAAGAATTAAAAAGTCCTTTAAATCGGACAATTTTTCTGTTAAAAGTTTTGCATTTTTGGTTCTTTTTTCAATAAATCCATCAAGCTTTTTTAATTGAGCGCAGCCAATTGCAGCCTGCCAATCCGTGATTTTTAAGTTATAACCGAGGTGCGAGTATACGTATTTGTGGTCATAGCCTTGGGGAAGTTTTCCATGCTGGCCCGAAAACCTTTTGCCGCAAACTCCGTCATGTCCTGTGGGGCAAGCGCAATCACGCCCCCAATCCCTAATTGAGCGGATAATTTTATACAATTCAGGGTTATTTGTGACAAGCGCCCCTCCTTCGCCCATTGTTATATGGTGCGCAGGGTAAAAGCTAAATGTTCCGATGTCGCCAATCGTGCCGAGCTTTTTCCCATCATATTCGCCACCCAGAGCGTCGCACGAGTCTTCGATTACCCATAAATTATATTTTTTTGCAATTGATATGACTTTATCTAAATCAAAGCTGTTTCCAAGAGTGTGCGCAAGGATTATTGCTTTGGTTTTATCTGTTATTGCATTTTCGATTTTGTCTGCATTTATGTTATAAGTGCCTATTTCGCAATCGACAAAAACAGGAATTAAACCGTGCTGAATTAAGGGGTTTATGGTTGTCGGAAAAGAGGTTGCAACAGTAATTACTTCATCCCCTGCTTTAAGGGCGCGCTCTTCGAGTTTCCAAGAAGTGAGCGCTGCTATTGCAAGCAGATTTGCGCTTGAACCCGAATTGGTCGTGAGCGCATATTTAGAGCCAAGATATTTTGCAAATTCATGCTCAAATTCTGTGTTAAATCTGCCAGAGGTAAGCCACATATCAAGCGAAGCGTCAATCATGTTTTCAAGCTCTTCAAATTCAAGCACCTTGCCGGAGGGCGGTATTCGCTTCAGCTCTTTTTTGCCGCTTAAAATTTTATCAAAATATTCTTTTGCAGCATTTTTTACTTTATTGCGTAACTCTTGCTCCACTTAATTTTTCCCCGTATTCTCTGATTTGATTTATCGTAAAATCGTACATATCACATTCTTTATTATAAAAATTCTTATACCATAAAACCGTTTTTTCAATTGCCTCCGCGGTTTCATAAAGAGGCGCCCAGCCTAAAATTTCTTTTGCTTTGTCAGTGTTTAAAATTAGAGTTTTAGCCTCATGAGGATTTATATTTTTATCTTGTCTTATTTCGCCTTTTCCATAAAGTTTGCAAATGGTTTGGGTGACTTCCAAAACATTAATAACTTCACGTTCGCTGGGTCCAAAATTAAAAGCTTGCGCAAACTTTTTACCTTCTGAAAGCAATTTTTTGCCAAGAAGCAAGTATCCTGAAAGCGACTCCAAAACAAATTGCCACGGGCGAATTGCGGCAGGGTTTCTGATTATAATCGGTTCATTGTTATTTATTGCGCGAATGCAATCAGGAATTAACCTGTCTTGAGCCCAATCGCCGCCTGCAATTACGTTTCCTGCTCTTGCTGTTGCAAGCGCCATTTTGTTGTCTTCTTGAAGAAAAGAGTTTCTAAACGATGACGATAAAATTTCAACACAAGCTTTTGAAGACGAATACATATCGTATCCGCCAAGCGGGCAAGCTTCATCAAAAGCGTTTTTTAACTCATTATTTTCGTAGCATTTATCGGTTGTGACGTTTACAAAAGCGCGAATGCTTGGAGTGTATTTTGCAGCCATAAGAACATTTAAAGTGCCTAAAACATTTGTTTTATATGTCAGAACAGGTTCTTTATATGAAGTTCTGACAATTGGCTGCGCCGCAAGATGAAAGACAATATCAGGCTGAAAATCATTCATTGTTTTATTCAATAAGTTTTCGTCTAAAATGTCGCCGATTACTGATTTATCAATCTTGCCTTCAATATCCAATTCATAAAACATTGAAGGGTTAGTGTTTGGCGCAAGCGAATATCCGCAAACTTTGGCGCCAAGTTCTTTGAGCCACAAGGCAAGCCAGCTTCCTTTAAAGCCGGTGTGCCCTGTTAAAAAAACTTTTTTGCCTTTGTAAATATTGTTCAAAACAAGCTCCGATTTAACATAAATTATTTTAAAATATTTTTTGGAATATAACAAGAAATTTAGTTTAAAGAAACACTTAAGTGCAACAAATGTAACACATTTGCCAAACGCGCAGTAAATTTTGTATATTGATTATATGGATATGAATAAAATTAAATTATTTTGGAAAAAGCTGGCGCCATATTTTATCACAGCTTGTTTAACTTATTTTTTCTTGGTTATAATCGCCGGAATAAACAGGGTTAACTTTAATTTTCCGATTGACTTCAATTGGGATTCCACTTTGTTTTTGGTAAACATTAAATCTTTTTTTAATGGCGAATGGGGGATTTTTGACACAGCCAAAAACAGCGCTCTAAGCGCTCCGCTCGGGCTTAATATGGGCGCTTTTCCAACTGCTGATTTGAATTTAATTTTAATTATTTTAAAAATATTTGCAGTCTTAAATATAAATTTTATTGCAGCAATTAATATTTATTTTTTCCTGACATTTTTCTTAACTTCCCTTATTTCGCTTTATGTTTTGAAGAAATTAGATATTCCAAATAACATTGCAATTGGCGCAGCTCTTTTATTTGCGTTTCTGCCTTATCATTTTTTAAGAGAAGTGAAACACATAGTTCTTGCTTCTTATTTTCTTGTTCCTTTAATGGCGCTGGCGCTTTTTTATGTATGGCAGAAAAAACCTTTGTTTTTTAAAAAATGCGGCGAAGTTTGGAAATTCGATTTACTAAACAAAAAGGCTGTTTTTGTTTATGTTTTACTTGCCCTTACTGCCTTATCTTCCATATACTACAATCTTTTCTTTATGTTCTTTTTGTTAATTGCAGGGCTAAGCGCTTATTTTTATCACAAAAATTATAGGCATTTTGCAAGCGCCGCAATTGCTGTCATAATTTTATTATTTTTCACATTTATAAATTTCCTTCCAAACATTATTTACATAAAAAACAATGCAAGCGAAAATTACACACAGAGAGGGTTTGCACAAACAGAATATTACGGGCTGCGCGTTCCGCAAATGTTGCTTCCTGTTGATAACCACATAATAAAACCGCTTGCAAAAATCAAGACGGAATATAATGAAGGCGCGCTGATTGTGAACGAAAGCTCGATGGCAACTCTTGGCTTTGCACTTTCCGTTTCTTTTGTGGCGCTTCTTTTCAACTTTTTGTTTGTAAGAAAAAATAAATTTGACGCATATCAAAAACTTGGTTTTTTAACGGTTTCATCGGTTTTGCTTACGGTTTCAGGCGGATTTTTATCTTATTTTGCAATTTTTGGGCTGACACAACTTCGCTCGTGCAATAGGATTAGTATCTTTATCGCGTTTTTTGCGCTCATCGGCTTATGCCTTTTCTTGAAAAATATCACCAAAAAACACAAAACCAGATTATGCAATTTGCTAATTATCCTCTTTTTTGTGCTCGCGCTTTTAGACATTTCTTCATATACATTCAATTTTGCACTTAAACAACAAGCAATTAAAAAAGAGGTTTATTCGCTTGCTTCTTTGGTTAATTACATCGAGGCGCAAAGCCCTGATAAAATCAAAGTCTTCACCCTTCCTTATTTAGATTTTCCGGAAGGCAAACCGTCATATATGATGTATGACTATGAGCTTGCAAAACCTGCCGCATTTTCAAACAGAGTGCAATATTCTTATGGCGCCTTAAAGGGTTCCGCACTTGATAAAAAATATCAAGAATATTCTAACTTAAATTCGCAAACATTGGTTCAAGCGCTTCGAAATGACGGATTTGACGGCATTTTAATTGATACAAAAGGATATTATCAATATCCTCAAGATTTGATAAATTTATCAAAAATTTTAGGCACACCGTTTGTATCGCAAGACGGGGTTTGGGTTTATTACAGATTATAGTTGGGGTTCGATGAAAAAAATAAGCATAGTTTCAAGTTGTTTTAACGAAGAAGAAAATATAGAAATACTTTATAATGCAGTGAAAAAGCAAATGGAGCCATATTTAGACAGATACGAATATGAGCAAATTATTGTTGACAATTGTTCAACAGATAATAGCGCCAAAATTTTACGCGAACTTGCAGAAAAAGATAAAAATTTAAAAGTCATTCTTAATGCAAGGAATTTTGGGCACATTCGTTCTCCGTATTGGGCAATGATTAACGGAGCGGGCGACGCAATAATTTACATGGCTTCCGACTTGCAAGACCCGCCGGAGCTTATCGGTGATTTTATTAAAAAATGGGAAGAAGGTTATAAAATTGTTCTTGGACAAAAAAGGGCTTCAGAGGAATTTTTCTTAATGCGACTTATTCGCAACACTTTCTATTATTTAATCGGGAAAATTGCAGACGATGGGGTTAAGTTGGTTCCAAATTGCACCGGTTTTGGGCTATATGACAAACAAATTATAGATATTGCCCGCACAATCGATGACCCGTATCCATATTTTAGGGGCTTAATTTGTGAAATAGGTTTTGAGCAAGCAATAATTCCTTTCGTGCAACCAACAAGAAAACATGGGAAAACAAAAAACAATTTTTACACATTGTATGATAACGCAATGATTGGAATTATTAAACACTCGAAATTGCCGCTCAGGCTTGCTTCTTTCATAGGTTCAATACTTTCTCTTGCAAGTTTGACTGTTGCGGTTTTCTATTTTATTTATAAGCTGATTTTCTGGAATTCTTTTTCGGCAGGTCAAGCGCCGCTTGTGATTGGGCTATTTTTCTTCTCATCGGTTCAATTATTCTTTATTGGCGTGCTCGGGGAATATATTGGCGCAATTTACACAAGAATTAACAAAAAACCGCTCGTGATTGAAAAAGAAAGAATTAATTTCTAGTTTGCTTTAAATGGTTGAACAATTTTTTCAAGCCTTCTTCCAATTCGGTGAATTTAAAATTCGGAATTTCGCCCAAAAGAAGAGCGTTGGAACCTGTGTATTTGTGCTCTAGCGAGGAATTTAATATTTTAACTTTTGTTTTGTGCCCGCTTATTTTATTCACTATTTCAGCAATTTCGGCCATTGTTGTGCTTATTGTTGGAGTCGCGTTGATTATTTTTTTATCCGTCCAATTAGATATAAAATGTTCGATAATTTTTTCTAAATCTTCAATAAATAAATAGTCAAAAACCGTGTTGTTTTCAATGATTATTTCTTCGTTTTTAAGATTTTGCAATATTGCGTAAGTTGGAAACCTTGTTTCTTTTTCGCCGGCGCCATAGCAAGCAAAAATGTTGAGGCAGAGGGAATTTTCCGTTTTTTCTATTATTTTTGCAAGCTCCATTTTGGATTTACCATATAAATCACGAGGCTCAAATTTACCAATTTCAAACTCTTTAACTTTATCTAAATTTCTTGTTTTATCATACATTGCACCGGAGCCAAAAGTTATGATTTTTACATTTTTTGCTCTTGAATAAAGAAGATTTTTAAACATTTTCAAGTTATTTTCAAAAGTTGAAGGCGGGTCTTGCAGAGCGCGAGCGCCTCCAACCGTTGCCGCATGAATTATAAAGTCAATTTTATTTTCTTCAAAATATTTATTAACCGCAGCGCCATCAAGCAAATCGAGCTCAAAGCTTCTTGGGGATAAAATTTTATATTTATTTTCAAAGTATTTTTTTAAATTTTTTCCAATGAAGCCACCGGAGCCTGTAATTAAAATATTTTGAATTTCCACCTTAGACCTCATTGCATTTTTCAAATTCATCTCTATCCAAAAATGGATACATGTCTTCAAGACTTGGCGACACCATTGTTCCGTCTTCGAGTGTTTTTGCAGAGAGTTTTGGCGCAAAATCATATTCTTCTTCAACCATAACTTCACACAATATGGCGCCTTTGGTGTTTAAAACTTCGGAAATATCTTTATCCATAGTAGACGGATTTGAAATTCGCACAGTGTTAAGCCCAAAAGCTTTTGCAACTTCTATAAAATTCGGAACACTTACGCCTGAAGTTTCGCCGGAGCCTGTCATGTTGCCGTTAAAAAACCTCTTTTGAGTTTGTCTTATTGAAGAATATCCTTTGTTGTTAATTACAAAAATTTTAATTGGCAAATTATTATGAACAATTGTTTGAAGTTCTTGCAGATTCATCATAATCGAGCCATCGCCTTCAAGGCAAACAACATTTCTGCTACCCGCCTCATAACACGCGCCGATTGCAGCAGGAAGCCCGTAACCCATTGAAGCACTGCCTGAATTTAAGATATACCTTTGGCGCGATTTAATAACCGCATTTTGAAACATACACACACTTGCAGAGCCGTTTGCAGAAACTAAAATATCGCCCTCCAAAAGCGCCTTAGAAAGAGAATGCGTAAAATGATACGGTTCAATTTTTTCTAAAGTTTGCGCTTTTTCCTTCCAATTCTCAAAAGAAAATTTTTCTTTTAATTTTTGCGTATGTTCAAGCCAATTTTTAAAAGAGGGGATGTTATAATTTTCAAGCGCAGATATAATTTCAGGAATAAAAGTGGCTAAATCTGCCTGAATTGCTAAATCGGGCCTTATGGTGGGCTTATTCAGCTCTGCACTATCAATATCGACCACAATTTTATATGCATTTTTTGCAAAATTTTCATAATTATAACTTATTTGCCTGATATTATTTCTTGTGCCCAAGCATAATATCAAATCCGCATTTTGAAGGGCAAAATTACCCGCCCTTTGGCCGATTGTTCCAATTCGCCCTGCATAATATTCACTGTTTTCTTCAAGCAAATCAAAACCGTTTAAGGTAAGAACCGTCGGGATTTTTAATTTATCAATCAATTTTTTAAGATTATTTTCTTGGTGCGAAAGCTTTACCCCTTGCCCTGCAATTATTAACGGTTTTTTTGCAGTTTTAATTTTTTCTAAAACTTCATTTATTTTGCAATCATACAGTTTTTGCGCTTCAGGTTTAAATTCAATTAAATCATCTTCGTTAATAATTGCTGCCTGCACATTCATTGGCACATCAAGCCAGACAGGGCCTTTTCTACCATTCGTTGCTTCATAAATTGCTTTATCAAGATGATATTTAATTTCGTTCGGTTCTGTCACCATTTTAGCGTATTTTGTGATTGGCGAAACGATGGATATAATGTCTGCTTCTTGGTCACCAAGTTGCCTTAGGCTAAGTTCAGGACAAGAGCTTAAGCAAGTTGAATATTTAACTTGACCCGAGATATATAAAACAGGCACAGAATCTGTCCATTCGCCAAACACGCCATTTGGGCAATTTAGGCCTCCGGGGCCTGTTGTCACATTAACAACCGCCATTTCACCATTAACTTTTGCATAACCTTCCGCCGCGAAAGAGCATGCCTGCTCATGATGACAAGCAGTGTAGGGAATTTCGCGCCCCAAGCTATCATTCAGGTGCATTGCCCCGCCGCCGGACACCATAAAAAAATGTTTAACGCCGTGTTCTTTTAACCTTTTTGCAATGTAATCAGATACTTTATATTGCGCCATATTAAGTTTCTAAACCTCTGTTATATATTTTATCTTTCAATGTTTTATTGTACGCATAGGGGCAGTCGATATCATCAATTTTAATTGGTTCATCTTTTTTGACATCTCTTAAAAGAACTTCACCGCGCATTAATTCTCTGCAAGAAATTTGCCCCTTTTGAAGAGGTATTGCTAAGTATACATCTTCGTCAGCTAAAGCTTCGCCGGCTTTAAAATCCCTTCCTGCGTAAACTCCACGCACAAGCGTGTCTAAATATTTTGTTTCTTTTTCGTCCGCACATCTTTTAGAGCGAGAATATGCACCGCAAATTTCTTGAGCGTGTTTGTAGGCTTGTATCCATCTGTCTATATCTTCAGGAAGCGAGCAATAGGGAGAAACGGGCACATTATTAAAATCTACGTCAATATGCCTTTCAAAAGTTCTGGCGCCTTTTGCGTATGCAATATACATCGGAATTTCTATATTTTCATTATATTCATGGGTCGAAAAACCAATTATATGCTTCGGATATCTTCCTTTTAAGAAATCGATTTGATTAAGCTCTAATTCTGATTTTTGGGTTGGATATTTAGAAATACAGTGATTTATAGCAAGCGGTATATTTCTGTTTTCAAAAAAAGTAACCAAATCATCTATATCTTTAAGGGAAGAGCCGCCTGTTGAAACAATTACAGGCTTTCTTGTTTTTGCAATTTTTTCTATTAAAATCCAATCGTTAATATCTGATGATGCAATTTTTATGATTTGAACACCAAGGTTAACGCAAGTGTCAACGGATTTTTCATCAAAAGGGGTGGACATTGTGATACAGCCGGTTTTTTTGATTGCGTCAATCAAAATAGCATAATTATCATAGTCCATTTTTGTTGCGATAGTTTTTTTGATATATCTTATATCTTCCCTGTTTCTGAAATCTTTGTGTATAAAGTTATCAACATCCCTAAATTGCAATTTTATCGCAGCTTTAACGTTATTAAACCTGACTATTCGCGAAAAATCTTCGATGATTTTCTTACCGCGTGCAACATCGCCCCAATGGTTGTTTGCCAACTCAAGTACAAATAAATCTTCAAAAATATTATTTCCGTTGTTCACAGTTAAAATTCCTTTTTAATAAAAACCTAGTGAGATATATGTGTTTTAATTTTTGCGCCGCTCTTCTAAAATTTTGAGTCTTGTTTCATCTTCTTTCGATATGGTTTTATAGTATTCACGTTTGTTTTTTAACCACATTATTTCAAAATCAAGTGCTTTTAAAATACCTTTTTCGGGGTTTTTTCCCTCAAGCACTGATTGCGCGTCAAAAATTATTTTTCTTGTTTCAAATCTATTGAGTATATTTTTTGGCAGTTTTTTAAAAAATGGCAAAGATAGGGCTGAAACACCGCCGCCAATTACAAAATCTTTGTTATATTTTTTTGTAATGTGGGCAATTTTTAGCGCGTAATCCAAAATTAAATCACTGTTTATATCGCCCGCGGTCAAGCCCAAGGAGCACGCCATATCTGTCCTTCCAAAGACAATGCCTGTCAGGTCGCAAGAAAAATCGCTGTTTAAAATTTCATCTAAATATTCAAACCCGTATTTTGTTTCAATATTTATTAAAAAATCAGCTTTTTCTGGACATCTAGCGGGGTATACGGTTTTTGCAGCTTGCAAAAATTTTTTCGCAGCATAAGGCGATTCTATCATCGGCGCAATTATTGCCGTTGCACCAATTGTTTTTGCATCACGCATATCTTTAAGGGCTTCGCAGCCGCCGATTTTAATTGTTAAATCAAGCCCCGCTTTTTTGGCAATATCACTAAGGCGCAAAGCTTCATCAAATCTAGTTCCTTCAGCTTCAAATTCGGCTTTAATTCCAAGTGCACAATGATTTTCTTTCAAATCAATCAAGGTTGAAACCATCTGTTTTTCAAGTAAATTCATTGGTTTTCCTGCCTGTCTTGCCAAACCGCCCAAGGCGCCGTATCACTTTGCCACATTTGCGTTAAATCTTTTTTATCTTTTAGAGTATCCATCGAGCGCCAAAAACCCGTGTGTTTATGGGCATTTAGCTCATTATCACGCGCCAAGCTTTCAAGCGGCTCTCTTTCAAAAATAATTTTATCGTCGTTTTCTTTAATATAGTCAAAAACTTTTGGTTCACATACGAAAAACCCGCCATTTATCCAATTTTCTTCGCCTTTTGGTTTTTCTGAAAACGTTGTAATTATATTATCTTTTTTAATTACAACCGCGCCATATCTTCCTGAAAGCTGAACCGCTGTAAGGGTTACTGTTTTGCCTGAATTCTTGTGCGATTTTATAATTTCATTAATATTAACATCCGCAACGCCATCACCGTAAGTGAGCAAAAACGGCTCATTGCCAATATAGTTTTGGGCTTTTTTAATGCGAGAACCGGTCATCGTATCTTCTCCGGTATACAACATTGTAACCTTCCAAGGCTCTTGCCTGTTTTTATGTATTTCAACTGAATTATTTTGCATATCAATCGTAATGTCGGAATATCTCGTGTAATAATTTATAAAATAATCTTTAATTACGTGAGATTTATAGCCCGTTAAAATCACAAAATCATTAAAACCATAATGAGAATATATTTTCATTATGTGCCACAATATTGGTTTTCCGCCAATTTCAACCATTGGTTTTGGTTTCAATTCAGTTTCTTCGGAAAGCCTCGTGCCTAATCCGCCAGCTAAAATGACTACTTTCATTTATTTTTCCTGATAAATACTAATTCATTATATATTTTTGCGGCGCGAAATTCAAATATTTTTTATTTGGTGTTATATGCGCTCGATTTGATGTTTTTCAAGCTCAAAACAAGGCATAGGTTTGATTTTGTGCAAATTTATTTTATGTAGCCTGTCAATCTTATTTTTTTTGTCTTTATCTTCTAAAACGTCTGTCAAAATATAATTATCAAGTTCATCGTATGTGAAACCTAATTTTTCCTCATCAGACATTCCTGAAAGCCCGTCCGTCGGGGTTTTTTGAACAAATTTTGAAGGAATGTCTAAGCATGCACCTATTTGCCTTACTTCATGGACCAAAAAGTTAGTAAGCGGGCTAAAATCGCCTGCAGAATCACCAAATTTTGTTGAGTAGCCAACATAATCTTCTGAAGCGTTACAAGTGTTTACCACAAACGCACCGCCTTCAACGCTTTGAGCTATTGCATATAATGTGGTCATTCTAATTCTTGGCGGAAGATTAATTAAAGTGTTTTTTGAAAGCTCAAAATCAGCTGATAATGTGTTTTTAAGGGCGTTTGTTGCAGCGCTTATATCAACCGTATAGTGCTTAATTCCAAGATGGTGCACAATGTCAATCGAGTCTTGAATGTCTGCTTGTTTGCCATCCGGCATAAGAACGCCAATCACCCTATCTGCGCCAAGTGCTTCTTTGCAGAGTGCCGCAACAACGGTCGAGTCTTTCCCGCCCGATATTCCAACAACAGCTGAAAAACCGGCGCCATTTGTTTTGAAATATTCTTTAATCCACGCGACTATGGCATTTTTTGTTTCTTCAGGATTTTTAAGCATTTTCCACCTCTTTTTTTAAAATCCTATAACAAACAAGGGGAATAATAAAGCTTGATAAATCAAGCAACAAAAGTTTTTTGAGCCCCGTTTTCTGAATTTATTTTTTTATTTGTGTGGTTTTGTTCAATTTTTCCCGTAATTTTACTTGCAAGCGCCGGAACTAAAATTCTTTTTGCAAGAAGAGTTGCGCCAATAAGAGTTGAAAGTGCTGCAAAACCGCGGCTTGCGTTTCTATATGCTCTTGAATTTTTCTCTAAATTTGAAAATAATTTTGAGCAAACTTTATCTTGAAGTTTTTTGTTAGCAATCAAAAAGCCTGTGCCAAGCTGCACAACAGTTGTGGTAACACCTGTTACGGCATCCATTGTCATAACAAAATGCTTTTTATCCTCGGGGATTTCTTTGTTAAGCGCCGTGTTTTTAACGCGAACGGCATAAGCAAAAATATCTTTAGAAACGCTTGTAAACAGGAGTGTTTTTGTTAAAAAAGAAGGGTCTTTAATGCTTTTTGTTATGTGATTTTTAACAAAAGCGGAATTTGAAACTTTATTCAAAAATTGAGGAATTACGCTTGGCATTTAGCCTCCTCTGTTTTTACGGTGCTCCATGGGGCATTTATCGAATTAAGATTGTTGTTAATATGGTTTATGTCGCTTGCACGCTCTGTTTGTTGGATTTTCGTGCCTTGGGGATTTTTATTTTTTCCGATTAATTTCATAACGCGCGGGAGCATGAAGTTTTCAAAACCACAAATAACAGGGGTTAAAATTAGCGCCGCCGCAAAACAAAGCCTGTTTTGCAAGTGGTAAAGCCTGTTGTGCGCAAGGGACATATTTTTGAAAGATTTGATTAAATTTTCTGCTTTATCTTTTCCAAAATTTAAAATAAGGTCATCAAAATCATCTTTCATATTGTTTGAAAATCCGCTTGTTTCAATCTTTTTCAAGAGTTCTTTTGAATTTTCTTTAAAAGATTTATCGTTTTCTGCAATGTTTTTTGCAGCTTTAATGAAATTATCAGTTGCAAACTTTTCATTATATGAAAAACCGGAATTTTTAACATCTAATTTGCCATCGTTTGCAAGTTTTCCAATATATTTTGAGCCAAGCATAAGAAGCGGAGCTTCGACAAGAAGGGAGGCAGTTGCGCCGATTGGGTTTTTTATTGCGCTATAAGACTTTTTCTCTTTATCTTCTTTTGAAGCAAGCATAATAACAGCAGGAACAAGGATTGCTTTCCCGATAAAATCAAGCGCAATATTAACCCCTTCGCCAACTTGTTCGAATTTTGAAAAATACTTGCTGGTTGCCTCTTGGAGCTTTCTTGCAGGCGCTGCGCCCTTGAAATTTGCACTATTATATTGCGTGTTGTTAACTCGTGTTATTTTCATCATGCTGTATAAAACTAGTAAATAAAAAACTTTTCGTAAAGTTATGTAACTAATTATACTATCAAAATATTTTCTAAACATATTAACAAAATATGTTTTTTATACTTTTGTGCTATGATAAGGCAAAAGGAGCAATTATATGGGACAAACTTTAGCACAAAAAATTATATCAGCACACACCGACCATGATGTTGAGTTCGGGGAATTGGTTATAGCATCGGTTGACGTGTGCGCCACTCAAGACGGCACAGGCCCGCTTACTTTTCAAGAATTTAAAAAACTCGGGCTCGCCGGTTTAAAAAACCCAAAAAGAACAATTCTTTTTATTGACCATGCTGCACCAAGCCCAAGAAAAGAGCTTTCAAATTCGCATAATGTCATAAGAAATTTTGCAAAAGAATATGACGCAACGCTCTCTGACATTGGCGAAGGAGTTTGCCACCAAAGATTAATTGAAACTTTTGTTAACCCAATGGAAATTCTTGTTGGCGCAGATTCCCACACTTGCACATCAGGCGCGCTTGGCGCATTTGCAACAGGCATGGGCTCAACAGACATTGCAGTTGCAATGGGGCTTGGAAAAACTTGGTTAAAAGTTCCATCAAGTTTTAAAGTAGTCGTGGAAGGGAAACTTGGCAAAAACATTTCCGCAAAAGATTTAATGTTGTATTTAATCGGGAAAATTGGCGCTGATGGTGCAACATACAGAGCGCTTGAATTTACAGGCTCAACAATTAAAGAAATGGATATGGCAGGCAGATTTACGCTTGCAAATATGGCGGTTGAAGCAGGCGCCAAAGCAGGGCTTTTTGAAACAGACGAAAAAACTTATGAATACTTAAAAGCTCGCGGGCGCGAAGAAGGCTTCAAAGAGCTTAAAATGGACGATGACGCGGTTTATGAACGTGTAATTGAAATTAAAGCGGAAGATGTGCCATCTATGGTTTCTTGCCCACATACAGTTGACAACACAAAACCTGCGCGCGAACTTTGCGACATTCATGTTGACCAAGTTTTTGTTGGCACTTGCACAAACGGCAGAATTGAAGATTTAAGAGTTGTGGCTGATGTTTTAAAAGGGCACAAAGTGGCTGTTGGCACAAGGCTTTTAATTGTTCCTGCAAGCAAAGATGTGTTTCTTCAAGCAGAAAACGAAGGTTTGCTTAAAATATTTATCGAAGCAGGCGCAAGCTTTTTACCGGCAGGTTGCGGCCCATGCGTTGGGGTGCATGGCGGCATTCTAGGCGACAAGGAAGTTTGCCTCTCAACTCAAAACAGAAACTTCAGAGGAAGATTAGGGAACACGGAAGGCTTTATTTACCTTGCTTCGCCTTACGTTGCAGCTAAATCAGCTATCGCAGGCTATATCACGGATTAAGGAAAAAATATGGCGCACTTAGAAAAAGTTATTGGATTACCAAGAGGGCTAAATTTTTACGAACAATACCCTTTTTTATACGGTTTTTTCAAACATTTAGGGATAAAAGTTGTTTTATCAGACAGAACAACCAAAAAGACTTTGGCGGGTGGCTCTGCCCTTGTGGTGAGCGAAACATGCTTGCCTGTAAAAATTTATGTCGGGCAAGTTTTGAATTTGCTTGAAAAAGGGGTTAAAAACATTTTTGTTCCTTCAATTCAATCAATTGCACCCAAAATTTACAACTGTTCTAAAATCAGAGGGCTTCCCGATTTAATCAGGAACGTAATTAAAGAAGACTTTAATTTGATTGAACCGACTTTGGATAAGTCTGAAAAAAATTTAGATTTAAGAAAATTCCTTGCAGACACAGTGAAACCATTTGGAATTGTCGACAAAGAAAAAATTGAAGAAGCAATGAGAGCCGGTTTTGTGACATATAACAACTTTAAAGTTATGATGCAGCAAGGTTTAAGCTACAAAAAAGCTCTCGCAAATGTTAAAAATGCAGTCGTTGAAATTCCGCCTGCGCAAGAAAAACGCGAGATTAACGTGGCGGTGATTGGGCATGCTTATAATCTTTACGACACAAAAGCTTCTATGGATATTTTCAAAAAGCTTGAAGATTACGGCGTTGGGCACTTTAGCGCATATAATTTAACAGAAGCACAATTACGCGACGGAATGAAAAATATGAAGTCTGAAGTTTATTGGGCAAACGAGCTTGAAATGACGGGCGCTGCCGGATATTTCTTAAATTCAGACACAATCGACGGCATAATCACAATAAACGCTTTTGGCTGCGGGCCGGATTCTTTAATGATTGAGCGGATGATAAGACATGCGCATGAATTTGGCAAGCCAATGCTTAATCTTACAATTGATGAACACTCCGGCGAAGCAGGCTTTGTGACAAGGCTCGAAGCTTTTTGCGATATGTTATACAGAAAGAAAATGAAGCTTAAAATCGCAGCGGTTGTTGAATAATTTCAAGATTAAAATATAATTAAAACGCACCCTGCAACTAATGGAGTCAACATTTTTTGTTGCGCCTCGAAGCTTGTAAGGTCCTGAAACAAGTTGAGGATGACTTTTTTCTTTATCGCTTCGTCGCTAAAATTATTGCGACACAATACTATTTTTTACCCTTCTTCATTTTCTTTCTTTTTCGCTCATTCGCCGCAAGGAAAAGAAAGAAAATGAAGCAAAAGAAAGAAACTTCGGCTCTTGCATTGCTCTTGCCATTTTTCAAATTTTTCTCTCAGAAATCGCAGTCAAGCTTTTGCAAAAAGCTATTTAACAAAAATTTGCTTTACATCTTGCAATTAAAGCTGTGGCCACAAAACCTCTCCGCAATTTCTGTTTAGTGACAAAAATTTAAAAAATTCTATTCATGCTTGAGCCTGTAGGTTGGCTACACTTGCCGGACAGCATAATTTTAAAAACCCATAGGTCAGGGGCTGTCTGACAAACCAAAAAAATGATTGTGCGGTGTATATAAACATACCCTGCAACTTGCGTGCACCGCCCTCATGGCTTTTTATTTATTCATTCTATACGAAGCAAAAGTTACTTTATCAAGTGCATCAAGCTTGTTACCAAGAAGCACTTTTTCAGCTTCTTCAAGCACTTGGGCTGTCATCAAGCCATTTCTGCCATCAGAGCGCGGAGTTCTTTTCTTGTGAATGCAATCTATAAAATGTTGGCATTCAAGCTTTAATGGCTCAATTTCAAGATAATCAACAACATCCACATGCTTTTGAGCAGGAACTTTGTTGTCATATAATTTAATTTTTCCGCTTGCAAGCGTATCATCTAAAATTGCAGTTGCAATTTCGCCTCGAACAAGCAGTGTAACTCTTTTTTCAGGGTGAATCCAACTATCTGAAAGCTGCCCGATTGCACCATTTTCAAACTCAATTGTTAAATGTGTGATATCAAAAATGTTTTCAATTTCACTATCACAGCCAACAGCGTTAATAAGAGCCTTAGGGTCTGACCCAATCACATAACTTACCATCGAAAGATCATGCGGAGCCAAATCCCACATAACACTTCTGTCGTTTTTATGATAATTAATGTTTAATCTGTCGCTTTGAACATATTTAATTTTACCCAAAACGCCGTCATCAACAAGCATTTTAAGCCTATTAACAGCAGGGTGATACAATAAAAGGTGCCCCACCATTAAGATTAAATCTTTTGAATGTGCTAAATTTTCTAAATCCAGCGCTTCTTGCGCTTTGGTTGAAATTGGCTTTTCAACATAAACATTTTTGCCTGCATTCAAACATTTTTGAACCATATTATAGTGCGTGTGCGATGGAGTGACAACGCAAACGCCTTTAATATCGGGGTTTTTTAAAATTTCATCAACATCATTTGTGCATTTAAGGTCAGGATATAATTCTTGAATTGCAGCAAGATTGTTTTCATTCAAATCGCAAACACAATTAAGTGCTTCAAGATTGTAAAAATTTCTAACAATATTTCTGCCCCAAGTTCCGCAACCGATAACAGCTATTTCTTTTTTCTTTTCCATAATAATTTTATTGTATGAAAATAAGTGTTTTAAGTCAAATTAAAAATGTGTTAAGATAGCAGTATGGAAAAATCAGTTAAATTATTAAACAGAAGAGTGGATAGGTTGACTTTCAGCGAAGCAACGGATTTTTGTTTAAAGGCGCTCGATGAGCAAAAAAATATCCACATAATTACAATCAACCCTGAAATGATAATGCAATCTCAAGGGAATAGCGAATTTGCAGATGTTATAAACTCATCAGACCTTAATGTTCCCGATGGAATTGGGATTAAATATGCGCTTAAATTTCGCGGAGAGCAAATTGAAAACATAAGGGGGGTTGAGTTTTCAAAAAATTTGTTAAAAATATCTTCCGAGCGCGGTTATAAAGTTGCGCTTTTGGGCGCAAAGGAAGAGGTTTTACAAACCGCAATAACAAAACTCAAAGAGGAATTTCCAAATTTAAACATTGTTTATTCGCATAATGGTTACTTCGACTCTGACGAGCAAATTAAAGAGGATATAATTTCTGCTTCTCCGCAGGTTTTACTTGTGGCGCTTGGCGCACCAAAGCAAGAATTTTTTATAAAAAGTATAATTGAAAAGTTGCAAGGCTGCGTGGCAATTGGGGTTGGCGGCTCTTTTGACGTGTATTCAGGGCTTACTAAAGAAGCACCAAAAATATGGCGAAAACTTGGCTTAGAATGGCTTTATCGCACACTTTCAGACCCAAAAAGGTTTAAGCGAATATTTCCAACTTTGCCATTATTCCTCATAAAGTGTATAATGGAAAAAACAGATAACTAAAAGGTGATGTTGTGGCTAATCTTAAAGAATTTACAAAACAGGTAAGAAAAGATATTATCGAGATGGTGTACACCGCAAAATCAGGTCACATCGGGGGTTCTATGAGCTCTGTCGATATTTTAGCTGTTCTTTATAACAAAATATTAAACATACCGTCCGAGTGGGATAAAGCAGCAAATTTTACCCAAAGAGATAGATTTATTTTATCTAAAGGGCACATCACACCTGCATTTTACGCCACACTTGCGCGCAGAGGCTTTTTCGACCCAGAGCTTTTAAAAACATTCAGGCAAACAGGTTCTCTTCTTCAAGGGCACCCATGTTTGCACACAAAGCTTGCCGGCATTGAAATCTCAACCGGTTCCCTGGGGCAAGGTTTATCAATTGGCGTTGGCGTGGCAAAAGGTTTAAAACTAGATAAACTAAGCTCAAAAGTTTATGTTCTGATGGGCGATGGCGAGCTTCAAGAAGGCAGTGTTTGGGAAGCATTTATGTCAGCAGGCTGCAAAAAACTTGATAACATTGTTGCAATTATTGATAAAAATAATTTGCAAATAGATGGCGCGGTGGCTGAAATTAAATGTGTTGACCCGCTTGACAAAAAGCTTGAAGCTTTTGGCTGGAGCACAATAACAGTTGACGGGCACAACCTAGAAGAGCTCGAAAGTGCTTTCCTTAAAGCAAAAGAGGCAGATTTGCCAACTGCGATTATTTGTAACACCATAAAAGGCAAAGGTGTTTCATTTATGGAAAATAACCACGCATGGCACGGAAAAGCGCCAAATGACGAACAATATAAACTTGCAATGGAGGAATTAAATGCTAACTAAAGAAAGAATTGTAAAATCTCCACGAAACGCTTATGGTGAAGCACTCCAAGAACTTGGCGAAATTGATAAAAACGTGGTTGTGTTAGACGCTGACCTTGCAGCTTCTACCCAATCAGGACTGTTTAAAAAAATGTTTCCTGAAAGATTTTTCGACGTAGGGATATCGGAACAAGATATGATAACGGAAGCGGCAGGTTTTGCGCTTGCCGGCAAAATACCCTTTGCAAGCACATTTGCAGTTTTTGCAACGGGCAGATGTTACGATCAAATAAGAGCCTCAATTGCATATTCAAACTTAAATGTAAAAATTGTAGGAACCCATGCAGGTATCACCGTTGGCGAAGATGGCGCGACACACCAAGCACTTGAAGACATTGCTCTTATGCGCGCTCTTCCAAACATGACCGTTCTTGCTCCTTCAGATTATAATGAAGTTAAGGCATGTATCAGGTACGCACA
The DNA here is from genome assembly GCA_964570895.1 of uncultured Gammaproteobacteria bacterium. Lineage (GTDB taxonomy): Bacteria > Cyanobacteriota > Vampirovibrionia > Gastranaerophilales > Gastranaerophilaceae > RGIG1918. The sequence goes on from CAZMZD010000001.1 coordinate 356,573, forward strand.
CGACGCAAAAGGTCCTTTCTATATAAGAGTTCCAAGGTCAAACACACCAACTGTTTTTAGCGAAAACTACAAACACAACCCTAGCGCACCTGTAAAGCTTGCTGATGGCGAAGATGTTCTTGTGTGCACGACGGGCGAAAATTTGGCAAATGTGATTGACGCAGTTGAAATGCTTAAAACAAAAGGAATATCGGCAACTTTGTTACATATTCCTCAAATCAAGCCATTTCTTGTAAAAGATGATATAATTAAAAGTGCTAAGGCATGTAAAAAAGTTGTGACAATTGAAAATCATTCAATAATTGGGGGCTTGGGCTCCGCTATTTGCGAAGTTTTGTCTGAAAATTGCCCAACACATGTTCTTAGAATTGGAATAAACGACTGCTTTGGCCAAAGCGGAAAAACAGAAGAATTGGTCAAATATTACAAATTAGATTCAAATTCGTTAGCTGAAAGAATTATGGAATTTGTTAAATGATAGTATTAAAAGACGTAATTAAACAATATAAAAACAAGCTTGCTTTATATAACGTAAACTTAAGGATTAAAGCAGGCGAATTTGTTTTCCTCGTTGGGTCATCAGGTGCCGGCAAATCAACTTTAATGAAAATGCTATACCTTGAAGAAAGACCGACCAGAGGGCAAGTTTACATTGGAAACATCAACATTGAAAACTTACCTGCTTCTAAAATTCCGACCCTTAGAAGATGTATGGGAATTGTTTTTCAAGATTATAAACTACTTCCAAACCACACAGTGTATGACAACATTGCGTATGTAATCAGAACTCTTGGCATTTCATCAAAAGAAATTCAAGCAAGAGTGAAAGGGGTTTTGAAAGTTGTTGGCTTGCAAGATAAGGCAAAAGCTCGTCCTTCTGAATTATCAGGCGGTGAACAACAAAGAGTTAGCATAGCGCGCGCTATTGTTAATGGGCCGCCACTTTTAATTGCTGACGAGCCGACAGGAAACCTAGACCCTAAAAACTCAATGGAAGTTATGGAAATTTTGGAACAAGTTAACCAAAGAGGTATCACTGTTCTTGTTTCAACCCATGACCATGCTATGGTTAATTATTTCAGGAAAAGAGTTATTACGCTTGACAAAGGGCAAATAATTCGTGATGTTCAGGCAGGTACTTATGACTGATAGCGCACAAAGAATTAAACAAAAAGTAAAATCTCATATTCCAAAAGATTGGCTTACTGAAATCAGAATAAGCTACCGTATTGTGATTGAAACTGTTAAAGGCATTGCGCAAACAGGGCTTATAAACGTCGCAATCATAACAACTATGGCTGCAATTTTAACAATTTTTGGAGCGTTGTTCCGCTCCACTCTCGCGGTTTCCACAATTGTTGCTGAAATGGGCTCTGCGCTTGAAGTTTCAGCTTATTTAAAGTCTGATGCAAACATTAAAGAAACAGTAGACGAGATTAAAAAACTTGAAAATGTTAAGCAAGTTGAATTTATATCAAAAGATAAATCTTGGAATGATTTGAAAAAAGAAATACAAGTGCCAGATATTGATAACCCGCTTCCAAACACGTTGCATGTAAAAGTGGACAAGCCAAAAAATATAACCAAGGTTATGACGGCGCTAGATGGCATTAAAGGGGTCGACGACACAAGCTATGCGCGCGACCTTATCAAAAAATTTGAACTAATTAATCAAGTGAGCCACACTGTGACGCTTTTTGTGGTTATTCTCTCTTGCATATTAACGCTCGTTGTCATCAACAACACAATCGAGCTTGTTATCCAATCAAGAAAAGACGAGATTGAAATTATGCGCCTTATGGGTGTTAATAATTGGTATATTAAAACCCCGCTTGTCCTGCAAGGCGCGATATACGGTTTCCTTGGGGCGCTGATTGCTATAATTCCTGTTAATATCGTTAGCGGATATATAGTTCAGCTGCATAATTTCTTTATGATACCGGCAAATCCGTATTCACAATTTTTCACCGTGGCTGCGCTATTGTTCCTTGCTGTGGGCTTTGCGGCAGGCGGTAGCTTAATGAGTATTAAAAAACATTTAGAGGTATAAATTGGAAAATAACGAAGCAGAACAACTAGTCAAAGAATTTAAAGAAATTCCTCCTATGCCAAACGTTATGATGAAGGCACTCGAGGTAATCAGAAACCCATATACAGGCATTCAAGAGCTTGCAACAATTATGTCCGTTGACCAAGCAATTTCGGCAAAGACCTTGTCGCTCGTGAACTCTGCATATTATGGTTTTAGACAACAAATTACATCAATCAGCAAAGCCGTTGTTTTGCTTGGTATGATGAAAGCAAAAAATATAATCATGTCACTTGCAATGCGCCAAATGATGACAACTCAAGGCTCACGCGAGCTTTGGGAACATTCAATCAGGTGCGCGATTGCTTCTGAATATCTTGCGGCGCAATTTAAATTCATTAACCCTGACGACGCTTTTGTTATCGGCTTTTTGCACGATATAGGAAAAATTCTTTTAGCTCAAAAAGACGCAGCAAAATATTCAAAAGTTAAATATATTGCACAGCAAAACAACCAAAGTTTGATTGAGCTTGAAAACACATTCTTCCAAGCTAACCACTGCGAACTTGGCGCGCTTATTGCAAAAAAATGGCAATTGCCTGTCATTCTTATAAACTGCATTAAATATCACCACAACCCAAGCCTTTCAAGCTTGCCTGCCGCATGTGGTATTGTGTATATTGCAGATAGGCTCGTTCAACCGCAAGTTGGGGAAGAAATTTTAGAACCGGAAATTATGGACAGGCTTCCAATGAGAATTTCAGACCCTGTTGGGCTTCGCGAACAATTAATTTCAAAAACAAATATCTTCTTAAAAGAAATTTCTGCAAATTAATTTTCTCGGCTGGTTTGGAAAACATGCCAAGCGCGCAAAAAATAAGATTATTTTAAATAGTCTTTGAATTTTTTGCTGACATCAAAATAAAAACCGCAGTCATCAAGCGTTGTGCCGCCACGCGCAATAAATTCAGGATTAATCGCAGGATAATCTCTGCAATATAGGGAGCGGAAAAAGTAGTTTTTACATTTTTTATCTTCGCCCAAGCTTTTGCACCTGAATAAAAGAGCGCCTTTTATGTTTTTTCTGTCCCTAAATTCTTCAGTAGTATATTCGCCTTCATATGTGCCTGCAATTTCAAAAGCGTGATATCTTTTGTTATTTTTCTTCATTTCTTCAAATTCTTTTTTCTCTTTTATGTAACCGTTTTCATCGGAAAAAAGTATGTTTTCACAACATTTTCCACACATTTTACACTTTCCGCGAACGACGTATTTTGACGTCGTGAGCCTGTTTTTAATAAATTCAATCCACTGTCTGACAGGCGTTTTAAACACCCAAGCATATTCTTTTAGTAGCATACAAAATCTGCTCCTGTGATTGGTGTTTGAAGATTGCGAAGCTCAAAAACCTGAAGAACATACCTTCCCGCTTCGCGTGGCACAAAATAATCCGTGTAAAAATCATCATAATCAAGCCTATCGCGCTTAGCATAAACAATTGTAATTCCGCCTAAGTGCGCTTTATCTGACCTATGAAGAACTTGATATTGAATTACATCATCTTGAAATTTTTTCTTCGCAATTGCACCAAAATAAACTCTTGAACCGACAGGAAAACTATATTTCGGGTTTTTCATAGAGTCTTCTGAAATTGGTTTATTGTCCATAACAACGCTAAATTTTTTGCCACCCCAAGCGCAAGAGGGGAGCGCAACTAATAAAATGGCGAATGTTATAAATATTTTTTTAAACATTATTTCATTATTTCTTCATATAAAATGTCGATTTTTTGCTTAACTTCTGCGCAAAGTGAGTTAGAAGGGGCAAGCTCAATAAACTTTTCATACGCAAAAATCGCGTCAGATTTTTTGTTTAATTTTTCAAGACATAAACCTTGCCCGTAGTATGAAAGCGCGAAATCGTTTTTATATTTTGCGGCGTTCACAAAATTTTCAAGCGCAGCCTCAATTTCGCCTCTATCGTATTGAATTATGCCAATGTTAAAATAAGCATCTTGATTGATTGGGTTAATTGATAAAGCGTTTTTGTATGCTTCCATGGCGCGCTCTTCTTCGCCTTTTAATTTGTATGCATTGCCTGCTTTTATGTACAATTCGTCGCTATCTTTGATTGTTTGAAGTGCAAGTTCGTAGTTTTTAATTGCTTCATCATAGTTTTGCGCCTTGAGCTCATTATCCGCAAGCGCCGCGTATGCTGTTGCAGATTTTTCATCAAGCTCGAGCGCATGTTTAATGACCGCTTTTCCTGCTTCAATATCGTCCAAGTTGGTTAAGCTTTCGCCGTATTCCACAAATGTTTCAGGGTCTTCCGCGTTTAATTGAATTGCAATTTCATAATTTTCAACCACTTTAGATTTCATTCCCATATCTTCATAGGTTTTTGCAAGGCCCTTGTATGCTTGAGTGTTTTCAGGGTTCATATCAATTGCTTTTTGATAAGTCATTCGTGCTTTTTTATAATCTTTTTGCTTATTTAGAGATTTTGCTTGAACAACATAATTTGAATACAATGTGTTGTTAATTATTTTTTTAGACAAATCATATTTTTTTAAATTGCTATCAGACTCTGAAAGAAGCGCTTTAAGTATGCTTTGTGATTCTCTAAAATCGCCATAGCCTTGAAGCGCAAGCGCTTTGCTATATTTATAATTCAGGTTTGTTGGAACTTTTGCAACAAGTTCATCATATAGAGGGAGCGAAAGTGCGTATTTGCCTTGAATGTGATACAACTTCGCAAGCTCAAATTTAACATTTACATTATCAGGCGCCGATTTAACCCCTTGTTCAAGAATTTTTTGTGCTTCAGATAAATTATTTTGCCCAATATAAATTATTGCAAGGTTCATATAAGCGTCGCCTTCTGCCGGAAATGCAGAGATATATTCTTTGTATGTTTTGATTGCTTCTTGCGTTTTGCCTAGTTTTGCCAAAAGATAAGCGTAATCAAATTTTAAATTTGGCATATCAGGCTGGAGCGCAAAAGCTTTTTGAAAATTTTGATAAGCTAAATTTAGCTCACCGGAATATGTTTCAGCCATAGCAAGATTTGCGTATGAGCTATAATCACTTGGGTTAATTTCAATCGCTTTTTCTAAATATTTTTTAGCCTCTTCAAATTTTTTATCTCGCAAATACGCAAGCCCCATGCTGGCATAATCGGAAAATTCATCAGGATTAACTTCAAGTGCTTTCAAGTAAGCTTCTTGCGCCATTTTGTAATCTTTTTTTTGAAGATACGAGCTTGCAATGTTTGTTCTTGCTTTATTGTTATCCGGATAATATTGAAGGAAAACTTTGTAATTTTCAATTGCTTCATCGTATCTTTCGCTTAAAAACAAAGTGTTTGCAATGTTTATAAAATTAAATTTATAATTTGGCGCAATAATTCTTGCTTGTTCATAAGCGTCCAGCGCATCGTCATACCTTTGCTGCATTTGTAAAATATTTCCGATTGAAATATACAAAAAAGCATCGTCCGGCTTAAGTTTCAAGGTTTTTTGATAGTAATTTAAAGCTTTATCAAATTCGCCGAGTTCACTGTATAAACCGGCAATTTTAGTGTTCAAAATCATATCGTCATCAGATGTTGCAAGCGCCTTCAAAAGCAAATCCAAGGCATCAGAGTATCTTTTTTGGCTTTCAAATTTAAGAGCAGAAGAATATAGTTGGAGCGCTTCTTTTGTCATTTTAGCGTCGGCTGGTGCCAAAACCCCAAGTGACACTGCAGAGAAAAGCGCGAGCGCCAAGAGTTTTTTATACATTATTTTTTCTCCTCGGTTTTTTCTTCAATAATAATGCCGTTTTCTTGAAGTGCTTTTATGAAATTTTCAGCTGCCATATTTTGAACCTGAACCGGCACAACCCTAAGCAATTCAACCGTTTTTGAGATAACAGGGTCTTTATCGTACCACCTTTTGCCATCAATAGGTTTTACCATGTCGTAAAATCTATCTATGGCTTCTTTTGAAACCTGTTCTTCAACCTTTTCAAGAAAAACCTCGGCTTGAGCACGAAGCTCAGTTTGATAATCTCTCAAAAGATTAATTATTTTGAGCAACGTTGGGTCATAGTCATACCATCTTTTATAATTTTCCGACATGTTCACCCTCGCATTCATAAGAGCCATCATTTGCAACCCTTGTTCTTATAATATCAGCGCCAAGCGCTTGTAATTTTTCAACAAATTTTTCGTAACCTCTGTCTATGTGGTGCAAGTTGGTGACTATTGTTTCGCCTTCTGCCGCAAGCCCCGCCGCAACAAGAGCGCCGCCGGCTCTCAAGTCTGTTGCGCGAACTTCTGCACCAACATATTTTTCAACACCCTTTATAATTGCATGATTTTTGCTAATTCTGATATTTGCACCCATCTTCCAAAGTTCTTCAACATGCATAAAGCGATTTTCATACAAACTTTCAGTCATAACACTGACACCATTTGAAATTGCGAGTAACATCATAGCACATGCTTGCAGGTCCGTCGGGAAGCCGGGGTAAGGTTGCGTTATAAAGTTTTGAGCGTCCAACCTGCGGGAAGCTGAAACCTGAAGAGTGTTAGGGTCAATAAGCTTAATTTTTGCACCCATTTCAAGAAGCTTGCCCGTGTATATTGTTAAATGGTTTGGAAAAATGTTTCTAATTATTCCGCTTCCACGAGTGGCAACAATTGCGCTTATATAAGTTCCCGCTTCAATTCTATCCGGAATTGTGGTGTAACAAGTTCCGTGGAGCTCATTCTTTTTAATTCCTTGAATTACAATTTCGCTTGTGCCTTCGCCCGTGATTTTTGCACCCATAGATTTCAAGAAATTTGCAAGGTCAACAATTTCAGGCTCTTGGGCTGCATTTTGTATTCTTGTTGTGCCTTCTGCAAAAATAGAAGCGAGCATGACATTTTCCGTTGCGCCGACAGACGGAATATCAAAACAGATATCAGCGCCTGTGAGCTTTTTAGCCTTTGCAATCACATAGCCGTCTTTTATTTCACATTTTGCGCCGAGCGCTTCAATTCCTTTGATATGGAAATTAACTCTTCTTTCGCCAATCGCACAGCCTCCAGGGAGCGCAACTTTGGCTTCGCCCATCCTGCCAACAAGCGCACCCAAAACATTAAACGAAGCGCGCATTTTTGTGACATAGGTTTTATCTGCGACCGTGTTTGAAATTGTTGAAGCGTCGATTGTCACATATTTTTCTTCTTTATTATATGAAGTTTTTGCGCCAAGCTGCCCGATAACTTCGAGCATGATTGCAACGTCGGTAAGCTCCGGCACGTTATAAATTGTCGTCACATCATCAGCAAGGATAGCCGCCGCAATGTGCTTCAGAACGGCGTTTTTAGCGCCGGAAATTCTAACTTCACCAGCTAAAGCTTTTCCGCCAGTAATTATCAGTTTTTCTTCACAGTCTGCCATTTTACTATTATACTGCAATTTATTCATTTGTGAAATAATGTAAAAATATGGTTATAAATGTTAGAATATAAATTATGCAAGAGAATAAATTTCAAATTGTTTCAGAATACAAACCCTCGGGCGACCAACCGCACGCAATAGAAGAACTCGTGCAAGGAATTAACCAAGGCGAGCCTTCCCAAGTGCTTTTAGGGGTGACAGGCTCAGGTAAAACATATACAATCGCAAACGTTATTCAGCAAATTCAAAAACCAACTCTTGTGATTGCGCACAACAAAACTCTCGCAGCGCAACTTTACAATGAATTTAAAGAGCTTTTTCCAAACAATGCAGTTGAATATTTTATAAGTTATTATGACTATTATCAGCCGGAGGCGTACATTCCGCGCTCTGATACATATATTGAAAAATCAGCTTCAATAAACGAAGAAATAGATAGACTTCGCCATAACACCACAAGGAGCCTGTATGAGCGCAACGACGTGATTGTTGTTGCAAGCGTAAGCTGCATTTACGGGCTCGGGCTTCCTGAAAATTATTTTAAAAACGCCATGAACCTTGAAGTCGGCTCCACTTGCGATAGAGATGACTTGCTTCGCCACCTGATTCAAACGCGCTACACGCGAAACGACATAGAGCTTAAATGTTCGACATTTAGAGCGCGAGGCGACATGGTCGAAATTATGCCAAGTTACGAAAAAATTGTGACAAGAATTTCATTCTTTGATGATATTGTTGAAAAAATTACGCGGATCGACCCCGTGACATCAGAAATTCTTGAAACACCAACGGAAATTACAATTTACCCTGCCGTTCATTACGTGTCTGATGACGATGATTTAGAAGGCACAATAAAATTAATCAGGCAAGAACTTCAAGAGCGCCTTAATGTGCTAAATGCGCAAAATAAGCTAATTGAGGCACAAAGGCTTGAGCAGAGAGTTAAATACGATATTGAGATGATTCAAGAAATGGGCTATTGCTCCGGCATTGAGAATTATTCAAGAATTATTGAGCGCAGGCCAAAAGGCTCTCATCCTGCAACGCTTCTTGATTATTTTAAAGGCGATTTTTTAACCATAATTGACGAATCCCACGTTACAATTCCGCAATTAAACGGCATGTATTTTGGCGACAAATCTCGAAAAGAAACGCTTGTGGACTATGGTTTTCGTCTGCCTTGCGCAATTGACAACAGACCACTCAAATTTGAAGAATTTTATTCCAAAATCAGTCAAAAGATTTTTGTTTCCGCAACGCCTGCTGAATTCGAGTTAAGGGAGTCTTCAAACAAAGTGGTTGAGCAGATTATTCGCCCCACAGGGCTTCTTGACCCAATTATTGAAGTTAGAAAAACTCAAGGGCAAATTGTGGATTTGATTGAAGAAATTAAGAAAGAAACTGAAAAATCTTCAAGAATTTTTGTAACAACACTTACTAAAAAAATGGCGGAAGATTTGACTGATTATATGCTAACGCAGGGAATTAAGGTGCGCTATCTGCACTCCGGTGTGCAATCAATTGAAAGAGTTGAAATTCTGCGCGATTTAAGGCTTGGAAATTTTGATGTTTTGGTTGGGGTTAACCTTCTTCGTGAAGGGCTTGATATACCTGAAGTTTCGCTTGTTGCGATAATGGACGCCGACAAAGAAGGCTTCCTAAGGTGCGACACTTCGCTCATTCAAACAATCGGAAGGTGCGCAAGGAACGCATCCGGCAGAGTTATTATGTATGCTGATAAAATCACGGGTTCAATGGAGCTTGCAATTAACGAAACAAAAAGGCGCCGTGCAATTCAAGAAGAATATAATAAACAAAATAACATCACCCCAAAAACGATTAAAAAGAAAATTGAAAACAACCTGCTTTCGCTTGTTGCTTCGTATAGAAACCTTGAAGATATTATTGCGGAAGAGATGACTGAGCTTAATATTTCAAGAAAAGATTTGCCGAAACTTTTAAACAAACTTGAAAAAGATATGGCAAAAGCCGCGAAGCTTCTTGATTTTGAACGCGCTATTCAAATTCGCGACCAAATTAAAAAATTAAGAGAAATGGTGTAAATTAAAGATTTTGCGCGAATTTTGCGCTATTTTTAGTGATGATATGGCGCGCCCGATAAAATTCTGTGCGCTCTGTATAGTTGTTCAACCAAAATAAAGACAGCATGCTGATGGACAAATGTCATGCGCGAAAAAGAAAGTTGAAAATTAGATTTAGCTTTAATCTCGGATGATAGACCGTCTGCGCCGCCTATAAAAAACAAAATTTCGTTATAGTAACCATCTTGAGTTATTTCAGAAATTTTATCTGCAAAAGCTTCGCTTGATAGCATTTTGCCTTCAATAACAAGAGCAATTTTAAACGCGTTTTCTTTATTCAACTGCGCCTTCATAAGCGCTTCATCGCACTCTATAAGCTCAACGTTGCCGTAAAGCCTTTTTTGGTACTCCAAAATTCCATCTCTAAAAAATGGCTCTTTGATTTTACCGTCAAGAAAAATTTTGGCTTTCAAAATTATTCCTCAATAGTGTCAACTGTGTTTAATAAGTCGTAATCAAGTTCGTTTTCGTTATCAGCAATAATTGCAGCAACAACGGCGTCTGACGCTACGTTGGTCACGGTTCTGAACATATCGAATAATCTATCCAACGCAAACAAGAACGCGAAACCTGAAACAAGTTGTTCCGGAGTGAGCCCAAGCCCGTTTAAGACAAGCGCAATCGTGATAAGGCCGGCTCCCGGGATACCGGCACAAGTTGATGAGGCAATGATTGCCAAGAATGCAACTTGCAAAATTGCAAGCGGGTCAAGAACTATGCCATACGCTTGAGTTAAGAATAAAACAGCGATTGTTTGAACAGCGGCTGTTCCATCCATTGAAAGCGTTGCACCAAGGGGCAAAACAAAGCTTGCAACTTTATTTGAAATACCATATTTTTCGCAGCGAGCAATTGTTAAAGGCAAAGTGGCAGAAGAGCTTGCTGTGCCAAATGCAACCATAAGCGCTTCTGTTATTGCATTATATAACTTTCCGACAGGAACTTTTGAAAATATTTTTAATACGATTGGATACAAAACAAAAAACATTAAGAATAATGTCGCAAGAACAACTGCCGCATATTTCCAAACGCCAGAGAACATTGAAAGCCCAAAGTTGCCAACAGCTGAAGCAGTTAAGGCAAAAACCCCGGGGGCAGCAAGGAATACAATCCAATCAGTAACTTTCATTGTCGCAGCAAAAATGCTTTCAAAGAATGAAATTACAGGGCGATTCATTTCGCCGACTTTAGCAAGCGCAACTGCAAATATGATAAGGAAAATCATGATTGGAATTAGTTCGCCATTTGCAAGCGCAGCAAAAGGATTTTTAGGTATTAAGCTCAAAAATACCGCGGATAATTGGCTATTGTGATCTGCAAGTGCAGTTTGAACTGTTGCTTGTAAAGATTGCGCAACATTTGCATCAATAAACGGTTGAGCAGAAGCCCCCGGTTTGAAAATCAAGGCAAGAGCCGTGCCAATAGCAACCGCAGCGCAAGTGATAAGCGCGTAGTAAAATATCATTTTTTTGCCAAAACGAGCAAGCATTTTATTGTCGCCAATGCTGGAAATTCCGATAACGATTGTGCTAATCACAAGCGGGATAACAACCATTTGAATAATGCCAATAAAAGTTTGACCTATGAAATCAATTATTTTATGGATAAGAGGGTAGTTTTGCGCAGGCATAAAAATACCGACTGCAATACCTGCAAGTAAACCGAATAATATATGCCAATTCCTCTTTAAACCAAGCATAATTGCGACTAAAATCTGAGAACGAATATCCATTATAATTTTCCTTAAAATCCTTTGTCTATAATACAACTTTTTTGATTGAATATCAACTTTTTTAAGCTATACTAATGACTATGGCAAAGATGAAATCAAAATGGGTGTGCACATCTTGCGGTTACACAAGCGCAAGTTTTTTAGGAAAATGTCCTGATTGTGGGGAATTTTCAACTTTTGTTGAGGAATTTGAAGAAAAACACCCAACAATTAAAAATGAACAAAACGCAATTCGTTTTCAAGAGGTTAAATACACTAAATTATCAGAACCTATTCAAGAAGAAAAAGCGTACATCCCAACAGGTTTTGAAGAATTCGACAGGGTTTTGGGGCGCGGTTACACTAAAGGTTCTTTAACGCTCCTTGCGGGCGACCCCGGGATTGGAAAATCTACCTTGCTTTTGCAAACCATGGGGCGCATTGCAAATTCAGGAATTAAGGTTTTATACATTTGTGCGGAAGAAAGCACAAATCAAGTGAAACAGAGGGCAAAAAGGCTTAAAATTGAAACAGAAAATTTATTTTTAAGCTCTGAAAATTGCCTTGAAAACATTATCAATTTGCTTGACGAAATAAAGCCGGAATTTCTTGTTATAGATAGCATTCAGTCGATTTTTACATCAATTATTGAGGCAACTATCGGCACGGTTTCTCAAATAAGAGAAAGCACGAATATTTTAATGAAAATCGCCAAGCAAAAAAATATTACAACAACGGTTATTGGACATGTGACAAAAGACGGAAACATTGCGGGGCCCAAGGTTTTAGAACATATGGTGGATTGCGTTATAAATTTTGAAGGCGACAAATTTAAAACTTATAGAACGCTTCGCACAATTAAAAATCGCTTTGGCTCAACAAACGAAATTGCCGTTTTTGAAATGGATGAAGAGGGGCTCAGGGAAGTAAAGAATTTATCTGAGATATTTTTAAAAGACAGAGAGGACCAAAATTCAGCAGGCACAACAGTTGTGCCAATTTTAGAAGGCACAAAAACTCTTCTTTTGGAGCTTCAAGCACTAACAGGCACAACGCCATATCCACAACCAAGAAGAGTGGCGCGCGGGATTGATTATAACAGATTGCTGCAAATCCTTGCGGTGCTTGAAAAAAAGGTGGGTTTAAATTTATCACACCATGATGTATACGTCAACATTATTGGGGGTATTCAGGTGAACGAACCTGCCGTTGACCTTGCTTGCGCAATGGCAATTATTGCAAGCCACAGAGATATTGTCGTGCCGTATGATTGTGTGTTTATTGGAGAAATTGGGTTAACAGGCGAAATTAGATACGTAACAAACCTTGAAAAAAGGCTGAACGAAGCCGTGAAACTAGGTTTCAAAAAAGCAATTGTTCCAAAATTAACACCCGACGCACAAAAGAAATTATCAAATGTAAAATTGGAAATTATACCCGTTAAAAACTTAACAGAGGCAATTTTAAAAGGGCTTAAAAATTAGCTTCATAAACGCGCGAGCGCAAAAATATAAATAAAAAATGCCCTCTAAAACTAGAGAGCATTTTTAATGTTGATTTTAAAAACTATTTTGCAGCTTTAAGTGCAGTGTCAACTACAACTTTGAATGCTTCAGGTTCATTAACTGCAAGCTCTGCAAGCATTTTTCTGTTGATTTGAATGTCTGCTTTTTTAAGCAAGTTAGCAAATTTAGAATAGCTAATGCCATATTCGCGAACAGCTGCGTTAATTCTAACAATCCAAAGTGAACGCATAGATCTTTTAAGATTGCGTCTATCTCTGTATTGATATTTAAGAGCTTTCATAACAGCGCAATTTGCAACTTTAAAAATTCTGCTTCTTGCACCGATAAAGCCTTTAGCTAATTTTAAAATCTTTTTATGTCTTTTTCTTAAAACATTTCCGCGTTTAACTCTCATATCTTCACCTTCCTATCTTGAATACTTTTTGTAAGGCAATTCTTTAGAAACCATTGCAACGTTTCCTTCAAAAATTTCGCCCATTTGTGATAACTTGTTTTTTCTTGCAGTTGATTTATGTGCAAGAAGGTGACCTTTGCCAGAGAGGCGGCGCATAATTTTGCCTGATGCAGTCACTTTATAGCGCTTTGCAGCAGACCTGTGTGTTTTCATTTTTGGCATTTTTAATCTCCTTATTTTGTGTCTTTAGACTCTTACGGCATACCAAACCGCTTCGAAATCTTTAATTAGCATATAATAAAGAAATTTTAAAATCAAGAAAAATGTGATTTTGTTGGATTGGGATGCGGAGGAAGGATGTATTTAAGGCGCAGGGTGCGTTTATGCACACCATATTTGTGGCAAAAATTGCAGAACGCAGGCTGTGGTTCCCACCCCAATAATATGATTTTATGTCTTTGGGCAAGTATGCCCAACCTACGGACTTTCGTCAGGCAGCGCCTGACCTACGGACTGCAAGCAAAAAGTCACCCTGAACTCGTTTCAGGGTCTTGACAGTCAATGAAGCTCGACATTACTTAGTGCGCCTCAATATTTATAAGATCCTGAAATAAATTCAGGATGACAGTTTGTTTAATAATTACGCAGTCGCGCTAAAGAAAAACCTTCGCTCGCGGGGTACGGTTTCGCACAAGCCCGCCTGCTCCTCGCAGCTCGTACGTAGTCCATTGTCGAGTTTGTCCACCGCGTCATCCGCGCTGTGCTAACTCTCACATCCTGAAGGCTCGCTCGTGGGGTACGGTTTCGCACAAGCTCGCATGTTAACTTTTGTAACAAATTTGACAAAAAAATACAAAAAATCAGCAATCTTTTTTCTTGAGGAACATTATATGGGTGTAAACTCCTCTATAAACTCCGTAATACTAATTCTATCCATCACGACCGATAAGGTCGTTTTTTTTATGGATTTTTAGAGTAAAATTTTTATATGAACAAGAATGAAATAATTAAACTTTTAAGCAATAATTCAAATTATGACGAATTAAGAGCGCAAGCAGATAAGATAAGAAAAGAGCATAAAGGCGACAGTGTTCACCTGAGAGGGCTGATTGAATTTTCTTCTTATTGTGCGAGAAATTGTGCTTATTGCGGGATAAGAGGGGAAAACAAAAACCTAAAAAGATTTAGACTAAATAAAGATGAAATTTTAAATATTGCGCACCACGGAAAAGAATTGGGCTACAAGACAATTGTTTTGCAATCCGGCGAAGATTTAACTTATACGATAGATAAAATGCAAGAAATTATTGCGGAAATTAAAAAACTCGATTTTGCGCTAACGCTAAGCCTTGGGGAAAAAACTTTTGAAGAATATAAAGCATACAGGGAAGCCGGAGCAGATAGGTATTTATTAAGAATTGAAACGACAGACCCAAAGCTTTATGAAAGCTTACATCCGAATTCTTCACATAAAAACAGGTTTCAATGTTTAGAGCACTTGAAAGAACTAGGCTATGAAGTCGGGACAGGGATTATGACAGGACTTCCACATCAAACAATAAATTCTATTGCAGATGATATTTTATTTTTTAAAGAAATGGAAGCGGATATGATAGGGCTCGGGCCCTTCGTGCCCTCGCCTGATACGCCTCTTGCGGATAAAGCAGGCGGAAGCTTTGAACTTGCAATTCGAGCAATGGCAATAGTAAGGATTTTAATGCCGGACATAAATATTCCCGCAACAAGCGCTATGGAAACAATTAAAGAAAACGGAAGATTTATTGCGCTAACATCGGGCGCAAATGTCGTTATGCCAAACCTTGCCCCAAAAAGCGCGGAATTGTATTCAATCTATCCTAAAAAAAGTTCCGATTGGAGCAACATCTCACATGATGAGGCAAATGAAAGATTGAAAACGATAGGGCGATACGTATCTAAAACCAAAGGATTCAAAAAAGATAAAGAATAACTAGCAATATTTTTTATCTTTTTGTTTTATATATATTAAGGTAAGGTGCGTATAAATATGAATATTTCAAAAGTGCAAAATTTAAGTTTTAAAAGAGCGTTAAGAGAGTCCGAAATTGAGGACTACAAAAAAACTCTAAAAGAAGGCAGAGAAGCCATTGGCGCAGACGGAAAGAATATCTTAATTGTGCCGGATACATCACTTCCAACTTCAAACAAATCAATCATTGGAAACTTATCCGATGAAAAAGCCTTAGAATTTGCAGACTTTATGAAAACGTACCTTGGAATTAATGCAATAGAATATTTACCGCAAGGTGATTTTCAAGAAGATTCGCACGACTTTAACCCTTACGATTCAACAACCTTAACTTACCCGAAACATTTAATAAATCTTGAAAGTTTCACAAAAAAAGAATTTGGCGAACTTTTAAAACCTGATGAAATTAAAACTAATAATAAGTTCGAAGGAACAGGAAGAAGCGAAATACCTTTTAAAGAAGTGTACGAAGAAAACTCTGATTTCAACAAAACACTAAAAGTTGCATATTCCAGATTTAACAAAACAAACCCTCTATGGCAAGAATATTTAGATTACAGAAAAGAAAATGACGAAAATATAATTCCAAGAGTGTTGTTTTTAAACCTTGTTAAAGAACACGGCGAGTATAGAACTGCAAATTGGCCGGAACCTGATTCGACCTTATTCAAAGATGTTGATGAAACAAAGAAAAACAGGCTAGAAGAACTCAAAACAAAATACAAAGATCAAATCGATTTTTATGCATTTGAACAATTTTTCGCACATAAAAATTTGAAATATTCAAAAGAAAAACTAAACAAAATGGGGCTCGAACTTGTTGGAGATTGCCCTATAAGATTTTCAGAAGACGAAATGTGGGCAAACCCAGACGCATGCAGCAAGGATATCTTCATCGGAAAACCCAGCTGGAAAATAAATGCACTAGATTTCCAAAACATGTTTGATAAAAACGGTGAGCCGCTTCCTTCAATGCAGTTACTTGGCAAAAAATTCAAAAAAACATTAAGGGATTATGACAGCGTTAGGATTGATTGCGGCTGGTGCTACATTCAACCATCTTTGTATGATGGCAAAACTCAAGAAAAAAAATATATAAATACAGAAAAGAATAAATTTGGCGACACTATCGTTAACTATTTTGAAAAACTCGCAAAAGAAGTTAAGGGCGAAGATTACGACTTAAGCAAAATAATGTATGAAGTGGAAGTCGGGGGCGGAGATGACTTTTATGCAGTTGACAGAAAAAAAGGTGTGATTGAGCCGCTTGAAAATAGGACTCAAATTTTCACAACTGTCCACACAGACCTTGACCCTGACACAAAATGGGGAACTATGCAAGCATACACTCTTCTTGGAGTTAATCGCAACGATATGTTATTAGGCACAGGAAACCACGATTATGCACCGCTTAGAGATTTGCAAAAAGGCGAAGAGCAATTAACTGACAGGGAAATTGAGAAGTTAAATAAACATTTCTACAGATACTTTAATTACAGGGAAAATTTTGACAATAAAGAAGATTTGGCAAAAGGGAAAAGAGCAGAAGTTGCACTTGCAAAAAATCAAATGCACTTTTTCTATGATGTTTTTGGCTGGAAATTAAACGACAAAGAAAAAAATAAAGAGCTTACAAGGGCATACTACGGCACAAAAATTAATGAAAATTATAAAGACGAATATTTAAACTCTCTAAAAGATGGCACAGGCTATAACCCGATGGAAAGTTTAAAAATTGCATTTATGAACAATATTTACGATACTCATCGTAAAGAAAATAGCGAACTTTATAATAAAATCGTGAAATATTCTGAAATTTTGAAAGCAGAAGAAGGCGAAATGCTCGAAGAACCTGCAAGCACGGCACCTGCGACAGACCCTATAAAAAATGGCGAAAATGAAACAAATGTGACACCAAAAACAGATGAACAGCCAACAAAAACAGAGGGAGCGGGCGAAACAGGCAAAACAGAAAATAAAAACACCGAACAAGAAAAAGACAAACCTGAAAACGGAACCACAAAAGAAAAAGAAAAGATTAAAAATGAAAACAAATTTTCACCTTACGTTATAGTTGGCACAATCGTAGCAGGCTTGATGGCAGCAGGCGCATTTATACATTCAAAATTCAAGAAAAAACCGGAGAAAAAAGAAAAAGTTTAACATTTGATACTTTTATGAAATAATACATAAAAAAGAGGTGTCGAATGAATAGAACTACTCCATCGTATAAAATTACGCAAATCACGAAACAGCTTGCCGCTTCATATCTTCCACAAAGAAGATTAAATTCAAACAAGGGCAATTATGGAAACGTTTTAAATATTGCAGGCAGCAACCAATATCCGGGGGCAGCGTATTTTTCTTCAATTAGCGCGCTAAAATCTGGCGCAGGAAAAGTTATGCTTGCAACAAATACAGACACAATTTTTGTTGTTGCTTCAAAATCAGCAGACATCACTTTTCTTGACCTCGGCTCAAGCAAATCCGGAAGCATTCCAAAAGATGCATTAAAATATATTCAACTTGTTTCCAACCCCGATGTATTTTCAATCGGTTGCGGGCTTGGGTTATCTTCAAGCACAGAGCAGTTCGTTATTGATTTTGTAAACAAGATGATGAACTCTTCAACGCCAATTATTTTAGACGCTGACGCATTGAATATTCTTGCAAAATGCAAAAAACCGGCAATGCCACTCAATTCAGTGATAACGCCTCACCCGATGGAGCTTGCAAGGCTTCTTGATGTAGATGTTGAAGAAATACAATCAGATAGAATTAAATGGGCGTGGAAAGCTGCGATTAATTTTGAATGTATTGTTGTTTTAAAAGGAAACGGCACAGTGATTGCAGTTCCTAACGGGCAAGTTTTTGTAAACACAACAGGCAATTCCGCGTTATCAAAAGCAGGAACGGGAGATGTGTTAACAGGGATGATATCAGGCTTCTGCGCGCAAGGTTTAAATCTTGAAAACGCTTCTTGCCTTGCTGTTTACCTCCACGGGCTTGCAGGCGATATTGCAGCTAAAAGCTATACGCAATATGGAGTTTTGGCTTCTAACCTTATAAACTACATTCCATTTGCAATAAAAGAAATTTTGTAATTAAAAACAAGAGCTCGAGCTCAAATAAGCCTAATTAAGAACCAATAAATGTTGGAATATATTCGAACATTTCATTTACAACTGAAACAAAAGTTGTAATCATCCATGGCATTGTGATTATAAGAATAATTATGCCGGCAAAAATCTTTGGCACAAAAGTAAGAGTTTGTTCTTGGATTTGCGTAACGGATTGGATAATACTTATAATGAGCCCAACAACGATGGTGACAAGCAAAACAGGCGCTGACATTTGCAAAATCAGAACCAAAAATTTTTGAAAAATATTTAAAAATACCGCTTCATCCATACGCTATGTAATAAACCCTTCAATAAGTGATTTTGTGATTAAATACCAGCCATCAACCAAGACGAACATAATTAACTTAAAAGGCATAGCAATAGTTGTTGGAGGTAAGAAAATCATACCCATTGCAACCAAAATACTTGCTATTACAATATCTATAACAAGAAATGGTAAGAAAATTATAAACCCGATTTTAAACGCTGTTTTTAATTCGCTCAAAACAAACGCAGGAATTAAAACATAAGTCGGAACATCGATTTGCGTTTTAGGTTTTGGAATTTTAGAAATTTTAACAAAAAGCGCAAGTTCATTTTCATGGGTTTGCTTAAACATAAAAGTTCTTATTGGTTCAATTGCCTTTTCAAGTGCCACTTCTTGAGTGATTTGATTTTTAATATACGGTTGATACGCCACATCGTTAATTTTTGAAAAAGTAGGGCTCATAACAAAAAATGTCAAAATTAAAGAAAGCCCGATTATTACTTGATTTGGGGGCAAATTTTGCGTGCCGAGAGCTTGACGAGTGAGCGCAAAGACAATAACAATTCTGATAAACGCGGTTGTCATAATCAAAATGCTTGGCGCAAGCGTTAAAATTGTAAGCAAAATTAAAATTTGCACGCCTTGAGTGAATTCTTGTGTTGAAGTCGCGGTTTTCATTCCGACATTCAAGGTTGGCAAACCGATTGCCCCGTAGCTTTGAAGCGTCGAAATAAAAAATATGCCCAAAAAAGTTAGTAGTTTAGCAACTTTTTTCACTTAAAATAAACTCCCAAAGTCCTTTAAATATATTCTAATATAAAAAATAAAAAAAGTATAATTTTAAATAGAATTTTTAAATTTTTCTTGCGCCAAGTTAAGCGTTTGCCTGTTATTTGCGTGCAAAAACTGCCATTTGAAAGAATTATTTGCACAAGCATTCAACATCGGATACTTTATAATTTCTTCATATTTTGGAAGATTGCGTTTTTTAGAATATTCTCTCCACACAGATTTAAATGCCCCAAGATTAGCACCTGCGCGCGAAACCTCAAGCAAATATTCACCCATAGGAGCGTCATATCTTGAAATTAAGGATTGCACCCCATCCCAATCGACACTTGAAAAATTAAACTTAACCCCCATTATGTGCAATTGTTTTTTTAGATAATTTATTTTTTTCTCTAAAGATTTTTTATCTTCGCGCGCAACAAATTCAAAAGGCGTGTGCGGTTTTGGAATAAACGTATTAACGCTTAATGAAACATCAAAACCTTTATGAGCTTTTTTAATTTTTTCCATAAGAGAAACAATCGCTTCGATATCTTCTTTTGTTTCAGACGGGTGCCCAATCATCATATAGGCTTTTAAACCTTTTAGCCCTCCTGATTGCGCAATGTCGTAAGTCCTTAAAATGTCTTCGTCTGATAAATCTTTGTTGATTAATTTGCGCAACCGTTCAGAACCTGCCTCAATTGCAATGGTCGCAGATTTTGCGCCGCATTCGACAAGCGTTTTGACGATATTTTCATCCGTTAAATCAGCTCTTAGAGAAGAAATTGAAAGTTCGATTTTATTTTCTTTATTCTTATTTCTTATATGCTCTAAAATTTTTGCAAAATCAGGATGCCCCGCAACGTACGCCCCCAAAAGCGCAATTTTATTTGTGTATTGAAGTGCAAAATCTATGTTTTTAATAATTTTTTCATATTGCGCCGTGCGGAAAGGCAAGTTATGCCAGCTTGCAAGGCAAAAATTGCACATTTTTGGGCAACCGCGCCCAATTTCAACTATAAAAGTGTCTTTAAAATAGCAAGTGTCTGATAAAATTGGAGTGCAAACAGGCTCATTAAGCTGCTCAACAAGAGGGGTTATTTGTTTTTCGCAGCCTTTATTCGGGCACCATATACCTGAAATTTTTGAAATGTTTTCGAGTTTTTCCTCTTTTGATTTGTCAAAATTTTGAACCAGACTTTCAAAAACGGAAACAATATTTGAATCCCCAACATTTACAAAATCAAAAAATTCTTGAAAAGGGATAGGGTTTGAAGTAATTACAGGGCCACCTGCAAAAATAATTGGGTGCGAACTATCTCTATCACGCGCAAAAAGCGGAATATTAAGCTTTTCAAGGATTTTAATAATTTGAAAAATATCCATTTCAAAAGAGAAAGAAAAGCCAAGAATATCGACATCCGATATCATAATTTGAGTGGTTTTTGAATTGGAATAATAGCGCTCAATATAAACATCTTCCATTAAATCTATTTGCTTAAAAATTGAAAGATAGCCAAGAGAAGACATTGCAAAATTTTCAATTGCAGGAAATGCAAAAAGCGCATTGATTTTTGGATTTTTCTTTATAGGTCTATCGTATAAAAATCTCTCCAATTATTGCTCCTCTTGATTTATAGCTTTAATGTAGAGTTCATCAATTAAAACAATAAACACACTTGCAACAACGGGCGCTAAAATTACGCCCCAAAGCCCGAGGAATTTAGCCCCAACGAGCAATGAAATAATTACCACAAGAGGATTTATATCCATAAATTTACTAAATATTAGCGGGCGCAAAAGTTGGTTTTCAAGAACTTGCGCAATTCCAAAAACAACAACAACCCCAATACAATAAGGAACACCCATTGAAACACTTGTTGCAAGAGCAACAACAAGCGCAAGCGCAGGCCCAACTACAGGAATTAAATCAAGCGCAAAAGCGATAAAACCAAGCATAAGCGCGTGTTCGTGCCCCATAATAAGAAGCCCGAGCCAAAACAAAACACCGACAAATATCATCGAAACAAGCTGCGCAAAAACATATCCGCCGACTTTTTGAGTGACGGAATCGATAATTCCGCGCGCTTTATCTTTTAAGCTATGTGGAAAAAGCTTGATAAAGCCTTTTTTTATAGTTTCATAATCAACGCAAATGTAAAATGTCATAAGCGCAATTGCAAGCATACCCGTTGCAGAAGTTGCGATTATCCCTGTTGCGGAAATTGTTTTTTCAAGCACTTTGCTTGAAACAGAGTTGAGAACATCTGCCACATGAACAGGCTCAAAAACGCCCGAGAGGGAATATCCGAAAATTTTAAAGTTTGCAATTTTGTGCAGCATATCAATATAGTGCGGAACGTTTTTAATTAAAAGCACAAATTGTTCCAGAGCGAACATTGCAAGCGGAATAAACACAAGGAAAATACCGAGAATAAGCGCAATCATAATGAGCGCAGAAGCAACCCCGCGCGGCATTTTCTTCTCCAACTTATTCACAAGCGGAAGAAGAGTGGACGCAAGGACAAACGACGCAAAAATCATAAGCGCAATGTCTGTAATTTTTGATAAAAAATAAAGAAAAATACAGAGCATAACCGCAAAAGCAATGTTTTTAAATGTAAAATATTCATTAATTTGCATGAGTTACTTAACCTTCTTTTTTATGGTACATTAATTATAATACAAAACCATCCGGAGTGTATATAGTAAATGAAGACAATAAACCAATTTATAAAACCAAAAAGTATAAAAAGAAATTCAAAAGGGAACCTTGAAATTGGCGGCTGCGACTGTTTAGAGCTGGCAGAAAAATACGGAACTCCGCTTTATGTTGTGTGCAGCGAAACGCTATGCGATATGGCGCAAAGTTTTATAAAAGCTTTTGCAGATTATCCTAATTTTCAACCAACGTACGCTTCAAAAGCACTTATGACAAAAAAAATTGCGCAAATTTTACACTCAGAAGGTTTTGGGTTTGACGCTGTTTCAGGGGGCGAAATATACACTTTACACAAGGCCGGTGTTGATATGGCGCGCGTTACATTTAACGGGAACAATAAAACGCAGGAAGAAATTAAACTTGCGCTTGAAGTTGGAATTGGGCATTTTAGCATTGATAATTTCTCTGAAATTGAAGATTTAGCGCAAGCACTTAATGGCACGGATAAAATTCAACAAGTGCACTTGAGAATTACCCCGGGGATTGAATGCCACACGCACGAATATATTCAAACAGGGCACCTTGATTCAAAATTTGGTTTTGATTTAACTCAAATTGACCTTGCGGTTAATGAAATTTTAAAATGCAAAAATCTTGAGCTTAAAGGGCTTCATGCACACATTGGCTCACAGATTTTTGAAACAAAAGTTTTTGAAGACGAAATTGAAGTTTTGATTAAAGAAATTGCAAGATTGAATGAAAAATTTAATTTAAAACTTGACGAAATAAACATCGGCGGCGGGCTTGGAATAACCTATACAGAAGAAGACACTCCGCCATCTGTTTATGAAATAGCAGACATCATAAAAAGCGCAATTGACAAAAACTGCAAAAAATATTCAATTGAAAAGCCAAAATTGTTTATTGAACCTGGGCGCTCAATTGTTGGAACATCAGGCATAACATTATATAAAGCTGGCTCAAGTAAGCAAGTTCCTAACGGGAAAAAATATGTGGCGCTTGATGGCGGTATGGCAGATAATCCGCGCCCAAGCATGTATGGCGCAGAATATGTTGCAGAAGTTGCAAATAATAAAGACGAGGAAGCATTAGAAACGGTGACGCTATCTGGCAGATACTGCGAATCCGGAGATATTTTAATTAAAAATATAACTCTTCCAAAAATCAAAAAAGGCGATGTGGTGTGCATTTATAACACAGGGGCATACAATTATTCGATGTCATCCAACTACAATCGCACATTAAAACCTGCAATGGTACTTGTAAATCAGGGGCAATCTGCTATTATAGTATCAAGGCAAACTTACGAACAATTAATTGAAAATGATTTGTAATTCATAAGGAAAATAAATGGAAAAATCACTTTTTAACATTATCGTAGAAAAAGCACCGAGTTTAATTAATTTCTCCGGCTTTAATTTAGCGGTCGTGTTGTTTGAGATAATCACAATAACCTTCATTTTATTTTTCTTTTACAAAAAATTTATCAAAGGAACAAACTCCGAATATTTAGTTAAAGGGATTTTTGTTCTGATTGTTTTATGGAGTTTGTCTGAAATTTTAATCAGAATTAATCTTCACATTTTTGGTTGGTTTTTAAGAGCATTGGTAAGCGTTGTCACTTTTGGGCTTATCGTTATTTTCCAACCGGAACTTAGAAAATTTTTGAGTTACATGGGGCAAGGCGATTTCTTTAGAAAAATCTTTTTAACAAAAGACGAAGAAAAACAAACAACAAAAAAAGAACATGTCTTAAAAGAACTTATTGAAACAATCAAATATCTTGCTAAATTCAAAATTGGCGGTTTAATTGTTCTTCAACATGAAGGTTTCACAAACATTTCAGATGTTGGAACAGATATTAACGCAGATGTTTCGCAAGAATTATTACTTACGATTTTTCACCCCAACACACCGCTTCACGATGGCGCTGTTGTAATTTATAACGGCAAGATTTTATCAGCAGGCGTGCTTCTTCCATTAACTGAAAACCCAAAATTAAGCTGGCGCCACGGAACACGACACAGAGCGGCAATCGGGGTTACAGAAGTGTCTTCAAGCGCTTGCATTGTTGTTTCAGAAGAAACAGGCGATGTTTCAATTGCTGAAAATGGCGAATTAAAAAAATGCGAAGATTTAGGGCAGCTAAAAGCCTCTCTTGAGAGAATTTTAGGAATAGACATTAAAGAAGATAAAAAATAAGAGTTAAGAATTGGCAAACGAAAAAACCGAAAAAGCCACCCCCAAAAGGCGAAACAAGGAAAGAGATAAAGGGAATATATCAAAAAGTCAAGATTTTGTGTCGTCAATAACATTATCTGTGGGTGTTGCTTGCCTTTATGTGCTCACAACAAACATGCTTGAGCACTTGAAAAATTTAATGCGCGAAACTTTTGCCCATCTGCAACCATCAACTCTTCCAAAAGAAGATTATATCTCGGTTTTCATCCCACCTTTATATACTTTGGTTATGATTTTAATCCCATTTTTCTTTTTTATATCGCTTGCAGCAATTTTCGTAAAAAGAACAGAAGTTGGCGCATTGTTTGCAAAAGAAGTGTTAAAACCAAAGATAGACAAGCTTTTGCCGGCTAATGCCCTAAGAGCCTTGTGGCAAAAAATCAATATTTTTTCACCCAAAACACTTGTTGAATTTGCAAAATCAATTGCAAAACTTATTGCCGTTGGAATTGTTGGGTTAAATGTAATACTTAAGCGAAAAGAGGACTTGTTTGGACTTCTTGGTGTTGATATGGAAACAGCGCTTTCCATTTTAGGCTCTGTTATAATGGAAATTTTGATTGCAGTTTGCATAATCATGCTCATAATCGGAATAATTGACAAAAAATTCCAAGATTACGAGTATGAAAAATCAATCAAGATGACAAAACAAGAAGTTAAAGACGAATTCAAAAACGCAGAAGGGGACCCTGTAATTAAGGGCAAAATCCGCTCTATTCAAATGAAATTTGCACAACAAAGAATGATGGGCGGGGTTAAGCAATCTGACGTAGTTGTTACAAATCCGACACATTACGCTGTTGCGATAAAATATGATCAGCAAGAGCAACCTGTGCCTAAGGTAATGGCAAAAGGCGTTGACCTGCTTGCGTTTAAGATAAGAGAGGTGGCTAAAGCAAACGGGGTTCCGATAGTTGAAAATAAACCTCTTGCAAGAAGCCTATACAAATTAGTTCCAATTGATGGTATAATACCACCAGAGCTATACGTGGCAGTTGCTGAAGTATTAAGCTTTGTATTCAAAAACAGAACAAAATGAGGAAGTTTTAATTAAATATGGGAAAACTCGCAGAATTATTGAAAAATAATGACATAATTCTTGCTATCGGTTTGGTCGTAATTGTCTTAATGATGATTATCCCTATTCCTGCGCAATTCCTCGATTTACTCCTCACTTTAAACATTTCGCTTTCTGTTTTAATACTTCTTGTTTGCTTATACACAAAAGAGCCTCTTGAATATTCCTCATTCCCCACAATTATCCTCATTGCAACGCTTTTCAGGCTCGGTTTAAACGTAACAAGCACAAGGCTTATTTTGCTTTTTGGCGACGCCGGCGAAGTTATCAGAAGTTTTGGTGAATTCGTTGTCGGCGGGAACTACGTTGTCGGCTGTATTATCTTTGTTATCCTTGTAATTATTAACTTTATGGTAATTACAGGTGGTGCAGGTAGAGTCGCTGAAGTTAGCGCACGTTTCACGTTGGATTCCATGCCCGGTAAGCAACTTTCAATCGACGCGGACTTAAACGCAGGTTTAATTGACGAAAAAGAGGCAAAAGCCCGCCGTAAAAAACTTGAAAGAGAAGCGGATTTCTACGGTACTATGGATGGTGCTTCAAAATTCGTTAAAGGGGACGCAACAGCAGGGCTCATTATTACTGTTATCAACATTGTGGGCGGTTTGATTATCGGGATAATGCAACTAAAAATGGAACCTTCTGCCGCGGTTTCAACATATACAATTTTAACGGTTGGGGACGGTTTAGTTTCGCAAATTCCGGCTCTTATTATCTCAACTGCAACAGGTTTAATTATAAGCCGTTCATCGGGAAGCGAAAAATCTCTTTCGGCAGATATTACAACAGAAATGTTTTCAAGCCCAAAAGTCATGTTTTTAGTTTCAGGTTTATTGCTTGCTATGGGCATGGTTCCAGGGATGCCAACTATTCCGTTTTTCCTTGTGGCAGCGGCTCTTGGCGGATATGGCTGGTATAAAAGAAATTCAGACATTCAAGAAGAAAAACAAGAAGAAATTAAAAAAGTCGAAGAACAGACTACTCAAGCGGTTGCCAAAAAACGCAAAAAAGCAACAAGAGAAAGTGTTATGGAACTTCTCAACATTGAAACACTTGAAATTGAAATTGGCTATAGGCTTGTAAGTTTGCTTGATGTTCAAAGAGGGGGCGACTTACTTGAAAGAATTGGTCAAATCAGAAGACAGACAGCAATTGATTTTGGGATAGTTCTTCCTTCAATTCGTGTTCGAGATAACTTACAGCTTGCGCCTAATACTTATCAAGTGAAACTAAAAGGCGTGGCGCTTGAATCCGGTGATGTATACCCCGACAGAAGCCTTGCAATGAACTCTATGGGCGGAGAAGATAACCCTAACATTATGGGGATTAAAGCAATTGAGCCCGCTTTCCACTTGCCTGCGATTTGGATTGAAGAAAAAGATAAAGAATATGCCGAAATGGTTGGCTACACAGTTGTTTCAGCTTCAGCTGTTATATCGACTCACTTAACTGAACTCATCAGGAAAAACGCGGCAGACATCCTGACGCGCCACGACATAGCGCAATTAATTGAAAATCTTAAAAAAGAAGTTTCGGAAGATTATGTAAACGATCTTATGAAAGATGTTGCAACTTCTGATGTTCAGCAAGTTGTTCAAAATCTTCTTCGTGAAAAAGTATCTGTTCGCGACTTGAGAACTATTCTTGAAACAATCAGCTTAGAAATTAAGAAAAACAGAAATCCTAACTACTTAACAGAACAATGCAGGCTTGCACTTGCAAGAAATATCGCAAATCAAAACTTGTCTGATACGGGCGAACTTCTTGCAATTACGCTTTCTCAAGAAGTTGAACAAACAATCGCGCAAGGCATTAACCCTGATGGTGAAAGCCTCACACTTGATCCTGATTTTGTTAAACAACTTATGGATAGCCTCAATTTTGAATTCGAAAAAGCAATACAGCAAACAGGCTCTCAACCTGTCATCTTGTGTTCATCGCCTATTAGAATGATTTTTAGGAAATTAATAGAGCGAACTTACCCGCAAATTGCTATAATGTCGTATAATGAGGTAACAAACAACATTAAAGCAAAATCAATCGGCACAATTAAAGTCAATATGAACTCAATAATGTAGGAATTGATATATGGAAGAATTAATAAAAAATGTAAAAGATTTTAGAATTATACCAAGCGCAATAGAATATTCCACAATATGCAAAGTTGCTGACATCAAAGGCGAAAAGCTAAGCTTGGAGCTTGATTTACCTGAAGAAAAAATCAAAGAAAATTATATAAACGAAGAAATTGTTGAAATTTTTGGCTCTGCTGATGAAGGACTTATATATTTTAAAGGCAAAATTCTTGGCACAAATGGCAAAATTGCAGAAATTGCAATCCCAACCGACTTTACAAAAGTGCAAAGAAGAGAATATTCAAGAATTGAATTTGATGGCGAAATTGAGCTTTATGAAGCAGGAATTAAAACAAAAGCGCTAGACATTTCAGCGGGCGGAATTAAATTTATTTCAAATGAAAATTTGGCTATTGGAAAATCATACAAAACAACAATTAAATTGAAAAACAATCTTAATATCAATTGCGAAACCGTGCCAATCAGAACATATCAAACAGAAGCAACAAAAGACGATTTTATTGTTTGCTCAAAGTTTAAAAATATGAAAAGCGTGGACAGAGTTGCAATTGTTCAATACACCTTCAAACAGTTAATGGAATTAGAAAACAGATTAAATGGCTAAAAGTGTACCAAAAAAATATTATAGTAAAAAATTAGCCCTGTTGTTTGGGTCATTTGCAGCAATTTCATTTTCATTTGTTGCAGTTGCAAACCACATTATTGTGAGCGGTTTAAACATAGGGGTCGAATTAATCACTTTTATTTTAAAACTTTCAATTCCATCTGCAATTATTCTTGGCTACATTGGCTATATGATTGGAATTGTGCTTGAAACAAAGCCAAAGAAAAAAAGAAGCTCACTAAACAATTTTCAAACTTTTGGCGACCAAAGCGCTTATCAAATAGATAGTATTTTCTCAACGCCGCAAGAAACAGAAGGCGGCGCCGAAGCACCTGCTTCAATGTTTGGAGAAGCAGGGCAAGCAGAACCATCTATGTTTGGAGCACCTCAAGAAGCAGACCCAACAAAAATTGGAGGCGTCTAATGAAGTTGGACATTAAAAATTGGATTCACGAAAAAAAACTTACGACATATTTTACTTTTTTAAGTATTTCAACGATTATCCCTATCATCATTTTAATTTGGTATTTCTTCAACCATTTTATGGATATCGTAATTAAAGATAACGCGCAAAACATAGAGTCGTTCAACAATTCTATGTCTGATGTAATTGTGCAAGGATACAGAGAAGGCAAAAAGAAAAACGATATTACAAACGTAGGCTCTTTGGTTTCTATGCTGGAGAGAACAAATGTTTTGCAATACGTGTACATTATAAACCAAGAAACAAACAAAATAACTTGGGCATACGACGGCAATATTAATATTGATACAGGAAGTGCACTTGAGCAAAAAATTCTTGAAATGCAACTTGAGCAAAAAAGCCAAGAAATTGTCAAACAATGCGGCAATAAAGAATATATAAGAATGGCATTTATTTCAGGCAATAAAAAATCGCAAGAAATGAATATCGTCATTTGGCAAGTGTATCTTGCGTTTGTGTTATTTATTTTGCTTGGCGGTGTATCCGGAATTTTGCTCGGCAAATTTCTTAAAGATCCGCTTGATAATTTAACCCAAGGTATCAAAAGGTTTGGGGAAGGCGATTTTGAATATCGCCTTAAAAGAACGCCGTTTAAAGAATTAAACGAAATTGTAAATTCTTATAATAAAATGGCAGAAGAGCTTGTTGGGCTATATAACTCTCTTGAAGCAAAAGTTATCGAAAGAACAGAGGCACTCGAGATGGTGAACCAAGAATTAAAAGAAACACAAAGCATGATGGTTCACTCTGAAAAAATGCGTTCTCTCGGCGAACTTGTGGCAGGAATTGCACATGAAATAAATAATCCAATTAACTTTATTTACGGCAACATGGTGCATTTTGAAAATTACACAAAAGACATTTTTGAACTGCTTGCAAAATATGAAGAAGTCGAGGGATCAATTCCTGAAGAAAAAGCGCGTGAAATTAAAGAATATAAAGATGAAATAGATATAGAATTCTTAAAGAGCGATCTTGTTGATTTGATTAACAGTTGCAGAGAAGGGGCAGACAGAACAAAAAATATTATTTTGGACCTTAAAAACTTCTCAAGGCTTGACGAAACAACACTCACGCAATTTGACATCCCAAAAGAAATTGACACGACTTTAAATATATTGCACAACAAATTTAAAAACAGAATTGAAATTGTTAAAAATTATTCAGAAGACTTGCCAAAAATCGAAGCTTACGGCAGACAGCTAAACCAAGTGTTTATGAACATTTTGGATAACGCAATATATGCAATCAAAGAAAATGGCACAATCACAATCAATGCTTCGCTTTTACCTAACAAAGAATATGTTGCGATAGATATAATCGACACAGGGGTCGGGATAGAAGAAGAAGATTTGAAAAAAGTTTTTGAACCGTTTTTCACAACAAAACCGGTTGGCGTTGGCACAGGGCTCGGAATGTCAATTGCTTACAAGGTTATAACCGCACACGGCGGAAACGCTGATATAAAGAGCGAAGTCGGAAAAGGAACGAAATTCACAATTGTTCTTCCAATAGCTCAACATAAGGAAATACTTGATGAAATATAAAATATTAATAGTTGACGATGAGCAAGATAATCTTGACTTGATGTATAGGACAATGAGGCGGGAATATGAAATTGAACGCGCTTCAGGCCCGCTTCAAGCACTTGAAATACTTAAAAACAACCAAGATTTCGCACTTATTTTTTCAGACCACAAAATGCCCGATATGGATGGCGTTGAATTCTTAAAAAGAGCGAGCGAATTCGTGCCGCATGCAGTCAAAATTTTAGTTACCGCATACACAGACTCAAAAATATTAATTGACGCAATCAACAATGCAAAAATTTATAGATACATCAAAAAGCCTTATGCACCAGAAGAATTGCTTTACGTTGCTAAAACTTGCGCTGAATATTACCAATTAAAAGTTGATAACGAAAAACTTATAATTGATTTAAAAGAGCTTTTTGGTGGAACCATAAAAGCAATCACAGAAGCACTAGACGCTAAAGACCAATATACGGCAGGAAGAAGCAGAAGGGTGACTTTTTACGCTTCAAAACTTGCACAAAAGCTGGGCTTTTCAAACTCGGAAGCAGGAAAAATTGAACTTGCAGGGCTTTTGCACGATATAGGCATGATTGGCGTAACGGAAGAAATTTTACACAAAACCGAACAATTAACCCCGCAAGAATTCAACGAAATAAAGCGCCACGTGTTCCACAGCATAAAAATCCTTGAAGACATTAAACAGCTCGAAGGAGTTGTGGAAATTATTAAATATCACCATGAACACTACGACGGCACAGGCTATCCTTTTGGACTTGAAGGCGAAGCAATACCTATCGGTTCAAGAATTATTGCAATAGCAGACGCGTTTGACGGAATTTTATCCAACAGAGCGTACAGACAAAAAGCTTCGTTAGAAGAGGCGCAAGCAGAGCTCAAAAAGCACGCAGGGACCCAATTTGACCCAAAATTGATAGAAGTGTTTGAAACAATTTTGCCTGAATTAGAATCAGGGCTCACGGAAATCGAAGGGCAAAATGTTTTTGAAAATAAATAATTTTTAGTTGCGCCAAAACGCAAGTTTTCATTTTAATTTGCACTAAAATATATTTTTATTAAGAAGCGCGCGATTTAACGAATTCGCAATAAAAAATACCGCCCAAATTGAGCGGTATTTTTATGCTTTTAAATTATAATTAACCTTTGATTTGGTTCATAACTTCATCAGCAAAGTTTTCGTTTCTTTTTTCAAGACCTTCACCAAGAACAAATCTTTCAAATTTAACGATTTCAGCTTTACCTGCAACAAGGCCTTCAATTGTTGTATCCGGGTTTTTAACGAAAGCTTGTTCAAGCAAACATCTTTGAGCCATAAGTTTATTAACTCTGCCTTCAACGATTTTTGCTCTGATTGCTTCAGGTTTTTTAGCTAAGTCTTCTTTACCCATTTCAATTCTTGTTTCTTCTTCAATAACTGAAGCAGGAATTTCAGCTCTTGAAACGAATTCAGGAGCACAAGAAGCAATGTGTAAGCAAATGTCTTTTGCAAGTGCGCAATCACAAGCTGATTCATCTAAGCATTTAATTTCTAGCAATACGCCGATTTTGCCATTGTGAATGTAGCTTGCAACGCAGTTGCCATCATCGTAGCGAGCAAATCTTCTGATAGTGATTTTTTCGCCGATTTTAGCAATTGCAGCCTTAACAACTTCTTCAACCGTTGTGCCATCAACGCTTGTAGCGTTTAGAGCGTCAACATCAGCCGGATTTGTGTCAAGAACAACTTTTGCAACTTTATCAAGCAATGCTTTGAAATCTTCATTTTTAGCAACAAAGTCTGTTTCGCAGTTAATTTCAACAAGCGCGCCGCGTTTTCCTTCAACAACTGAACCAACAAGACCTTCAGCAGCAATTCTGCCCATTTTCTTATCAGCAGAAGCGATACCTTTTTGTCTTAAAAGTTCTTTAGCACGTTCCATATCTCCTTCAGCTTCAACAAGTGCTTTTTTAGCATCCATCATGCCAGCGCCTGTTAAATCGCGGAGTTCTTTAACCATTGATGCTTTTATTTCCATTTGATATCTCCTTTATTAATTACGCTTTAACTTCTTCAGCAACTTCTTCTGCATTTGCGTCAGCAGCAGTAATTTTTTCGATTTTACCTTCAGTTGCTTTGTTTTGTCTTAATTTTTTACCTTCAATAATAGCGTCTGCTAATTTTGAAGCAACTAATTTGATTGAACGGATTGCATCATCGTTCCCTGGGATTAAGAAGTCAATACCATCAGGATCAGCATTTGTGTCAGCAAGGCAAATAACAGGAATGTTTAATTTGTTTGCTTCTTTAATTGCAATAAGTTCTTTCTTTTGGTCAACCACAAATAAAATGTCCGGCATACCTTTCATATCCTTGATACCGCCCAAAGTTTTTGAAAGTTTTGATAATTGACGGTTAAATTGAGCAACTTCTTTTTTAGTATATTTTGCTGCAACGCCTGAATTCATAAAGTCTTCAAGTTCGCGAAGCTTGTTAACTCTAGCTCTGATTGTTTCAAAGTTAGTCATCATACCGCCTAACCAACGACGGTTAATGTAGTATGAACCAGCTCTTTTTGCTTCTTCTGCAATTACGTCAACTGCTTGTTTTTTAGTGCCGACAAAAACTACGTTTTTGCCTCTTGCAGCGTATTCACGAACGATATTGTAAGCTGCATCTAGCATATCAGAAGTTTTTCTGATGTCTAAAATATAGATACCATTTTTAGCGCCAAAAATATAAGGTTTCATTTTTGGGTTCCATTTTTGGGTTTGGTGTCCGAAATGCATTCCTGCATCGAGTAATTCAACTAATGTTGCTGTTGCCATTTTATTCTCCTTTTTTCTCTAACACTGAAGGAAATCTTCTATCTTAGGCTTGACTGGTATAAAACCATACGAATTTTTCCTTAATATCTATCGTATATCAAACATGTTAAATTGCAAATTACTATAATATATATAGATTTTAAAATTGAACTTTAAATATGTTTATAATATAATTCGAACTAACTAGATATTTCGGAATTATCAATGAAACAACCATTTTTTTACGACATTACTTTAAGGGACGGCAACCAATCACTTAAAAAACCTTGGGATATAAAAGAAAAAGAGTATGTTTTTGACCTTTTATGCGAACTTGGGGTTCAGGCAATTGAAGTTGGTTTTCCTGCTTCATCTGAAATGGATTTTGAGGCTTGCAAACTGCTTGCGCAAAAAGCGCCTGAAAACATCGTTATTTCAGGGCTCGCAAGGGCAACGGAGGGCGACATAGCACGCGCCGCTGAAGCAATAAAATATGCAAAACGTCCAAGAATACACACTTTTATTACGCTTAGCCCGTTCCATATGGAACATGTTTTAAATAAAACACCAGAGCAAACAAGAAAAATTGCGGTTGACGCCGTAGCTTATGCTTATGAAAAAATCGGAGCAACAGGAGATGTGCAATTTTCCGTTGAGCATTTTGGAGATTGCGGAGAAAACTTAGATTTCGTAATTGAAACTCTGCAAGATGTGGTCAGAGCAGGGGCTACCACCATCAACCTTCCAAACACGGTTGAAAGATATCGCCCAATGCGCTTTATTAATATGGTTGAAAAAGTAAGAAACGCACTTCCTGAGCACGTGACAATTGCAGTACACTGCCATAACGACCTTGGCATGGCAACTGCAACCACAGTTGAAAGCTATTTTAAAGGTGCGGTTCAGCTTGAATGTTCACTGAACGGACTTGGAGAGAGAACAGGAAACACGAACTTATATGAAGTTGCAATTGCGCTCCATAATTCAGGCGTCAATGTTCCTTTAGACTTGAGCAAGTTTTACGAAACAGCAATTGATATTGCACATGCTTCAAATGTAAAAATTCACGAAAAAGCACCTCTTATCGGTTCCGATTCGCTTGCGCACAGAAGCGGAATTCACCAAGACGGTGCGCTTAAAACAAAAGATATGGAAATGGGAGCTTATCGCCCAATCAATCCAACCCTTATTGGCAGAAACGACAGCGAAAAAATCGCATTCACAAGCCAATCCGGAAAAACTGCAATCTTTGAAATTGTTAAATCACAAGGTTACCCAATCACAATTAAAGAAGCGATTAGAATTTCGCACAAAGCAAAAGAAATGGCTGAAACAATCGGTGAAGTAAACACCGATCAAATCATTGCTTTATATATTAATTACGTGCTTGATGTTAAGGGCAAATTTGGTTTTATTGATTTTGAGAAAAAATCTGAAAATAAATATGAACTTAAATTCATGTATGAAAACATTTTGTATCACCCTGAAGGAGAAGGGAACGGCCCTGTTGCTTGTTGCCTTGATGCACTTAAAAATGCAGGCTTCGAACAAAAACTTGTTCACTATGAACAATTTGCACTTGATGAAACACTTCTTGGTTCGTCATCTCGCGCAATGAGCGTAATTCACATGGAAAAAGGCGATACAAAAGAAGAAATTATTGCTCGTGCAGTTGATTCAGACACAGCAAGAGCAAACGTTAAAGCAATCTTTAATGCAATGAATTTAATTTATCAATAAATAATATTAAATATTGTTCAATCACTGCTTGACTAGAAATCTTTAGCAAGTATGATTGATTAAGTTAAACTAGCGTGACTGCGCTTCTAAAATTAAATTTGATTATTAGAACACATATTAGAGGTATTTGAATGGCAACACAAGAATATGCACCAAGAGTTACTCCGATGGGAATTCCCGCAACCCGTTTGGACGACTTGCCGGATTTAATTGAGATCCAAAAAAAGTCTTTCGAATGGTTTTTAAAAGAAGGTTTAAAAGAGGAGTTGCTCTCGTTTTCACCTATTAAAGACTATACAGGAAGATTAGAACTTCATTTTCTTCCACAGTATACTTTTGATAGCCCAAAATATACGATTGAAGAAGCTAGAATCCATGACGCAACTTACGCAAAACAACTTAGAGTTATGATGCGTTTAGTTAACCGTGATTCAGGTGAAATCAAAGAACAAGAAGTATATATCGGCGACATTCCAACCATGACCGATAAAGGTACTTTTATTGTAAACGGTGCAGAACGTGTTATCGTTTCTCAAATCGTTCGTTCTCCTGGGATTTACTACAAAAAAGAAGTTTCTCCAACAGGAAAACGTTTATATAATGCAACACTTATTCCAAACCGTGGGGCATGGTTAAAAATTGAAACAGATTCAAATGATTTAATTTATGTAAAAATCGATAAAAACAGAAAAATCTTAGCTACAACACTTCTTAAAGCACTCGGCATTACTCCATCTGAAATGGAAAGCTTATTCACACACTTCGAGTTCTTAAGAAAAACTTTAGAAAAAGATACAACAACTTCAATGGACGAAGCTTTAATCGAAGTTTACAAAAAACTTCGCCCAGGTGACCCTGCTTCTGCTGCAGGCGGTCGTCAAATTTTAGAAGCTCGTTTCTTTGATGATAAAAAATATGACATCGGCAAAGTTGGCAGATACAAAATCAACAAAAAACTTGGTTTAAACTTGCCTGAAACTCAAAGAACAATCACAATTCAAGATATCGTAGCCAGCGTTGAATACTTAATCAACTTAACATACGATGAAGGCGTTTTGGATGATATCGACCACTTGGGAAACAGAAGAATTCGCTCAGTTGGCGAATTGTTACAAAACCAATTCAGAGTTGGTCTTTCAAGAATCGAAAGAATCGTTAAAGAAAGAATGACTCTTCAAGATAACGACACACTCACACCACTTAACCTTTTAAACACAAAACCGCTCGTTGCGTCTTTAAAAGAATTCTTTGGTTCTTCACAATTATCACAATTTATGGACCAAACAAACCCACTTGCTGAATTAACTCACAAAAGAAGAATTTCAGCATTAGGGCCTGGTGGTTTGATGAGAGAACGTGCAGGGTTCGCGGTTCGTGACATCCACACATCTCACTACGGAAGACTTTGCCCTGTTGAAACACCTGAAGGACCTAACGCAGGTCTTATCGGTTCACTTGCAACTCACGCAAGAGTTAACGAATATGGCTTTATTGAAACTCCATATTTCGAAGTTGTTGACGGCAAAGTGACAGATAAGGTTGTTTATTTCTCGGCTGATGAAGAAGAAAACTACCGTATCGCTCCTGCGGACGTTAAATTAAACCCAGACAGAACAATAAAAGAAGAATTTGTGCCTGTTAGATACAGAAACGAATTCACAATGGATAGCTCAAAAAGAGTTGACTACTTTGGTGTTTCGCCAATCCAAATCATCTCTGTTGCAACATCTCTTATCCCATTCATCGAACACGACGACGCAAACCGTGCTTTGATGGGTTCAAACATGCAACGTCAAGCAGTTCCTCTTTTAATCACAGAAAGACCTGTTGTTGGTACCGGTCTTGAAAAAAGAGCAGCTAAAGACTCCGGCATGGTTGAAGTTTCAAGAGTAGACGGAACCGTCGTAAGAGTTGTTGGCGAAGAAGTCCATGTAAAAGATAAAAAAGGACAAGTTCATATTCACACACTTCTTAAATATACAAGAAGTAACCAAGACACTTGTATCACTCAAAAACCAATCGTTAAAGAAGGTATGGAAGTTAAAGCGGGCGATGTTATCGCGGATGGCGCTTCTACAAACAAAGGTGAACTATCACTAGGTAAAAACGTGCTCGTTGCTTATATGCCTTGGGAAGGCTACAACTACGAAGACGCGATTTTACTTTCAGACAGATTGGTTCATGATGATGTATTTACTTCAGTTCACATTGAAAAACTTGAACTTGACGCTCGTCAAACAAAATTAGGACCTGAAGAAATTACTCGTGAAATTCCAAACGTATCTGAAGATTCTATTCGCCACTTAGACGAAAGAGGTATCGTAAGAATCGGCGCAAGAGTATACGCTGATGACATCTTGGTTGGTAAAATCACTCCAAAAGGTGAATCCGAACACCCGCCGGAAGAAAAATTACTTCGCGCCATTTTCGCTGAAAAAGCTCGCGATGTAAAAGACAATTCACTTCGTGTTCCACACGGCGAAGGTGGCAGAGTTGTCGACGTTAAAGTGTTTGACCGCGAAAAAGGCGATGAACTTCCACCAGGGGCAAACACAGTTATCAGAGTTTATATTGCACAAAAACGTAAAATATCAGTAGGTGACAAACTTTCAGGTCGTCACGGTAACAAAGGTATCGTTTCAAGAATTCTTCCAAAAGAAGATATGCCTTTCTTGCCAGACGGAACTCCTGTTGATATCGTACTTAACCCACTAGGCGTACCTTCCCGTATGAACGTGGGTCAAACATACGAACACTTACTCGGTTTGGCAGCATACTTAACTAAAAACCACTATGAATCTCCGCTATTTGATGAAATGTACGGAGCTAACCAATCAGAAAATGCAACAAAAGCTGAACTCTTAAAAGGTATTAAAGAATCCGGCTGTGATTGGGTTAGAGAAGACGGTAAAGTTACATTATATGATGGCCGCACAGGTGAACCATTCGATGAACCTGTTGCAGTTGGTATTTCATACATCCTTAAACTTGTTCACTTAGTTGACGACAAAATCCACGCTCGTTCAACGGGTCCATACTCACTCGTTACACAACAACCATTAGGTGGTAAGGCTCAATTCGGTGGTCAAAGATTTGGGGAAATGGAAGTTTGGGCTCTTGAAGCATACGGCGCAGCTTATATTCTTCAAGAAATGCTTACCATCAAATCAGACGATGTTAACGGAAGAAGCCGTGCTTATGAAGCAATCGTTAAAGGCGACAACATTCCTCGTCCGGGTATTCCTGAATCATTCAAAGTATTGGTTCGCGAATTGCAATCAATTGCTCTTGATATTCAAGTTGCTAAGAAAAATGGCGATGAAGTTGATCTTATGGCTGATAGCGACGATATCAGAAAAGCAGCTCCAAAAAGAGTGTTATCTGATATAGATTCAGAGCTTTTGAACATAAATTTCTTTGAAACTCCGGCAGCTTTCAAAGACTAATTAGAAGAGAATTTTAGATAAGGAGAATAAAAGTTGTCCACAAGTATAGATTATTTTGATTATATCCGAATTTCAATCGCTTCTCCGGAACGTATTTTGGAATGGTCACATGGCGAAGTTACAAAGCCAGAAACAATTAACTACAGAACATTAAAACCTGAACGTGACGGTCTTTTCTGCGAAAGAATTTTTGGACCTTCAAAAGATTGGGAATGCTATTGCGGTAAATATAAAAGAGTTCGCCACAAAGGCATCATCTGCGAACGTTGCGGTGTTGAAGTTACAGACTCTAAAGTTCGCCGCCACAGAATGGGGCACATCAAACTTGCAGCGCCTGTTACTCACATTTGGTTCTTAAAAGGAATTCCAAGTTATTTGGGTTTATTGCTTGACACAACTCTTAAAGATTTGGAACAAGTAATCTACTTCAACAGCTACATCGTTGTTGACCCAGCTGAAACAGACTTCAAAAAAATGCAACTTCTATCTGAAGAAGAATATGAAGATTATGTTCTTGAACACGAAGATACAGGCTTGAAAGTTGGTATCGGCGCAGAAGTTATTAAAGAATTGCTTTCTGAAATTAAATTAACCGTTCTTGCTGACGAAATTAGAACTGAACTTGACAGCTCAGCCGGAAGTGTTCAAAAAAGAGCAAAATTAATCAAAAGATTAAGACTTGTTGAAAGCTTAATTGATTCAGACACTGAACCAACTTGGTTTGTTATGGATGTATTGCCAATCACACCGCCGGACCTTCGTCCAATGGTTCAATTAGATGGCGGCAGATTTGCAACATCAGACTTAAACGACTTGTACAGACGCGTTATCAACAGAAACAATCGTTTATTAAGATTGTTAGAAATGGGCGCACCTGAAATTATCGTTAGAAACGAAAAAAGAATGCTTCAAGAAGCAGTTGACGCGTTGATTGATAACGGCAGAAGAGGAAGAACTGTTGTTGGCCC
This sequence comes from uncultured Gammaproteobacteria bacterium, assembly GCA_964570895.1. GTDB lineage: Bacteria > Cyanobacteriota > Vampirovibrionia > Gastranaerophilales > Gastranaerophilaceae > RGIG1918. The sequence continues at coordinate 395,612 of CAZMZD010000001.1, forward strand.
TAATAACAGACCTCTTAAATCACTTTCAAATATTATCGAAGGTAAGCAAGGTCGTTTCCGTC
>CAZMZD010000002.1:0-391573 GCA_964570895.1 uncultured Gammaproteobacteria bacterium
ACAACTTGGCACTTCTACCTAAAAACACCCATCCCAAATGTCCTGATAGACTATATCCTGATAAGTTATATCCACACTGATAATATTTGTTGATGAAATTAAAATGTCGTAGGGGGGACTTGAACCCCCACAGATTTCTCCACACGCCCCTCAAACGTGCGCGTCTACCATTCCGCCACTACGACAAATCAACTATTAAATTTTCAAATTCCATGAGGCGGAACGCGTTGCGTGTCTTGTGCCTCAATTATCCGAAAGCAACACCGTTGCTTTCTCCTCTGTCGTCTGACACAAATTCTCGTGCCACTTGGACAAAACCACTATTAATTTTTCAGACAATTAAAACAAGAACAAAAATTCTTATCTTAACAAAATAAATCATACCATAAAATTTAAAAAATCAACACAAAATAAAACCATTCCCCACTTGGGTACTTATAAGTTCGCATAAGTCTAGGTACACCGTGTAATTTATTTTTTTTGTTCAAGTAATATTCTAAACTTAAAGAAGTCAAGGAGTGGAACAAATGAACAGTATCATCAAAAATTTTATACAAGCACCTGTAATTAAAATGGAAAGATTGGACAATTTTTTCATTGAATTATCAAAAAAAGCATGCAATATGAAATGCAAACATTGCTATATTCCAAAAAACAGTTTCACAATGGAAAAAGATTTTTTGGAAATTAAAAAAATTAAAACCGCACTAAAACAAATAAAAGATTATAACGTTAAAATGATATACCTGACAGGCGGAGAGCCCACAATTCATCCGGATTTTAATCAAATCATTCGACTTTGCCTGAAAATCTCTTCGGTATGTGTTGTTACAAACGGGCAAACAATTAATGAAAAAAAAGCCCGTTTTCTTAAAAAAATTGATAGCGAAAGTTCATATGAAAGCATTTATGTAATTAGTTTTGAGCATTTTGAAGAAGCAAAAAATGATATGCTAAGAGGGCGAGGAAGCTTCAGAAAAGCGCACAATGCACTTTCTTGCCTTATAAAATACGGCTTTAACCCGATAATTCAAGTTACAGACTATTATAAGGAAAAAAGAGAAACGCTTTTTGAAGGTTTTAGCGAAATGTATAGAAAATTAGGCGCCGATTTTGAAGAAATAAACTTAAAAATCACTCCTTATTTTTCGCAAGAACATGTAATTGGCGAATATAAATTTGACCCTCAACAAGTCGACCCTGAAAAATTAGATTGTGCAACATCAAGAATTTTCACAAATAAAGGTGTTTTTGCATGCCCTATTTTATCAGGCGACTTTAGGGCAAGAATGGGTGCAGATATGTCAGATTTTTCGCGCAAATGCGCAGCGGACACGAAAATGTGCGCTCAATGTATTGAATTTGGCGCAAAGGCATTTAGTGCAGATTGGGTTTAATTATTTCTCTTTGCCGATGATATTTTTGATATCTGCAATTAAAAGCGAAAGTTCTTTATCGGATTTCATGGCTTTAGCAATTTTTTCAAAGCAATACAAAATTGTTGTGTGATTTTTCTTAAAATCTTTCGCAATTTCAGGGAAAGAATTTTCCGTTATTTCTCTTGAAAGATAGATTGCGACTTGCCTTGCAAGAGAAATGTTTTTGGTTCTTTGTGTGCCTTCAATATCTTTAATTGAAACCTTAAAATATTTAGCACAAGCAGCGATAATATCTTTTGTAGTCACGGTTTTTAAGTTCATATCACATTGCAGAATTTCTCTTGCTTTTTGAATGTCTATGCTTTCGCCGCAAATGCTTGCATACGCGCTTAATTTATTATATGCACCTTCAAGCTCGCGCACGTTGTTGTCAAAAGTCGAAGCGAGGAATTTTATCACTTCTTCTTCAAGAAGATAGTTTGTTCTTGCGCCATATTTTTTCAAAATTTCAACTCTTGTGTCATAATCCGGAACGGTTATTTGAACATTTAAACCCCATTCGTAACGGCTTTTTAGCCTGTCTGATGTTTTTGTAAATTCTTGAATTGGCCTGTCTGAAGCGAAAACAATTTGTTTTCCTGCGTGGAATAGTGTATCAAAAATGTTGAAAATTTCTTCTTCTGTGCGTTTTTTGCCTTCCACAAATTGAATGTCATCTATAAGCAAAACATCGACATTTCTATATGTATCGCGAAATTTTTTCATCATATATGTTGTGTCTTTAACGCTTGAAAGACTTTCAACAAGCTGGTTCATGATGTTTTCAGCTTTGACATATTTAACTTTCATTTCAGGGAAATGTTTTAAAATATTATGCCCAATCGCTTGCATAATGTGTGTTTTGCCAATGCCGATAGAGCCGTTTATAAAAAGCGGATTATATTTTTGCCCTGGGGCTTCTGAAATTTGCACTGCCGCATTATACGCAAATTTTGAATTTTCACCAACAACGAAATTCTCAAATGTATAGTTCAAATTTAAACCGCAAAAAGAGTGCATTTGCTTCATCTGCTCGATTTGCTTGCGCATTTGAACAACGCTTTCGTCAGGCTTTTCTTTCGTTGCTTTTGCTTTTTTAACGTTCGGCTGAACTTGCAAAAGTTCAATTGCGTACCTTTTTCCCGTAACTTCAAAAATCGCGTCTGAAATATCGCTCAAATACCTTTTTTGAAGCACTTGGATACCAAAGGCTTGGTCTGAAGCTAGGCGAAATTTATTTCCCTCAACTTCTTCGCCCAAAATATCTAAAGGAGAAAGCGACAACATCCATGGGTTAAATGTAGTTGGAGAAACTTTAGTCTCCAAAATGCCCATAATTTTATTCCAACTTTCCTCTTCAAGTGGCGAAAGTTTGCGCCTATTAACCATTCCTTGAACCATACGGATATTTTACTACAAACGAAAAATATAGTAAAATGAAATAAACTAAAATATTTTACAATTTGAGCATTAGGGGAAAAATGAAAAAAAATATATTTATTTTAATAATCGCGCTCGCTTTTTCGTTTCTTGGAGCGTATGCGGACGAAAAACCTGTTATAAAAAAATTGCCTTCAGGGCAGACGGTTATTGTGAAACAGGTTACAAATAATCCGATTGTGACGATTGACACTTGGATAAAAACAGGCTCTGTTAATGAAAATGATTCCAACTCCGGCGTTTCGCACTTTTTAGAGCACCTGTTTTTTAAAGGAACTCAAAAACATCCATCAGGCGAGTTTGAAAAGTTGCTTGAAGCAAAAGGAGCAACAACAAACGCGGCCACGAGCAAAGATTATACACACTATTACATTACAATTCCATCAAAAGACTTTGAGTTTGCGCTTGATTTGCATGCAGATATGTTAACCCACCCGCTTATCCCAAGAAAAGAACTTGAAAAAGAAAGAGGAGTTGTTCTTGCGGAAATTGCGCGCGGGAAAGACATCCCAAGCAGAATTTTATATAACAATTTATTTAAGTTAATTTACTCTGACTCAAATCACCCGTATAAGCGCGAAGTTATAGGCGATAGCAAAGTGATCGAAACCATAACAAGAGAAGAAATTTTAGATTATTTCAATAAATTTTATACTCCGGATAAAATTTTTACCGTAATTGTTGGCGATGTTGAGCCAAGTTATGCAATCCAAAAAACGGAAGAAGCCTTTGCGGGCGTGCGTAATGACAGCAAAATAGAAAAAATAAAATACCCAAAAATTAACTATCCGCAAAAAACATCGGAAATAGCGGAAGAAAAGGATATCTCAAGCAACTATGCAATTTTGGCATTTAAAATTCCAAAATTTGATAATTCAAAAGAAGCTTACGCGCTCGATGTTTTAAGCATAATTTTAGGGAGCGGAAAAAGCTCTAAATTAAATCAAGCGCTTGTTGAGAATAAGCAAATCGCACATGACGTCTCAAGTTCTTCAAACTCTTATTTGCAAGACGGAATGTTTACAATTTCAACAAATTATAAACCGGAATATGAAAAAACAATTTTTGGGGAAATTTTTGATGTAATAAATGCCGTAAAACTTGGAAATGTGACGGATGCTGAAATTGAAAAAGCAAAAAATATTGTTGAAACAGATACATATTATTCGCGCGAATCAATTGATAATATATCCGGCGAAATTGGCTACGCTATGCTCTATTGGGGCAATTTAGATTATTTAGATACATACGTTCAAGGAATTAAAAAAGTAACCAAAAAAGATGTGGTGAGGGCTGCGCAGAAATATTTAAGAGAAGATAATTACTATCTTTCAAAAGTTATTTCAAAAAACACTAATTTAAAAGAAATTTCTGATAAAAAAATCAAGAAAACAGGCGAATATAAGCTTATTGAAAAAACAGAAAAAGCAAAAAAATACCTTTTGGCAAATGGCGCAACGCTTATAATTCAAAAAAATGACTCGAATGCAATTGTCGCAATCGATATTTTAAGCAGGGGGGCAAGCCACAAATCCACAACCCCGTCTTCGCTTATCCTTGCAAGCGAAATTGCACGTGAAGGAACAAAAAACTATACAAGCAATGAAATTGCGACATATTTAGATGAAAGAGGAATTTCCATGTATTTCACAAATTCAAGTGACAATATGGAACTTAAGGTGAAAACGACTAAAAACAGGCTGCCTGACGCTATGTTTATGCTAAAAGAAATTACCCAAAACGCAAATTTTTTGAGCGAAAATATTAAAAAGGTGAAAAACGCGAATTTAGATGCAATAAAAAATCTTGAGGACAATGCTCTTTCCTTGGCGCTTGATAATTTTAAGAAGTTGGCATTCAAGGGAAGTGTTTACGCGAACAATTCAGAGGTGCTGAAACAAGATATTCCAAATGTTGATAAAAAAACAATTAAAGCTGATTTCAAAAAAAGTTTAGATGCTAAAAACCTTGTTATATCCGTCGTTGGTGATGTTGATGAAGCGGCTCTAGTAAATGATTTTACAGATATTTTCTCATCCGGAAACGAAACTAAGGTAAAAATCACGGATTTTAAAAAGCAAAATTTTGTGCCAAGCAAAAATATAGAAAAAATTATTAAAAAGCAAGATAAAGAAACCGCTTGGCTTGTTTTGGGCTATAAAACAGACGGGCTTTCAAATAAAAAAGAAATTGCAACGCTCGAGGTTATAAACACAATTTTGGGGGACGGAATGAGCTCAAGATTGTTTAAAAATATCCGCGAAGTGCATGGAATTGCTTATCAAACGGGTTCTGCAAGGCTTCAAAACGCACTCGATGGTGCGTTCATCACCTATATTGGCACAGACAAAAACAATTTAGATAAAGCAAAAAGTGAAATTTTAAAAGAAATTGCGAATTTTAAAACAAGTTTTGTAACTCAAAATGAATTGAGCGAAGCGAAAGAAAAAATCATCGGGCAAAGAGTTTTAGCGCTTGAAACAAACTCTGCTAATGCTTCAAAATTGGCAGTTGATGAGGCAAACGAAAGAGGCTTGAACTATACAAAAGAATTCGAGGAAATTTTAAAATCAGTGACTCAAAATGATATTATAAACACTGCAAATAAATATTTCTCAAAACCGTATATCATGGTTGTTGTGGAACCCGAGGGGTAAGGAGCGGATTTTCGGTAGGGAGGAGTCGAGCGCAAGCGAGCGAGCCCGCAAGAGCAAATAGCTCCATGGAGTGAAAAAATCTTTGAAAAAGATTTTGAAACGGAATGCTAGAGCTATGCGTACCCGAAAATCCAAGACAGCGGACGACAGTCCAGCGAACACCCCGAGGGCTTTTGGTTGCTTTAGTCGTTTGCGAGCTTTGCGAGCAATTACGAATAAAGTATGCGCAGATTGCGTAGGAAAATCAAGCTTTGCTTAGATTTTCAAGCAAGCCAGAAGTGTGAGCGTGGAAGAAATTCAAGAAGTCGGCGGGCTTGTGCGAAACCGTACCCGAGGGGTAAGGAGCGTTTTGTGTAATTGCAGGGTGCGTTTATACGCGCCTTAATTGCAGCAAAATCCAAGTGATAAACCGGCACTGCCTGACAGATAAAATCGTCATCCTGAAAGCGTAGAAAATGAGGCAAAGCTGTAATTTTCAAGCTGTTCAGGATCTTATTAACTTTGGAACACGACAAACAATGTTGGGTTTCGTTATCTGGTAAGATGCTGAAATAAATTCAGCATGACGTATTTTGCACGAAATCGATAGATTTCAGCAAAAAGAGGCAAGTTCTGGGCGACACTATTTGTTTGTTCCGTCAGGCACTGCCTGACCTACGAACTACGGACTACGGGCTATTTTGTCACCCTGAACTTGTTTCAGGGTCTTATAAATTTTGAGGCACAACAAACAATGTTGAGCTTCATGAATTGGCAAGATCCTGAAATGAATTCAGGATGACGGTTTCCATTTGTTTAATTTTTCAAAATTTTATCACAAAAGCAGAAAGAGGGAGAGGTTTTGCGGTCACAGCTTTAATTGCAAAGTGTAGAGCATATTTTTGTTAAATAGCTTTTCGCAAAAGCTCGACTGCGATTTCTGAGATAAAAATTTGAAAAATGGCAGGAGCTAAACATGAGCCCATGTTTCTTTCTTTTGCTTCATTTTCTTTCTTTGCGTTACGGCGCTTGAGTGTCAAAGAAAGAAAATGAAGAAGAGCAAAAAATTAATGCCAATTTGCAATAATTGGTAAGATGCTGAAACCGTCTTGGATTTTTGGGTACGCATAGCTCTAGCATTCCGTTTCAAAATCTTTAGTTAAAGATTTTTTCACTCCATAGAGCTATTTGCTCTTGCGGGTTCGCTCCGTATCCGCCCTGCCAAAAATCCGCAGTTCAGCATGACAGCTTATAGTTTTTTGTCAGGCAGTGCCTGACCTACGAACTTCAATTTCAACTATTAGCATTATAAAAAAAACCAGGTGCTATGCTATAATCAAGTTAGACGCGAAATGTAGGATAGTAATGGAAAAAATTTTTTTATTTGATTCGGTTATTTTAATCAGGCTTTGCGCCGCTTTGCTGTGTGGCTTTTTTCTCGGTTTTGAAAGAGAAATAACAGGCAAATTCGCAGGGCTTCGCACGCATATTTTAGTTTGCGCAGGTGCTGCAATATTCACAATATTGTCGCTTTACGGGTTCCAATATCACCTTGCAGACGGCACTGTCGGAACAAATGACCCCGCAAGAATTGCTGCGCAGGTTATCACAGGGATTGGTTTCATCGGCGCGGGAACAGTTATGCGCCATGGCACAAACATTTCAGGAATTACAACAGCTGCGACGTTATGGGTGGCGGCCGCAGTTGGCATGGCAAGCGGTTGCGGAATGTTTTTCCTTGCTTTCATATCCACATTTTTGACCCTTATGGTGCTTGTTTCAATCAGGCATTTTGAGAAAAAATTTATTTTGCACAGAATTGCAAACCCCAAGCTTTTTGACATTTCTTTCACTTGTTTAATTGAAGATTTCGATAATTTGAACAATTTAATTCAAGAAAATTTTAAATTTGTCGAAAAATTTAAAAAGAAATTAAAAGCAGATGGGCAATTGTTAATAAAATTCACTGTTTCATCTAAAAAGCCAATATCGAGAATAAACGATATATTTAAAAATATCCCAAACATTGATTCCCTTGAAATTTCAGAAATACACGAATGATTTTTTCACTAAAAAATTTAATAAATTTATTAAAAACTATCGCGATTACCTTCCTTTTGGTTGCGATAGGAGTGTTTTTTGCTGTATGGCACGCGGCAATTCAAGAATATAATATTGCAACGGGCAAAATCAGCAAAGAAATTAAAGTTTCTGAAATTACGATTGACCAACTTTTGGCTCAAGAGGCGGAACACCCTGAAGACTACATTATAAACATAAAACTCGCTATTGCATATCAGCAAGAAAAAATGTTTTCTGAAGCTGAAAAGCAATATCAAAAAGCTTTAACCAAAGCGCCAAAAAGCGAACTTGCGCTTTATCGCTACGCACTTTTCTGCGTAGAGATGAAAAAATTTGCAGAAGCAATTAATTTAATTGAAAATATTTCTGATTCCCCTTCTAAACGCGTGATAGGCAGAAAACTTGCGATTTATCAGAAAATTTCAGAAAAATTGATTGAGATTGAAGACTATCAAAACGCTGCTAAAATTTCTATGCTTGCATATCGTTATGCAAGAGTTTTGGGCGGCGAGCCTAAAGAAAAAGTGCTTGATGATATGGAAGTTGCATATATCAAACTCGCAGATTTAAACATTCATATAAACAACTACGAAGACGCTAAATTGAACCTCGAATCACTTTTGAAATACAAAGAGTCGCCTCTTGCTGAATATAAACTTGGTTTGATATATAAGACGATAGACATTGAAAAATCCGCGCGCCTTATAGAAAAAGTTTTCCTAAAGGATTATAAAATTGTTAATTTAGAGCTTTATTATGACATTTTAGAAGAGTTAAAAAATAAGCACAAAGCAAGTGGGCACAAAGCAAAAGAATCCTATTACAAACATAAACAAGAAAAACTTGTGAAATTTGTGAGTGAAAACTTTATATTCACAGATGATTTTGTGGTGAACAATGTGCATGTTATATGCAAAAAAGGCTTCAAGCCAAAGTGCGATTTAGCATTCAGCATAAAAAATGCCACAAAAACCTACGTTCACGCGCTATATTTGAAAATTAATCTTGTGTATCCAAACGGCAAGGAAGAAGCAGTGGACACGACGGTTATTTTCCCAGACAAAACAGAAAGGCAAGAAGTGTTCACAAGCCTTACGATAAACCCTAAAAATGGCAATAAAGGGCTCGATAAGTCAAATTACTTGCAAGTTACATATTCTGCAAGAAAAAATCGTGACTCTGAATGGGTATTTTTAAGAACAATTAATGTGAAATATCAATAAAAAACGCACCTAATCGGTGCGTTTTTTGTGTAAATTAAATAATTTTATTTGTTTAAATTTAATTTTTTAATAACTTTGTCTGTAATATCAATCCCGCCATAATAGATTGTTCTATAGTCTGCAACGGTGTCAATTTTGTTTTCAACAGCAACATCTTTGATTGCTTTTTCAATTTCTTTATCTATCGCTTCTTCTTTTTGAAGTTTGAAGTTAGCATAAGCTTGTTGTTTTTTTGCAAATTCTTTTGCAGTTGCTTCTTCGAAACTTTTTTGTTTAATTGGGTTGTCTATTTTTTTAAATTCTTTTTCTTTGTCGAGTAAATATCTTTGAAGCTCAACTGCTCTGTCATCAATTTGAGAGATTGCAGCTTTTGCTTTTGAATAGTTATCAACAATTTCTTTATAGTCAACAGTGCCTACAACATTTGCAAACGCAGGTTTTGCAAAAAGTAATAAAAGCGCGAGAACAACAAACTTTCTTCCCATATTTCAATTTCTCCTTTAATTATGTTAGAATTGTAACACAATTTATTTTTCATGGCAAAAGAGGTAGTAGTGGGAATTATTGGCGAAAATATACATATAATATCAAAAGCCGTTAAAGAAGCAATTATAGCGCGAGATGAAGAATTTATTTTAAACCTTGCGCATGGGCAAATAAATTCAGGTGTCAATATTCTTGATTTAAACATAGGCCCTGCAAAAGGCGCTCTGGCAGGCTCTATGACGTGGCTTGTAGAATTGCTTTCAGCTAAATTTAATGTTAATTTTTCGCTTGATACAACAAACGCACTTGAGCTTGAAAGTGGTTTTAAAATTTTAAAAAATCCGCAAAATTGTTTTTTAAATTCAGCTTCAGCGGAGTCTGAAAGGCTTAAGGGAACAGTCGAAATTGCAGCAAAATATGGTGTAAATTTAGTGGCGCTCACGCTAAATAACACTCTTGGCATTCCAAAAACATCGGAAGAGCGCCTTGAACTTGCCTTTGAGATGGCAACTTTTGCAAACGAAGCAGGTATCGAAAATGGCAAAATATTTATCGACCCTCTTGTTTTGCCTGTGTCGGTTGACCAAGCCCAAACAGCGGTTACGCTTGATTCTATCAGAATGTTTAAAGAAAGTTTTGACCCTGAAATTAAAACGGTAATTGGGTTATCTAACATTTCAAACGGCTCGCATAAAGAATTAAGACCCGTTTTAAATAGGGCTTTCTTGGCGCTGGCACTCGGTGCTGGGCTTGATTATGTGATTGCAGATGGTTTTGACACGACATTAATTGATATATATAATGCGCTTCGCGGGGGAAATGTCAAAATCAATAAAATTTATAAAGATTTGTTTGAAATGAGCCAAAATTTTGGCGAAATTGAAGATTTAGCGTATGATAAAGAAGATAAAGAAGCTTGTTCTGTATATTGTGCCGCAAAGGTTCTTTTGAATAAAGAAATTTACACCCACAGTTTTATTAAGGGAGAAAACTAATGAGAAAATACTCACAACGCAGCCCAAAGGAATATAACATCTTTCGTGCATTATTCCAAAGATTTGTCACCCGTTTTGGATATGCAAATTTATATAGATACACCTGTGGTTACAAGGTTTTTGGCAGGGAAAATTTGCCAAAAGGCAATGAATTTTACATTGTTGCCTCAAATCATGTGAGCGCGGTTGACCCGTTTTTAATGTGCGACGCCATTGAAAAACCACTTGCCTTTATGGCGAAAAAAGAACTTTTTGAAGGTTTTTGGCAAAGAATTTTTATGGATTTTATGGGCGCGTTTGAAGTTGATAGAGGCAAAATTCAAGTTTCAACTATGAAAACGGCACTTGGAATTAAAGAAACAAAATGGCGCCTTGCCCTTTTCCCGCAAGGAACAAGAGAACGTGAAGGCTCTATGGAAAATGTGAATAAAGGGTTTGCGGTTTTTGCAAAAAAATTAAAATGCCCGATTGTGCCGGTTGGGATTATTGGCGCAAATTATGAAGACAGGCACACCCGCGGTGCAAATATGTATTACAACATAGGAAAACCAATTCCTTATAGAGAAAATGTTGATGAAATGATAGAAATTTGGAAAAATGAAGTTGAACGTTTGTCAAGTCGTGAAGAGTTTGACAAACAACACAAGAAAAACTATGCAAGAAGGTTTGCGCATGAATATAATTGGCGCACTAAATTGTGGCAATTGTGGGCATATCTTGTTGTGTTTTGGGTTTGCACAACTCCATTTTATAAATTTGTGATTAAAGGAAGAAAAAATGTTAAAACAAAAGAAAAATTAACGCTTGCCCCTAACCACATTTCATATCTTGACCCATTGATTGTTGCAAAAGCGACTCATCGTTTCGCGGGATATATGGCAAAACAAGAACTTTTTGAAGGCAAGGGGCTTGGCGGCGCTTGGCTTAGAAAGAACATTTTAAGGCTTGGCGCGTTTGCTGTGAACAGGGAAAAACCTGAAAAAGCAACAATCAAAACCGCTCTTGAAGTTTACAAAGCCGGTTGGGATTTGTGTATTTTCCCTCAAGGCGGGATAAGAAAAAATAAAAAAATTGAAGCTGTGAACAAAGGCTTTATAGCGCTTGCAAGAAAAGGCAAAGCAGACATTGTGCCAATTTCAATCGCGGGGCTCGAAACATACAATTGGAATATCTTTAAAAGAAGAAGAGTTGAAATAACAATCGGCGAGCCAATTTCAAGAGATTTGCCTGATGATGAAATAATTAAACTCTGGCGCGAACGCGTTGCTGAAATGTCCGGCTATGAATTGGTGTCCGAGCGAAGTTAAAATCGTAGTGCGACGCACTAGATTTTAACAAGCGAGGCTTCAGGATGTGAGAGTTAGCACAGCGCGGATGACGCGGTGGGCAAACTCGACACTGGACTACGTATGAGCGAAGTTAAAATCGTAGTGCGACGCACTAGATTTTAACAAGCGAGGCTTCAGGATGTGAGAGTTAGCACAGCGCGGATGACGCGGTGGGCAAACTCGACACTGGACTACGTATGAGCGAAGTTAAAATCGTAATTGCAGGGTGCGTTTATACGCACCACACAATTTAATTAATAACCTGTCATCCTGAAAGCGTAGAAAATAAGATGAAACCGTAATTTTCAAGCTGTTCAGGATCTTGTAAATATTGAGGCACAACAAACAATGTTGAGGTTCTTGAGCTTGTAAGATGCTGAAATAAATTCAGCATGACGTATCTTTGTTGTGTCGCACTAAAATATTCAACCTGTCATCCTGAAAGCGTAGAAAATAAGATGAAACCGTAATTTTCAAGCTGTTCAGGATCTTATCAAATAATGAAACATCACATTTATTTTTTTGTTCTTTTTCATTTTTCTTTCTTTAACACTCAAGCGCCGTAACGCAAAGAAAGAAAAATGAAACAAAAAGAAAGAAACATGGGCTCTTGTTTAGTTCCTGCCATTTTTCAAATTTTTATCTCAGAAATCGCAGTCGAGCTTTTGCGAAAAGCTATTTAACAAAAATATGCTTTACAAAATACAACCAAAGCTGTGACCGCAAAACCTCTCCGCTTTTTCTGTTTAGTGATAAAAATTTTGAAAAATTAGACAGATAAGGAACGTTATACTAAGCAGCTGTAAGGTGCGTATAAACGCACTCTACTGCTGCTACAGGTTTTATCACAAAGAATTTTAAAGCGTATAAATCCCAACCTACCCCCTATTCTCCTTTATAAACTCCCTCCAATTTTCATCTAAATTTTTTATATACTTATGTGCATCAAGAACATCGTCAATCGTGATTGGTTTTGTGTTTTTCTTTTTAACTTCTTGATAAGATTTTTCAAGCTCTTCTTCCGTAAGCCCTAAATATGCAATGCCAAAAGATTTTCCACACTCCTCGCATTTCACTCTTATCACATGAAGCCCGTCATCAAAACGCATAATTCTTATCGACTTTTCATCAAAATCACAAGAACAATTGCTGCATTTCATACCGGCTAAAAGCTTGCTAAATATAGTTTTTGTTTCCATCTCAACTCCTTTATATTAATTTTTGTAAAACTTTACTTCAAAATCATAAAGTTTTGCCCTCTTCTTACCGTCTTATAAAACATAAGACATACAAAACGAAATGAGGTGCGATATGATTGAAGTTTTAAGTTTATTATTGTTTGCAGGTTTGGTTGCCACATTTTTAGTTGTGCTACCGGTCGCGTTTGAAAAATTATCTTCTCCGGATTTTTGCAGCAGATATTTTTCACATTTAGCGTCTAAAACTCTGCATTCTTACGGGAAATAATCCTTCCTTCCTTTCTTTCTTCATACTACAAATTAAGACAAATAGAGGAGCATTTTGTTCCTCTATTTGATTAAAAATTATACTTTTGTATAATTTAAAGTATGAAACACATTTTGATTTTACTATTATTAACATTTTTATTTAACCCAGCGCTTGCGGGCGATTTAGTAAGCGCAAGCACCGGTGAGGGCACTTTTTTTGATACTTTAAAAGGAGACGCGACATATAACGAAATAGTTCTTCCGCAATATGAAATAATTTCATCTGATGACGATAAAATTATTGAATACATGGATGTAATTAATTTAGAAAATTCAAACTCGCTAAAATTTAATTCTGATATAAAATCTCCAATCACTTCTTTAGGTGCAAAATATGAAAACCCTAACGAAATGAAGGTGAAACAAGGGGATTTTGTGTTTGCTTCGTCTATTGTTAAAAATAAAAATGATTATATGCAAAACAGATTAAAGCAAAGAACAGAAGTCAAATATCAAAAAGAACATTTTGAACTTTCAAGCGGTTATGAAACGAGTTATGCTTCAACAGACGCCTCAAAAAGAGGGCAGACCGTGTTTCTTGAGCCAAAATTAAAACTTGGGAACGGGTTTTCTCTTAAATTAAATAATTCCGTGAACCCCGTGACACAAAGATTTACCCAAGAACTTGGAGTTAATTACACACCCAAAACCATAAAAAATTCCAGCTTTGGTGTTTCAAATGAAACAACTTTTGGGGATAATTCCATAATTAAACAAAGAATGAATTTCACGAGCAACTTTTTCCTTTGGTAAATTTTGAAATTTTTAAAAAGCTCGATGTACCTAAAACCATGTAGGCACGCACTCTTTGGCATGTTACGAAATGTAAACAAAAGTATATAAAAAAGCAATATTTTATAAATCAAATACTTTATAAATGCATAAGAGTATTTTGCAAGGAGAGCAAACTATGGTATACGGAGTACAAGATCCGCAAGCATTGTATAATAAGCACGGCATTAACGGTTTTTACGACCAATATGGCTTATATAATAATCAATCACCAAGCCTTTTTGGAAACGGATATGCTGCGAATAACGGCGATGATGGCAAAATCTCTTTCACTGAAAAAGCAGGAAGTTTCTTCAAAGGTATTGGAAAATCAATTGTAAATGGGGTTAAATCTCTTCTAACACCAAAAGGTTTGCTTAAAACAGCTGCCACAATCGGTGCTTGTATGATTCCGGGGGTTGGGCCTCTTATTGGTTTAGGGCTTGCAGGAATTGGCGTTGTTAAAGGTGTTTCAACAGTTGCTAAAGGTGCTTCCGCAGCAGCGAGCGCAACAACAGATGAACAAGCAAAACAAGCTTGGGAAAATATTGGTAGTGGCACATTCACAACAGTAGCTTCAGCTGTCGCTGTTAAAGGCGCAACAAAAGCTATCGGAAAAATGAATGCAAATGCAAGCGCTACATCTTTAGAAAGCGTTAAGGATGCAACCGGACTTTATAATAAAGCAAAAGTTGTGTATAAAAATACAAAAACAACATTAAAAAATGCAAGCAAAGAATTTACAAACAAATCGAGCCTCGGCAAAAGTGCTGAAAATGTTGGGAAAGCATTTAAAAACGGAGAAGGCATATCCGGCAAATTAAAAGACGCCGGCAAAACCGCTCTTGATGAAGCAAAAACAGGCTACCAAAATGTAAAAGCTAAATATACAAAAGTAAAACAAACATCAAATTTAGCAAAAAATGTCAAGGATACCGGTAAAACAATCATTGAAAATAAAAAACAAATCAAAAACCTTGAAGAACAATTAGGCAAATGCAATGATGCAGCGCAAAAAACAAGTTTACAAAATAAAATCAGCGAACTCAAAGAAACAAATACTCAAACATTAAAAATTGCCAAAGAAAGCATAGAATCTAAATCAAAATTAATTGCAGACAGCCTTAAGGAAAAAGCAACTGAAAGTGGCTGGGATACAAAAGACCTCGGCACGGTGTACATTTCAAATCAATTAAAAGAAGCAAACAGTGAATATGAAATGTATAACGAATACCTCAAAAGCGTTGCAAATTCAAACACAGGCATTAGCGCATAACAAACAATAAACTATCATATCGTATAATGGGCGGCTCTCGCCCATTTTTATTTGTGGATTTTGTACTCTGCCTGACAAAATACATACTTTGTAACATAATTTTAATCCGTCATGCTGAATTTATTTCAGCATCTTGCCATTTAATGAAACTCGACTTTGTTTCTGCGCCCTTGAGCCTGCAAGTTCCTGAACAGCTTGAAAATTACGGTTTCACCTCATTTTCTACGCTTTCAGGATGACAGCTAGAAATTGTATTGCTGGGCAGTGATGTGGTGCGTATAAACGCACCACATCACTGCTACAATTTTAGCGACGAAGCAATAAGCCAATAGTCACTCTGAACTCGTTTCAGGGTCTTACCGAAAAATGAAGCTTAACATTATTTGTTGTGTTCCAAGGTTAATAAGATCCTGAAATAAATTCAGGATGACTATTTATATATTTTAGTCATAATACAACAAGCAATTATAAAAAACATTTACCGTGCTATAATGAACCAATGAAGAAAACTTGCGCGGTTTATATAATGACAAATTATTCTGAAACCTCTTTATATATCGGAGTAACAAGTGATTTGCCAAAAAGAGTGTGTGAGCATAAGAATAAAATTTTTAAAGGCTACACTGAAAAATATAATGTCGACAAATTGGTATATTACGAAGTAACCGACTCAATTGAAGCCGCAATAAACAGAGAAAAACAACTAAAACGTTGGCATAGGCAATGGAAAATCAATTTAATTAAAGAATTTAACCCCGATTTTAAGGATTTATCACTAGATTGGGCGTAACGGCAATAACATTATTTGTTGTGTTCCAAGGTTAATAAGATCCTGAACAGCTTGAAAATTACGGTTTCACCTTATTTTCTACGCTTTCAGGATGACAGGTTGAATATTTTAGTGCGACACAACAAAGATACGTCATGCTGAATTTATTTCAGCATCTTACAAGCTCAAGAACCTCAACATTGTTTGTTGTGCCTCAATATTTACAAGATCCTGAACAGCTTGAAAATTACGGATTCACCTCATTTTCTACGCTTTCAGGATGACAGGTTATATATTTGGGCTATGTGCGATAAAAACCCGCACTTTGTATGAAAAATGCGGGTTTTAAAAATTTACGCTAGGTAATTATTATTTTTTACCTTTGATGTAACGCATTGTAACAGCGTCATTGCTATCAGGATATACGTTTGTGCCGTTAACGATAAATCTGATAATGTCTCTGTTACCACGTGCGTATGGTGAAGAAGCGTTTGCTCTTGCCGCGAGAACTTTTATGCTAGCACCTGCGGCAGTTTGGCCTGCTGTTACGCCTGAGAAGTTAGGACCTTCAGAGCCGTTTACGTCAACTGTAACATAGCATTTTGTAGTAGCAAATTCGCCGCTTTCATTAGCTTCGCCTGTGCCGCATTGGCTGCCGTGTGATACCATAATGATACCATCCGGAGTTTGAACAACTTGCCCTGACATTTCAGTATATTTTAAAACTTGAACATTGTCGCTTGATTTTCCTGTTAAGAAGTCCATCAAAGAAGTACCTGTTGTGTCAGCAGGAGTCAAGTCTGTTTGAGCTTGTTTTAATGTGATTGCGTTTTGAAGAGTGTTATATGCTTTTTTAGCTGCTGCGCTAAGCTTTTTGTCTTCAGTTGATGTCATCAAAGAAGGAACTGTCATAGCGGCAACTACACCGATGATAGCCAAAGTTAAAAGAACTTCGGCAAGAGTAAATGCACCTTTTTTCATTTCGTAAATACCTTTCATTCTATAATCTAATACCCACAAGTTCATTATAACTTTAGAACTTGCAATTATTATACTATATTTAAATGATTTTGTATATAAAAAATTTTTCTTGCTCAATTTGCGTTAAATTGTCGCCAATCCGCATAGCTAAAAGGATTAACGCTTTAATAAATTAAGCGCGAAGGATATTTGAAACCATAAATTCAACAAAACATCTATAAGCGCGTTTGAAGAATTAGTTTTCAAATGTATTCAATTTTAATATATAAAAAATTATTTTATTTATAGTATCTGTTTGTTATATGCCACAAAATTGTTTTTCGTAACACAATGTTAAAAAATATTAAGGGTTTATTTTAAATCATTATCATATTCAAAATATTCTCTTGCAAGCCCGCAATCATAATCAGGCGAAATGTCTGAACCATCGATTATAAATCGCAAAATGTCAGTTGCGCTGGTTGCGCAAGCACTTGGCTTGTTGTCGAGAGTGGATCTTGTTTTTCCTTCAATGCCATCAAGGTCAACATAAATGGAGCCTGTGGAGTTTGTGCCGCCTTTGTTATATAATATCATGCCGTTTGGAAGTTGCACCACATTGCCGCTATGGTCATAAGCAGGCAGAGAGGGCGGGTCGCCTGAAATCATACGGGATAAAACATTTCCTGCGCCATAATTTGACGCGTCTTGCCCGCCATCTTTCATAATTTGCACGCCGTATGCTTCTTCAAGCGTTAAATATGCTTTGTGGGCAAGGGTTGAATATTTTTTTTCGTCCCCTTTTGGTATGACGGTTGTTATCATAAGCGTTCCTATGACTGCAACAATACCGAGGGCAAGCAATAATTCCGTAAGTGAAAAGGCTTTTTTCATACTAATTAAATCCTAAATATCTAAAATGCGATTGCTTTTTAATTATAACAATGTTTTTTAAATTTTTAAAGGTGGGGTGGGTGGCAAATTATGTGGCGAGTTTTGCTATTTTTGTTTATTTTGGTTTGGTTTGTCAGGCGGTGCCTGAGCTACGGGCTTCACCTTATTTTCTACGCTTTCAGGATGACGGGTTGTATATTTAAGCAGTGTGGTGCGTATAAACGCACCCTGCTGCTGAACAATTTTATGAATATAGGTGGCACATGACATTGTTTTTAAAAATTGGGTGCTCGGTTTTGCACTTCTCCATGCAAAAATCACATCTTGGGTGATAAGCACAGCCTGAAATTGTTTCTGTGATTGGGCTCGGCTGCCCTTTTATATTTTTTAATTTCTCGCTCGCTCCTTTGGGCAGTGTTTGAATTAGGGCTTTTGTGTAAGGGTGGAGCGGGTTTTTAAACAAACCTTGTGCACTATTTCGCTCCACAATTTCGCCTAAATACATAATTGTTGCAGTGTCCATATATTGCCAAACAAGTGCTAAATTGTGTGTTATAAAAATAATTGTTTTGCCCGAGTTTTTAATGCGCACCAAAATTTCCATAATTTGCGCTTGAATGGTCACGTCAAGCGCGGTTGTGGGCTCGTCTGCAATAATGACTTCAGCCCCTGTTAAAAGCGCCATCGCAATAATCACTCTTTGGCGCATGCCGCCTGAAAGTTCGTGTGGATAGGATTTTAGCCTGTCTTTAGCGTTTTGAATACCCACTTCTTCAAGTTTTTCAAGGATGATTTTTCTTGCTTCATCAAGGGGTATTTTCTTATCTAAATTAACCACTTCTAAAAGCTGGTTTTCAATTGTGTAGAGCGGGTTTAGGCTTGTCATAGGGTCTTGCGGGATGTAGGCAATTTTTCGCCCTCTGATTTTCATTAAATCCGTGTTTTTATCGAGAAGATTTTTCCCGTCAAATATGATTTTTCCTGTATCGATATGAGCGTTATTGGGCAAAATTCCAAGCACACAAGACATGGTAATTGTTTTTCCGCAGCCTGATTCGCCAACAATGCCGTGCATTTTGCCTTTTTCAAAAGATAAATTTAAATTTTTTATACAATTATATTTTTTGTCGTCAATCAAAAAAGATAAATTCAAATTTTCTATTTCTAAAATATTTTGCATAATGTGAAATTATATCAATATATTTTCCTTATTTCAATCAGATGAGAGCCTTATTTTCTCGTATATTAAAATAAAATTTTTATAATATAATATTTTTATGAAAAAAATTGAGTCAGTCAGAAATTTTAGTATAATAGCGCATATTGACCACGGAAAATCCACCCTTGCGGACAGGCTTCTTGAAGCAACAGGCACAATTGCGGAACGCGACATGCAAAATCAGCTTATGGACACGATGGACATTGAGCGCGAAAGAGGTATCACAATCAAACTAAACACCGCAAGAATGAACTATAAGGCGGCTGATGGCAAAGATTATATGCTAAATTTAATTGACACCCCAGGGCATGTGGATTTTTCTTATGAGGTTTCAAGGTCGCTTGCAGCGTGCGAAGGCACATTGTTAATAGTTGACGCGACTCAAGGGGTGGAGGCGCAAACCCTTGCAAATGTTTATCTTGCAATGGAGCAAAATTTGGAGATTATCCCTGTAATTAATAAAATTGATTTACCGTCAGCAGATGTTGAGCGCGTTAGGGCTGAAATTGAAGAAATACTCGGCATTGACGGTTCTTTAGCTATTCCTGTGAGCGCCAAAGAAGGAATAGGCATTCCGGAAGTGCTTGAAGCGATAGTAAAACATGTGCCGCCGCCGGATGATACATCGGACAAGCCTCTTCGTGCGCTTGTGTTTGATAGTGCTTACGACCAATATTTGGGCACAGTTTGCTATTTTAAAGTTATGGATGGCGAAATGCACCTTGGGGACAAAGTTCGCTTTATGGCTTCAGGCAGAGAGTTTGAAGTTGTTGAACTTGGATATTTAACGCCAAACAGAAACCCTGTTAAAACTTTAAAAACGGGCGAAGTTGGCTATTTTGCAGGCTCAATAAAAGAAATTACAAGATTTGTGGGCGACACTATAACAAGCGCTGAAAACCCTGCGCCGGAGCCACTTGAAGGTTATAAAGAAGCAAAACCGATGGTATTTTCGGGGCTTTACCCTGTGGATAATGACCAATATCACGATTTAAAAGAAGCACTTGAAAAATTAAAATTGAACGACAGTTCAATCACTTTTGAGCCTGAAACATCGTCTGCGCTTGGTTTTGGGTTCCGTTGCGGTTTCCTTGGTATGTTGCACATGGAAATTGCGCAAGAGCGCTTGGAACGTGAATATGACTTATCGCTTATCACAACAGCGCCAAGTGTAATTTATAAAGTTTATAAAACAGACGGCTCGATGATTGAAATTGATAACCCTTCAAACCTTCCTGCGCCGCAGTATAGAGATTATATCGAAGAGCCGTATGTGAAAGTGAATATTTTCACTCCAAAAGATTATGTGGGTTCGCTTATGGAATTGTGCCAAGCAAAACGTGGCGATTTTATCAATATGCACTACATTGATAAAATTCGCGTTAATCTTGAATATGAAATTCCTTTGAGCGAAGTTATTACAGATTTTTACGACCAATTAAAATCACGCTCTAAAGGGTATGCGAGCCTTGACTACGAATTTGCTTCATACAAAAGGTCAGACCTTGTTAAGATGGATATAATGCTATCAGGCGAAGTGGTGGACGCATTATCTGTTATTTGCCATAGGGACAGCGCATACGGCATTGGGCAAAAACTTGCGGCAAAATTAAAAGAAATTATTCCACGCCAAATGTTTGAGGTTGCAATTCAGGCGGCTGTTGGCGGAAGAGTTATTGCAAGAACAAACATTAAAGCGCTTCGCAAAAATGTGCTTGATAAATGCTACGGCGGCGACATCACAAGAAAACGCAAACTGCTTGAAAAACAAAAACGCGGCAAAAAGAGAATGAAATCAGTCGGCAGAGTTGAAATTCCGCAAGAAGCATTCATGGCGGTTTTGAGCATTAACGAAGATTAATTTTAATTTATATTGTACATTCAGGCAATTCAAAATTCCCCCATTTGGCTTGTCGGAGTGGAGTTTCTACATTTTATTTCTTTTAGTATCATAAAATCACGAAATGAAGAAAGGGATAAAAAATGATTAGAATTTTGTTTGCCGCAGTGGCAATGATGGTAATTAGCGCGGGCGAAGTTTTGGCAGATTGCCATCTTGGTGATTGCGCAAAGCCAAAATGTATGGCACCGAAAACAGAATGTGCAATACCGCAAAATGAATGCCAAAAACCAAAATGTGCACCCCAAAACAATTGCCCAAAAAATGATTGTGCAGAGGCTAAATGCAAAGCACCATGCGACGTGCCAAAAGCGGATTGCGCTCCATGTAAAAATAAAGACGACGGAAAAATTTGCAAAGAATTAGACAAGGCAAACGAATGTTTTTTCGATAATCAATATGTCAAGCTTAAAAAAGCGCTTTGCTTGGATGGCAGCCAAGTGAGAAGAATTGATTGCTATTATGGTGACTTTAAAGACAAAATGCTTGACTTAAAACATGAAAAAAATATTGAGCAAAAGCAACTTTGCGCGATGATTGAAAAATGTTCATCAAACGACGCGATTAGAGATAAGAAAAAAGCAATTAAAGAAATTAAAAAGTGCATGAAAACTGAATATAAAGCTTTTAAAGATAATGTAAATTCTGAACTTACATCTGATCAAAAAAGAGAATTTAGAAAATTTAACAGAGCAGAAGGCAGAAAAATGAGAAAACTTGCGAAAAATTGCTCCGTGTTTAGGTTTCCTTGCGCCGGCGAAGATTGCTTCTGGGCACCGTGCAAAAAATGTGATTAGTCCCCGTTAAAATTGCTTAAATATATTAAAAGTGAGATTTGCAGGCGAAACTTTAGTTTTGTCTGCAAATCGAACGTAAAAACTTTTGAATTATATGTTACATCTATTTAAAAATGGGGTAAAATATACTATAATAATAAAGTAAATAAATACGATTAGGATTAGTTATGAAAAAAGCATTCACGCTTGCCGAAGTTCTTGCGGCACTTGCAATTGTTGGTGTTATAGCCTCTGTCACAATTCCGACTCTTCAAGCAGGCTATCATGATAAAAAGTATAAATCCCTTGTAAAAAAAGCCCATTTAACCCTGCAGCAGGCAATTGACGCAACAATGCTTGAAGATAATATAAGAAAAGCGCGTGTCGGTATGGGGCTTGTTTATTGGCTTGCGGCTGATAGTTATAGAATTGATTCTGTGGACTATGAAAAAGAAGAGCCATCTTTAAGATATATCACAAGAAGGCTTAGTGCCAACTTTTTGGGTTCTGTTCAAATGACGGACGGAATGATTATTCAAGATGAAAACACATGTAATTCTTGCGCGGGGAGCACTGTTTGCACGATATATGTCGATGTTGACGGAAGAAGCGGCCCGACAGGAAGCACAATAAACAGCACACTTTCTTCGCTTAGCAATACCACCTCTGCAGCCGATATTATGGTATTCCAATGCAGAAACAATATGGTAATGCCGCCTTCAAAAAGTGTTAAAACTGTGGCGGCTAGCAGGACGAGAGCTCATCTTGGAATAGAAGATTATTAATTTAGGAATTATTTATGAAAATAAAAATAAAAAAAGCATTCAAAAAAGCATTCACCCTTGCGGAAATTCTCGTTACTCTTTCAATTTTAGGGGTTGTTTTTGCGGCTCTTGCGCCAACGGTTAACACATTCAACGAAGAAAGGGCAGAAAAAGAATATAGGGCAAAAACAGGCAAGGCATATTCTGTTTTATCAGAAGCGCTCCGTGCAAAATTTGTGGCAACACACCAAAGAATGACAGGAAATTCAGAAGCAAGCAACATTGTAAACTACATCACTGATGGAACATTGGGCACTGTTAAAACGGTGAATAAAATAAATGGCTCCGGCTTTAAAACTCAAGACGGTATGGTGTTTGCGGCAAGCGGTTCTAATTGCCACGAAAGAGCATGTTTTATAATAGTTGATTTAGACGGGCAAAATAGAGGAAGAACAAGAAATAATCTTAAAACCATGGCAAGCAGCTTAGGTGCTTATAGCAAAGCTAGTGCTAAGTCTGCAAAAGACCCAAAGACAGGGCACAGTGATATAGTTGTTTTTATGGTAAAAGATGGTCAAGTTTTCCCGTTTACAGACTATACTGCTGAGAATTTGCAAATGGAAAAGAACACAAATACCACTTTTACAACTTCGAATGTTAGCTTGCAATTTAATGAGTTAAATTTGAGTACGGATTAACGTTGAAATGAACTGAAAAATAAATTATACTTTAGAAATAAATACGGTAATTAGTTAGGAAAAAAGGAAATAAATTATGAAAAAAGCGTTTACTTTAGCGGAAGTTTTATTGGTTCTTGCAATCATCGGTGTAATTGCAGCCCTCACTGTTCCAAACCTCGTAACGTCAAATATGGATAAAAAATATGTGGCACTTGCTAAAAAAGCTCAAACAACCCTTCAACAAGCAATTGACACTAAAATGGGCGACGCTGCAGTTGGAACAAATAAAATGGGCATGCCGCTATTGAAATGGCTCTCGCAAACACAAGGCAATGTTCCTGCAGTTTTGAGAGTTTCAAATAGTGATGGTACAAATTGCAACCGAGTGCTCACAACAGATGGTATACTATATGTGAATTTGACTGCTGCATCATCTTGCACAAATGAAAAACCATGTTATATTGGGATTGACTTAGATGGTGGCGCAGGGATTACAGCAAGTTCTGTCACCAATACTGCGGTATCAAGTTCTGCGAATAATTCCGTATCTCGTGATATTGTCGTATTTGAATGCAGAAAAAATTTCATTGCGCCGGCTGACCCTACTAATACAAATGTAGCATCATACAAAGCAGCAGCGGTTCGTGCTAACGAATACTTAGGTTTTTCAGTTAACAACTAATTGAATTTTGATATTAAAAGCGCCTCTTGATAGGGGCGTTTTTTGTTATTTTAAATTTTTGTTAAATAATTTTTTAATGCATAAAAAAATTTGTATAATAGTTTTATGGACAAAAATAATGAGAAAATAGTTGTTTTAAATGAAAAAAAGAAAGGAAGAAGCGCAAATTCCGCTTCAGATAACCCTTGGTATGAAGGTTTTGAATATACAAAGCGGACGCGGGATGTGAACGGCTTTTCGCTTAATTTTGAACATTTAAAAAATTACGGCGAAAAAAACAGATACGCAATAAGCGTTTTGAGAAAAATTAAAAATAAAACATACATTTATAATTATTTTGTTAAAAATGAAGAATTGCCTAAATTTTTCAAATGCTATTTTGATGGTAAAATAGAAGGTGAGATTATCGAAATAGAAAAATTAGATCCGGAAAATTTGGCGTAAACCATTGAATAAACAAACTTTTTTTGAAAAATACGATTATATTTTAAAAAATTGCACAAAGCCTTCAAGATATATAGGCGGAGAATTTTTAAGTGCAAATAAAGATTTTGAAAGCGCGGAAGTGACCATGGCGCTTGCTTTTCCTGATAAATATGAAATTGGGATAAGCAATTTTGGGCATAAAATTTTATATAAAATCATAAATGACAAAGAAAATTTTATGGCGGATAGAATTTATGCGCCGGAGATTGATTATTTAGAAAATTTTGAAAAATCCGGCTTGCCGTTTTGCACTCTTGAAGCAAAAGTTCCTCTTTGCGAATTTGATTTTGTAGGTTTTGCGCTTCAATATGAGCTTTCATATACAACGCTTCTTAAAATGCTTGAGCTTGCGTATATTCCTATTTTATCTTCTGATAGAAAAGAAGGCTGCCCGATAATTCTTGCAGGCGGTCCTTGCGCCTATAATCCGCTTCCGATTTCAAATTTCATCGACGCTTTTTTAATTGGTGATGGCGAAGATTCAACCCTTGAAATTATGGAATTATATAAAAAATTGAAACTCGAAGGCGCGACAAGAAGCGAAATTATTGAAGCAATTTCAAATGTTGAAGGCGTATATTGCCCAGCGCACCACAGGGAAGTTAAGAAAAGAATTTCAAAACTTGAATATCACACGGCGCCCACAAAATCTCCTATACCGCATTTTGAATCCGTGCATGATAGGGCAACGGTTGAGATTAGGCGCGGTTGTTCAAGATTATGCAGGTTTTGCCAAAGCGCTCACACTAATCTTCCAATTCGAGAAAGAAAAAAAGAAGATGTAATTTCTCTTGTTAAAGATTATGTGAAAAACACAGGATATTCAGAATATTCCTTGCTTTCGCTTTCTTCAAACGACCACACGC
Organism: uncultured Gammaproteobacteria bacterium; assembly: GCA_964570895.1. Lineage (GTDB taxonomy): Bacteria > Cyanobacteriota > Vampirovibrionia > Gastranaerophilales > Gastranaerophilaceae > RGIG1918. The sequence continues at coordinate 25,160 of CAZMZD010000002.1, forward strand.
AAATTGAAGATATTATTTTTGAACTAAACGATTATTTTAAAAACACTGATGTGAGCGTGTCGCTTCCAAGCCAAAGGGCAGATAAATTTTCTTTGCGCCTTGCAAACCTTATGCAAGAAGTTAGAAAATCTGCGGTCACAATTGCGCCGGAAGCCGGCACACAAAGGCTTAGAAATATAATTAAAAAGAATTTAACGACAGAGCAAATTTTAAATGCAACAGTTGCCTCGGTTGAAGCAGGGTGGAGAAAAATTAAATATTACCTTATGATTGGGCTTCCTTATGAAACATATTCAGACGTAGAAGGAATTGCAGGGCTTTTTGAGGAGGTGCGCAAAAGCTGCATGGAACGCGGGCTTAAAGTGCCTCAAATCACTTGTTCTATTTCAATTTTTGTTCCAAAACCTTTTACGCCGTTTGCTTATGCGCCGCAAAATACATTAACTGAAATTGCAGATAAAATTAAATTTTTGAAAGAAAAATGTGCCTCAATGCGCAATGTTAAGCTCAATTTCCATAATTCAAAATTGAGCCAAGTGGAAGCATTTTTAACTCGCGGAGATAAAAGGCTGAACAATTTTATCTATGATTTGTACAAATCCGGTTCATATCTTGACTCTTGGGACGAAAATTTTGATTATGATAAATATGTGTCAATTGCAAAAGATAACAATTTAGATGTCGAACTTGAAGCAGTGAAAGAGTTTTCGCCCGATGAAGAACTCCCTTGGGATTTTATTAGCTTAAATTATGATAAAAGCTATTTTAAAAACGAATATATGAAAGCTAAAGAATTAGCAAGTGCAACACAAGAAATAAAATAATGTTTATGGTAAGATTTTAATTATGATTGAAGAAATGGAAAAAGAAATTGAAATTGTAATTGACGTTGAAACAACGGGGCTTGATTACACAAAAGAAAAAATTATTGAATTTGCGGGCGTGAGGCTTGAAGACGGCGTTATTGTTGATAAATTTGAAACATTAATTAACCCGCACCAACACATCAGAAAATCATCCCAAGCAATTCATGGGATATCTGAAGAAATGCTTGAAGGCGCACCTGAAGAAGAAGAAATTTATCCTAAAATTTTCGAATTTATAGGAGATCACACTCTTGTTGCGCACAATGCAGTTTTCGATTTTAGCTTTTTGAACAGAGCTTCAAAAAGGCTTTATCAAAAACCTTTAACAAATAAATATGTTGATACTCAATTTATGTTTAAAGAAGTTTATCCGCATATTGAAAGTTGTGGGCTCGGCTCTCTTATTGAATGTTATGGCGTTGAATGTGAAGCTCGTCACCGCGCTATGGGCGATGCTTATTGTCTTGCAAAAGCTTATCCAATGCTTCGTAACCAATATTTCCAAAAATATGATTGGCAACTTTCTCAAATTCATAATGTCGATTATTTATTTGAAAGATATTTGAGAATACAGCAAGCAATTTCCGTTATGCAAGGCGAAATTCAAGACTTAAGGTCAATTTTTAAAATTTATTTTGAAAGAGGGGGCGAGGATATTGTGCTTCCATCCGGCGAAACCCTTGCATATCATTCTAAAAAGACTTTCTCTTATGATTTTAATCAAATCAAAGATGTTTTAGAAGAAGCGGGGGTGCTTCCAAAAGCGGTTAGGCTGAACAATGCCTTTATTGACAGGCTTGTTGCAGGGAATGCACTTGACGAAGAAACAAAAGATAAAATCAAATCTGCAAGAATTGAAATTTCTGAAAGCAAATCTTTCCAAGTGACAAAAGCAGATAAAAAATAATTCATTAAAAAAGGAGGCTTGAGCCTCCTTTTTTAAGTTATCTCTAACCTCTTCCCAGATAAACTAATGTTTGTAGAATGCTATTTGCTGTATCAAATACTCTTGAGTTTGCCTCAATTCCTCTTTGAGCAAGTAACATTGTTGAGAATTGGCGGCTCATGTCTACGTTTGAGCTTTCAAGGCCACCTGTTGTAACTGAACCGATACCGTGGTTGCCTGCTGCTGCGTAGCTCACTGCGCCTGAGTTTGGCCCTGTTGCATACATGTTTGAACCAACCGCAACAAGACCTTGGTTATTGGTGACATTCGCGAATTGAATTTGCATATTCCCCGGAATTAGGGCGTTAGGGTCAGCAATTACGTCGTCATCAATAATTTCAACGCCGTTTGTCATAGTGTATTTGAATTTGTAGCTGTCGTCGTTTTCGTCTTGATAAACTGTAACTTTGTCACCGTTTGAATATGTTGCTTCAATAATACCTGTTTCACTCACAGACCAAGATTCAAGAGTTACTGCTCTATCGACTGCGGACACAGGGTCAATTGTAACTGTATAGTCAAGAATTTTGGTTGAGTAATATGAATTTGTGGTTGCTGTTGCAGGAACTTTGCTTGACCAAGAAATATCCGTTGTTTGAACAAAGTTTGATGTGCCAGATTTAAAAGACATTGTTTGAATTAAATCTTCGTCAGTGTCTGGGTCTTTATCAATTTGGAATTGCAAAACACCATCTTTTATAACGCAAGTAATATCCATATCGGCAGCATCTAGTTGAGTGTTGAAATCTGTAACCAATTTTTGAATAGTTGTGTTTTTTGGGTCGCCAATTGTAAGCGTTACGCTTCCTGTTGTGCCGTCCGGTTTAACGATGTTAATTGAAAAATCGCCGGCAATAATTTGAGAGTTGTTTGTTTGGTCTAATGTTTTTGTTTGGAAAGTTGCTTTAGGTTGTGCAACAGGGTCAAGTTCCAAAGATTGCGGGATTTTAACAGGAGTTGTTGAAGCACTGTAAGATAACACTTGTTCGGTACCAAGAACATTGTAACCGCTTGCTGTTACGAGGTAGCCGTTTGAGTCGAGTGTGAAGTTACCGTCACGAGTGTAACGAAGAGCGCCGTTAGCGTCTTTAATTGTGAAGAAACCGTCCCCTTCGATTGCCATATCTGAAGTTTTGCCGGTTGTGTTAATTGATGAAGTATCAAAGTTTTTAGTAATTGAAGAATTCAATGTACCAACACCATATTGTCTGCTGTTTGTACCACCTGCTGAATATGTCGGAGCGGTACCGCTTGTGTATGTTTTGTACCATACATCTTGGAAGTTGATAGTTGATTCTTTGAATGCTGTTGTGTTCAAGTTTGCGATGTTATCTGAAACAACTGTGATTGTTTCCTGACCGGCGTTAATCCCTGTCATTGCGGTATACATTGCTTGTGTCATCTATATCTCCTTGTTAATTAATTTTTATTGTTTTTTTGTGATTAGCCTGAATAATTTTCTGCGAGATATCCTTTAACTGCGTCAGAAAGCCCTGCGAAGTTAATATTTAAATCTCCCAAAGTTTTTTCAATTGATTGTATCGACTCTGCTGTTTGTTGGTTTTGTGCTGAATTTCCGCTTGATGCGCCAACGCTTTGCACAAGGTCTAGCGGATAATCTTTTCCATCAATTGTGATTGTTGGTTCGCTTGATGAGAAATTTGCAGATTCCACCACCCCTGTTATTGTTTTGCTTGCGTTGTCAGGGTCTGTGATTGTAACTTCTTTTCCCACAAGCGAAAGTGTTTGTTGGATTGCATTGTTGCTTGTAATTTCGCTTTCAATGTCCATAATTTTTTCTAATTGAGTGAATGTTGCTTGTTGCGAAAGGAATTCGCTGTTATCAACAGGATCTAATGGGTCTTGATATTGAAGCTGTTCGAGCATCAATTTCAAGAACATATCAGAAGTGATTTCCGAGTTATTTGTTTTAGTACTCGCATTCGCCATTTCGGTTTTTGCGGTATTGTTTTTCATATTAACGAGTTCTGATGTAGCCATTATTACCTACCTTTATACCTTCATAACTTTCAAAGTTTTCATAGTTTTCAACCAAGCTTTCTTGATAAAAGTTTCTTTGGCGATGTTCAGAATTTTCTGAAGAATTTTGGTTATTAGAATTTTTATTTTGATTATTTGAATTGTTTTCTCTTGCGTTTTCTTCTTTTTGCTCGTTTTCTCTAAAATCTTGCGCAAGAGTTGAATCGTTGTTTGCGCCTTCAGGTGTCTTAATCACGATATTATCAACTTGCACGCCAGCTTGTGCGAGTTTTGATTTTAAGCCTTCAACATCTTGTTCAAGCATTTTCTTAACATCTTCGTTTTGAGCAAGAATTGTTGCAGAAACGCCGTTTTTATCTTGGCTCATCTCAATTACAACCCTTCCTAAATCATTTGGGCGAAGAGTTAGCGTGATTTTTGCTGTTCCGTCAGTTTTTAATTGGTCAAATTTTGCGGTGATTTGATCTAAAACATCATTTTTTTGAACTTCGCTGAATTTTGCGCTAGCGTTTGTTGTTGCTTGTTTAAAGTCTTGAACTTTGTTTTGAGAATGTTGGTTTGATAAATTTAAGCTTTGGTTTTCGCCGTGCGCTGCGTTGTTTGAAGAAGCCGCATTATTTTGAAGCGCTTGAACACTTCCTGCTTCTGATTTTAAGCCAAAAGTTTTTTCAAGCGACATTTTAAACATTTGCTCGCTTGCATTTCCTGTGAGTTTTGAGCTTGTGTCAGTTGTGTTTGTGCCAAGCATAATTTCATCAACATTTAAATTTAAATCTTTTAAGATTTTTTCTTCAACGATACCTTCGATACTCACGTCGTTTGATGACATTATTTCGTCAAGCGTCATATTTGTTTCGTTTTGTATGTTGTCGCTATCGACGAAAATTTTGCCTTTTAGCGCTTGATTGTCTTCCGCTAAAACATCAGTGTCATCAATTTCAGATAAATCAATTTCGTTTGTTTTTTGCGTTTGAGTTGTTTTATCTGCTGTTTTTGTGTTGATAGTTGTGATGTTTTCTGTTGTGTCTGTTGTTGTTTCTGTTGTGTTTTCAACATCAGCTAAATTTATTTCAAGATTTTCAATAGTTTCGTTTAATTTGGTGTTTTGCACCGCGCTTAAATCGGTTTCTGTTTTAAGATTTGTGTTTTCGCCCGCTGTTTCCTTGTTTTCTGCTGTTTTTGTTATATCTGTATCAATATTTGAAATGTCAATCGCTTCGATGATTGCTCTTTCTTTTGTAGCGTTTGTTGCTTCTTCAAGTTGCGCAGTCACTTTTTCCAGCTCTTCATTGTTTGTGTTTTCAGTGTTCTTTTCATCTTTTGATGAAGTATTTTTAGTTTTTTCGTCTGTTTCTGTTTTATTTTGTTTTACTTTTTTGTCGTCGTTTTGATTATTTTGAATTTTTGAATTATCGCTTGCAGCGTTATCAGTTTTTATTTTGTTCTGATTTGTTGTGCTTTGAGTGGTTTTATTTTTAGCACTTGATGAAGCATAATCAGAAAGCTCTTTTTGTTTTTTTGTTGCGTTTGCAAAAATTTCGCTAAAATCTATGCCTTGAGAGGTAGTCGACATAGTTAATTTTTGCGAAAGTTTAGTTTTAAGACTTTCTTCGGCTGTTCCTGCTATACTGTTTGATTGTAATAATTCCTGCATTTTTTCCCCGTTAGTTTTTGTTTTTAAAACGACTGATTGCTATATCGTCAATTTCTTTCATTTCTAGTTTTTCAAACTGTTTCAGGTGCTCTGCTTCTTGTTTTTCTTTTAAGTTTTCAAGAGTTTTGAGTTCCTGATAAGCGATTGTCATCACTTTTTTTTGTTCTTCGATTTTAATTTGTGTTTTTTTGATTAAACCCAATTGAGTTTGTATGTCAGAGTTCACTCTTTCAAGAAACATTCTGCAATTACATATTTCATTAATTGCCATTACCTCGCCATTTTGGAGCACTTCTATTCTTTCAATCAGCTTTCTTTTCCGATACTCCATTTCATTTAAGATATCAACTTGCGAATTTAGAATGTTTTGTAACTCTGCGAGTTTTAATCTTTCGTCTTCAAGTTTTTTCTCCCTAATTTCAAGAATTGGCTGCATTCTGAACTTAAATTTTTTCATTAAAAAACTTGATTACCTTATTAAATCCCCATAGTCATACTTTAGGATAGAACATGAAAATAATTCTTTCATCGTCTGCATGGTGTATTCGTTAAGAAATATTAATTTTTAGGCAATAATTAATTTGGTTTTGTTTTATTGTTCTCGGTTAGTGAGAAATAGGCGTTTTGTGCAAAAAATCGGTTTTGAAAATTTGAATAATATCACTGTTCAAAATAAATCTGTGAAACAAAATCCTGAGCAGCTAAAAAATAAATTAATGCGCAAAGCGTGCGCCACAGGGCTTTGCGCTGCGCCTTCTTTGTCTATTTTGCTTGGTAAAGAAATTTTTGAGGGTTATTTCTCAAATAAAATGCTAGATACGGCAAAATCAATGAGCAATGATGAAAGAAATGCAATAAGCGCATGTATTGATAAAGTGCTGGAAAAAGCAAAACTTACAAATTTAATTAAAATTGAAAACATCACATCCAAAACAAAAATTCCTGATGATTTTTCTTTAAATGCGCAACAATTACAAGAACTTATAAACGGCACGAACGCATTTTGTGCAGGCGGTAAAATCTATATTAATCAAGATATTTCTCCCAACCTATTACTTCACGAACTTGGGCACGCACATAGCAACCATTTCTCAAAACTTTCAAATAAATTAATCCCTTATTACGCAAGTTTCAAAAAAATTCCTTTTATTATTGCGTTTGCAAGTTTGCTATTAAGCGAAGAAAAGCCAAAAGATGGAGGCGAGCTTACAAAATTCCAAAAAGCAAAAAATGTTTTCAGAAAAGCACTTCCGTTTGTTGCGGTTGTTCCTTCCTTGCCTTGCGTTGTTGAAGAAGGAATGGCGTCAGCCAAGGCTGGTAAGTGGGCTAAAGAATATTTGAGCCCAAAAGTTGCCAAAAAAGTAATTAAAAGTTATAAATTTGGCTTTTTGACATATGTAGCTACGCCTATCGCGGCTTTCCTTATAAGTTTTTTTGGCGCAAAACTCAAAGACTTTTTAGAACGTGACAAAGCTGATAAAAAAGTTCAGACACAAAATTGCGCGCAAAAATAGCGCGAAGCGGCTTGTTGCTTACTGTGTTTGCAGTTGATTGGGGAATTAAAGTATGCAGTAAAGAGATAACACTGCAAGACCTGATGTTATGATACAAGCAAGTGTAAGCGGGTGAACATTGTTCAAAATTTCTATAAACGTAAACTTTCTTTCCATAGATTTTATTATCTTACGTTTTTATTTTTTTTTATCCTTTAGAAAGATGAAAAAACATAAACTTATAAGCTAATGCCTATTTTTGAATTTTAAGATAAAATAAAGTTTATGCAGATTTTAAAATATATATTTAAAAGAATTTTGCAAACAATACCAATATTATTTATTGTTTCGTTAATCAGCTTCTTTTTAATAAGGCTCTCGCCTGTCGACCCTTTGGCAGAGTTAAAATTGAACCCTGCAATCTCGCCAATCACAATTGAACATGAAACCCGTCGCTTGGGCTTGGATAAGCCTATTTATGTGCAGTATATTTATTGGGCGAAAAATTTTGTGCGCGGAGATATGGGAACAACAACATCCGGCGAATTAGTGTCTGTCAAGCTGAAAGAGCGCGCAGGGAACACACTCCTTCTTTCTTTTTGCGTAATTGTTGCAACTTGGCTTGTAGGAATACCTTTAGGGATTGTGGCGGCACTTAATTTCAAAAAGACGGCAGATAGGCTGATTTTGTTTTTTGCAACGATTGGAATGGCGATACCTTCTTTTTTTCTTGCGGTTTTATGCCTTATTTTTGCGCAAAAGACAGGCGCTTTCCCTATAGGCAACCTGACAAGCAGCAATTTTTACTCTCTTTCTTTTTGGGGTAAATTTTTAGATAAGGCGCACCACCTCGTGCTTCCTGTTTTTGTTTTGACTGTAATTTCTGCTGGTTCTTTAATTAGGCAAATGAGGGCGAATTTGCTCGATACATTGAATAGTGATTGTGTGAAATTTGCGCGCGCAAAGGGGCTTCCTGAAAATGTTGTTATTGTAAAACACGCTCTAAAAAATGCGATTAACCCGCTCATAACCCTTCTTGGTTTTGAGTTTGCAGGGCTTCTTTCAGGGGCGGCGCTCACGGAATATATTTTTCAATATCCGGGGCTTGGGCGCTTAATTTTGGAAGCAGTTATGAAATCTGACATAAACCTTGTTATGGCAAGCCTTATGATGGGCTCTATTATGCTTGTTTTAGGCAATTTAATTGCAGATATTCTGCTTAAAATCACTGATCCGAGGATAAAAAGCTGATGACGGAACTTTTGAAGAGAATATATAAAGATAAAATTACATTATGCGCGGCAATTGTTCTTGTTGTTCTTTATCTTGCGATTTTATTTGCAGATTTTTTGGCAGTTTATCCTGAAAATTTTTCAGACAGGAAACTCTCATACGCACCCCCTTCAAATATTTATGTAATAGATACGGAGGGCAAATTATCAAGACCTTATACTTATAATTATGTGAAAAATTTTAATCCTGAAACTTTGGATATAACATTTAAAGAAGATAAAACCCAAAAGCATTATATAAATTTCTTTAAAGGCGGGAAGCTATTAAGCACAGATAAAGACGGCAGGCTGTTTTTGCTTGGAACGGATATAAACGGCAGAGATAATTATTCAAGGCTCTTATATGGCGGGCAAATCAGCCTCACTATCGGTTTTTTGGCGCTTTTTATATCTTTTCCTTTAGGGCTTTTGTATGGCGGAATTTCAGGTTATTTTGGCGGAAAAACGGATTTAATTATGATGAGAATGGCAGAGGCTATTATGAGTATTCCAAGCTTTTATCTTCTTATAATTCTTGCTTCAATACTTCCTTCTTCAATGACTTCCGCACAAAGATTTGCGCTTATTGTCGTGATTTTGGCGCTTATTGGCTGGGCAGGGTTTGCACGTGTTGTTCGCGGTATGGTTTTGTCAATTAAAAATGAAGATTATGTAAAATCTGCAAAAATCCTTGGCGCAAGCGATTTTAGAGTTATATGGAAACATATTTTGCCGCAAACTTCAAGCTATGTTATTGTTGCAATAACTTTATCTGTTCCAAGCTATATTTTAGCAGAGTCCGGTTTGAGTTTTCTCGGGCTCGGCATTCAACAGCCTGACGCGAGCTGGGGCAATATGCTAAAAGAAGCGCAAGAGTTCACAAACATCATCACTCGCCCTTGGCTTTTGACCCCCGGGGGGCTCATATTTATCGCGGTTTTGAGCTTTAATTTGTTAGGGGACACAATAAGAGATTATCTTGACCCAAAAGGTAAATTAAGTTAGATATTAAAAAAACCTGCCCAGAAGGCAGGTTTTAAATTATTTTGCAATGCGAACTATTTTGCCGCAACTTTTGCTTTTTGTTCAAGAGCTAAAGTTTGAGTTGTAACATCGCAAACTTCCGCAGGCCCAAAGTATTGAATAGCCCCAGGGAATACATATTTATCTTCGTATGCCCATTTTTCTCTGTTTGCTTCAAGTGCTTTGAACACAGGACCATCAAGCTCAACAAGCGCTTTTTGGATAACAGGTTTAAATTTGCCATGACGTTTTTCCATATTCATCATCATAGTGAGCGGAACGCCGCCTGCAACCCAATTTTTAGCAGGTTCTGTAAGGTTTTTAATGCTTGATAAGTAGCCTGTAACTCCTGCTGCGATAAGCGCGAATGCGTTGTAACCTAAAGAGTAGCAGTAGTCAGCATCAAAGTTTGAAGGCATTGCGCAACGACCTTCATAACCAAAGAAGTGCGCTTGGTCAGAGAATTTGCCTGTATATTTACCTTCTTTTTTAAGAACTGCTAATTTTTCTTTAATCATAGCGATTAATAATTTTTCAGTTTCGATTTTAGAAACTTGAACGTTGCCGTGCGGATCTCTGTCCATTAAAAGTTGGTCTTTAATAAGAACAGGAAGCGAATGGAACACGCTTGCGTTTACCATTTCCATTTTAGATTCGATAATTTCATATTTTTCAGCTTGAGTTTTAGCATTCATATAGTTTTCATCGTCTTCAACAACTGCTAAAATGTCGTTTAAGCTTGAAATCATTGTTTTCATTTCAGGGATAAATTCAATTAAGCCTTCAGGAATGAGCGCAACGCCGAAGTTTTTGCCTTCGTTTCCGCGTTTTGCAATAATTTCTGTCATATAGTTAACAATTGCGTCAAGCGACAATGCTTTTTGTTCAACTTCTTCTGAAATAAGAGTGATGTTTGGTTGAGTTTGAAGTGCAACTTCAAGGCCAACATGCGATGCGCTTCTTCCCATTAATTTAATGAAGTGCCAATATTTTTTAGCTGAATTAGCGTCCCTCATGATGTTGCCGATAAGCTCTGCATAAGTTTTTGTTGCTGTATCGAAACCGAATGAAATTTCTATTTGATCGTTTTTAAGGTCGCCGTCGATTGTTTTAGGGCAGCCGATAACTTGAATGCCTGTGCCTTTTTCTGCCATCCATTGAGCAAGCATACAAGCATTTGTGTTAGAGTCGTCGCCACCGATGATAACAATTGCAGAAATGCCTAAATTTTGGCAAGTGTTCAAAGTTGATTTGAATTGGTCTTCTGTTTCAAGTTTTGTTCTGCCTGAACCAATAATATCGAAACCGCCCGTGTTTCTGAATTTATCGATGTAGCTGTCTGTAAATTTGATGTAGTCGCCATCAACAATACCTTGTGGGCCGCCTAAGAAACCGTACAATTCGTTTTCAGAGTTTGCAGCTTTTAGTGCGTCATATAAACCTGCAATTACGTTGTGCCCCCCAGGAGCTTGCCCGCCGGATAAAATAACGCCGACATTTTTCTTTTCTAATTCTATTTTTTTGCCGTTAGAGCCAAATTGAACAATTGGTTGAGCAAAAATTCTTGGGAACAATTCTTGGATTTGTTCAACATCTTTTACTGCGCTTGTTTTTTCAAGATAATTCACAGAAAGATTTTTAATTCCTTTTGAAAGTTCTCCGGCTAATTTTGGATTGTATTTCAATCTTTCTTGGTGTAGAGGTGAAACTTCTCTCATTTTAACTCCTTTAACTTAATAATAAATGTATTGATAATGCTATAACTATGCCAAATAATGCGCCGCAGAACACTTCAAAAGGGGTGTGCCCTAAAAGTTCTTTAAGTGTTTCGTATGGCTTTACGTTGTTTGAATGTTCAAAAATATCTTTAACAAGCCTGTTGAGCGTTGCGGCGGTTTTTCCTGCGGCTCTTCTTAAGCCTGCGGCGTCATACATAATAACGATTGAAAACCCCATTGCGATTGCAAATTCAACAGAGCTGAAGCCTTGAATTAAGCCAACGCTGGTGGTGAGCGCAATAACGCCTGCGCTGTGCGAACTTGGCATTCCGCCTGTTGTTGTAAGTAATTTAAAGTTTAGTTTTCTGTGCACTACAAAATGAACAAAAACTTTAACAACTTGCGCTAAAAATGCTGCAACAACGCCTGATAATATTGCTTCATAACCTGTGTTTAAAATGCTGAATGTCATTTTTTAATTTCCATTTTTCTTAAAATATCTTTGTAAACTTCGGATTTTATACCCATAAAATCCATTATATCATAACATTCTTTTAATAGATTTGCTAATTTTTCTTTTGCACGTTCAAGCCCCCAAAAAGTGACATACGTTGCTTTATTTGCTTTTGCGTCTTTTCCCACGGTTTTGCCGAGCTCTTCTTCATTTGAGATCACATCTAAAATATCATCTCTTATTTGAAACGCGAGCCCAAAAGCCTTTGCAAATTTTGTGATGTCTGAAATTTCTTGGCTGTTTGCGCCGCCAAGCATTGCCCCACCCGCAATTGCAAGCTCAAACAAAGCGCTTGTTTTATATTTGTGTATAAAATCCAACTCTTCTTTTGTGATTTTTTTGTTTTCAGCGCTCATATCTGCAATTTGACCGCCAACAATTCCGAATGCGCCTGCTGCTGTCAAATATTCGTTTAAAACCTTGCATAATGTTTCTTTGCTAACGTTTTCAGGTGTTTTTTCTAAAATTGTCTGTGCGCCGTATGAAATTAAAGCGTCGCCTGCAAGAATTGCGGTTGCTTCGCCAAAAACCTTGTGGTTTGAGGGCTTTCCGCGCCTTAAATCGTCGTTATCCATTGCGGGCAAGTCATCGTGAATTAAACTTTGAGAATGTAACATTTCAATTCCGCATGCAAGCCCTAGAGCGTTTTCATAAGAACCGGAGAATATTTTGCAAGTTTCAAGCGCAAAGATTGCACGAAGCTTTTTGGATGGCAAAAGTGTCGTATATGCCATTGCTTCTTTTATTTCTTGATGTATAAAAAATCTGCTGTCTTCAAAACAGTTTTCGAGTTCTTTTTCAATAATTTTAATGTATTCGCTAAGCATTTTTTATGTTTTTCCTAAATTCCCCAAGAAAAATTGTCATTAGTTTTGTCATTTTTTCAAAATCTAATTCAAGAATATTTAAAGTTGTTTTTTTAACTTTTTTCTTTTTACCATTGTCGCTTTCAATGTTTATTGCAACATTCATACCTTCGCTTTTTGCAATTGTAATTCTGTGCTCAAAATCATCGAGAGCCGACATAAAAGAACATTTTTCTTCTGAAATTGCAATGTCTGCAACGCTTTTTTTGATGTTTGTTAGAATTATATCTCTGTATTTTACAAATTGCGGAACAATTATAATTTCAATTTTCTTTTTGAATGTTTGTTCGTAAAGCCCGTCGTTGTTTTTTTGTTTTGCAACGCTTTTTAGCTTTTTAAGTTTTGAAGTTCTTTTTTGATTTAGCTGCTCGGGGGTTAAAATTTCCTCGATTGGCTTATCATAAATAACCTCTTGCACGGTTTTTTCTTGTTTTTTTGTTTTCTTTTCAAGAACCATTTCTTCAAGAGCAACATTTTCAGGCGCTTTTTGCACTTTTTCTTTCTTTAATTTTTTCTTTGCCGGTTTTTCATCTGCTTGTTTTTGAGGTTCTTTTTTTTCTTCTTTAGGTTGTTCTTTTTCGATTGGTTGTTCTTTTTGCATGGGAAGTTTTTCTTCGGTTGCTTCTTCTTTTAAATCTTTTGTTTTAGCTTCTTCAAGTTCCGCAACTTTTTCGAGTTTTTCTTCCTCTTCTAATTTTTCTGCTTCTGCAAGCTCTGTTTTTAGTGCTTTAATTTTTCTTTTATATTTTAATTTTTGCAATTTGTTTTCAGGCAAAATGTCTTCAAATTCGTCTTCTGTTTTAACTTCCAGAGTTTTTGCCGCAAGCGTTATGAGGATATTTTCCTTCAAAGATTTTAGATTTTTATTTAGCGCGGTTTTAATATCTTCAAAGTTATTTAAACCCACTTCCACAATTACGCCTTTTAAGCCACCATTCAGCCTAAAAGTTGAACTCAATCTTTCAAAAAGTTTTTTTCCGCCTTTTGTTGAAGTGTCCGGCATAAATACATAAAAATTGTTATCATCAGGCACAACAATATCAATGTTTCTAACTGCTTTTCTTAATTCTTGGACAAAATGCGATGTCTTTTTGTTTGGCGAAATGAGCATAAGGGAAGATTTTACATCGTATGCGATAGAGTAATTTATTTCGCTTTGAAGAAATTTTTCGCCGTATTCTTCGCGAATAAAACTTGAGTCATCCAAAATCCCGACATTTTTTAAGAAAGTGTCAAAATTTTTGTCTTTATTGTTTTTAATTCCTCTTTTAATTGCCCAAATAACGCGAATTAAAAGCTCGTATTCAGCAGTGTCTTCAAATAAAATTTCGTCTGCGCCCGCTTCGTATGCTTCTGTGAAAAAATCTCTGTTTTTAGTTTTTCCAAGAACAATTGTTGGGATTTGTTTTAAAAATTTTTCTCGTTTGATATTTTTTACGAGCTTAAAAGTTGCTTGTTCGTCTTCATGAGGGAAAATCACAACGTTTGGGACAGTGGTTTTTAAAAATTCAATACAGTCGCCCTTGCCTACGTTGAGCACTTTATCGTGACCTCTAAGCAGCTGAAACTTGCCTTTAATATTCTCAAAAGTTTCTTTATTATCAGATACTATGACGATTGTGTTACTGTATGCCATTAAACCCGCTTTTTCTAATTTCTTATATTGGATATTATATCACAATCAAATATATTGAATGACAAATAAAAACCAATTTGGTAGAATAGTCGTATGGATAATAAGAATTATATAAATTTATTTGTTTTAATATGTTTTGGTTTATTGTTAAGGGTTCTTGGAAACTACGCAGGGAACGGCGTTTCCGGCTATGTGGATATTTTCTCGGGCGGAGTTAGTGCAAATGCTTTTTTTGGCGCGAAGTCCTCTTTCCTTTTCCCTTGGCTTGCCTCAAATTTGCATTTTAATTTAGGTAATTTTTTCGGGAGCGATATTTTTAGCTTAATTTTTGGTATTTTATCAATTATTGTTTTATATTTTATCGGTTATATTTCATCAAAAGAAAGTTCAAACACAGCTCTATATTCAGGCACGATTTGCGCGGTTTCCGGTATGTTAATTGCTTTTGGGCACAGTTTGAATTTCGTAAATTTCATATTTTTTATATCAAGTTTAATTGTTTTGCTTTCTCTTAAGGTTTTGAAAAACAAAAAATTGGGGAATTTAACAGCAATCACGATTTTAAGCTTGTTGCTTGTTTTATTGCACCCTGTGAGTATATTTTTTGTGATGTTTAATTTTATTGCTATTTTTGCATTTTCGAACCAAAAAGTGAAAATAGATAAAGCATTCACAAATTTCCTTTTCCCTTTGGTGCTTGCAATTCCAATTTGCCTTTTTATGATTTTTGGATTTTTAGATGTTAAAGCAAATCCGTTCTCAATTAATATAAACGATATTTTCACAAGTTATGCTGCGCTTTTTTCAATTAACCCTGTCGGTTTGAAAATTTTAGGTGTTAATCAAAAAGTTTTGAGCAATATAGTTTTTTGGGTTTTTGTATTTACTCCTTGCATAATTTCTGCGTATTTTATATTCAGAACTTTTGCGCACCAAAAGCATGATGTTTATTGGGCACTTGGCACTTCTTTTGCAACATTTTTCACTGTCTATTTAATTTTAAATGTTTTGAAAATTAATTTTGTGGCATGCCACATTATTGAAATTTGCCCGCTTCTTATATTCCTTTTTGCAAAAGGCTTGATTTTACATAAAGAAAAAGCTACGCGTAATGTGCTTTTTGGGCTGTTTGTTTTCTTGAATACCCTCGGGTGTTTGCTTTTGAATTTGCCCATATTAAAATAGAAATATTCCAAAATTAATAAAAGGGCAATTTTTTTCCTTCACATGTTTTTATTAATGTAGGAAAACGGAATTATGTTAAATGTTAGGAAAATAACGGCGAATATTGGAAGCGGCGCAAAAGGAATTGCCTCTAAAGTGGCAACGCCTGTTAAAGCTGCTGCAAAAAATGTGGTGACAGGCGCTAAAAAGGGCTCTGACGGCGTAGTTAAATCGTATGATGAAGCTGTGTTTAACTCTTTGGGTAAGTTCGCCCAGAAATTATCAAAACTCAAAGTCGGCGAAGTTATGAATATCTTAGTAACCGCTGTTGGCACGGCAGTTGTTGCCCCGATTTTTATCGCGTTTAACCCATTAAGCAAAAAAGATAAAGAATCAAAAATGTATTCAGCCTTAAGGCAGCCAATTTCAGCTGTAATTGCAGTTGCTGCGCAGCTAGGTGTTGTTAACCTTACAAACCATGCTTTAGATAAATATGCTTCAACAGGCGTTGTCAAAGCTATGGATTTGAGAGATAAACCGGCAGAATCTTATCTTAAAAAATTAATCAAAATGGAAAATCCTAATATCAAAAAAAATGATTTGGCAGCTGAAATTGCAAAAAGACAAAAAGATGCCCTCCAAAAAGCAATTGCACGCGAAACAGAAAACTTTAAAAATGTTGAAACAAAAAATATTTTAGATATTTTAACTAAAGAAAATTCAGTTTCTGTTAAAGACTATACAAACAAACTTGAAGAACTTGCTAAAGCAAAAAAAGCTGAAGGCGCAAAAGAATCTTTGCGTGTACTTAAAAAACAATTAAAAGACGGAGTCCAAGACGCAGTTCTTGCAGACACCAAAAATGCAATTAAAGAAAATGCTGAAAAACTTGTGCGCGACGGTAAATGTGCAAATCTCGATGATGCCTTAAGGCAAGAAACAATCAAGAAATTTGTTAGCGCAAAAATTACAAAAGCGAGCGATATGTTAAATTGTAATAAAAACTACATAGGTATTGCACTTGGGCTTGCAACATTACCTGTCACTTGCGGTATATTAAATTGGGCTTACCCGAGAATTGTTGAAAAATTCTTCCCAAGCCTTGCAAATTCTAAAAAAGAATCTGAAGCTAAAAAAGCTGAAGCAGAAGCTCAGCCTTCGGTACAAAAAACAAATAAGGAGGCTTGCTAATGAGTTTAGGTGTTAAAGCAGTAAATTGGCTCTCGAATTCTAGAGCGATGAAATACTTAACTAACCCGTCTATTGCGGGCAAGGCTTCTGCAATCGCCCTCTTTTCAACTACTGCAAAAGATGTTGTTGCAACATATTATTATGTAACGCAATCTATGAATAATAAAAAAATTCCTGAAGAAAAAAGATCTTTCGTTGCAGCGCTTGACCTTGGAAACGGCATTATGAATGTTATTACAGCATTTGCAATCGGGCGCCCAATGAAAGGCTGGATGGAAAAATTATTTGATAATGTTATTGATAAGAAATGTTTTAATGTTGATAAAATAAGAGTAAGTGCAAAAGAAAAAATTGAGTTAGCCGGAAAAGTGTTTGATGAAAAGAAATTTATTGAAACGCTAAACAATCAAAAAGGTGCGGCAAAAGTCGGGCTTTGTGTTTTAGGAACATTAATCGGCTCTCAAATTATCGGCAAAAGAATAGTCACTCCGCTTTTTGCAACTCCTATGGCGAGCATTTTTGAAAAGATTTTCAAAAAAGATAAAGGCGAAAATAAACAAGAGCAGACTGAACCTACAAGCGAAGAAAAAGTTGCAATTGTAAATTCTGAAATGCCACAGAATGCAGGAAGCAAAATTAATCAAAACATTCAAACAGAAAAGCTTCCTGAAAATTTTAAAAATTTTCAAGCATAGTTTCAACTTGATGTTTTAAGTTCTCAAAAGTCGAATTGTTTTCGATGATGAAGTCTGATTGCTTAATTTTTTCTTCCTCAGGGGATTGAGAAGCAAGTTTTTTCTGTGCAAAATCAATATCGCAAACATCGCGCTCCATAACCCTTTTGAGCCTCGTGTTTTTATCTGCGGTCACAAAAATAATCTTATCAAACAAATTTTTAAACCCTGCTTCAAAAAGAAGAGGAACGGAAACAAAAACAGCTTTTTCGCCTGAATTGCCTGAAAAGAATTTTTCAATTTCGCATTTTACTTTTGGGTGGATAATCTGCTCAAGAGCAGATTTTTTGTTTTTGTCGTTAAAAACAATTTGAGAAATTTCTTTTTTGTTTGCTGTGCCAAAAGTGTCTTTAATTTCCCTGCAAACTTTTTCATTGCAATATAAATCTGCCACGACTTTATCGGCGCAGAGGGTTTTATAGCCATGAGATTTTATAATGTTTTCAACTGCGGTTTTGCCTGAAGCTATGTTTCCCGTTATCCCAACTTTTATCATAGCTTTATTTTAGCTTATTAGTTTGCTATAATCAACCTGAGGAGTTATTTTGAAAAGCAATTGGAAAATTAAGGATAGCAACAAAAAATTTAGTGTTGTTGAAAATATTTTACTCTCGCGCGGAATTAAAGAAGCGGATTTTTCTTCTTTTTTAAATTCTTCTTCTGCAAAAATAAAGGGTTCAAAATATTTTAAAGATATGGAAAGCGCAGTCTGCCGCATAAAACAGGCAATTGAAAATAAAGAAAAAATATTGCTTTGGGGCGATTTCGACTGTGACGGGATAACATCAAGCGTGATTATGTCAAAATGCTTTGATGCACTTGGCGCAGATTATTTGCATTTTATTCCGCATAGGGTGAAAAACGGGCACGGGCTTGATTTGGGCGTGCTTATACAATATATAACTCGCGAAAAAATTAAACTTTTAATTACCCTTGATTGCGGTGTTTCAGACTCAAAAATTATTCAAACTTTAAAAAGTATGAAAATTGATACTATTGTGACTGACCACCACACTTCAAATTCCGCGCTTGACGTGGCTTATGCCTTAATTGACGCAAATGCAAAAGATAGCCTCTATTCTGATTTAGAAGTTAAAGATATAGAAGAAATTTCTATGCTGTCAGGCGCCGGAATTGCATATCTGCTTGCGCTTGAGCTTTTAGAAGGTAATTCTCAAGGGGATTTAGAAAAAGAGCTCCTAGTTCTTGCAACAATTGGAACAATTGGCGATATTGTGCCGCTTATGGGGCTTAATAGGCAAATTGTTAAAGCGGGGCTTGCTGAAATTAATAACGGGAATCACCCCGTAATTAAAGAAACTTTCGAGCTTGCGCGAGTTGAGGGGCAAATCACGGCAGAGATGATAGCCTTTACTCTTGTTCCGAGAATTAATGCCTCGGGCAGGCTTTCAGACGCAGGAGAAGCGTTTGAAGCGCTCTATACAAATAACGAATTTGTGCGAAGCGAAAATATTGAAAAATTAAATAATTTAAACACTATAAGGCAAAGTTTGTCTGACGATATCTATGCTGAATGTTGCGCGAAAATTCAAAACCAAAGCGCTCCTATGCTTTTTGTTGAAGATAAATCTTGGCATATTGGGATAGTTGGGCTTGTTGCCTCTCGCCTTGTTGAGAAATTTCAAAAACCTGCGTTTGTTGCAACTTATGATGAAAATAATACGGGAAGGTGCTCTATAAGAGGGCTTGAACCTTACGATATTTCAGCTATCATTGCGGGAAACAAAGAATTGTTTATAAATGGTGGCGGACACAAGTTTGCGGGCGGTTTTTCTTTTGACCCTGAAAATTATACTTTTTCGCAAATTGCAGAGAAAATAAATTCTGATATAAGCGCAAATGATAAAAATTTTAAGCCTGATGTTTTGATTGATTATGAACTTTTAGCAAGTGAAATAAACCTTGAATTGGCTGAAAAACTATCAGAACTCGAGCCTTTTGGGGAAAGTTTTAAAGCGCCTTGTTTTCTGTTAAGGGGTGCTGTGCTTAAAAATTTCAAACAAATTGGCAAAGAAGGGAAACACCTAAGGCTGACTTTTGAGCAAGACGGATATTTCATTCCTTGCGTTTGGTGGAGTAAGCCTAATTTTAAAGGGCTTGAAGGCGAAGAAGCTGATTTGATTTTCACTTTAAAAACAAATGAATTTAATGGTGAAAAAAATATCCAAGCTGAAATAATTGATATCGATATGCCAAGTTTAGAAAAAGCAAATGCGGTCAAAACATTTGATTATAGGGAAAAAGAAAATATTTTTGAAACATTAAATACTTTTTTTGCAAAAAATTCTGATATTAAAATTTATGCGAAAAAATTTGCGACAATAAAAAAATTAGAAAATTATGAAAATTTAAAAAATGCAATTTTACATGATGGCGAAAAGGCAGATAAAATAATGTTTTTTGACTATCCTGTTGAACATAATTTAATTAATTCAATCGTTGAAAATTCTTGCGCACATGTCGTTTATTTTATGAAGGAAGAATTTTCGGATAAGATCGAGGATTATATTTTAGATATTTCTAAAATGCTAAAATTTGCGCTTAGGAAAAAAGAAGGGAAATTTGAAATTTCAAAAATGGCGCAAGCTCTTGGTGTGACTGAAGATTTTGTTCAATTTGCAATTGATATTTTGCAAGAAAAAAATATTTTTGAAATTGCAGAATGCACAGTTTTACGTTTAGTTGAAGATAAAGTTGGATCAGCACAAGATGATATTAACGAAGGCATTTTGGAAGAGTTTGAATATATAAAACATTCTAAAAAATTTGTTAATTCAGCGCCTGCTGAAATTTTGCTTGAGGGCTGATTGCGGTTTGATATAGCGCTGATTATGGGTTGATATAACGCGCCACAACTTTATTAAAGCTTTATTAGCGCGGTCGCTTTTGTGTTTCCGCGTTCCCAAAAAATAATGTAATTTCCGCTTTCTTTATCGTATCTTATTTCCGCCCTTTGGTGAACAAAATTTTGGCTATCCGTCCCTAAATGGTCTTTTTTGTGCCACTTTTGCCAACTTTTGTCTTTTTTTAATGTTTTTCTTTCTGTTTTTATTGCTTCAATGCTTAAAATCGGGGCTTTTGCTCTAATTAGCCCGTTTGAATAAATAATTAAAAAATCAAAATCGGGAGATAATTTTGTTTTATAAAACCCTTTTTTAATTCCATAGCCGGAGTCTGAAACTATATCTTGCGGAATTATAAGAGTTGGGTTTGTGTCCTCTTCAAGCTCGCTATACGGCGCTTTTTCATCTTCCAATTCGCCGCTTCTATACCTTTTATAAGGTAGCATTTCTTCTTCTGTGTAATATGCAATTAAATTACAATCTGCAAGCATTTTTCTTAATTACCAAAATTCCTGTTATTCCAATTATAAACATAATGATAGATGCAATTTGTGCAATTGGGAAAATTCCTACATTTAAAACGCTGTCAATCCTTATTCCTTCAACGATAAACCTTGCAATCGCGTATAAAATAAAATATGAAAAGAAAACATATCCAATGTTTTGTGCGTTCGATTGAGTTTTCTTTGCAATAAAAAGCAAAATCGCAAAAATTATAAGATTTAAAACAGATTCATACAAAAAAGTCGGGTGAAAAAAAATATATTCCATATATTTTTCAGGCCTTAAATTTTCAGGAACATACAAGCCCCAAGGGAGTTTTGTGGGCAACCCATAAGCTTCTGAATTAAAAAAGTTTCCCCATCTTCCGATTGCTTGCCCGATGGGTAAACCAAGCGCGCAAATATCGGCGCACAAAAGCACATTTTGTTTCTTAAATTTGCAATAGATAACCCCTGCGATTAACCCAAAAATTATTGCCCCGTGAATGCTTAAACCACCGTGCCAGATGGCAAAAATTTCTTCTTTGTGCTTGATGTAAAAAGGCAAATTTAAAAGCACGTAGTATAATCTTGCGCCCAAAATTCCTGCAATTACAACAATTGGAAATAAATCTAAAAGAAAATCCGAGTTGATTTTGTTTTTATATATTTTTTTTGAGATAAAAATTATGACACTTATTGCGCAGATAAGCGCAATTGCCATTGTAATTCCATAAAATTTTATGTTAATTCCAAAAATTTCGAATGAATTTACTGAAGGCGGGAAAATCATAAATTAGTTTTCCGCATTGCCGCTTTTTGGTTCTGCTTTTTTATATGTCGGGTCGTATTTTGTAATTTCGCCTGTAAGCTCTGTAATTTTTTCTTCGACCGCAACTTTATCTTCTGCGTTAGGGTTTTCTGCAATATATTTTTCGTATGAGCCAATAGCTAAATCTAAATGTTTTGCAATGTTCGCCTTATCTTCTTCGGATAATTTTTTTGCTTCTTTTGCTTCGCCATCAGCGCTTGTTTCATTATTTTCTTCAATAGAAGCTGCAATTCCTTCTTCGCATGCGCCTTCTAAATAATAAACATCTGTGTTTTCAGGGTTTAATTCTTTTGCAATTTTAATTTGAGCAAGTGCTTTTTCAAATTCTTTTGCTTGAATGTATGCAACAGAGAGGTTGTATCTTGTTTCAAAAATGTTGCCGTTTAAATCTACGTTGGATTCAAGCCTGCAAATTGCTTTTTCAATTTCGCCTTTGTTTAAATATTCTTTTGCTTTGTTGTTAAGTTCTTGAACTGCAAAATCGTTGAAATTATTAAGGCAGGCCGTGCATAAAATGCTCATAAGCAAAGCCGCTGAAATCATTAATATTCTTTTCATCTAATTACCCCGTCTAAAGATAACTTTCGCATTTTACTATCTTTTATTTAAAAAGACAAGTTTGTTATGAATTAATTCAACCAATTGAATGCTTTTATGTAATTATTTTTGTTAATATCTCCAAGAATTTTTGCGCTAAAAATTCTGAAATCGTTGTTTGAAATTTCGATTAGAGGGATTTTATTTATGTTTTTTATAATTTCATTTTTGTCTGTTTCAAATTTTTTGTTTCCGCTCGTAAAGTTGATAACGCTGTTTAGAGAAGCGTTCCCAACGGGGCCAAGCAAAGTTGAGATTTTTTTGCTCAATCTTCCAAGAAGTTCAATGTTTGCAAAATTGTTTAAAATATTATAGCTTCCAACGAGATATAAGCTCATGTTTTTGCCCTGAGTGAATATTTCAAGTTTTTCAATAATTCCGTTTTGGATATTTAAAGTGCCGTTAATTGCTTGAAAATCGCCTGTTTTATATGGAATTAAAACATCTATTACATTGTTTAGGGTTAGCCCAAAAACCCCGCTTTTATATAAATTTCCGGCTCTGATTAAATATTCGAGAGAGCCAAGTTTTGGCATTTTGCCATTTTTTATTTCAAACCACACATTGCTTGTAAGCGTCTTAATTCCTTCCGGTGTGTTTAATTTGTTTGCTTTGAGTGTAACTCCGCCGTCTAATTTTCCATATATTTGCCCCGATATTCCAAGGAAGCTTTTTGTAAGTTCGTCTGCTTCGCAAGAATTGATTTTAGCATTCAGCGCGACAGAGTTTGTATTGAAATCGTATTCGCCCGCCGATTTAACTTCTCCGCCTGCGATATCGAAAACCACATCATTAAATTTGAATGGAGAGTTTTTAAGAAGGTTAAATTTTGCCTGCATATTTTTTGCGGTTATATCATATAGTTGCACATTTTCTGCTCTAAATTCTCCATTTTTAATTATTAAATCTTTTGGGTTTAGCCCGAGTTGCTCCCCTGCGAATATATATTCGTGCCGTTTGATATTATTAAATGTTGCAAATTCGTTTAAAATTTTTCCTATGTCAAAAGTTTTGCTTTCAATGTCCATTTTGTCAATGACAAGAGGAAGTTTCGTTTTGTTTTCGGCAACTGCGTTAATTAAAACATCTGAATTATAAGCCTCTCCTTTAAAAGTTGAGATTATTACATTTTCTTGAAAATTAAATTTTGCGTTATTAATTTTTGCGTTATAGAGCGGAATGTTTATGTTATCAAGCGTTGCGCTGCCTGAAATTTTTAAATCATCGCCCGTGCCGTTTAGCACCATATCTGACGTGAAATGCCCTTGTTTCAATATGGATTTTTTAAATAAAATATTGAAAATTTTTGCGCTTGTCGGGTTGTGCGTTTTAATTTTTAAATTATTTAGAGTTATGTTGTTATTTTTAGAAAAAATGTTTCCTGAAACCCTAACCATAGGAAGCGCGGTCGGGCGGTTATTTTGAGAGGTGACATATTTCAAATATTCAATTTTATGAATATTTGCGTTATTTCCTTTAAAATTTATAACGGTCTTCAATTCTCTTTTGCTTGCCACATCTCCAAGATTTGCCCCCATATAATAAATATCATTGTTTGGGTTGAGGGTGGATGTTGTGTATAACATGTAATCATCCGGATAGCCTTTTAAAATGCCTGTTCCTAAGACTTCTCCTTTAATTTTTATCGGGTAAACGAGATTTTTATTTATATATTTGTCGACATTATCTTCGTTTAAGCTGATTGCAAAGCGCGAATCAAGATATGGGCGAGGGTTTTTTATGTTTGAGATAATTGCGTTAAAATATATTGGAATTTCGCCGTAGTTTATGTTTAGCGCGTCAAGCGTGAGTTTATCTTTTTTAAGTTTGATTTTTCCTGAATTAACAAGGATTTTCACCTTTTTTATTTTATCAAAACACGAAATATCAGACAGGTTAATATTGCCATCAAATTCTGCGTTGTTAAAATTCACATCAGCTGTGATTGCGCCGTTAAAATCTTCAAAATTGGATAAAATTTTAAGTTTATTTTGCGGGAAAAATTTATTCAATTCTTCTTTTATCCGGTTTAGTGTGAAATTATCAAGTTTTATATTTCCTTTAACGTTTGGTTTTTTCTTGTTTGGGTTTTTAGTGTTGAGTTCTGCGCTGAAAACATTATCTATTGTTGCGTTTGCTAAGATGTTTGCGCCTTTGAAGAGCAAATCAAGGTTTTCTGCTTTGATTTTATTATTTTTAATTATGATTTGACCGCTTTTTTGTTTAATATCTTGCTCGTTTGAGTTTATAAAATTAATTTTCCCCACAAGCCCTAATTCAGAGAGCTTTATGTCTGAAAAATCAATGTTAAATTTGTGTTTAAAGGAAATATTTGTGTTTGTTTTGAAATTTATTTGATTTAAAATTTCAAACTTTTTGATTTTTTCTTGCGGAATATTTTCTTTTATAATCTCAAAAACATCTCTATTTGAAACTTCGCTTGCCAAAATATCCATAAACACATTTGCTTCTAAATCCGCATTGCCATTGATTTTAACAGGCGCTGATTTTAATTTTGCAAAAATGCCATTAAATAAAATCTTATCTTTTTTAAATAAAATTGTGCCGCGCCCTGAATTTAGACCGCTTTTAGCGTTCTTAAACTTCAAATTTACTTTATCAAATTTAAACCAGCCATCAAGTATTCCTTTTGCCCTTGTTCCTTTGATATATAAATCAATTGAGCCAATGCCATCAATATCGAGCAAAGGAATTGGCCCAAGCGGGAACATAACAACATCTTGCACTGCAAGAAGCACGGTTTCTGCCGTTTTTAAATTAACTTGTTTTGAAGATGTGATTTTAAATTCGCCAGCTCTTCTGCCGTATAATTCAGCTGTTCCTTTGACATCAACCCATTCTGCGCCACCAGCGTATGCATACACTGAAATATCAACTTTATCTTTTTTAAATTCCGCTGTACCATAAGATGGCGGAAGGCGCAGCGCATTTTTTAAAACGATGATTTTTGAAATATCTATTTTTCCGTAAACATCGGGGGTTGTGCCGCTTCCTGAAACATTAATTTCACCATTTAAAGTTGCTTCCGCGCCATATTTTTTAAGTTTTTTTATTGAATAAAATTCTTTTTCGATAAAATTTGGCGCAAGCCAAGTTAATTCTTCAAGAGATGTGTTTTTAAGTTTGCAATTAATGTTTAGTTCAGGTTTTTTTGATAAATAATTTTTAATTTCGCCATTTAATAAAATGTCTATTTTATTAGATTTTATGCCCGTACTTGAAAAATTTAGGTTTTCTTTTGCAATGCTTATGCTTGGCGTGATTTTAATTGTTTTGCTTTGTTTAATATTATAATTTTCATCAACTATTTTTAAGTTTGAAACAGTAATTTCGCCTGCAAGGGCGCCTTCTTTAGAATAAACATTTGCGCTTACATTCCCTTTTATGTCGCTTGGCGCAAGCTCGTATGGTGCAAAATAAGGCGATAACATCTCTAAATCAATGTTTGGCGCATTGAGTTTTATCTCGCAATTTTTGAAATCAATATTTTTAAAAGAATTTTTGCCTTTCAAATAAAATTCAAATGGCGCAATTTTGCCCTTTGATTTAACATTTCCTTGAAGTTTTGTTTCTATGTTTTTTTTATCTAAATCAAAAGTAAAATTTTTGCCCTCAACCCCCGATTTTGTATGTGTTTTATCATCAATTGAGGTAATTGAATAATTTTTAACAGACAGTTTTAAACTATTTTGTTTTTTTAAATATTTTTCTAATTTGTGGATATCAAAATCAGTTTTTTTGGCATTTTTAATTGCAAACTTGAAATCCTCTATGTTTATTATGGTATTTCTTTTAAGTAAAAAATTATTTCTGGAATTATCTAAATAGAATTTTTCTACAGATAAAACATTTTCTTTATTTGGGCGGTTCACTTTCAAGTTATCAAAACTTATTGTGCAGGCTAAAAACAACCTTGGTTTAATTGAAAAATTTTCTAAAATTATCTCAAGATTAGTCTTTTTTTCAATGTGAGAAATAATTTTTTCCGTGTTTATAAATCTTGGAATATTTAAAAAAATAAGATAGCCAAAAACCGCAAAGCTAACGGTTATTATGAGAAAAACTTTTAACCAAAATTTCATAGGTTAATTATAAAACAATATACCGAAATTACAATTTTTTATTACAAAATCTCGAAAGTATTGTATAATGCTTTTATTAGTAAAGGAATGATAAACATGATTGAAATGAATGTTATGGGCATAGCACTTGATACCAGAACAGGAACACCAATTGTTGTGCTTAATGATTTAGATAATAGAAAAGCGCTTCCAATTTGGATTGGCTCGGCTGAAGCAAGTTCGATTATTAGGAAAATTGAAAATATCCCAAGCACGCGCCCAATGACACACGACTTATTTGTTGATTTTGTTGAACAAACAGGCAGTGAATTGAAATATGTTGAAATTACGGATGTGAACGAGCAAACATATTTTGCAACAATTGTGATTGAAAATATGAATGGCGAAGAAATTTATGTAGATTCAAGGCCGTCTGACGCAATCTCTATCGCACTTCGCGCTAAAGCGCCAATTTATGTTTCAGCAGAAGTTATGGCACGCGGCGCAATTTCAATAAATTCTGAAAAAGATAAACAAGAGGAAGAAGAATTTAAAAACTTTATTCAAGAAGTTAAACCTTCCGATTTTGAAAAATTAATTAACAAAAATTTTGAAAGTGACACATAAAATATGGCAGTGAAAATTAGAATTAAAGAAGACCCAAGGGAAATAATTAAAAAGTCTGAAGAAGAGGTTAAAGCTCGTTTTGAAGAGATAGACAGAATTAAAGAATATAACCAAGAAAAGGTTCTTCAAGCTTTTATGGATAATAAAATTGGCGAAGAACATTTCTACACCGTAACGGGCTATGGGCACGACGACATGGGGCGCGAGGCTTTGGACAAAGTTTTTGCTCAAGCATTTAAAGCGGAAAAAGCAATTGTTCGCCCGCATTTTGTTTCAGGCACGCACACAATTGCTTGCGTTTTGTTTGGGTTGCTTCGAATGGGCGATACCTTGATGTCTGCAACGGGCACGCCGTATGACACTTTAGAAGAGCTTATCGGGCATAAAACAAAAACCCCTGAAAGCCTTTGGGGGCACGGCGTTGATTATCTTGAAATTCCTCTTATCGGAGATAAACTTGTTGACTTTGGCGAAATTATAAGAAAAATGAATGACAATGTGAAAGTCGTTGAAATTCAAAGGTCAAGGGGGTATAACCTTCGCCCATCGGTTTCAATTGATGAAATAGGGCGCATTGTTGATATAGTTAAAAAGCAAAATCCGCGCGCAATTTGCTTTGTGGATAATTGTTACGGCGAATTTGTTGAAGATAGAGAGCCGCTTGAAGTTGGCGCAGACATCATTTGCGGAAGTTTAATTAAAAACGCGGGTGGCGGAATTGTGGAAGCAGGCGGTTACATCGCAGGGCGCGCCGATTTGGTTGACCAATGCGCTGCAAGGCTCACTGCCCCTGGGATATATGGCGAAGGTGGCGCGATGTTTAATCAAACTCGTGTTATGTTGCAAGGCTTTTTTATGGCGCCTTCCGTTGTGGCGGAAGCTCATAAAGGCGCAATTCTTGCGGCTAAAACTTTTGAGAATATAAATATTAAAACTTACCCTCGCTCAAAAGAGAAGAGGACGGATTTAATTCAAGCGATAAAACTTGAAGACCCAGAAATGCAAAAAGCATTTTGCAGGGCGCTTCAAAAATATTCTCCTGTAGATTCGCACCTCACTCCAATTCCTGACGATGTCCCCGGGTATGAAAACAAACTTATTATGGCAGGGGGCAGTTTCATTGAAGGTTCGACTATGGAATTATCTGCGGATGGGCCGCTTCGCGAGCCTTATGCGGTTTATATGCAAGGCGGTTTGAATTATGCTCACGTTAAAATCGCACTCCGCGGCGTGCTTGAAGAGTTGAAGAATTTATAAATAATTAATACATCGGGCACATGAGCGAAGCTTTTTGACCGTTGAAAGTTTGCAATCTTGAGCAAGATTTTCATTATTAGCAACTGTATTCTATGGCATATTTACTTAAAGAAAAACCATTGATACGAGTTTTTATTTTATGGCAAACCAGCAAAAGAGTAAGAATGTTAATGCAGGCGCAACAAAAATTGCTAAAGTTATATCCAATGCTAATTTTGCTTTTTTGTATTTTATGGGGAGAAAAAGGCTTAATAAAATTACTATTGCAAAAAGCGAGCTCACAAGCATTTTTGCAACCGTCGCAGTTCCCGATAGAATTTCTGCGATTGCAGAAATAAAGAAAGTTAAAATAAGCAATACTTTTAACAAAGTAAAAAATATCTTTAGAATTGTTAAAGAATATTTTGCAAACATAGTAACTACATATTACAGAATGGAGGTATAAAATGCAAGATGATTTAAAGCAAAACTTATTGAAAAGCTCTGTTGAATTTAGGGAAAAATTATCATCCTTGAACGTGGCTCGTGATTGGGTAAAAACAAATCGTGCGCTTGAAGAATTTTATAAAAGACCTAATATAAACATAACCAATACTTCGAGAGGGCTTAATATTAAAAATTCTATGCGTCATATTGTAGGTTCGGCAAAATATCAACAAAGCTATGGGTTATTGGCTGAACCTTTGGGTTATATAAAGGAAGGCTGGGATTTTCTGACAGAACCATTTATTTATATGGCTCAAGACAGAGGTCTAAATTACCCAAAATATTTACGCAAAACATTAAATGATACATTAATAGATTTAGAAAACAATGAGATTGGGCGCAACTACGTTAAGCAAAATCCAAATATAACTGATGAAGATATTATGCAATATGCATTAAATCAGGCTTTTAAAAATTACAACAAGCAATATAACACGGACTATTTAATAAAATTGCAGCAAAATTTGTTAGGCAATTCCCTAATAAATAAAGGTAAAAAATAACGCAATCGCTTGTGTGTGAGCTTAATTAATACATCGGGCACATGAGCGAAGCTTTTTGACCGTTGAAAGCCGTGAGCCCCAAGTATTTTGCAGAAGAGCCTAATTGTTGCTCTATGCGGATTAATTGGTTATATTTCGCAACCCTATCGGAGCGAGAAAGCGAGCCCGTTTTAATTTGCCCTGCATTTAATGCAACTGCTAAATCTGCAATGAAAGTGTCTTCCGTTTCGCCGGAGCGGTGCGACACGATTGCTTTATAGCCCGCGCTTTGCGCCATATTCACAGCGTCTAAGGTTTCAGTTAATGTGCCGATTTGGTTAACCTTAATCAAAATTGAGTTCGCGTAATTTTCCTCAATTCCTTTTTTTAATAGTTCCGTGTTTGTAACAAAAAGGTCATCGCCCACAAGCTGACACTTCCCGCCAAGCCTTTGAGTGAGCTTTTTCCAGCCTTCAAAGTCGTTTTCTGCAAGCCCGTCTTCAATTGAAATAATTGGATATTTGTTAACTAAAACTTCAAGAAAATCAACCATTTCGTCGCTTGTGAGAACTCTATTTTCGCCTTTTAGCGTATATTTTCCGTCCCAATAAAATTCGCTTGAGGCGACATCTAAAGCAATTTTCACATCATCTGTTGTATAGCCTGCTTCTTCAATTGCTTCAAGCAGCACTTGGAGCGCTTCTTCGTTCGAGGAAAGATTTGGCGCGAAACCGCCTTCATCGCCAACTGATGTAATGTGCCCTTTGTCTTGCAAAACTTTTTTTAAGCTGTGGAAAACTTCTGAACCAATGCGAACCGCGTCTTGAAAATTAACAGCGCTTGCCGGAACAATCATAAATTCCTGAAAATCAACGCTGTTATCCGCGTGCATTCCGCCATTTAAAACATTCATCATAGGGGTTGGAAGAACAAGTGCGTTAATTCCGCCTAAGTATCTGTAAAGTGGCATTTCAAAAGCGAGCGCACAAGCGCGAGCGATGGCTAAAGAAACGCTTAAAATTGCATTCGCGCCGAGCCTCGATTTATTTTCAGTGCCATCAAGAATAATCATTAATCTGTCTATTTCTTGTTGGTTTGAGGCGTTTTGCCCAATAAGTTCAGGTGCAATAATAGAGTTTACATTATCAACCGCTTGCAAAACCCCGCGCCCAAGATACATAGAGTCGTCGCCATCTCTAAGTTCTTGTGCTTCGTTTATACCGGTCGAAGCGCCGGATGGCACGGAAGCTCTGCCTACAACACCACAAGAGAGCACAACATCTGTTTCTATTGTTGGGTTTCCTCGTGAATCTAAAATTTGCCTTGCCGTAATATCTTCAATTATTGTTGGCATAATATCCTCTTTAAAAATTAGTCTTCGTCAATATCAATGTCAAAGTCTTCCGAGGAATTTGCCGCTTTCTTTTGAGTTTTTTCTAAAGCTTTTTCTTTGGCTTTTCTAAGCCTGATATTTGCGGAATTTATGACTGCAAGAGAGTTTAGAGAAGCGCGCAGTTCGTTTGACCTGTCACGGTATTTTTCTTTTTGTTCTTGTTCGTCTTCATTTTGTTCGTACAAGAAATATTCCGTGCCTTGATCTTGTTTATCGTCACTGGTTTTAGCTGCTGTTCCTGATATGTCGCCAGATTTAAAATTAAAGCTGCCGCCTATACCCAAAACACCGGCTGATCTGTTATCAACCATTTTACCTCGTCATTTACCTTCACAAAACGAAACTATTATAACATTTTGTTTTATGAAATGGAATAGATGTATGTATAAAACATGAAAAATTATTTTTTTGCTACTTTGTTTTGTTTTCATGTAATAATTTTAGAATGATAAATTTAAAAAGATTGTTTTTTAAAAGAAAGAAAAAATCAAATATAAAAGCCCCAATCCTTGAAGCGCTCAACGCTTACAAGAAAAATCCCATGACCGGTTTTCATATCCCCGGGCATAATCGCGGGGCGGCAATTATGCCAAAATTTGTTGATTTGGTCGGAAAAGATGTTTTTGCGCTTGATACAACAGATGAATTTGATAATTTAGGCACATTGCACCCTGCAACAGGCGCAATTAAACGTGCGCTAAAACTTGCGGCAGAGGCTTTTGGCGCTCAAAGAACATTCTTTTTAACAGGCGGGTCAACTGTTGGAAACCTTGCTCTCGCGCTTGGCGCAACAAAACCAAACAGTCAGATTTTAATAGGCAGAAACTGCCACAGGTCCGTGCTTTGCGGGATGGTAATTACAGGGGCGGAACCTAATTGGCTTATTCCTAAAAAATTAGACGATTGGGCAATTTTTGGCGCGGTTAGCGCAAGCGATGTTGAGAAAAAATTAAAAAACAAC
This sequence comes from uncultured Gammaproteobacteria bacterium, assembly GCA_964570895.1. Taxonomy (GTDB): domain Bacteria; phylum Cyanobacteriota; class Vampirovibrionia; order Gastranaerophilales; family Gastranaerophilaceae; genus RGIG1918. The sequence continues at coordinate 56,300 of CAZMZD010000002.1, forward strand.
CCGAATATTGCACTTGTGTGGATTACAAACCCGACGTATGAAGGCGTAATTTCAGATATCAAAGCAATTTCCAAGGTTTGCAAAAAATATAATGTGCCTTTAATTGTTGATGAGGCGCACGGCTCGCTTTGGAATTTCAGCGACAGGCTTCCCCAAACGGCGCTTGAGCTTGGGGCAGACGCAGTTGTTAATTCTTTGCATAAAACAGGCGGCTCAATGGTTCAAAGCTCGATGTTGCACATTGCACATAATTCTCTGCTTGACCCTGATGAAGTTGAAAGAGCCTTGATGATGATACATTCAACAAGCCCTTCAATGTTGTTTCTTGCAAGTTTAGATTCCGCACGCGCTTATCTGAATTCTGAAAAAGGCTTGGAATTGATTGATAATGCGATAGATAACGCGCTTTATTTTAGAGATAGGGCAAAAAATATTAAAAATGTGTCTGTATTATCTAAAAAAGACCAACTAAATTTTGACCCAACAAAGATTTTTATTAAAGTTAAGGGTTTATCCGGAGTTGAGCTTGAAAAGATTTTAGAAGAAGAATTTAGGGTGGAAGTCGAATCTGCTTCTGATGAAGGGATTTTGATATTATCTAACATCGGGGGCAAGAAAAGCGAGTTTGAGTATCTTTTAGACTGCTTTAAAAAGATTGCTTCGAGAAATTATACAAAAACAACTGAAAATGTTGTAAAATACACCCCTCTTGTGGACCCTGAAATTATCATGACACCAAGAATTGCATATTTTTGCGAAAAAGAAGTGGTTAAAAAAGAAGAGGCAGTTGGGCGCATTTGCTCTGAAATTATTGCGCTTTGCCCCCCTGGGATTTCGGTTCTTCTCCCTGGGGAATTAATCCGCGAAGAGCACTTGCCTTATCTTACAAATTTTGAAAAAATCGAAGTTGTTAAAAACTAGGGTTAATATGGAAAACAATTTAGAAAATATAATTGAAATGTATAAAGAAAAAGAAGAAACACTTTCTCCTTATGCTATGAAATTTGTAAACTCTAAAGGAAGAGAAAATTTTGAAGAAGAATGCGCGTTTAGAACGCCTTTTATGCGCGATAGGGATAGAATTTTGCACTCTAAAGCATTTAGAAGGCTCAAAAGAAAGACTCAAGTTTTCTTTAACCCAACAAATGACCACCTTATGACACGTCTTACGCACACTCTCGAAGTTTCTCAAATTTCAAGAACAATCGCGCGAGTTTTAAATTTAAATGAAGATTTGACAGAAGCAATTGCCTTGGGGCATGACCTTGGGCACACCCCTTTTGGACACTCCGGCGAAGACGCGCTTAACCATGTTGCAACTAATGGTTTTTCGCACAATGTTCATAGCGTTCGAGTGGTAAAACACATTGAAAAATTGAATTTGTGCCATGAAACAATAGATGGCATTTTAAACCACACAGGGCCTCAAAAGCCTTGCACTCTTGAAGGGCAGATTGTTAAAATTTCAGATAGAATTGCATATTTAAACCATGACATAGAAGATGCTATAAGAAAAAAAGTTATAAAAATTACAGACATTCCTAGAGAATTTTTAGAATATTTTGGATTTAAGAAAAACCAAAGAATTACAAAAGTTGTTCAAGATATATATTTGCACAGTGTAAACCAGCCTGAAATATTGATTGGCGAAGAATGTATGGAATATATGAATAAACTTCGCGCTTGGATGTTTGAAAATGTATATTTTAACGAACGAGCTAAAAAAAGAGAACAAAACGTTAAAGATATAGTCATAGATTTGTTTAATTACTACAAAGAAAAAGAGTGTGAACAGCTTGCGATAGACTATGTTGCAGGAATGAGCGACCAATTTGCACTAAAAACATATAGAGAAATAAAATCTAAACTGTAAACTTTTTTAAATTTTTTTGCATTTTAGGGTTTAAAAATATTTTCAACAGTGTTAAAAAGTTAACAAGAAGAGAAGAAGTCAATCTAAAAGAAGCACGATTTAAGAATTAATGGCAGAAATTTCATATCAAAGCGCAGTCGAACAAATCAAAAATTCACTTGATATAGTTGAAACTATATCAAAATATGTTGTGCTTAAAAAATCAGGGCATAATTATATGGGGCTTTGCCCGTTTCACAACGAAAAAACACCTTCTTTTGTTGTCACTCCTTCAAAACAAATTTTTAAGTGTTTTGGCTGTGGCGCAGGTGGCGATGTTTTAAGCTTTTTGATGAAATATAATAATCAAAGTTTTTCAGAAGTTGTGCAAGAGCAGGCAAATATATTGGGAATCGAGCTCCCAAGGGGCTTAAGTGCAGATAAAATTGAACAAAGCAAAAAAGAAAAAGATGTTCTTTTGCATGCCGTGGACCTTGCGATGAAATTTTTCCACAACAACCTTTTGAATAATAAAGGTGCGCTTGAGTATCTTGAAAAAAGAGGTGTCGGCGAAGTTGCAATAACAAAATTCAGGCTTGGGCTTGCTCCTAATTCAAACGATGCCCTTGTTAGCGAATTGAAAAAAGAATTTACAAATGACGAGCTTCTTGGGGCAGGGCTTGTCTATGAAAAAGATGGGAGAGTGTATGACAGATTTAAAAATAGAATTATTATTCCGATTTTTGACACTTATGATTCGCCCGTTGCGTTTGGCGCCCGTGCCATTATGGACGGACAAAACCCGAAATATTTAAATTCGCCTGATAGCAAAATTTATAACAAAAGCTCAATTTTATATGGCTTAAATTCCGCAAAAGACGCGATTAAAGAAGCAGATTCCGTAATTATTATGGAAGGTTATTTTGATGTTATTTCAGCGCAAGTAAATGGCGTCAAAAACACTGTTGCTTCATGCGGAACAGCGCTTACTCCGCAGCATATTAAGCTTCTTAGCCGTTACATGCAATCAAGAAGAATTTACCTTGCGTTTGATTCAGATTCAGCAGGAAGAAAAGCTGTTAAAAACGGCAGCGAAGTTATAAAACAAATTTTTGCAAATTTAGGCAACATTAAACAATACGACTCAAACTATGCGGATTCTTCAAACAATGTTTGCGAAATTCGCGTTGTTCCTCAAATTGGCGGGAAAGACCCTGATGAAATTATCAGAGAATTTGGCGCAGAAGGTTATTTAGAGCAAGTTAAAAATTCGCCTCTTTACCTTGATTATACGCTGGAGCAAGTTTATGCACAGATGGCGCCTGATATGACCCCACAAGAAAAAGGGTCAATTGTACACCAAATAGCTGAAATTTTGGTGGAAATTAAAAATCCGGTAATTCTTGCCGAGTATATAAAAAACAGTGCCTTTAGAATAAAGGTTGATGAACATATATTAAGAAAACAGATAAAATTGTTACAAACTGAAACATTTGCAAAATCAGATAGCGAAATAAATCGAAATACGGTGAAAGTCGTTGATAATAGCGCGGTTTCAAGGCACAAGAGAATGGAAGAAAATCTTGTGAAACTTGGGCTTGTTGCTTCATCGCCTGAAAAAAAGGTGTATTTTCAACAATTGATTTCAGGGTATAAAGCCTTGGATAGCTTGAATTTCGACCTTCTTCGCGCCATTGACAAATCACTTTGCGAGGTAAATAATAATAGTGAATTAGCAAAAAAAATTATTTTGGAGTTTTGTAACGACACAGATATTCAAAAACAAGTTGTTAATTTTATATATTCCTCGAATGAGTATGAGAAATTGACATATGAAGAATATACCCAAGCAATGTGCGAAACTTTCGAACGACTTAACAACATAGAAAAAGAAATTGAAAAAGAGAAAATTCGCAACAAATTTATGTCCCACGATTTATCCGAAAAGGAAAAAATAGAAATTTCGAAAGAAATTTACGAGAAATACACCCTACAAAATTAAGAATGGAGCTATTTTAATGAGCAGAAGAAAAAATGCCGAAGATTCTATGGTTTCTGTAATGGACAAAAACCAAACCCCAGAAGAAGACAATTTTTATGAAAGTACTGGTTTAGAAACTGATAACATTTCAAATATTATTAGAAACCAAGGTATAATGAGCATGGAAGGCACGCTTTCAGGCGCATATTTTGATTCAAGAGCTGATGAAGAAGATGGCGAAGCAGATGTCACTATGCCAAAAGGTATTTCAGTTGACGACCCTGTTAGAATGTATTTGCGTGAAATTGGCAGAATTAAACTATTATCTGCTGATGAAGAAATTGATTTAGCGCGCAAAATTGTTGCAGGCGGCAAGCTTGGCGCGATTGCAAAAAGAAAACTTGTTCAAGCGAACTTGCGCCTTGTTGTTTCAATTGCGAAAAAATATGTAGGTAGAGGCATGTTATTCCTTGACCTTATTCAAGAAGGCAATTTGGGTTTAATCCGTGCTGCTGAAAAATTTGACCACGAAAGAGGATACAAATTCTCAACTTATGCAACTTGGTGGATACGTCAAGCAATCACTCGTGCAATTGCAGACCAAGCTAGAACAATCAGAATTCCTGTTCACATGGTTGAAACAATTAATAAACTTAAAAAAGTTACAAGAAAACTTGCGCAAGAACTTGCCCGCAAGCCGACCGAAGAAGAACTTTCAGCTGAAATGGGAATTTCTATCAATAAACTTCGCGAAATTGTGAAAGTGGCACAAGAGCCATTGAGCCTTGAAACTCCTGTTGGTAAAGAAGAAGACTCTCGCCTTGGCGATTTTATTGAAGATAAAGATGCTGACGCTCCTGTAAAAACTGTAGCTCACGAACTTTTAAGAGAAGACTTGGCTGAAGTTTTATCTTCGCTTTCTCCTCGCGAAAGAGATGTTTTAAGACTTCGTTTTGGTATGGACGACGGCAGACAAAGAACTTTGGAAGAAGTTGGCCAACTATTTGGCGTTACTCGTGAAAGAATTCGTCAAATCGAAGCAAAAGCGCTCCGCAAACTTCGCCACCCAAATCGTTCTAAAAAATTAAAAGAATATATCGAAGTTTAAAATAAACACGCAATTCATAAACTAAAAGCCCTCACATGAGGGCTTTTTAAATAATATCTATAATCCTAAGTATTTTTGTGCGCGTTTATCTTCTTCAATTATTGTTCCTGAGCAAGTTGCAGAGGTGCAAAAAATAACTTTTCCTTCTTGTAGAATTCTAAAAAATATTTCATCATACGCTTTTTTATCTCTTCTTGCTGCGTATAATGTAGTTGAAGCATTTTCAACGGTTGTTTTTGTGGGGCCTTCTGAGCCATTCAAATCCAGCCTTATTTCAAAACTGCAACCAAGTAAATTTGTTTTTGTGCTAGATGTACTACAAGTACCCGTATTGTCATAAAAAATCATTCCGTCCGGAGTCTGTATGGTTCTTGAATTTGAGCTTGTCTTTGCAGCCTTTAATGTGTTTGTTCCATCGTCTTCCCCGTCGAGAAGCCATCCGAAAATATTAGTTCCCATATCCCCTGGGCCAATCGGAACGGTGGCAATTTTAAGGTCTATGGCATTTTGCAATGTCGATTGAGCTTTTTTCGCCAGCGTCGCAAACTTCTTTTCGCTTGATTGTTGCATAATGGCTGGGATTGTGACCGCTGCTATAACGCCAATTATTGCAAGCACTAAAAGAACTTCTGCAAGAGTGAATGCTTGTTTTTTATTTTTCATAAATCTCACCTAATTAAATCCTATATTTAGTATACCACAGTTTAGGCTGCTGTAACGATTATTTTAAAAGCGAGTTGAATTTGTCCAAAAATTCAGGAAATGAAGTTTTGTGCCATTCAAAGCCATCAATGGTAATTGGAGTTTCGCACACAAGCCCCGCAATAAACCAAGTCATTGCAAGCCTGTGGTCACAGTATGTATTTAAAGTTTTGCCGCCACTCAACGGGGTTTTGCCATAAATCACAAGCCCGTCTTCTTTTTCTTCAATTTTTGCGCCAAGCTTTGTTAGTTCATCATACACGGTTTTTAGCCTGTCGGATTCTTTATTCCTTAAGTCCCCCGCGTCTTTTATGACAGACACTCCATCCGCTTGTGTCATAAGAAGGGCAAGGGTTGGAATTTCATCTATAAGCCTTGGAATAATTTTGCCTGAAATTGTTGTCGCGCGCAGGTTTTTAGTGTATTTTACTTTAATATTTGCAACTTCTTCGCCTGAAATTAATTTTTTATCTAAAATTTCAATATCTGCACCCATATCAAAAAGCACATCCAAAATTCCGGAGCGCGTTTCATTCACCCCAACATTTTTTATGATAATTTCAGAATTTGGAACAAGAAGCGCCATAACCATAAAAAACGCGGCAGATGAAATGTCGCCCGCGATGTATAAATCTCGCGCGGTGAGCTCCATTTTGTCAAATTTTATCTGAACTTTGTCTTTAAGTTCGCACGTTTCAATTTTTCCGCCAAAATATTCAAGCATTCTCTCTGTGTGGTTTCTCGAAAGAGTTGGCTCTGTGTATTCCAGAGGCAAGTTTTGAGCAATGCTTGCAAGCATTAAGCAAGATTTAACCTGCGCAGAAGCCAATTTGCTTTCATATTTTATAGAATTTAATTTGCCACCTGTTATTTTGAGCGGAGCATGTCCATCTGTGCTTTCGATATGCGCGCCCATAGAAGATAATGGCACAGTCACTCTTTTCATCGGACGTTTTGTTAAGCTTTCGTCCCCGCAGAGAGTTGAGGTGAAATTTTGGGCTGCCAAAATGCCAGACATAAGGCGCATTGTGGTTCCCGAGTTTCCGCAATCTAAAATGCTTTTAGGTTCCCTGTAGCAAGCTGAAAAATCCGCATACAAGGTGTTACTTTCTTTTTCAATTTTTGCGCCAAGTTCAGATAGAATTTTTAATGTTGAGGCGCAATCTTCAGCGGAGGAAAAATTTTCTATTTTCATCTTTCCTTTTGCGAGAGAGCCAATAATGAGCGACCTGTGCGAAATAGATTTATCCGCAGGAATTTCAATTTCGCCCTTCAAGCCATACTCTAATTTTTTGGTTTCAAAATTAGCCATTTGCAAGTTCTTTCACAAAGTTTGGAACGGCAAAAACTGCTGAATGCAGTTCTTTATTATATATTTTGCAAGTTTTTGCAATTTCTTCTGCACGCACATCATCAACACAAGAATTGTTGAATGGTGGCTCAACATCATCAGAGCAGAAGCCCCAAGACCAATATCCCCCTGGGTATGTCGGCATTGGGCCAACGTATGGCGCAACATATTTAAACACTTTGCGAAGTAGCGCGTATGTTTTTCTCATATTTTCAGATTGCGCGAAGGGCCCTTCTGTTTGAGGAACAACAATTCCGCCAGCTTTCATAGCGCGTTTCAAGTTGCCGTAAAATTCTGTGTTAAATAAGCCTTCCCCTGGGCCGATTGGGTCAGTTGAGTCGATAAGCGCTATATCATATAAATTTTCTTTTCCTTTGATAAATTCAATTGCATCTTGAACTAGCACCGAAACTTTTGGGTCATCCAGCCCGCATGAAACTGTCGGGAAGAATTTTTTGCTTGCTTCAATTACCATACCGTCAATTTCAACCATATCAATATGTTTTACGCATTTATGCTTCAAAAGTTCACGAACAGTACCACCGTCGCCACCGCCAACAATTAAAATGTTTTCAGGGTTTTTGTGAGTTAGCATAGGAATGTGAGTTATCATTTCATGATAGAAAAACTCATCTCTTTCAGTTACCATCATCAAACCGTCAAGCGTTAGCACATTTCCAAAAGCTCTAGAGTGGAAAACATCCACTGTTTGAAATTCAGATTTGTCTGAAAATAAGTCTTTATCTTTTTCAATTGCTATGCCAAACCCTTCAGGTGTAATTTCGTGATACATTTTTTCTCCTTGTTTAAAATTATTAAATATATTATACTGTAAAAAATTATTTTGGTCGGGTTTTATATAAATATGGGAAACATTATTTCAAAATCTTTTGAATTATTCGTGGCACAACCTTTGAGCGTACTTAGAAATGCCATAATCCAAGTTGTTGGCATAAATAGCGGCAATCCTCAAAATAAATCCGTGAATGTTTCTATGCTCGACCGTGATAAAATCCAAATGACAGTTGTTAATTCAGACAAAATGTGCAATTTATTAATGACGGTTGCGTACAAAAAGAGATTATTAGCGGAGAAAAAATTAAATGAAAATTCGACAAGCAAAGTTCATAATTAGTTCTCCTAATCTTAAGTTGTGCCCTGAATTAAATCTGCCCGAGTTTGCGCTTTTGGGGCGCTCTAATGTTGGAAAATCAAGTTTTATAAATGCCCTTGCAAAAAACGGTAAGCTTGCAAAAACGTCAAATAAACCTGGGAAAACAAGGCTCATTAATCTTTTTCAAATAAATGAAGATTTTGTGATTGCAGACCTCCCTGGCTATGGTTATGCTAAAGTTTCGCAAAGTGTGCAAGCTGAATGGCAAAAAAACTTAGAAGAGTATTTACTGAAGCGCGATGTTTTAAAATCTGCAATCCAATTTATTGACGCGCGTCATGAAATTCAAAAAAATGATTTTCAGATGAACGATTGGCTGAAAGTCAATTCAGTTCCTGTTTTTGCGGTTATGACAAAATGCGATTATATTTCAAGAAACGAAGTTTTTACAAAAACTAAAAAAATCGAAAAATATTTTGGCTGTGCATGTTTGCCGTTTTCTGTTAAAAACTCAATGTATAATGACGAAATTTTAAAATATATTGAAGGTTTACTCTGATTTTGAAATTTCATAGAAAAATATTGAGGCGCAAACAGCAAGGTTGAGCGATTCTACCGTTTTTTTAATTGGAAGAGTTATGTTTTTGTCGGAATAAGTTAAAATTTCCCTGCTCACGCCATCTGCTTCAGAGCCGAAAACTATTATAAAATTGCCTTTTGTATCTTCTTTTGCTAATTTACTGCCCCCTGAAACAACCGTTGTAAGAAACTTGTGAGTGCCTTTAAATGTTTCAAGGTCTGCGTTTTCAAGAATTGGCATTTTGAAAATATTGCCTGCTGACGCGCGAATTACTTTTGAAGAATATGGGTCTGTCGAATTTCCTTCTAAGATAATCCCTTCTATCCCAAAAGCTTCCGCGGAGCGCAAAATCGTGCCAAGGTTGCCGGTGTCTTTAATATTTTCAAAAAGTGCGATTTTTTTAAATTTTAAAAAGTCTGATGTTTTAGCGCTTGGCCTTGCTGTTGTTGCAATTACAGGCGCTGGGCTTTTTGTAGTGCTTAATTTTTCTAAGATTTTTTTGTTTACTTTATATTTATTTTGAGCTTCAAAATTAAACTTTTCGTCTTCAAAAAAGAGGTCTATAATTTTATACCCTGCTTCAAGTGCCCCTAGCACAGATTTTTCGCCCTCAAGAAGGATTTTTTCATCTCTATTTTTTTTCAAAACGAGCGAATAAGTTTTTTTAACGATATCATTGTTTATGCTTGTAAGTTCAATAATATTACTCATTTAGCCCCCATTCTTTCAGAGCTTCGAGCTCTTTTTTATCCAACATATCAAAATCTATCAGATTTTTTTCATAAGGAAATTTTGAAAACGATTGAATTTTTTTATTTTTATCAAGATAGCAAGAATTTTCAAGCCTTATGCCAAATTCCCCTTCTTTATATAACCCCGGTTCAATTGTAAAAGTCATATTGGGTTTTAATTTGAAATTTTTATCGGTCAATGGTGAAAGCGTTGGTGGTGCTTGGTGCACAGCCTGTCCTATTCCATGCCCCAGAGAATGCGAAAACTCAAAGCCATCAGGCGCCACTTTTGAAAGATAATCCCTTGCGATTTTATCAAGTTTATAAGGCGACAGATTGTTTGACATATAAGCTTTAAGATTTGCTTTGAGAACCATTGTGTAAACGCGTTTTGTTTTTTCATCCGCGCCAAAAGGGGCAAAAACGCGGGTTATGTCTGTTGCATAGCCTAAATCCCAAAAGCCGCCGCAATCAAGCAAAATCACATCATTTTTTTGAAGTTTTTTGTTTTTATCGTAGTTGGAATAATGAATGCTTGCGCTGTTTTCGCCGATTGCAAGAAGTGTTTTAAAAGATGGCGCAATGGCCCCCGCTTTAATTAGTTCTTCTTCAAAAATATCTTTAAGTTCAACTTCATCTAATCCTAACTTTACTCTCTGACGGAAACCGTGAAGAGCCTTGTCTAGCATAGAAAAAGCATATTTATAATGTTTCATCTCATCTGCGTTTTTGACCGCCATAAGATTTGCGAGTTTATCTTTTTTAATTTCTTTTGGATGAGCAATTGCGCAAAAATCCTTTAGTGTTATGCTGTTTTCTTCAATAAGAACAGTATTTTTAATTTTTTTTATAAAACTATCATATTTTTCAAGTGGCAGAACTTCAATGAAATCAAAGTTTTCAGGGAGTTTGTGGTTTGTGAAAAGGATAGTTTTTTTAGCGAGTATAAGCCTTGCTTCAAAACAAGATTTGTACTCATAATCAGAACTTCTTAAATCGAGTGCGTATGCGATTTTATCAAGGTCTGTAACTAAATAATTTTCTTTGTATAATTTTTTAATTTTTTCAAGCTTTTTTGCGGTTTTTTCAAAACTTTTCCCAATATATTTTAGGGTAGAAGTTTTAAAATTGTGCGCTTCTTCATTTTTTACAATTTCAAAATTTTTAAAATATTTTGTATACCTTAAAAACCTTGCAAGCCCTATGTTTTCATTAATTAAAATTATTGCATTTCGAGGAACACTTGCTCGAAATGCGTCAGTTAATTTTTCGCCCATTTGAACTTTGTAAACGGATAGATTTTCATTTGCAAGATTTTCCGCTGCAATGTGATATCTTGGGTCAACATAAAGGGTAATTTTTCCGTTTTTATCAAGCAAAGCTTCGCCTTCAGTTCCTGTGAACCCTGTGATTTTGGCAAGTTCCGTGCCAAAATCATGTTCTCTTGAAAATTCATCGCAAGAATTTAGCAAAATGTAGTCTGCTTTGTGTTCTTTGATTTTTTTTAATAATTTATTTTTCATAATTAGCCTGAAATATGCACTTTGATTATCTTTTGGTTGGGTTTGTTGTCAAAATCAATAAACACGATTTGACTGTTTCCGAGGTCAATTTCACCGTTTTCAAAAGGCAGAGATATTGAATTACCAAGGAAAACACTCCTTAAGTGCGCGTATGCATTAGTATTATATTTTTCATCAAACTGATAAATCTTATCAACAGGGATAAACTCACCGATAATTTCATGCAAATCCTGTACGATAGGCACTCCTTTTGGCACTGCAACAACGCAAGATGTGAAATCCGGCGCAAAAATTTGCGCAACACCTGAGGTTGCACCTTGCTTTTTAACCGCAGACACTACAAGCCTTGTGATATCTATTGAATCGTTAAACCCGCGCGAGGATATTTGGAATTTTTCAAATCTTCCCATAAATTATAATCCTTTGATATATTTTCTTAAAAACTCAGTTGCACCTTGGTTTTCAAGAATTGTTTTTTTGGAATTTTCTTTCATTTCGTTTTGATAATTTTGGTCAAGCAATATTTTTTCAAGCTCTGCTTCAAGTTCATATTTATCGGACACAATTTTTGCACAATTATATTTTAAAAGTTCTCTGTAAATTACTTTGAAATTTTTAATGTTAGGCCCTGAAATCACGGGTTTTGACCATATTGTGGCTTCAAGCGGGTTATGCCCGCCAGTGTTATTGAAACTGCCGCAAATAATACTTACATCTGAAATTGAATAGAGTTTTGAAAGTTCGCCCGTTGTGTTCAAAACAATAACATCTGCTTTTTCTAAATCAGGGCTTGTTGTTTTTAAATTGTAATTTAATTTTTCGCCTTCTAAAATTGCACAAACGGCGCCCACTCTTTCTAAGTGCCTTGGCGCGATTATAAGTTTTAAATTTGAAATTTTATTTTTTAAGTTTTTGTATGCAGAAATAACTATTTCGTCTTCTCCTGCATGTGTGCTTCCTGCAAGAATTACGGGTGTATCACCTTTATTGTATTCTGCATACAGTGTGTTTGCCGTTTCGCCATTTAGGAATTCTATATCAAATTTGATATTTCCCATATTTTGCACTATTTCAGGATTCGCGCCAATATTAATAAATTTTTTGGCGTCTTCTTCGCTTTGAGCTAAAATGCCTGTGAAATTTTTAAACACGGATTTGAAGAAAAATTTTAAGTTTTTATATGTTTTGTAGGTAGAGTCTGAAATTCTGCCGTTTGAGATAAAAACCTTAACTCCTGATTTTTTCATATTGTAGACAAAATTAGGCCATATTTCAGTTTCAAAAATCATAACTTTGGAAGGATTAATCGCGTTCTTTGCGGAATTTATTGCAAAATCTATGTCGAAGGGGAAATAGCAAATTTTTTCACAATAAGAAGATAATTTTTTTTGTGCAAGCTCTAAACCTTGCGGGGTGGACACTGTAAGAACTATTTTTTCATCGGTATAGTTTTTTATAAATTCAGACACAGCTTGAACTTCGCCAACAGACACGGCGTGAATCCAAAATGTTTTTTCGTCTATTTTGAAATTATAAAAACCTAATTTTTCAAAATACCCGCTTCTTATTTTTTTTGAAAACAATGAAAGCACGCTCACTGCAAACAAAAATGGTATTGGAAATAAAATTCTGTATAAATTAATCATCAATATTTATCTCTATTTCAAAACTTCTCGACCACGGAAGCGAATATTCTGCTTTTTTATAATTATAGTTGAAATATTTTTTAATCCTATCTTCAAACGGTTGAAATTCTTTTTTATGTGGTTCAATTTCAAATTTGCCTAATTTTTCGCCTTCTTCACGGACGGATTTTCTAATGTTTGCCTGATATGCCCAATCATCTAAAAACCTTATGGCATTTAGTTTTTTGAAGGCTTTTTCATTTTTATTTTTAGTAAAATAGCGAACAAGCGCCATACATAGCGAAGAGCCTATCGTGTTTGCGCTTGTGTTATAGCCAGAATATCCCAAAAAATTGTCATTTAATTCTGCGTTTAAAATATTTTCTATAAAATTATTATCTGCGCCATTAGAATTATTCACATCGGCAATAAAATAAGGTTTTTTAAAGTTCAAATTATGCGCGCGGTTAGATTTATTTTCTTCGCCAAGCACATGGTCACCTTGCTCAAATTCAAAATTATTAACATAGAAAATTAAATCCGCGTTATCTTTAATTTCAACCCCTGCAAGGGACATTTGACCTTTAACGCATTCAGCAAGCGGTATATCCTCATATTTTGAAATTTTATTTTTTGAATTTTCGCAAGAAAAAACGACTTGCGCCGAAACTTTTTTATCTTCCGCAACAGCACGAGCTAGCAGCGTTAGCGGAATTTCGTCTGCCCCTGTTTTAATTAAAATGTTGCCGTGCCCTGCGCTTGCTTGCTTTAATTTTTCAGCTTCTTCAACATTTAAGCCAAATTCTGCGCAGTCGTCTTTTGAGAAAATTAATGTGTCGATGATATTTTTCTTTGCAAGTTCTAAATAATAATTATTTATTTTGAAATTTCTTTCGCGAGTTTTAATGTAATCTTCTAAAATTTCTTTTGGGATGGTGTTTATGACGCAATTTGCTTCGTATAATCTTTTGGATTTGTGCAAATTGTAAGAATATTCAAATATTTTTTTGCCCCAAGGGTTCCAATATTCTTTTTCTTCTTCATTAATACTGTTATTTGAAATTCTCATTATGCTGGAAAATGCGAATATTTTGGCGTTTTGTGCTTTGATAATTTCTTCAAGCCTTTTTACTCTTAACAATATTTCATCAAAATTTTCCGTGCATCTTCTGGAGTTTACAAGCCCGCCATAAGCAAGCGTATCAAGGCTTAAAATTATATAATCAACTTGAGGTAAATTTTCAAGCCACAAAAAAATATTTTCAATGTTTGCGCTTTTGACTAAACCGCCCAAATCCTCTCTTTTTGGAAGATACAGCTTGATATTTTCGTCTTGCGCGCAAATATCCGATATAAGGTTGTAACATATCGGGCGATTATCAATCGGAACTATTGCAATCTTTTTCATGAAATCAATTTTACAACATTTTCTGTTTGATTTACAATATTAGTACACAAAATTTATGGAGAAATTTTGAAATTTACTTTAGCTGAGATAATTAGTGCGACAGGAGCGAAGCTTATCTGGGGAGAGGATACCTCCGGAAAGTTTGAAATTAGCACTGACACTAGAACAATAAAAGAGAATGATATTTATTTGCCTCTTCGTGGCGAAAATTTTGACGGGCATACATTTATTTCAAATGCAATAAATAATGGCGCAGTTGGGTATTTCACTCAAAATGAAAAAGTTATTGATTCCCGCGCGAAATTTGTTTTGTATGTTAAAAATTCCCTCGTTGCTTATCTTGAACTTGCAAATTATATAAGAAATAAAATTAACCCAAAAGTTGTTGCAATTACAGGCAGTTCAGGGAAAACAACCGTAAAAGAAATGATGAGCGAAGTGCTTGCGACGACATTTAAAACTCATAAATCAAAACTCAATCACAACAACGAAATTGGCTTATGTCAAACAATGTTTTTAATGCCTGAAGATACAGAAGTTGCCGTTGTTGAATTCGGCATGAGAAATTTAGGCGAAATTGAGCTTCTTGCAAAATATTTAGAGCCAAATATCGGAATTATTACAAATATTGGAACGGCGCACGTTGAAAGGCTTGGCTCGGTTGAAAACATTGCGACTGCTAAATGCGAGCTTTTAGACTACATAAAAAAAGACGGCGCATTTATCTCAATTAATGATGAAAAAGTTATTTCAAGAGCGAAAAATTTTGATTTTGAAAAAAGTTTTCTTTCTATAAAAGATGTTGAAGATATTGAAATTTCAAAAAATTATACATCTTTTGTTTATAAAGGCGAAAAGTTTGAACTTCAAATTGAAGGCGAACACAATGTTGAAAACGCTCTATTGGTTATAAAAGCAGCGGAAACTCTTGGTGTTGAATGCGAAAATATCAAAAAAGGCCTTTGGAATTTTCATCAAATTGAAAAAAGATGGGAGATCACAAAACACAAAGAACTCACTTTTATAAACGACAGCTACAATGCTAATCCGGAATCTATGAAAGCGGTTTTAAAAACATTTTTGTCTGTTTATAAAGCCCCTGTTTACTTAGTTCTTGGCGATATGGCAGAGCTTGGAAAAGATGAAATTAAATATCACAAAGAAATCGGCGCTTTTTTGAATAATTATGAAGACGTAAAACTTTTGACAGTTGGAAATTTGGCAAAATTTATTACTCAAGGCACAAAAATTGAAGCTCGCCACTTTAATTCTCATCAAGAATGTGCAGAATATATTGTAAATAATTGCGAAAACGGTGCTACATTGCTCTTTAAGGCATCAAGAGTTATGCAGTTTGAAAAAATTATAGAGGAAATTAAAAACCATGATAATGACTAGTGTTGCAGGCTTAATTGCTCTTGTGTTGACTTTACTTTTAGGTGTTCCATACATTGCGTTTATGAAAAAGAAAATGTATGCGCAATATCTTCGCGAGGAAGTTGCACAAATGCATGCAGGTAAAGAGAAAACACCAACAACAGGCGGTGTTTTTATGGTGCTTGCAATAGTTGCCGCCTCTGTTATTGCGCTTTTTATGGCGGAAGCTGCAACGAAAAGAGCTTGCATTGCGATAATCACTTTTCTTTTTTACGCATTTACCGGTTTTGAAGACGATATTAAAAAAATTAAAGGTAAACAAAATATGGGGCTTAGCGCAAAAGGCAAATTAATGCTGCAAATTGCCGTTAGCTTGCTTCCTGCAATATACCTCATTTATTCTTCAAGAACTGAAATTTCTTTCTTTAATTTTAGCCTTGAGCTCGGGTGGTTTTTCTATCCGTTGTTTGCAATATTTATGATAGTTGGGGCGTCAAACGCAGTGAACCTTACAGATGGGCTTGACGGGCTTGCTTCGTCATCTTCTTTTTGGGCATTTCTTGCGTGCTCAATTTTGTCTTATATGAACGGTTATGTTGACCTTGCAATAATTTCGGCAGCTGCTGCTGCAACCACTCTTGGTTTTTTATATTACAACAGAAAGCCTGCAAAAATCTTTATGGGCGACACGGGAAGTTTAGCTCTTGGCGGGCTTCTTGCAACAATTGCCATTATGGGAAAATTTGAACTTTGGCTTATTCCAATCGGGATTTTATTTATATGTGAAACATTGTCTGTAATGTTACAGGTTGCAAGTTTTAAATTGACAGGTAAAAGAATATTCAAAATGAGCCCAATTCATCATCATTTCGAGCTTTTAGGCTGGAGCGAAAAGAAAATTGTGTTTGTGTTTTCTTTAGTATCCTTTATCGGCTCGGCTCTTGCTGTTTTAGGCTTCTATTTTGCAAAAACTATGGGTTAATATGGAATTAAAAGATAAGAAAGTTTTAATTTTGGGCTTGAGCGTGACAGGGCTCGGCGTTATGAAGTTTTTATGTGGCGAAGGTGCTAAATGCTTTATTTCTGAATTTGATAAGAAAAAAGAAAATTCGCCTGAACATAAAGAAGCTGAAAAATTGGGCGCTAAGCTTGAGTTTGGCGGTCACTCTTTAGAATTTATTAAAGGTAGCGCCTTTGCAATAATTAGCCCTTCAATACCTCAAAATGCGCCGGTGCTTAAGCTTATGGCGGAAAACAATGTTGAATATATGTCAGATATTGAATTTATTTCAAGATATTTGAATGATAATAAAAAGTTTGCAGTAATCACGGGCACAAACGGCAAAACAACAACCACAATGCTGACTTCGCACATTTTAAGTGCAAAGATGAAAGCCCCTGTTTGTGGAAACATTGGTATTTCCCCGCTTGAAGTTTTGCATAATCATAAAGACACGGAATGTTTTGTGTGCGAAATGAGTTCTTATCAAGCGCACTATTCAAACACTTTTGCGCCTCATATTGCGATTTTTTGCAATTTAACGCCGGACCATATTTCATTTCACGGCTCGCTTGAAGAGTATTTTGAAGCAAAAGCAAAAATTTTTAGAACACAAACAAAAAACGATTATGCAATTTTAAATGCAGACGATGTTTATTGTGAAAAACTTGGCAGGGAATTAAATTCAAATGTGATTTATTTTTCAACAAGAAAACACGCAGATGTTGAGCTTATTGAGGGAGAAATTTATTTTAAGGGCGAAAATATAATCCCTGTTTCAAAGCTTCCAATTGTTGGTGAGCACAACGTGCAAAATGTTATGGCTGCAATTGCGGCAGCTAAAGTTTTAGGGGTTGAAAATGAAACTATAAAAGCGCAAATTGAAACATTTAAAGCCGCTCCGCATAGATGCGAATTTATAACAGAAAAAAATAATGTTAAATTTTACAATGATTCAAAAGCCACAAATCCGGAAGCCACAATTGTTGCGCTTCGCGCGTTTCCTGGCCAAAAAGTCGTGCTTATTGCAGGCGGAAGAGATAAAAACACTTCGCTTGATGAATTTTGCGAAGTTGTAAAAGAAAATATAGCGCACGTTGTTCTCATAGGGGAAGCTGCTGAAAGATTTGAGGTTGAGCTTAAAAAATCCGGCTACACTCAAATCACAAACGCTAAAACATTTAACGAAGCGATTGATATTTCATCTGAAATGAGGCCGGATGTTGTGTTGTTGTCGCCTGCGTGCGCTAGTTTTGATATGTTCAAAAGCTTTGAAGACAGAGGAGAAAAGTTTAGAGAATATGTATTATCAAGGTAATTATCCTAATAATTCAGATAATCTTGACGGGTCGAATTTGTCCGGCGCAAAGCCCCTTATGAGCCCGCCGGATAAAACGCTTATCATAACGGTTGTTTTGCTTGTTGTACTTGGCATTATGGCGGTGTTTTCTTCTTCTGCTCCAAAAGCAATTGCAGCAGGGGTTAGCCCTTTGCATTTTGTTACTCGCCAATTTATATATTTGATTTTAGGCGTTATTGGCTGTTGGTTTTTTTCAAAAATTGATTGCAGAAAAATGAGGCCGTTTACGCTTTATTTTGCGTGGATTGTTTTTTTCTTGCTCGTTTTGGTTGAAGTCAAAGGGCAAGCTGTAAACGGTGCAAAAAGATGGCTGGATTTAGGTTTTATACAGTTCCAACCGTCAGAATTTGCAAAACCCGCGCTTGTTTTGTGTTTTGCAACGGCATTTCAAAAAGATAATGCTCTCTTTAGTTCAAAAAAAGTTCCATATTTGCTTGTTTTTGCAGCGATTATGCTTTTGATTTTTATGCAGCCTAACTTGTCTATGCTTATTATTTTATCTATGACAATGCTTGCGATGTATTATTGCACAGCGGGGCATGGCAGGGAAATTTTAATGATGATGGCTGCCGGAATACCTGCTGTTTGGTTGTTTTTTATGCAAGAATATCAAAAACAAAGAATTTTAACTTGGCTTGACCCGTTTAGGGACCCGCAAGGGGACGGATATAACATTATCCAATCTTTAATTGCGTTTGCAAGCGGCAAATTTTTTGGCGCAGGCTTTGGGAATTCAAGGCAAAAATTAAGTTGGCTTCCTGAAGGGCACACAGACTTTATCTTTGCAATTATTGCAGAAGAGTTCGGCTTTTTGGGCTGTGTGTTTGTTATAGGCTTGTTTGCAACATTTGTATATCGCGGGTTTGTAATTTCCGTTCATTCG
The DNA here is from genome assembly GCA_964570895.1 of uncultured Gammaproteobacteria bacterium. Taxonomy (GTDB): domain Bacteria; phylum Cyanobacteriota; class Vampirovibrionia; order Gastranaerophilales; family Gastranaerophilaceae; genus RGIG1918. The sequence continues at coordinate 74,895 of CAZMZD010000002.1, forward strand.
GACGATTCTTACTCAAAGCTTCTTGCGCTTGGAATAACATTTTCAATTGGTTTTCAGGCACTTGTTAACATGGGTGTATCAAGCTCCGCAATACCTGCAACAGGTGTCCCTCTGCCATTTATTAGCTATGGCGGAAGCTCGCTGATTGTGACTTTGTGTATGGTCGGCGTTTTATTGAACATTTCTAAAAGAAGGATAGAACGTATACCTACAAGGAATTTAATGTATGAAGGAAAATAAAACATTTTTTGTGACAGGTGGCGGCACAGGCGGGCACATATACCCTGCGCTGACCCTTGCAAAAAAGCTCTCAGATGAAGGTTTTAGGGTTTATTTTGTTGGCAACAAAAGAAACCTTGAATATAAAATTGCATGTGAAAACGGGCTTCGTTTTCTAGATGTGAATGTAAGCTCTATGCCAAGAAAATTGAGCTTGAATTTTATTTTTTGGGGCATGCAAACTTTTTTTGCAAGTGTCGTTGCGCTTTTTTATGTTCTAAAATATAAACCGAACGCAGCTTTTGCAACAGGCGGATATGTTTGTGCGCCAACGCTCATTGCGTCCTCTTTGCTTAAAATTCCATATATGACACACGATTCAGACACATACCCCGGGATTGTTTCAAGGGTTTTTTCAAAATATGCTGCATTCGCAACAGTTGCCTTTCCTGAGGCTAAAAAATATTTGAAATGTAAAAATATTTTGCTTACAGGGAACCCTATAAGAGATAATTTTGCAAATGCAAATAGAGGTGAATCGCTCTGCGCGCTTGGGCTTGAAGATAAAAAAACAATATACGTAACAGGCGGTTCTCAAGGTGCAAAAACTTTGAACGACGCGGCTTGCAAGTTAATTGAAAAGCTAAAAGAAAATCAAGAAATTCAGCTTATTTTGCAAACCGGCATAAAAAATTATGATGAAATAATTGGTAAGCTTGGCGATTTGCCAAAAAATATTTTAGTTAAGCCTTATTTTGAAGACACTTCAATACCTCTTGCATGTGCAGATTTAGTTATTTCAAGAGGCGGCTCGCTTTCTATTTCTGAAATTTTAGCAAGTGGCGTGCCATCAATTATTGTGCCGTATCCTCATGCTGCAAAAAATCATCAAGAATTGAATGCAAAAAGCGTTGGAACTATCGGCTGCACCGTCATTTTAGAAGATTTAAAATGTGCTGAAATTATGCCCGATATGGCGCTTGAGCTTGTGTATGATGATGAAAAATTGTCTAATATGAGAGCAAATATTAAAGAAAATTCTAAGCCAAACGGTACACAAGAAATTTTTGAAAAATTGGTGGAAATTTCAAATGACAGATAGTCTTTTTGCCGATAATAAAAAAATTATAGACTTGTCGCTAGTTAGAATTGAGCGAGTTTTGGCACACTTTAACAACCCTCAAAACTCTATAAAATGCGTTCATATTGCAGGCACAAACGGCAAAGGCTCGACTGCAAACATTATAAATTCAGTTCTTGTAAATGTTGATGAATGCAAAAAAGTCGGGCTATATACAAGCCCGCACCTCTTTTCATATTTTGAGCGAATTAAAATCAATAATGTTGATATAAAAGAAGAGGATTTTATTAATTTAAAAAACGAGGTTGAAAATGCTTCTTTGAAGCTTGGAGTGGAGCTTACAGAGTTTGAAATTTTAACAGCTATCGCTTTTTTATATTTTGCGCGCGAAAGGGTTGATGTTGCAATAATTGAAGTTGGGCTTGGCGGCAGGTTTGACGCAACAAATGTGATTAAAGCTCCGCTTTGCTCTGCAATAGCTTCAATTTCGCTTGACCATACTGAAAAATTAGGTGGCACGATAGATAAAATTGCATACGAAAAGGCGGGCATTATAAAAAATGGTGCTCCTGTTGTTATATCGCGCGAGAACGCAGGTTACGGTGTCATTTCAGAAATTGCGCACAATAGAGGCGCAAAAGTTTTTTTGGCAGATAAAAATATAAAAATAGAACAGCACGGGGGTAAAAATTTTGCAATTGTTAACGGGAAGTCTTATGAATTTGCGCTTTCTGGGCAATATCAGGCGCAAAACCTCGCTCTTGCTCTTGAAACTCTTAACCACCTTCCTTTTAAAATTTCTGATGAGGCACTTGAGTGCGGTTTGAAAAATGTTAAATGGAGATTTAGGGCGCAGTTTGTGCAAGATAAAAATATGTTGATTGATGGGTGCCATAACCCCGATGGCGCGCGTGTTTTAAGGGAATACTTAGACAAAAATTTTGCAGATTATAAAATAAGGTTTATTTGGGGCTCATTGAGGCATAAAGATTATAATTCTGTTTTAGAAAATTTAGTGCGCGATAAAGACGAAGTCTTTTTATATGAATTTGATTATCCTAATGCGCTTAAATTCGCGGATTTGAGCGAATATTATCAAAGCCGTTTTAAAATCATAAAAAACCCTTATGACATTATAAACAACCCTGAAGATGGCAAATTAACGGTGGTTTGCGGGTCTTTATACATGCTTGGAAATTTATTTAAGGAATGCGAGATAAAAGGCTTGTAACCCCTTCTTTTATCTCTTCAAATGTGGCGTCTATCCCGTTTGTGTTCCCCACAAGCACAAGGCTCATATATTTATTTAATTTATTTTTTGCTTCGTTATTTTCTTTTAAAATCAGCCTAAGGTTTTCCCTCATAAGCCTTTTGAGCCTATTTCGTTTGATTGCTCGCTTATGAACTTTAGTGCTCACCACAAAGCCAATTTTAATTTCGTTATCTTTATTTTGAGCGAGTTTTCCTAAATACGCTCTAAAAAATTTACAGTCAAAAATCTGCCTCTGGTTATATGTTCCCACAAAGGCAGAATGTTGTTTAAGTCTGTTCTCAGGTTTAAGCACGAGCTTTAGCTGTGATTGCAACTTGATGACGTCCTTTAGCGCGACGTCTGTTTATAGTTTCTCTTCCAGCGGCTGTTGCCATTCTTGCTCTGAAACCACTTACATTTTGTCTTTTTCTTTTAGTACCTTCGAGTGTGCGGCGCATAATCTCTCCTTGACTTTCGTTTTTCTATTTGCTAACAATAATAATAGTTTAGACAAAGTGAGGTGTCAACTGATGGGTAATGAAAATAATAATTTAGGTTTTATTGGGGCAGGTAAAATGGCTAATGCCATTATGAAAGGAATAATTGGAAGCAATTTTTTGCCTGCCGAGTCAATTTATATTTACGACAAAAACCAAGATACAGCAAAATATACTGCAAAAAATCTTAAGGTTAAGGCGGTTGAGTCTTTAGATGAGCTTTTAGAAAAATGCCCTACAATTTTGCTTGCCACAAAGCCTTTTGTGATAAATGAAATTTTAGATACAATCCACGATAAAATCAGAAACCATTTGATTATTTCAATTCTTGCCGGTGTTTCGACTGAAAAAATTGAAGCAAAACTTGGAAAAACAAGAATAGTAAGAGTCATGCCAAACACTCCTGCGCTTGTTCAAGAAGGCATGTCTGCGGTTTGTAAAGGTAAATATGCATTCGACACTGACGCAGAATTTGTTTTCAACATGTTCTCAAAACTTGGCAAAGCAATTCAAACAGAAGAAAAATATATTGATTTAATCACGGCAATTTCAGGCTCTGGCCCTGCTTTTTACTATTATATAATCGATAAAATTGCTCGCGCCGGCGAAAAACTTGGTTTAGATTATGACACCTCACTCACGCTTGCGGCACAAACCGCCACAGGAAGTGCGAAAATGATTATGGAAACACCTGAAACAGTTGAAGAATTAATTAGAAACGTTACAACCCCGGGGGGTTGCACGGAAGTTGGAAACAACATTTTATCAAATTCTAAAACAGAAGAAGTGCTGTTTAAAACAATCAAAAGAACGATGGAAAAAGCAAGAAGCCTTGGTTAATTTAAGCTGTTTTCAAGCTGTAGGATATCAAGTTCTTTATACTCGCCATTTTTTTTATAATTTGTGCCACAGGATATTTTCTGCGCGAAAACTGCACCCATAATTCCTTCTAAATTTGAAGCCGGAAGCATATTATCCGGCAGATTGAACCCATATTTTATTTTGATTGAAGTTTGCATATCTTTGCAATCAAGAGAATTTCTTTCGGGAAAATTGGGCGCAAGGCAAAGAGCTTGCCTTAATTGGAAATTAAAATACCTAAAAATTGCGTTGCCTTCAAGAAGCATATTGTGGAAAAACCTTGCGTTGCGCGGAGCGAGGCGGTTTGTCCAATTGTTTGCGTTAACTTCAAAATTATTAGATAATTCCTTATAACTTTTTGCAGACATTCTCCATTTTCCGTCTAACAGAGAATTATCTTGCGCGAGCGAAACTGCGATTATGGCGTTTTCAAGCGAATTAAAATTTTTGAAGAAAAATTCAATGTCTTCGTCAGAATATAATTTATCAAGCAAAATTATTTCATTATTTTTGTTGATAACCGCTATCCCTGAATCGTAATTTGAATTAGGAGCAAGAGATAATCCAATAAAAAATTGTTTGTCGGATACGTTTTCCATATTTTTTAAGTATAATTGTTTAGTATTAACTAATCAAGTGAAATAATGGATAAAGAGCAAAAAAAATTTATTTCTGGAACATTCTTTTTCCTTTTGGGCTGCGCTTTTGTGAGTGTTATCCCTATTATTTTCAAGTGGCTTGATTGGTATTATTTCTTGCCCGTTGCTCAATATAAAAATCTTGCGATTTTATTTGCTTTAATCGGGCTCTACACTTATCTTACAAGCAACACCAACTTTCAAAAACAAGTTTTTGTGTGTTTATTGGGAATTTTTATCACGCTTTTTTGTCAACTTTTTTATTTATAATTCCCAAAACCTCTACATGTATTGATTTTTCGTATTGTGCATGCTATAAAAACAATATAGTTAGATTAAAATTGCCCAGGGAGGTGAAAAAAATGCCAGAAGTTAGAGTTCGTGAAAATGAAAGTATTGAAAGCGCTCTTAAACGTTTCAAGAAAAAAATCCAAAAGGCAGGAATTTTATCAGAAATTAAACGTAGAGAAACTTACGAAAAACCTTCAGTAAAAAGAAAACGCAAATCTGAAGCAGCTAGAAAAAGAAAAGTTTAGTTTTTAAATAAGAGGGGTTTAAGCCCCTCTTTAACTATGGAGGATATATGGCAAAAGATTGTAGTTTTGATGTTGTATCTGAATTTGATAGGCAAGAATTATTAAACGCGGTTGACCAAGTTAAAAGAGAATTAACCAGCAGATTTGACCTTAAAAACACAAATTCAACAATTGACCTTGAAGGCGATAAGCAAATTACCATCACAACTTCAGACGATATGAAGTTGAGAAATATTATTGATATTCTGCAAAGCAAAATGGTTAAACGTGGGCTTAGCATTAAAATTTTAGACCCAAAACCTGTTGAAAGCGCGCTCGGCGGAAATGTTCGTCAAGTTTTTGAACTTAAAAAAGGTTTAACTCAAGAACTTGCAAAAAAAGTTGTTGCAATAATTAAAGAGTCAAAAGAAAAAGTGCAATCTTCAATCCAAGGTGACAGTGTTCGCGTTTCAGGCAAAGATAAAGATGTGCTCCAAGGAATAATCAAACTTTTAAGAGAAAAAGAAGATGTTTTGAACATTCCTTTGCAATTCACAAATTATAGATAGTTATGAGTATTAATTTAGAAAAAACTTTGGTGGTTTATAATTCCGAAATTGATGGCGCAAAAGATTTTGCGTTTTCAGTTGCTGAAAAATTGCAAAATTCATCTCTTGTTTCAATATCAGAAATTAATAAAGCTCAAAAGCCAACTCTTGTGGTTGTTATAGGCGGAGATGGCAGTTATTTAAGGTGTGCCAGAGAATTTTCAGCAGACGAAGTGCCAATTTTTGGCTTTAACATGGGGCATTTAGGTTTTCTTGTTCAAGCAAAGCCGGATGAACTTTCTGCTGCCGCAAATCAAATTACGGAAGGCAAGTATAAAATCGAAAACAGAATGATGTTAGAAACCGTAATTGACGGTAAACACTATCTTGCACTTAATGATTTTGTTATTAAAGGCAAAACTTTCTCAAGAACTTCTGTTTATGAGCTTTACATAAACGACAATTTTGTTTCAAGATATCTTGCAGATGGGCTTATAATCAGCACTCCGACCGGTTCAACCGCCTACACATTATCTGCCGGTGGTCCTGTAATTAGTCCTGATTTACCATTAATTGCGATAGTCCCGATTTGCCCGCACACACTAAACGCTCGCCCAATTGTGGTTGGCGCGGATGAAAAAATAAAAATTAAATGTGTTGATTGCGCGTCAGTTGAATATAAACTCACTGCTGACGGGCAAGAAGAGGTTATGGCAAATTCTGAAATTGAAATTTCAAGAAGCAAAACCAATGCAAAAATTTTACTGCTTTCAGAAAGTGAAAATAATTTCTACACAATTTTAAGAGAAAAATTTGGCTGGGGAGTTGCGCCAAAAAAATGATAAGTTCAATTTTTATCAAAAATTTTATTTTAATTGACGAATTAAATATTGAATTTAGTTCAGGCTTTAATGCGATTTGCGGTGAAACCGGCGCAGGCAAAAGTATTATCCTACGTGCAATTGCAGCTGCTCTTGGAGAAAAAGCAACAAAAGATGTTATAAGATTTGGCGCAGATAAAAGTATAATTGAAGTCACTTTTTCAAACATAGGCAAACTTCAAATCGAAGAAGGTGAAGAAGTTGAAATATATGAAGATGAAGTTGTAATTTCAAGGGAAATTTTGCAAAGCTCCAGCAAATTCAGAGTAAACGGGGTTTTGGTGAATGCAGATTATGTTAAAAACCTTGCGCAAAAATTAATTGACATCCATTCTCAACATCAAACTTACGCTTTTTTGCAGAAAAAATACCACATAAATTTTTTAGACGATTATATTGCAAACAATTCACAAGAATATAAAACAAAACTTGAAGATTTCACTTCTTCATTTTTAGAATACAAAAAAATCACTGAAAAAATTTCATCGATTGAGTCTGAAAATGCTGAAAACATCAGAAAAATCGAGTTTTTAAAATTTGAAATAGATGAAATTGAACGTCTTGAACTTGGCGAGAGCGAAGAAGAAGAGCTAAATTCTGAACTCGAAGTTTTATCGAACATTCAAAGCCTTAAAGAAGCGAGTTACGGTGCATATTACGCCTTGAACGGTGATGATAATTCAATAATATCTGCGCTTTATAAAATCCAAGATTTAATTTCACAAATTACATCAAAAGATAAATCCGAGCTTGAATTTGCAGATAATTTTTATTCAGGCAAAGAATATTTAAAAACTTGCGCAGATGAGCTTTCATACTATTCTGAAACCCTTAAAGACGATCCGCAAAGGCTGGATGAAATAAATGAAAGATTGTCTGAAATTGAAAAATTAAAAAGAAAATATGGCGCAGATTTGCACTTAGCCCTTGTTAATTTTAAAAGCGAGCTTGAAACCTTAGAGGGCGTCACGTATGAACTTTCAGAGCTTCGTGCACGTGCGGAATTCTTGGATGATAAAACTCAAGAATTGTCTTCATATTTATCTGAAAAAAGAACGCTTTGGGCGGAAAATTTATCTGAGCAAATTGTTGAAAACTTAAGAAATTTAGAATTGTTGCATGCGGAATTTAAAATTGCAGTAAACCCTTGCGCAATGAATAAAAACGGCGTAGATGATGTTGAATTTTTAATGAGCGCAAATGCAAATGTGCCACTTTCTCCAATTCAAAAAACAGCTTCCGGCGGTGAATTGTCAAGAATTATGCTCGCAATTAAAACAGTGTTCTCAACTGCTTGCAATCTTCAAACAATGGTTTTTGATGAAATTGATACAGGAATTTCAGGGAAAACTTCGCAAGCTGTTGCAGGCGTAATTGAAAAGCTTTCAGATTGTGTTCAAATTCTATCAATCACCCATCAGCCGATTATAGCTTCTAGGGCAAATTATATTTATTGGGTTGAGAAAACTCAAAACTCTGATGGTGCTTGTGTTTCAGTTAATAAGACTTCAAAAGAAAATTCTGAAAAACTCCTTGCGCAAATGGCGTCCGGAATTGTGACGCAGACTTCAATAGATTTTGCAAAAGATTTGCTGAATAATTAAGCGCGCAATAATAATTAATAATCGCCCTAAAATAAATAATTAAGCGCCCGATAACAAAACAATAATTAAGCGAAAATTTTTTCAATAAATTCTTTAGAGTCGAAATCTTTTATATCGTCTATTTTTTCGCCGACTCCGATTAATTTTGTGGGGATGTGAAAATCGTGTGCAATTGCAAAAATTATTCCGCCACGAGCAGAGCCGTCAAGTTTTGTGACGGCACAACATGTTACATCAACCGCTTCTGTAAACACTTTTGCTTGAGAAAGCCCGTTTTGACCAAGGTTAGCGTCAAGCACCAAAATGTTTTCTTGAGTGCAATCGGGCGCAAGTTTCGCTATCACGGATTTATTTTTCTTTAATTCTTCAATCAAATTAAATTTATTTTGAAGCCTTCCTGCTGTGTCAATTAAAACGACACTATAGCCTTCTCTTTGCGCTTTTTCGAGCCCTTCATAAATAACGGCAGAAGAGTCAATCCTATCTTTTCTTACGATATCAACACCTGCTCTTTGTGCCCAAATATCAAGCTGTTCCTCCGCAGCTGCTCTAAACGTATCGCCTGCAACAATTAAAACTTTTTTGCCTTCTTGTTTTAATTTATTTGCAAGTTTTCCAATGAGTGTGGTTTTCCCTGCGCCGTTAATTCCAACCACAAAATAAACATTCAGCTTGCTTTCATCATATTTCAAGCGCCCTTCGGTGCTACCATTCAAAGTGTTTTCAAATTCGCTTTTTAAGAAATTTACTAATTTTGAAGAAGTGATTTTGTTTTTTCTTATTTTTTCAACAATATCAACTGCAAGCTCCACCCCGATATCGGCCCTTATAAGGTTGGATTCGATGTCTTCAAGCTCAAACTCGTCAAAGGGTTTATCTTGGTTTAAAAAATTGCTAAAACCGGATAAAATGGCATTACCCGTGTTTTTAAAAATATTTGTTTTTTGAGTATTTTCTTCGTTATTTTTTTTGAAAAAATTAAACATGCTGCATTCCGACAATTTTTGCCAAAATTCCATTTATAAATGATGAAGAGTCATCTGTTGAATATTTTTTAGCAAGTTCAAGAGCTTCGTCTATAACCACTTTGTGTGGCGCGTCTTTGATAAATAAAAGTTCTGTAATTGCAATTCTTAATATGTTTTTGTCGATTTTGAAAATTCTGTCAAATTCCCAACCGATTGCATATTTTTTAATTAAATCGTCAATCGCTTCCGAGTTAACTTTATATCTGTGAGCGATTTTTAAAATATATTCTTTGACATCTTCTTTTGAGCTGAGTGTTGCAATTTCCGCAATTTCCAAAGCGCTTGTTGTTTTTTCAATCGCAGATAAAATGGTGTCAATTCTTGTTTGCATAACATCTGTCATTTCAAATTTAACAGGAATATTTTTTGCGTCGATTGGTCTTTCAAGGTTATCCGGATGATTTTTTTCGTATGTTTCTAAATAATCTTTAATATCTAAAAACTCGCTTGTCACGATTGAAAGTTCTTCTGTTGCGTTGTCCACAAGGGTTCTGACTGATTTTAGGACAACTTCTTCAAAATCTTCATTTGTGTAATCTTTAATTTGTTTGTCTAATTGAGAAAGCAATATAAGAGCCAATTCTCTTGCTGCACGTCTTGCCTGCATTTTAATTCCTTTTTTGTCTACAAAAATATTATATGCTAAAAATAATTTTATGGCATAATAAGAATATGAAAAAAGATGAAAAAAGAATTAAAGTTGCATTTCCTCACATGGGAAATATTTATGTAGCTTGGGCTTCTGCCCTTAGAATGATTGGTGTAGAGCCTTTTATCCCGCCATACACAAGCAAAAAAACACTCTCTCTTGGCGCAAAAAATTCGCCGGAAGCAATTTGCCTTCCATACAAATTAATTCTCGGCAATTTTATTGAAGCAATTGAAGGCGGAGCGGACTATGTTGCAATGATTACGTCCCCTGGGTGTTGCAGGCTTGGCGAATACGGTAAAAGTATAAACAATGCCTTGAAGGACTTAGGGCTTGGAAGTAAATACATCGAACTTGCTTTATACGATGGGCTTAAGGGTATGTATAATTTCTTGAAAATTTTGCACCCTTCAAAAAACCCTATTCCGAAAATCAAAGCTATTTATATGGCGATTAGAAAAGTGTTTGCAATGGATGAACTTGCAGATTTTCTTTCATATCACAGGGCGCGCGAAGTGCATTTTGGCGATAGCGAAAGGGCGTTTAAAAGAGGGCGCAGGTTAATTACGGACGCAAGAACCATTAAAGAATTGAAAAAAGCTCTAAAACAAGCTCTAAGGTATATTAGCGCCGTTGAAATTGATAAAACAAGAGATGTGCTTCATGTTGATTTAACAGGTGAAATTTATATGGTGCTTGATGAGTTTTCTAATCAAAATATTGAAAGAGAGCTCGGGCGTATGGGTGTTCAAACAAGAAGAAGCCTTACTGTTAGCGGTTTTTTGAAAGATGCAATTATTCCTAAAATGTTTAAAAAAGGCGAAACGCATCTTCAAAGAGCATACAGGCTTGCAAAACCATATCTTATGAGAGATATCGGGGGCGACTCTTTAGAATGCGTGAGCGATGTTTTATTTGCGCAAGAAAAAGGAAAGGATGGCATAATCCATATTTCGCCGTTCACTTGCATGCCTGAAATTATGTCGCAAAACATTTTCCCTAAAATGAGAGAAGATGTCGATATTCCTATCCTTGCTCTTATTATGGATGAACAAACAGGAAAAGCCGGCTATATCACAAGAATTGAGGCATTTGTTGATTTAATGCGCCGCAAAAAAATGAAAAGAGCGATGAGGGAAGCACAAGCTCAAGCTAAATAAACAAGCTAAAAGCTAAAATCGCAACGCAATATAAGTATTAAAAAAGGGGCTGTTTGCCCCTATTTTTAAGGTTGTTTGTTTAATGTTTTAATTCTTACATTAAACCTAACATTTTTTTGTACCAACTGAAAGTTTCAAGTTCTAAACCGTTAAAAGTAGTTTTTAAACATTGCTTTTTGAGGTAATTTTGAAATTCATCGTTGAATTTGGATTTAACGGGTTTAACTTTGATTTTTTCTGCTAAAGTCGACATTTTTGCCTCCAATTCGCTTTTCCTTCACCTAAGGAGTTTAACCATCGTATGATTATAATATCATAACTACTGATAATATAAAACCCCAAAAGGATAATTTTTTACCAAAATTTACGCTTTTTTGTGTAAATTTTTGTAACAATTTTCCTTCCTACTATTGCTTACGAAGTAAAAACGATTAAAACATTCCTTTTTTTGCAAAAACGACCGTGAGGAATGAAGCCGAAATCAGCGAAATCAGCATAACGGTAATGAAACCGAGCGGTCCTTCTGCAAATGGAACTTGAACATTCATACCCCAAAAACTTGCAAACATTGTTGGAATTGCAAGAATAATTGTCATAGATGTTAAGAATTTCATGCGAACGTTAAGATTGTTTGAGATAATTGAAGCAAATGCGTCCATCATATTTTCTAAGATGTTTCTGTGCATTTCAACCATCTCAAGCGCCTGTTTGTTTTCAATAATCACATCTTCCAATAAGTCAAAATCATCTTCTGTAAATTTCAACAAACCTGCAACTTGGCCGGAACGGGCAAGACGCATGATTTTTTGAAGCACCATGTAGTTATCTCGAAGCGCAGTTGTAAAATAAACCAAAGATTTTTGCACTTCGAAAAGTTTGAATAACGCTTTGTTTTTCATCGTTTTTCTAAGGTCTTCTTCAATAGAATCTGTTTGTTTATTGATGTAATCTAAATATCTTAAATACATTCTTGTTGCTCTGAATAGGATTTGCAACATGAAGCATGTTTTGTTTTCAGTGTTGAAATATTTTGAAGTTTCTTTGTTGAAACTTTGAATGACGGTGTTTTTGCTGGAGCAAACAGTTAGTATGCTAAGCGGTGTGAAAATTATGCCAAGCGGCAATGTGTCAAAAACGCCTTCGTCCTCCATAGTTGGCACGTTTGTGATGACAAGCAAATGTCCATCCTCAAATTCGATACGAGAACGTTCGTCTAAGTCGAGAGAGTTTCTCAAAAAGCTTTCGTCTAAATCGAGCACAAGAGAAACTTGTTGAATTTCATCATAAGTCGGGTTAATTAAATTAAACCAAGAACCGCTCAGGGCTTCGTTTATATTTAATTCAACCAATTCTTCATTACTTGCCGTTTTTGAAATTTCTATCATAGTTTTAATTAAACTATTAATTTCATATTTTTACAAGCATGAATTTTTTAAATTTAAAACGGATTATTTAATAATGCCGTAACCTAAAAGGAGCGTTGTTAAAATAAAAATCCCGCCAACGATGTATGTAACTTTATTTAAGCCATCTTCAGCGCTTTTTTGAGAAGTAAAAATTTGGCTGATAGAGCCGATTGATGCAATTCCGTCACCTTTTGGAGAGTGCAATAAAACTAGAATTATTAAAAGTATTCCTGAAATTATTTGTACGCCAAAAACGAAATTTACCACTTTTTACCTCACTTATTTTATGTTTTTAAACTAACACAAAAAAATATTTGAGGCAAATTAAACTGCAATTAGCTGCCAATTTCAAGCGCTCTTTGTGCCATAGTTTTTGCCATGCTCATAACGCTAATGCTTGCTTCGTACGCTCTTTGCGCCATTTTGGCGTCTGCAATATCAACAAGCGGGTCAACGTTAGACATTTTGACAAATCCGTCTTCATCTGCATCTGGGTGCCCCGGCATATAAACTTTATCTTGAGGAGTCGGGTCTTGAACGGTGCCTGTGAAGCTTACGCCGCCAACAACAGAATTATCCCCCGGAATTGATGTATTTGTGTTTAAAAATGTTGAAAAAGGATTGTCTTCTTCTGCTTTTAGCACGGAGATTTTACGAACATAATTTGGTGTATCAAGGTTGGCTATGTTTTTTGCGCTTATTTCAATTCTTCTGCCGTGCGCATTTAAACCTTGAAGCCCTATTTGCATTGAATTCATTACGCCCATTATTTATCTCCTTAAGATTGACCTACATTTATAACTGTTTTTAGTTTTGTGATTGTGCTGTTCATTTCTTTGCTGGCGATTGAATAAAGCACATAATTTTGTTGCATATCTGCAATTTCTTCCGCTGGGTTCACCGCTTCGCCTGTTTCTGTTGAATATGGTATTGGTCCGAATTTTTCATTGATTTTTGTTTCAAGCGGTGAAGCATTTGTGCCAAGGTAATCCGAAAAACTCATTGTTTTTCTTATGTACCCAGGGGTGTCCATATTTGCGATATTGCTTGCGATTAATTGTTGCTTTTGGGATAGCATATCCATCACTTTTGTTGGGCTATCCAATATTCCAAATGCCTTAATTGTCATTTAATTAACTCCCGATTTGTATTGATTTTTCATATAGTGAATCAATTGCTTGTATTAATTTTGTTTGCGCTGTCATTTGAGCATTAACCCTCAAAACATCAGTCACTTCTCTAAACATATCAACGTTTGAACGTTCCGTCCCATATTGCGCAACTTTTTTAGTGTCTTTCTCAAGCGTTGCTTCGCCGGAGTCTTCCGTTGTTATGTATCTGTTCCCGCCAACTTCTTTAAGTCCTTCAGGGTTATTAAAAGTGACAACAGGAATTGTGCCTTTATATTCAGCTTCAGAAGTTTTTGTTTTATATGTGTAAACATCGCCGTTGTTTTTAATTTCAATTCTTGCGCTGTTTGGGTCAATTTGTATTCCGGCTCCCACTATATCGCCTGAAAGCGTTTTAATATAACCTTCTTTATCTGTTGTGAAATGACCGTCGCGGGTGTAATAAATGTTTCCTTCAGGGCTTGTGATTGGAATATATCCTGCGCCATTTATTGCAACGTCTAGAGGGTTTTCCGTTCTTTGAATGCCGCCTTGGGCTGTGTTTGTTCTAAGGCAGCCGCGAGTGTAACCTTCGACAGTCATAATTTCTTCAAAACTTACGCTTTTATATCCCGTTGTGTTCATATTTGCAAAGTTTTGAGAATGATAACCAAGTTTCTCAAATTGAGTTAATGCGTTTGATGCGGATTTTCTTATAATGCCTTGAAAATTAGCCATATCTCACCTAGCTTCCTAATTGTTGTATTACTCTTGATAAATTGTTGCTTTGTAAGTTATACATTTGCAAATTTGCTTCAAAATTTCTTCTGTATGGAAGAATTTTCATAATTTCTGTTGGAAGGTCAACGTTAGACGCTTCTAAATGCTGCTGAACAACATTAATTTCTTCTGCTCTTTCGCCTGTTTTTGAAACAATCCCAAAAGTTGCAACGGGCACCATTTTATTTTGAGTTCTGTCTAACACCGTGATATCGCCCGCAGAATTAACTTTAATGTCTTCAAGCTTTTCAGGGAAAAACGGGAGCGTGATTTTTAGCCCGTTATCTGAAATTACGTCTTCGCCCAGCAAGTTTTGCAGTTCGCCTTCTTTGCCGATTTGAAACCTGCCGTCACGAGTGAGTTTAATTGAACCGTCAGCTGCTTGAACTTGAAAATATCCTTTTTCGCGGAGTGCGAAATCTAAGGGGTTTGCGGTGTTTGCAATACGGCCGACTGTATCGTCAACGCTTTTTGAAAGTGCTTGTGAGCCAAGATATTCTGCAAAAGACGAAACGACTGCCTCTTTTCTTTGATAGCCGATTTTATCAAAACCTTGCAAATTTTCGCCTGCGATAGAATAAATATTTGCCGCAAGATGCATAGCACGAATTGAATCTACAAGACCGTTTTTGTTGTAACTTACATTACCTTTAATATTCATATTTACCTTTATAAGATTATAGTAATCCTTAATATCGGTCGTCACATAAGTCAAACTCTTGATGGAGAATGGAAAAATCTAGGCTAATTAGTTGAGTTTGTTTTATCCATTTCGAATATTAATCTTATTAATGAATAAATTGCAAAAAGCAAATATGAATTAATATTTTCTTCAGTGGAAATTTGAACAGAAGTTTTATGCTCTTTTTCAGGTTTTTGTTTTATATCTTCTTTAAGAATAGTGTTTGTCATGTTTAATTTTTTTGTTTTTTCGCTGAACAATATTTCAAATTCTTCAAGCGGGAAAGAGTCATTCGCATAAATTAAAGTTGTAAGCGAAGAT
The DNA here is from genome assembly GCA_964570895.1 of uncultured Gammaproteobacteria bacterium. Taxonomy (GTDB): domain Bacteria; phylum Cyanobacteriota; class Vampirovibrionia; order Gastranaerophilales; family Gastranaerophilaceae; genus RGIG1918. The sequence goes on from CAZMZD010000002.1 coordinate 90,126, forward strand.
GAACTTTGCTCTAAGTATGCTTTAACTACCCCCCAAGTTTTTGTGGTGACGGTGACTGTTGCGCTTTGAACTTCTGAACCTTCCTCCCCTGCTTGTTCTTTTTTCTTTTCGAAATCAATTTCAAAATCTAGGTTTTCGCCTGTTTTTGTGTTAAGCGGAAGCCAAGGTAGATAATAAATCACAAAAGTTTTTAAAATTTGATTTGTATCTGCTGAAAAATTCGCGTTCAATGAAGTGATTAAATTTAAAATATCTTTCAATTCTTTTTGAGAAGATAAATTGCCATCACGAGCAAATGTTGCCATTAAATCCATAATTTTTTTAGTTGCAAGAGATGTATTTTCGTTTAAAAGCTTTAAAATTTCTGCAATTTGAACTGATGTTTGGCTGTTTAAATTTTTCAAAACTTTGCTTGCTTCGCCGGTTTTAGAGAGCATTTCCATGTTTAAAAATTCCTCAAGCTCGCTTGGAAGATATAAAAATTCTCTCAACATTTTCATTTTATCGCCTTCGCCCATATAAGGCGCGTCTGATAGCACGTAGAAAGGCATTGCGCCATATTGTGTGATGTTTGGCACGGGGCGAGGTGAAGCAAAATTTGCTCCTTGAGGGTTGACGGGGCTTTCTTTTGCAGCCTGTGCGTTTGCTGTTTGAGTGTTTGACATCTGCCTTGCTGCAAAATTATTTAAAAAATTAAGCGGGTTAAAATTCATATTAAAATTATAATATTTAATCTCGAGTTTTCAACTAAAGCTCTGCTTTTATAACTCGTTCAATCCCTGCAAGGTCAGGCGTTATTTCAATGTTTTTATAACCGTTTGCTCTAAACAACTCTTTAACATCTTCGCTTTGCCCTGCGCCAAGCTCAAACAGCATAAAGCCGTCTTTTTTAAGGAAATTTTTGCCTTCTGTTATTATTTTTTCGTAAAATTCAATACCTTTATCATCATCTGTAAAAAGCGCGCTTTCAGGCTCAAACAAAGAAACTTCGCTTTGCAATTCACCTTTCATTTTTTTTGGAATGTATGGCGGATTTGAGATTATAATATCAAATTTTTCTTTAATATTTGAAAATAAGTCTGATTTTCTAAATATTGCAATGTTTGACTCTAAATATCTTTGCGCGTTTTCAATTGCAACCGTGAGCGCTTTAATTGAAATATCCACTCCTAAAATCTCAACTTTTTTCTGAAATTTGTGCGCCAAGGTAATTGGGATAATCCCCGTGCCTGTTCCTATGTCTAAAATTTTTACTTTTTCACAATCATTCAGTTTCGAAATAATTTTTTCAGCTTCAAGAACAAGAAACTCTGTTTCATCTCTTGGAATTAACGTGTTTTCATCTACATTAAAAATTAAATTCATAAACTCGCATTTGCCAATTATATGCTGAATTGGTGCTTTTGTTTTTGCTCTTTTTTCTGCAAGCTTGATAAGCTCTTTTGCCAAGTTGCCTTCAATTTCTCTATCAAGCACAATGTCTTCTGTTATAATGTTTCCCGCAAGGCGCAAAATAAGCTTTGCTTCTGCTTCAAATTCTTCAATTTGCGCTTCGTTTAATATATTTTTAAGTTCTTTAAACAGATTTGTCGTTTTCATTTTTGCCTTCAATAATTTCCATAATCATATTTCTTAAATCCCATCTGGATAAGCTTTCCAGAGGTTTTTCTTCAAGTTTATGTGCGCGCACTAGCCCTTTATAATATTTAATTTGTTTTGGGGTTGGTTTTGCATTTTGCATTTTTTTGATTTGAGCTTTTTTTCTTTGTTCTTTTGCAAATTCTTTTTGCTTATCGATGTAGGGTTGCTGTTTTTCCATAAAATCGAGATGATATTTAACCCCGTCAATAAATTTTTCAATATCTTTCAAAAATTTTTCATCCTCAATATTTTCAATTACAAAATGAAAATGCGTTTGAGAAATTTTGTCATAATAAATTTCATCATCTAAGAAATCAGCCAAAATGCTTGCCGTTTCTTCTTCTTTTTTCTTTTTCACAAGAGCTTGAAGATGGGAAAAAAGCGCAGATTTTTGCCTTGGTGTTAAATTTTGAAATAATATTTTTTTTAAATTATACATCTGATTTCTTTAATTGATTGTCTATTAAAAGCATTATAACAGTAATTAAAATAACAAAAGGAATAAGAATTTCAAGGTTTATTTTCTCCATTAAAATTCCGATTAGGGCGGGGAATGTGCAAACACCGATTGAAGCAAAACCAATTTGCACTCCGCATAGCGTGCTGAATATATTATCATCAAACCTTTTAGAAGTCGCGTTTAACATACAAGGGAATAATCCTGAAATTCCAAGCCCGTAGATAATAAGCGCTAATGCATTTAAATAGAAATTATGCGGAATAAGAAGAATAAGAGCAAAAAGCGCAATAAGCAAGCTTCCCGTTATAATTTTTGTGATTTTAATTTTGCTGCTCACAAACCCTATCAAAAATCTGCCGAGCGTGAAAGAGCTCCAATAAATTGAAACAAGAAGCCCTGAGGCTGCTAAGTCATAGTTTCTGGAATTTACAAAAACGCTTGCAATCCAAAGCCCAATGCCTGCTTCAAGAGCTGAATATAAAAAATAAAATAAAACACTTAAAATTGGGCGAAGCGAAAGGAGTTTTTTTAATTTTGGCGCTTTAGAAGAATTTGCTTTTATCTCCTCGTTTTGTTTTTCGTTAAGCAATTTTTTTGTAAATATAAAAATTATAAAAAGAACAAAAAGCAAGCAAGCCACTGCAATATAGCCAATTCGCCAATTTGAAGTGAGTTTGTTAGCGCATGTTGCAATGTATGCACCAAGCGCTGCACCAAGCCCCCAGCTTGCGTGAAGCCAATTTAGGTGTTTTGCGCTAAAATTTTTAGAAGCGAAATTATTAAGCGAAGCGTCCACACAACCTGCGCCAAAGCCCATAGGAAGGCAAAATAAAAGCAAAACCTTCCAACTGTTTGCAAAGCCAAAGCCAAGAAGGGCGATAATAATTAGTGCGGTTGAAAATATTAAAATAACATTAGTTGTGAATTTTCTTATAAAAAAAGGGCTTAAAAAGCTTGAAATAATAGTGCAGACTGTGACAAATATCATAATCACCCCAGCCTGCGCAAGCCCTTTGTCAAAAGTTTCTCTCATCGATACCCAAGATACGCCAAGGATTTGATCAGGAAGCCCGATTGATATAAAACCTAAATATAAAACAAGTAAAGTTAAGCCGAAAAGTTTATTTTGCATAAAAATATAATACCTTTAAATGCAATTATTTCAAATTGTAACAAAATTTGTTAAGCAAATTGTAAACTTTTTGTTTTTTTCTTTACATTTGATTATTATTTAAATTATGAGTGGTGTTAGAGAATTAGAAAAAATTTTTAGTTTTTTGGAATTAGAATTAAGCGCGGACGGTCTTAAATTCTTTTTAAACATAAAGAAGTGCTATGAGCGCGATTTAGCCCTTTTCCAAGATTTTATAATTGATTTTCTTAACCTGCAAACAGATAATGCAATTTCTCCCGAGGATGATTTATACAAAACTTTTGTAAATCATTATTCGCAAATTTCTATGTATCAAAGCGAAGATGAATTTTTAGAACAATTTGCACGTTACGCAAAATATTATATTATGCTAAGCTATGAATATATCAAAAACGATGATTTCAAACATTGGATTTCGATAATTAATGCTTACCGTGGCAAAGTTGCATATCCTTTCTTAATGGAACTTCTTGATGATTTCGAAAACGGAAGGATAACAAAAGAAGATTTAAACCAAATGGCGCTGATGGTCGTTAATTTGCTCAGAAATTCAAAGCTTGAAGAATCGGAACTTAGAAAAGAGTTTGCTCAATTAGGCTTGAGAGTGAATAAAATGCTAAGTTCAAAAGATGTTGAAGATGAAGAGCAAATAGAAAAGGTCAGTTAATTGGTACAATTCATAGATAGCGCGAAGATTAAAGTTCAATCAGGCAGAGGCGGAAACGGCGTCGTTGCTTGGAGAAGAGAAAAATTTGTTGATAAAGGCGGTCCGGCGGGCGGCGATGGTGGCCGTGGCGGCGATGTTTATTTTGTTGGCGACGAAGGGCTATCCACCCTTTTAGATTTTAAATATCAATCTGTTTTTAAAGCCGAAAATGGTGAAAATGGCAGAAATAAAAATTGCCATGGCGCGCTTGGCGAAGATTTGATTATAAAAGTTCCGGTGGGCGTTATTGTAAAAGATTTAAAAACAGATAAAATCATCGCGGATATTAAATATCATGAACAAAAAGTTTTGATTGCAAAAGGCGGGCGCGGCGGGCGCGGTAATGCACGTTTTGCAACGCCGCAAAAAAGAGCGCCGCAATTCTGCGAACCTGGGGAACCGCCGGTTATTCGCGAGCTTATGCTTGAGTTAAAACTCATTGCAGATATCGGGCTTCTTGGCATGCCAAACGCAGGAAAATCCACTTTTATAAGTGTTGTTTCGCAAGCGCGCCCAAAAGTTGCAGATTATCCTTTCACAACTCTTGTTCCAAACCTTGGGACCGTCAAAAAGCCAACAGGCGACGCTTTTGTTCTTGCTGATATCCCTGGGCTTATTGAAGGCGCTTCCGAAGGAGTTGGGCTTGGTTTTGAATTTTTAAGACATGTCCAAAGATGTAAGTTTTTATTGCATATTTTAGATATTACGGATGAAAATTACGAAGAAAATTACAAAAAAATCAATAATGAATTAAAAAAATATGATGAAGAGCTTGCAAACAGATATCAAGTTCTTGTTTTAAATAAAGCAGACGCATTGACACTTGATGAAGTTCAGGCAGCATGTGAAAAAATGAAAAAATATAATTCTGATATTTTTGTGATATCTGCGATTGCAAAAACAGGTGTGCAAGAGCTCCTTAATCATATTTATAAAAAAATTGATGAAATACCGTCGCCAATAATTGATGTCGAACTCGATGAAGACACAGGAATTGCAGATAATGACGATAGCGACTATACAATTATGCAAGTGTCGAAAAATTGTTATGCGGTTGATGGCGGTAAAATCAGACGTCTTGCGGGAGTGACCGATATAAGAAACTCTGCGCAAGTTATCAGGCTTAAAAACATCTTAGACGCTATGGGCGTTTTTGAAAAACTTAAAAAAATGGGAATTGAAGATGGCGACACAATTATTTGTTCTCATTTGGAATTTGAATACATGAGCGATTACTATTAATGTACTATTTTCCATGTTTTTTGTACATTATATGTAGTATTTGTATATTTTTTGCTAATTGAAATTTATATTGTATAATAAAATTAAAATATGGGGCTCTTATTACGTAATATATGGAATTAGTTGATGTTTTTTGAAGAAGAAACCAAAGACACACATGGGAATATGGACGATTACGACTTGGATATTGAACAAGGCGAATCTGTTAGCTGGGACAAGCTTCTTGACGATAAAGAAGATCTTGACGAACCGGCTGATTTAGAAACTGTGGATGACTCTGCAGATGATGACATCGCAGAAAAGCTTTTGAACATGGACGATGATTCATTTGACGCGTTTGTTGTGAAACAGCAGAATGCGCAAGTCGCTGAAAATCCTTCCGGTTCAAGCGATGAAGTTAATTTTGATGAGCTTTTGCTTGATGATTTAGACGACGAAACGGAAGACGCTCTTAAAAAGGCTGTTAAGAATGATTTAAGTTCAGATAATAATTATGAGCCCGAGGTTCTTCAAGAAGATGAAGTTTTCGAAGATGATGAAGACGATTTTAATTTTGTTGAAGAAAATGAAGAGAATGTTGAGCAAGTGACAGCTGTTGAACCTGAAAATTCTCAAAATATTCAGGAAGAAATAGCTCAAATCAATGATTTAGACGAAGAAGACGAAAGCGTTGCGGAGTTTTTGGGCGCTTACGATGATAAAGACGAACCTGAAAGCAATAGGGTTGATGTTATTGAAAACGATAACCAATCTCAAAGTCAATTCGCAGAATCCACTCCGGATGTGCCTGTAATTGCAAAGAATACGCAAGAAAACACAGATTATAACAATCCTCAACCACAAAATTCAGGCAAAGGAAATTCTGCAAAAAAAGCAAAATCAAACGAGCCTAAAAAACAAAATTCTTCGCTTACAACAATTCTTTTACTTATTGTTTTGCTTGGTGCAGGCGGTTATTATGCCTACACAAACTATGGCGACAAATTGAATTTTGCAGGCTCTGCAGACACTTCAATGGATGTATCTCAAGATAATTCATTAATGGGTGCCGAAGGTGCAGATACCGGTGATTTGCCTATACCTGACGGCGATGCCGGCGAAATACCTGCTCCGCCTGCTGACGAAGATGGCGCCGTTGCTCCTGCCGATATTCAGCCAAGTGCAGACACACAAGCAACAAAAAGTGTTTCCAAAGCAATTGAGCAAGGCAGAACAAAAATTTCAAAAGATAAAGACACAAATAAAGCAAATATCCAAATTGTTACAACAGGCAGAGTAAACCCATTTGTTCCTGTTGGAAATTTGAACAACATTGGCTTTATAACATCGCCTAAAATTGATATTTTGCCTCCGAATGAAACTTTGGGTCAGCCTGATCCTCTGCTTGATAAGCTCATGAGCATTAAAGTTTCAGGGATTTTGTATGACGGAGTTAACTCTTCTGCCGTAATCAATCTTAACGGAGTTGATTATTTCGTTCAAAAAGGCGATAAAATCGATAGTTTCACTGTTATTAATATTACAAAAACATCTGTTGCAATTAAAGAAAAGAATAATATTTTCTCTGCCTCGATAGGTCAAACATTCTCCGGTGGGGACACAATCGAAGGGCAAACTCAAATACACAGATACAATAACAATATCATAAGGCAATATACGACAGCGTCAGATATTAACGTTAATTCTACAGGCGAGCAATCAAATTAAAATCAGGAGTTTAATATGTTTTCAAAAACAAAAAATATTACATTTAGAAAAATGATAGCGTCCACGCTACTAGTTGCATTTACAACTTTATCTGCGAGCGCTATTGATAATGTTAAACTTAAAAACAGTGTCACTCCGAGCTTGTCCGGTTCTGTTGGTGTAGATACTATGAAGATTAATTCAAGTGCATACATCACACAATCAAATCAAAAAATCACTCTTTCTTTAAGAGATAGCGATGTTAAGCAAGTGCTTAGAATGTTTGCTACAAAAGCAAAAATGAATATTATTTTCCATGATTCCGTATCCGGAAAAATCACTCTTGATTTAGTTGAAATTCCAATTAATGAAGCATTTGAACTCGTCCTCGATACAATGGGATTGACATATTATAAAGACGGGAAAACTCTTGTTGTTGCAAAAAATGATGCTAATGCCGAAATTTCTGTTGCAAAAAGAAATTTGACAACAATTCCTGTTAAATATGTAAATGCTGCAGATGTTGCAGATTTCTTAAATAAAAATATTTTTGGTCAAAAAATGATGGGGCTTTCAACAGGCGAAATTGCAACAGTTAACAGCCTCACAAACGAACTTATCGTATTTGGTTCAGACGCAGATGTTGACGCAACTAAAAAAATCCTTGAAAAATTCGACAAACAACAATCAATGAAAACTTTTATTGTTAACCACACAACGCCAAAAGAAATGTCTGAATTAATATGTAACGCATTCTACACCCAAGGTTCTGCTTCAGGCGGCAGCTCAAGCTCAGGCTCAAGCTCTTCAGGCAGCGGTAGTTCAGGTTCTTCAAACAGCTCCGGTGGCAGTGCAACAGGTTTTGCCGGCTCTTCAGGTGGTGGTTCAGGTTCTTCCGGTGGCAGCAGCTCAGGTTCCTCTGTGACTGATGTTCAACTTGGCGGCGGCACGGTTGCATGTGCAGTTGATAAGTCAACTGTTCAATCACAACACAGCGCTTTTGGTAAATCAAAATTACAAGTTGTATACTTCCCGCAACAAGGCACAATCAGTGTTTACGGCGCTTCTGATGAACAATTAGATATGATTACTAAATTCATTCAAGATAATGACAAAAAACAATTAATGGCATATCTTGAAATGAGCATTTTGGAACTCAATGAAAAAGGTTCAAAAAAATTCAATGCTCAATGGCAATTAGACACTCCGTTTGCTTCATTTGTTTTTGATGGAACAAATTTTGGAATAGGCTCAACAGATGTTGGCGGTGCTACCAAATTTGGGGTTGATAAAAACTTGCCTATTTATAAAGATGGCGGCGGTGCAGAGTTTTTCCCAGGCACAGGAATTGGCAGCACTTCTCTCCATGTGTTGATAAGCAGCCTTCTTGAAAACGGCAACGCGAGAAACTTGGCTAATCCAAAAATGATGATAACAAACGGTAAAAAGACAGTCCTTGATATGACAGAAGATTATATTGAATCTGTTGATGCTGAAACACAAGAAAACACATCATATGGCGGTCAACCAATTGTTGAAAGAACTCTTAACATCGGTAACGATTTAGGCTTAAAAATTGAGCTTATGCCGTTTATCACACCTGATGGTTATGTAAACTTCAACATTCGCCCTTCGTATTCAACAATAAAAAGCCAACCTGAATATGTTATGGTTTCAGGTCAGCCGGCTGAAATTGCGGCAACTCTTTTACAAAGAAGAAATATCGAACTTGACAATTTAAGGGTAAAAGATGGCGAAACATTGGTTATTGCGGGGCTTATAAACGAAACAGAACAACAAAGTGTAAATAAAGTGCCTTTCTTTGGCGATTTACCTGTTCTTGGTTTCTTGTTTAGAAACTCATCAAACACTAAAACAAAATCAGAACTCGTTATTATGCTCACTCCGCACATCGTGTATGATGATGAAGATATTCCGGCAAATCTATAATAATTTATATGTCTAACGAATCATTGCAAAAGTTAATAAAAAATGTAAATTTTGATTATGCTTCAAAATTTGATAAAAAGACAATGGCCACATTGTCTTTTTTGCCTGTCAAATTAAAGGGTGAAACTTTTTATTTTGCAATTTCTGAAAATTCTAACAAAAAAGAAATTACGGAATACGCAGCTCCTATAATAAACAAAAAAATAGGTTTTGTTGTTCTTCCTGATTTTGACGAATTTTTTGAAATGTATAGTAAAGTTTTGAATGAAAAATATTTAAAAGAGCAACAAAAAATAGCGCAGGCGCCTTCTACTCCTGCCGCGGAGCAGGCTGAAATTTCTCTTGAAGCAGATGAAGCACCTATCAATCTTGATGAAGATAATTCCGTTAACCTTGATGAAGGCGAAAGTTTTGAAATTATAGATGAAGGAAGCGAGCAACAAGAAACAGGCGACGAGCCTCAAACAGTTGCAAACACAGAGCAAGTGGCGCAACCTCAACAAGCTCAAAACAATTCAAATGACCCGCACCATCACGTTAATAAAGTTGCTGCTTCTGTTAAAAATGCCGGTGGCAAAAAACTCGGCGAGATTTTAATCGAAACAGGCCTAATCACTGAAAACCAGCTTTCAATGGCTCTTGTTGAAGCAAAAGCTCTTGATGTTCCGCTTGGTTCCGCTCTTGTTAAATTGGGCTATGTTTCAATTGAAGACTTGAAGGACGCATTGAGCATTCAGCAAGGCGTTCAGATGGCGTCTGAAGAACAGATTAAAGAAGGCGGCAACGATTCTTCTTCCATCTTGCCGGAAGCTTTCATTAAAACAAATAAAGTTATTCCTATTTCTACAAAAAATAATAAGCTCGTAATTGGTATGGTAAACCCTGGGGATACGGCAACCATAAACGAAGTTGTGTATCTAACGGGCATGGCGCCTACCGTTATGATGATTACTCACTTTGAGTTTGAAAAGTATATTGACCAATTCTACGGTTCAAGCACAAAAAATGTGGCTTCTGAAATTTTGGCGCAAATTAACACTGCAGAAGAAGATATTGAGCCGGAAGACAACCTTTTTGACCAAGTAAGTAAAGACATCGAAGACGCCACAGGGGTTGTTCCAAAAATTGTAAACAAAATCGTAACTATGGGCATTGACCAAAAGGCGAGCGACATCCACATCGAACCCAGATTTGACGGTTACGTCGTTAGGTTCCGTTGCGACGGTATCTTGAAAGAAGTTATGAGAATACCTGAGCAAATCAGAAAAAGCCTTGTTTCTCGTTTTAAAGTTATGTCGAGAATGAACATTGCAGAACATAGGCGCCCGCAAGACGGTAACTTTGGTATCAAATATAACAATAAAAAATACGATTTCCGTATCAACACATTGCCTGTTGACGGAAAAGAAAAAGTCGTAATAAGAATTTTGGCGCCTGCCGCCTCTTTATCTGCAACGAAAACAGAAATTAACATCCCGGGGATGTTGCCTGAACAGTTGCAGCTTGTTAAAGATATGGTAACAGCGCCGAACGGAATTATTCTAACTTCAGGTCCTACCGGTTCAGGTAAAACGACAACTCTTTATTCGTTAATTAAATCCCTAAACGATGTAACGGTTAACATTACGACGATTGAAGACCCTGTCGAAATTAGGCTTGAAGGTATTAACCAATCTGCGACAAACGCAAAAGCCGGTATCACCTTCGCTGCTTGTATGAGAGCTATATTGAGGCAAGACCCTGATATTATCCTCGTCGGCGAAATTCGTGACTATGAAACGTTAGAAACAGCGATTTCAGCTGCTCTTACAGGTCACTTGGTGTTAAGTACGGTTCACACAAACTCTGCTGCAGCAACTGTCACAAGGCTTATTGAAATGGGCGCGAAAGATTATCTTGTTTCTTCAACTTTGACGGGCGTGCTTGCGCAAAGGCTTGTAAGAAGGCTCTGTCCACATTGTAAAGTGGCTTATAAACCAACTTTGGAAGAAGCTAAGAAAATTTTGCGCGACCCTGTTAAAGCGGAAGAATTTACTCATAACACAATTTATGGCCCTGGCGGTTGTGAAAAATGTCAAAATTCAGGTTATGCAGGCAGACTTGGTTTATATGAAGTTATGACAATTAACAAGCAAATTCGTAAGTTAATCGCCCAAAAAGCGCATGACATCGAAATTGAAGAATATGCAGTGAACAATAACGGAATGTTGACTTTGCAAGATAGTTGCATTTCGCACATCAAAAACGGTTTGACAACTATAGACGAATTTGTCCGTGTTCTTGGTCTTGCAACAGATTAGAGGTAAAAATGCCAATATACGAATATACAGCATTTAGAAATAAAACACAGCTTGTTCAAGATAAAATTGAGGCTGATAATTTGCAACAAGCGCGTACCTTGCTGATGAAACAAGGGCTTGTCGCTTCAAAAATTAAAGAATACGGGCTTGATGAAGTGCGCAAGGCTGCCCCTAGAAAATCTAAGGTTGGGCACATGCCGGCACTTTCTTTGAAAGACAAAATCGACTTTACAACAAGTTTGCAAATGCTTTCTGCAACAGGTATTCCAATCATTGAAACCCTTGCGTTCGTTGAAAATAATGCAGACGCAAATTCAGTTCGAAAATGCGCAATGGAGCTCAGAAAGCAAATTATCGGCGGTTCATCTTTTGCAGAAACTTTATCAAAACACGTAAACGTCTTTGGCCGTGTTTATGTCGGTCTTGTTGCAGCCGGCGAAGATTCAGGTGAAATGGACAAAACGCTTTTCAGAATGTTAGACCTTCTGAAAAAACAAGACGCGATAAAAAGTAAAATTTCAGGCGCGATGGTTTATCCTTGCGTAATTTTATCTTTCGCTTTCATTGTTAGCTGTGTTTTGCTCGGTTTCGTTTTTCCTGCGTTTGAAGAAATGTTTATAAACCTCGGCAAACCGCTTCCTTGGATTACTCAAGCGTGTATTAATGCCGGCAAGTTTATCAAAGAATTTTGGTATGTCGTAATTTTAGGAACAATTGCAGCCGTATTTATATTCATAGCAATTATGAAAAACACTGTAACTCGCTCTTATGTCGATATGTTTTTGCTCAAAATTCCTGTAATTAACACCATGCTTAAGTTTTCGAACTTTTCAAACTTTTTGTCAGTAATGCAAGTTGCATACGATGCAGGTATCCCGATTGTAGACTGCTTGTACCTTGCAAATTTAACAATTGAAATTCTTGTTTTGAGAAAATCGCTTGATACTGCTTCAGATATGATTAGGCAAGGGGCTCAACTTTCAACTGCCCTCAAAAAGACAGGTGAAGTGCCCAACATGATTGTATTTATGATTCAAACAGGTGAACAATCCGGCCGTTTGGGCGACTTGCTCACGCACGCGATATACTTCATCGATAAACGTCTTGATGATACTATCGACAAGTTCACAAAACTTATCGAACCTATGATGATGCTTGTTATCGGCGGTTTGGTTATGGTTATGGCTCTTGCCCTTTATTTACCGCTATTTGGCGCATATTTGGATTAATCTTGTTACTTTTAGAAAAATTGTGGCACAATACAATTAGAAATGAGGTTATTATGAAAAATAAAAAACAAGCATTCACGCTTGCAGAAGTTCTTTTAGTGCTTGCAATAATCGGTGTCATAGCAGCGGTTACAATTCCTGCCATTATGCAACAATCAAGCGAAAAGAAATTCGCAGCTCTCGCTAAGAAAACTTTTACCACCTTGCAAAACGCAATCGATTTGAAAATAGCAACAAGCCCTGTCGGTCCTGGGGATTTAAACATGGGGCTATTGCAATGGCTTTTAGACGGGGATGAAGATGGAACGAATACATTAAAAGCTGTAAAGACAAATGCAAATTCTACGGCAATTCAAACCCCTGATGGCGTGATTATATCTACGTGGAGTACTTGTCGTACTGCTTCAACTAAAACAAACCCTTTGGGCTGTAGCTTTGGTATGCAACTTGATTTAAATGGTTCCGACCCTCCAACAAAAACAACTTTAAATAATATTGACATTATTTCAGATGTAGATGATGACACTAAAGCCTATGACCAAATGTGGTTGTCCGTTGATCCGAATGGGCGTGTAAGAATTTATGAAAATAATCCATGGCTCGAAGAAGATAGGCGTGCCAAAAAATACCTTGGTTTGTAATTATTAATCAAATATTAAAAATCGGATAAATATATTTTATCCGATTTTTTGTTACGTAACCCAACCAATGTGGTACAATACATATAACACGTGAGGTAGTTATGTATAATAAAAAACAAGCTTTTACTTTAGCAGAGGTTCTTTTAGTGCTTGCAATAATTGGTGTCATAGCGGCGGTTACAATTCCTGCCATTATGCAACAGTCAAGCGAAAAGAAATTCGCAGCTCTCGCGAAGAAAACTTTCACCACTCTGCAAAATGCGGTGAACTTAAAAATTGCAACGGTTCCTGTCGGCCCTGGGGATTTGAGAATGACATTGTTTCAATGGCTATTAGATGGGGACGATGACGGGACAAACACATTAAAAGCAATAAAGGTTAGCTCAAATTCAAGAGCAATACAAACGCCTGATGGTGTTATTATGTTTGCGGATTCTTCTGCTTGCACTACTCCCAGCACAAGAACGGCACCATTAGGTTGCACATTTTGGATTCAAATCGACTTAAACGGTTCTGACCCTCCAACAAAAACAACCATTAACACTGTTGATAAAATCGAAGAAACTTGGGAAGACGCTAAAGGTTACGATACAATATGGCTGGTTTTAGATCCAGATGGCAAATTGCGCCTCGAAACTAATGGCACGACAAATTATGAAGACGAAAAACGTGCCAAAAAATACCTTGGTTTGTAATATTTCTTAATAAAAAACAATAAAAAATAGCAAAATTTTAAAATCGTACATAATGAGTATATACTCGATATGTGCGATTTTTACATTTCTTCATTTTTTAAATCAAAAAGGCAATTTTTCAAAACGAAATTTTTTTATTAAAGAGTAAGGAACATCAAACAAAAGAAAATCAAAAGAAAGAAAAATCAAAAAATTCATAAAATGGAAGAAAAAGGAAGAATTTAAAATACTCTTAGAAATACAAAATTAGTTTACTCTCTCTTAATATCCTCGTGTTTATTTAATGTTTATCGTAAGGTAAACATTTTTTTTGCTTAAAAATAGTGGTCAGGCACCGCCTGACAAATAAAAATTGTCATCCTGAAAGCGTAGAAAATGAGGTGAAACCGTAATTTTCAAGCTGTTCAGGATCTTGTCAGCCATGGAATGCCACGAATAATTTTCGAGCTTCATTAGCCAGAAAGATGCTGAAACTACTCCCAGAGGACCCATTTTGCACGAAATCGACAGATTTCGGCAAAAGGAGGCTAGTTCAGCATGACATTTCTTGTTTATCTAATTTTTCAAATTTTTATCTCAGAAAACGCGGCCCGTGGGTCAGGCATTGCCTGACAAATAAAAATTGTCATCCTGAAAGCGTAGAAAATGAGGCGAAGCCATAATTTTCAAGCTGTTCAGGATCTTGCCGATTAATACAACAAAACATTATTTTTATCTTTCTTCATTTTCTTTCTTTGACACTCAAGCGCCGTAACGCAAAGAAAGAAAATGAAGCAAAAGAAAGAAACATGGGCTCATGTTTAGCTCCTGCCATTTTTCAAATTTTTATCTCAGAAATCGCAGTCGAGCTTTTGCGAAAAGCTATTTAACAAAAATATGCCTTGCGCGCCTCGCCCTAATTTGTGACCGCAAAACCTCTCCGCTTTTTCTGTTTTGTGATAAAAATTTTAAAAAATTAAATAAATGAAAACCGTCATCCTGAATTTGCGAATTTCTGTACGAACGGAGTGAAGCCCGTAGCCCGTAGGTCAGGCACCGCCTGACAAATAAAAATTGTCATCCTGAAAGCGTAGAAAATGAGGTGAAGCCGTAATTTTCAAGCTGTTCAGGATCTTGTCAGCTGATGAGTCACGGCATATATATCATAATTTTTCATTTTCACTAAAGCACCACCTTGCCTCTAATACTCACATATTCGCAAAGAGTTAAGGAGTTTTCTCTTTTTCACATTAAATGTGCCCCACGACCATTGTAGTTTATAGCGATTTTAATTATTTATCCCCAAAAATTTCAATCGCCCTATCCAATATCCCCAAGCATTTTGAAATTGCAATTCCATAATTTGTGATTGGAATATTCAATTCTCTGCAAACATTAATTCGATTTAAAATCTCTTTTCTGTTTGTCATACATGCACCGCAGTGCACAACAAGCGAATAAGCCGAAACATCAGGAAAATCACACCCTGAAAAATGCTCAAAAACAAGCTCTTTGCCCGTATATTTTCTAATTAAATTAGGTATTTTAACGCGCCCAATGTCATCATCTGTCGCATGGTGTGTGCAACTTTCAAGAATTAAAATCTTGTCGCCATTTTTAAGGTTATCAAGTTTGTTTGCGCCTTGCACAAATTCTTTAATATCCCCTTTCAAATTTGCAAAAAGGCAAGAAAAAGAAGTGAGCATAATGTTTTTGGGAATTATTTTCTCAACAGCTGCAAACACTTGCGAATCAACAATCACAAGCTTTGGCGTGATGTTAGAATTTTTAATTGCAAAATCAAGCTCATCAACTCCTGTGCAGGTTGCAACGCACCCTCTATCCAATAAATCCCTTAAAACTTGAACTTGAGGAAGAATTAACCTTCCTTTTGGCGCTGCTTTATCGATTGGAATAACAACAAGCACCACATCGCCTTTTCTTAAAACATCGGGCAAAGTGGAAACATGCGCACTATAATTTTTCCCCAAAATATGCTCAAGCTCAGCTTTTAGCAAGTTCAAAAACTCATCTCTTGCTGTGTTTTTAGCGCTTGTCGAAATGCAATATTTAAAATATTTTTTTGCTTCTTCTAATTTTTCAGAAGAAATTTTTTCTTCATCTTGTTTGTTGATAATTAAAATTGAAGGGATTTTAAAACTATTTATTAATTCTAAAAATTTTATGTCATTTTCATTTAAACCACTGCTATCGCACACAAACAGGGCAATCTCTGCTTCTTGAAGAGATTTTTTTGTTTTCTCAACTTTTAATTCTCCAAGTTTTTCAACATCATCAAAACCTGCCGAATCAACAAGCGAAATGGCGCCATATGGTTCAAGCTCCATCGCTTTGCGCACGCTATCCCCCGTTGTTCCTTTTATATCCGAAACAATTGATAAATCGGCACCTAAAATAAGGTTGAAAATCGTAGATTTTCCGACATTTCTTTTGCCGTAAAGAGTGATATTTAACCTGTTTCCTTTGGTTTCTTGCAAAGCGCCGTTTCCTTATTTGAAAATAATATGATATAATAATAGCATAAAGTATATATTGGAGAGCGCGCAATGACAAGAATTTTAGTTTCAATGCCTGATGATTTTCTTAAATCAATAGATAAAATTGCAAATATCGAGCAAAGAACAAGAAGCGAACTGATAAGAGAAGCACTCAGAAGTTATATGAGGCGAAGCGGCACTCAAAACGCTGAAAAATCAGAAAAAAATGCTGATTTATTAGAACAATTATTACAATAGCTTAACAAAATGCTCAAAAAGAGCATTTTTTTTATTCACGGGTGTTTTATATATAGACAACAAAAATACCCTCATGAAATTAACTAGCGCTCAAAATTTAATAAATAAAATTAATTTGAAAAAAACTGCGAAAACTCTTTCGTGGTTTAAAAATCCTGCAAACATTGTCCCGATTGCTGCAATTGAGGCGGCAGTTACTGTTGGCAGAAGCTATAGAGGGTATAAAAGAGGCGGAAAAGAAGAACTACGCGAAAGGGTTTTTGAAGAATCAATTTGCGGTTTGTTTTGGTTGTTTGGCGCAGATTTATTGCGCAAGGGTATAAATAAAGTTGGCGCAAAAGTTTTGGGGAACAAAGTCGGCAATCTTAATGTTGATATAGGTTACGACGAGCTTAGAAACCCATTTGGCACAATAAGCAAGTCTTTGCAGAAAACAACGGGTATTTTCAAAGTCGCAAGCACATTGGTAAGCGTTCTTGCAACAACAATGCTTGTTGGTTTTGGACTTCCAAAAATTAAACAAAAAATGACCAATATGATAAATAAAAACAAACCAAAAGCTCCGGAAGTTCAAGAAGCGCCAAAAAATGTTGATGTGCAAGACAATAAACTTATATCAGACAAAATAAGCGCAGACAGTGGCATTAAGCAAATTGAAAACAAACTTTCTTTCAAAGGCGATATATTAAGCAAAATGCTTCTTCTTTCGCATAATATTGATAATAACAGCGCAGTTAGATTGGTTTCAACCGATACAGGGATTGTGGCAGGCAGAACACTGAGCGCGCGTAATCCTGATGAAGCGCGCGAATACTTATTCCGCGACACAACAAGCAGTTATTTTTACACTTTTGCAACAGGCAACATTATCATGCTTTTAAATGCGCTCACAAAAAATAAAGATATTCAGCCGAATGAACTTGTTGAACTTTGTGACGAGTTGAAAAAAAGAATGCCTGAAAATATGTCTTTAGAAGATTTTGCAAAAGCAACCTTCAAAAAAGATGATATTTCAAAAAAACTTGCAAATATCACGTTTGATAAGAAAAATGTTATTGAACTTGATAAATTGAAAGATATTTTAAACAAAGAAGAATTTGAAAAAGCGACAAAGCTTGCAAGCTTGCAACCGAAAAGAGATGGAAAATCCCTCCTCACAAAACTTCAAGTTGAAGACATTTTTTCTTCTTCTTGGCTTTCGGACCCTGAATTTTTAAGCAAAGCAACAAAAAGCGCCACTTGGGGTAAATCAGAAGACCCTGAAAGATTTGTTTCAAGAAAGCAAATCGACAAAGCAAGAACAATTCTTGATAAATTTACGGAAGGCGCATACAAAAAACTCAAAAAACAAAAAGATACAATAAGTTATCAAGATATCGAAAATTACGCTAAGAAAAACATATTAAAATCTTCTGCGTTTTTCGCGCTGGGCACAGCAATTTCAGTGTTTGCGCTTGCTTGGGCAATTCCAAAAATTCAAACGGAACTCACTGCAAAAAGAACAGGCAAAAATGAAAACCCTGCGATGAGAAAAGAAAATGCTTAATTTTGCAAATCATTTTTAAGTTAAAGCGCCCTTTTTTAAAATTGCAAAATAGAGTATAATTAAAATTTATTGGAGTTTTGTTATGAAAATTTTAAAAATTACTTTAAATGCATTTGCAGTTTTTTTAATTGTTTTAGTTATCTATGTTGTGTGCGAAATTCGCATGTTTCAAGAAATTCACTCCCTTAAATATGAAAAAGCGCAATATGGCAAAATGGTTGAATATTATAAAAATGGAAATTATATAAAATCTGTTAAGTACCATATTTATTTGCGCAGTTCCGTTGTGCCTTTTGCTGCTCCGGAAGTTTCGTATGCCAATAAAGCCGCAATTTTAGATACTATTGGGCTGCATAAAAAATCAATTGACGTACTCCAAAATGGAATTGAAAAGGTGGATTATCCTTTCAACAATATTTTAACCGATATGCTTGTTATGAGATATTTGAGCGATAAAAATTATCCGGAAATTGAAAAAACTGTTTCAAAAGCCTTGGCGCGTGGCGCAGAGCCAATGTATTTGTATTGGCAGCTTGGAGATTTGTATTTAGAATTTAATGAACCACAAAGAGCAATCACCGCCTATATGGAAGCAATCAAACAAGCAAAAAATGAAAAAAATGAAAAAAAGAGAAATGGCGCACTGTATGCGCTACATCAAAGGCGCGCTGCGGCTTATAGTGAATTTGGGGCAAAATTCAAAAAATAAAAAGCGCCGTGCTGAAATCAGGATAGCCGTGTGCTTTATTTGAATATATCTAAAATGAGCAAAAAAAATTCTTCACAGGGTTTAAAACCAGAAAAAGGAGAATAAAAAATGAACATTGCCCCATTAAGTTTTGGTCGAATTGTAAAAGTTAACGCACCACTAAATGTTGCAGAAAAAGTGGCAGACTTGGTAAATGGGAAAGAAAATGGACCTGCCGCAAGAAAGGCAAAAGGCATTTTTTGTGACTCGGGAAGCGGCGAAGCTATTGCCCTCAACCCAACAAGAAAACAAAATGAATCATATATATTTAGCGGCTTAGATGCAAGAAAAGCGCGCGAAATTGAAACTGATATGCGCATAGAATGCGAAAGAGCTTGCAATTATTATCATGGTGACTCGGATTTAGTGAATGCAGCATTTGCAGACGCAGGCGACAGGGCATGTAAAAAATTAAATGAATTAATCAGAACAAAAAGACACGCAGAACACTTGAACGTGGTTCCGTCAAACGACGGTTCTGAAATTAAATTTCTTGATTTAAACGTTTGGTTTTAGGTGCAAGGTGCGTTTATATGCACCTAATTTGAGGCAAAATGCAGAACGTAGGTTGGGCATACTTGCCCAACAACTTAATTAATAACCCGTCATCCTGAAAGCGTAGAAAATAAGGATAAATCCGTAATTTTCAAGCTGTTCAGGATCTTATTAATCTTGAGGCACAACAATTACTGTCGAGTTTCATTTTTTGGCAAGATTCTGAAACCACTCCAAGAGGACCCATTTTGCGCGAAATCAATAGATTTCGGCAAAAGGAGGCAAGTTCAGAATGACAAAATTTCTTGTGAGTTTGTAGGTCAGGCAATTACCTGACAAACCTAAACAAATATGTAGGTTGGGCATACTTGCGCTGGCAGCATTGACTCATAAATAAAGCCGTAGGGTGCGTTTATACGCACCTTATAGAACGCAGGTCAGGCTTAAAATTGACGGCTTACTTATTTTCCCTGTGCCCCTTGTTCGCTCTTTTTTATTGTTAAAACTTTTTTATTAAATTCAATTTCTGCTTGTTCTGTTTCAGGGTCAATATCTAACATTTCCAGCATTGTTTTAGTAAATAACATCGCCCAGCTGTTGCCTATTTTTGTAAACTTTTTCTTCATAATATGTTCTTCTGTTTTTACAATAACTTTACAACGTTTTAACAATGTTGTATATTAAACAATGTTTAAACATAATTTAATTTAAGCGAGGTGCTATGGAAATTACTAACGAACAAAAACAATATTTAATATCATTTGGGCTTCATCTTAAAAAATTAAGAGAGGAAAGAAATTTAAGCTTCGAAGAAATTTCTTTGCGAACAGGTATACGACCTCAATATCTTAAAAGAATTGAAAATGGCACAGCGTATGGTGTTTTAATCGATAAACATTTGTCAAAAATTGCAAATGCACTTCACGTAAAAATTTCAGAAATGTTTAATTTTTAATTTGCCCTTGGCTTTGTCTTTCGCTCGCCCCTTTATTCTTCAAATGCCTAAAAATACCAATTGCTCCGGCAACAACCCCAACCGCAGCGCATGCAAGTATTATGAAATCTTTTTTTGGCGGCGGCGGGTCTACGATTGTCAGCATTTCCCCTGCCGGTTTCCACAATTTCGCCCCTAAAGTTTTCTCTAATTCTTCAGTAAAACTTTTATCAATCGGATATTCATAAGTCGAATTTTTAATCCACTCTTGCATTTCAGGAGATAAATTCTTCTTAAATTCAGGGTTTCTTTTTGCATATTCACTAACTGCAATTTGCAAACCTTCATTCAAGCTTTTTGGCTTGCCCACTGTGTTATCAGGAATCACATGAATAAATCTCACATTCCCGTCGGAGTTAAAATATTTTTCCAAATTTCTGATGTCTTCTTTGGTCGTTGGGGAAATAACTTTTTTGCCATTCGCTTTTATGGCGGTATTATCAACATAAATTGAAACAAGCGGCAAGTCGTAAATTTTCTTTAAATTCTTTTCAGAAATTGCATTTTCGCCTTTTTCTAGGTCAATATATTTGAACAAATCAAGCATTTGCGCGTCGTTTGAATCGTCCCCAGCTGCAACCACCAAATCATTCAAACCGCCTTCCATAATCTTTTTAACTTGCGCTTTTGTGTCAAATAATTTTGTGATTTTTTCACCTTCTGCATATTTTTTGCCATTCAGCGACGGGCGCAAAATTATCCTTCCAAAATTTTTGCCTTCAGGCACAGCTTCTGTTTTGGATATAAAATTAACCCCATCTTTTGAAATTTCAAAATTCAAGCCGTTTTTAATGTTTTCAACATAATATTCTCTTGAAGTGTTGTCGGGGATTGTGATATTAAATTCGAGGTTCCCGTTATCTTCAAGCGCAGCCCAATTTTCAGGCGCGGGCGACATTAAATTTCTTTTGGAGTTAAAGTGCATTCCTTCCCCGTAAAATGCCCCGATTGTATCTGTGTCAAACACGGTGCAATTTTTTTCGCCGCTTGGTGCCGTTAAATTATCTTTTAAATAATTTGTTATTGTTTTTTTGACTTTGTCACCGTCCCAGCCGTTTGAAATTTCTTTTACGCTATCTCGCTTGCTTTGAACAAAATCGGGCTTTAAAAACACTTCTTTTTCATCTGTTGCAAAAAAGTCTTTAATATCTTTTCTTTTTGTGAAAATATCCCCGCCGTTTCTAACGATTAATTTATCCGGAAGCGGCACACGGAGCCCGTCCTCCCTTATTCTTGTCATGTAATAATTATATTCGGGGCGGTTTCTGCCGGATGTTATCGTAAAATTTAACTTATTTTTTTCGCTTCCGCGTAATGTATCTAAAAATTCGCCAAAATCATCAAAATATTCTTGAAAACCCTTTTTCCCGTTTTTTAAAAAAGCGTTTCTCGGGCTTCCAAAACCTTCGCGGCAAAAAACATCGTGTCTATATTTATGTGGCATAAAAGTACCGTCAAAATCAGAGAAAAATTCCGTCACCCCTGCTTTAAATGCGGGTTTAAAATTTCTATTATTCATATTTTGAATTGCAGAAATTTTCATTGATTAATACTTCGCGCGCCTAGTTTTTGTTATTAACAACTTCTTTTACGTATGTAACAAGAAAACCCTTCAAACTCAAGCTTTTTTATATATTTCTTTAATAATTCTTTACGACAATATCATTCTTTGGCAGGTGCGGTGTGTATATGTGCACCTTGTGACTTAATTAATAACCTGTCATCCTGAAAGCGTAGAACGTAGCTTGGGGTTTCCACCCCAACGGCATAACATTGAATTGTCATGCTGAATTTATTTCAGCATCTTTCCAATTAATACGGCACCACATTTTTTTGCCCTTCTTCATTTTTGCTAAAGCACCACCTTGCCTCTAATGCTCACGTGTTCGCAAAGAGTCAAGGAGTTCTCTCTTTTTCACTTCAAGCGCCGTAAGGAAAAGAAAGAAAAATGAAATGAACAAAATTAATGTTATTACAAAGCCGTAGGGTGCGTTCATATGCACCACATAGCTCTAAAACAAGCTACAACTGAAATTTTAGCGACGAAGCAATAAACCAACAGTCACCCTGAACTTGTTTCAGGGTCTTGCCAGATAATTCAACATAGCGTTTATCTTGTGTCTTTTCATTTTTCTTTCTTTTTCGCTCATTCGCCGCAAGGAAAAGAAAGAAAAATGAAACAAAAAGAAAGAAACTTCGGCTCTTGTTTAGCTCTTGCCATTTTTCAAATTTTTATCTCAGAAATCGCAGTCGAGCTTTTGCGAAAAGCTATTTAACAAAAATATGCTTTATGCTTTGCAATTTAAGTTATGGGCGCAAAACCTCTCCGCTTTTTCTGTTTAGTGATAAAAATTTCAAAAATTAGACATATGAAATTGTCTTGCCCATAGCCGTAGAGCACCTTCACCCGCGCTGCGCCGCTCAACCTTCAGATATAACCCTATCGCAAACAAAATCGAAACTTTCGTGCTCAATTTCATCGTCCGCAATCAAATCTTTTGGAATAACCACAATTTTTTCTGCGCGGAGGCTCTTTTGTGCTAAAAACCTGTCATAAAACCCGCCGCCATAGCCAAGCCTGTTGCGGAATTTATCCACTCCAAGAGCTGGCACAAAAATTAAATCAAGCTTGCTAAGCTCTTCTAGCGCTTCGCAAACAGGCTCCATAACGCCAAATTTACATGCGCGAAGTTCATCTTCCGGCGCAAATTTGCACGCTTCAAGCTCAAGCCCATTAATTCTTGGCAAGTAAAAAGTTTTATCTTTATGTTTTGCAAGCGCAAGCAAATTCACCTCTTCTTCTTTTGGGTGAAAAAGCATAATATGCTCCGCTTCCTTGAAAAAATCAGACGTTTCAATTTTCGCTACAATACTTTTTGAAATATCAGCAATTCGCCCTTTTAAAAAGAGCTCGTGCCGTATTTTTTTATTTTGTAGTCTTAATTCTTTTTTATTTACCACTAGTTACCAATACTTGTGCATATCTGTTGCTTTCTAATATTTTACTGCAAAGATACGCGATTGGGTTTTGTGAAAACAAAAATTTCTTGCTAGAATACCTTTTTGCTTTATTTTCTTCTTGCAATAAATTTTGCTTCAACACGTAATTTACAAAGCATTCACTATACATAAATTCTATCCTTCCTTACATATTAATTAAAAAAATATGCAAGCAAAGATTGCCCTGTTTTATAAAATATTTACAAAACTTTTACAATTTATGATTTTGAAGAAAGCCCGCTGCCGCCGCTCCAAGATGAACCGCTCAAGCCCGAGGTCGTGCCGGAGAGCAAGTTTGTCGGGAAGCCCATCATATTCAGTATATTTGCGATATCTGAATTGCCTTTTTTATCTGTAAGCAATGCACTTTGAACAACTTCCATCAGCGCTTGAACAAGGTCTGTCACGGTGCTGTTGAATTGTTTTCTGTCGATGTTTGATGTTCTGTATGTTTGTTTTAGTGCCCCTGTGCCAGATGAGCTTGACTCTGATGAGCTGCCGCCTGTTAGAAGTGCCATCAATCTTGCTTGTTTTGTTTCGACTTCTTCTTGCTTCATATCGATATAAGATTGTTTGCCAAGAATTGCGCTTCTCAAATCTTCAAGTATAGCAAGGTTGCGAGCCTTAATTTCTTCTATGTCGTTACCTGATATCACGTCAAGCGTTATATCTTCGCCGAACACGCCGTCTGTTATGCCGTCGTTATCCACATCGACACCAATTTTTAATGAGAAGCCTGTATCGAATTCGATTTGATTATCAGCTTGATTATCAGGCAACACTTGCCCTTTGAAGTGTGTGCCGTATGTTTTCTTGTCGCCCAATTCAAGGTTATCTGAAACAGCTTGTTTTTCAGTAGGCGTTAAGCTTGCGTTTGCTGAAACATTACCTGTAAGCACAGGGTTTTGAAGTGTTAATACTTTATATTCGCCTGTCGGGTTGCCGTTTTCATCAAGAATTTCGCTGTAAATTTCATATCCGAATGTCCAATGTGAATCAGCCCCTTCAAGAATAACTGTTTCGCCGTTTTCGTTCACTGTGCTATTAAGAATTGATTTCAAGTTGTCAACTTCTCTAAACCAAGCATCGCTTTGAGCGCCGTTTTTTAAAACATTATCTTTGTAAACGCCGTTAACAAAATTGAGAACAGTTCCGTTTGCGCCGGATTGAATGCCTAAACCGCTGACATCGCTGAATGAATTTTCTTGAACTGCATAAGCGTAGTTTGGAGATTTGCCGGAGGCATAATTTTCAGCCGTGTTGAGTGATAAGTATGAACCGGATTTGATGTTGCCTATAAATGCGCCGCGGTTGCCTGCTGTTGCCCTCACTTGGCTCTTAGAGAACACATTGTAAATGTTCACTGCATTTGCTTCAGAGTCGCTTTCAATGTAGCCCACAAAGCCGCCGTATGCGCCACTTGTATTATCTCCAAGAACATCGCCTGCGGAGTATGAATTTCTAATTGTTGTGTTATTTCCAACAAAACCTGCAAAACCACCTGCATAGGTGCTTCCTGTAACAGCGCCTGTTGCATAAGAGTTTTCAATGATGGCGTTATTAACTAAACCCGCGACGCCGCCTGCAATTTGTGCTCCTGTAACATTTGCAGTCGAGAAGCTGTCCGAAATTGTGCTGCCACCGAATAGGTTGCATACAATACCACCTGCGGCTGCACCTGTAACATTTCCGCTTGCAGAGCAACCTATTATTGTAGTGTTGTTGGCGCCAGAAACAATGCCACCTGCACTACCAGAGCCTCCTACTATATTTGCGTTCACTGATGAGCCAACAATTTTGCCACCTGTAGCACTGCCTACGATACCGCCTGCAGTATCTTGACCGTAAATTGTGCCTAAATATTCAACATAATTATCGACCGTGTTGCCGCTTTCATCTGTTGTTTGGAAGTTTTTAACCCCTGCTTTCACGCTGCAACCGGAAATTGTGCCATCTGACATTGCGCCCACAATGCCCCCTGCTTGTATGTTACTTGAAATTGTGCCATCTGCTTCCCAATTATCAGGGTCGGTTTCATCTGTTGCGCCATCTTTTAATTTAACACCGAATTGATAAGAACAATTTGTTATTTCGCCACTTTCAAATCTGCCTGCAATTGCGCCTGCAAATGTAGTCCCACTCGAGCCTACAATGTTACCCGAAACAGTGACATTTGAAACTTTCCCGCCATCAATTGTTCCTGCGATAGCGCCTATTTCATGTTTATTGCTATTGTTAATATTCACATCTTTCAAATTCAAATTGCAAACGGTGCCTGTTAATTTTTCAAACAAGCCTTGTTCGCCGTTTAGGTTAGAAATTGTAAATCCGTTACCGTCAAGAATTCCTGCAAATTCAGCGTACGCGCTCCAAGTGCCTGATAATTCAATATCGTTAAAGAGCATTATATTTTCGCCTGCCGTAAGCGCTGCAATAAGTTCAGCTTCTGTTCTAACAACTGCGTAGCCTGCTTCGCGCGCTTCAGCTTCTGTGATTAAATTTACGCCCACAAGTTCAGAATATTTATCTGCAACATCAGCATTTTTATCTGTGCTAAAGTTCCAATCATCGCCAACAATTGACTTTAAGTTATCTCTATTTGTGAACCAATCAGCAGATTGCATAAAGTTCATTGAAGCAAGTTCTTCGCTTGCGCCAGCTCCTATGCCACATGTGTTTTGAACGGCAGTTAAGCTTCCGTTGTTGATTTGGTCAAGGAATGCGCAGTTTGTAATTGTTGAGCTTGAGTTAATCGAGCCAACAAGTGCGCCGATGTATATCGGATTATCAACCGTGCTTATGCTATCTGTTGTGACAGTTCCTGCAAAGTAGCTGTTTGAAAGTTCGCCTTTGTTTGATGAAGTATTATCACCAAACGAACCTGCAAGCCCACCGATGTAGTTTGTGCCTTTAACTGTACCTGTCGCGAAGCTGTTTGAAATGCTGCTATTCCAACTATTGTAGCCGTTACCGATAATGCCGCCTACGTAATTGTTGCCTGTCACATTTCCTGTTGTGTACGAATGAGCTATTGTGTATTCGGTTGATGTACCAACAATTCCACCAACGTTGTCGTTACCTGAAACATTACCTCGAACGATGCAATTGCTAAATGTTCCGGCTACTGACCCGCCAATTCCGCCAACGGAATTGTTACCTGTAACATTTCCTAAAATTTCGCAGTTTTGAATTTCTGCCCATATCATTGTTGCGCCGAGGATACCGCCTGTGTAATCAGCGCCCGTAACCGTCACATCAGATTTAATGTTTTCTGCTTTAATTCCATTAATTACATAGCCTATAACACCACCCACGTAATTACCTGTGCCTGTTACGCTTCCTGAAAGTGTTATATCTTTAAATGTTGTTGTGCCGTCTTGAGTGCTACCTAAAACTAAACCAACGTATGAAGTACCACTCACTGTGCCATCAATTGTGATGTTTGTAAATGTTGCTTCGCCGGCATCGCCTGCAATAAAGCCAACAGCACTTCCGCCTGAAACAGAGCCTGTTGCCTTTATGTTATCAAACGTTACTTTGTATCCATAATTTGCAATTGCGCCAACATGATTTTCGCTTGTTGAAATATTAACATCTTTCAAATTCAAGTTTTTAAATGTTGCGCCTTCTGTGGCAAAGTTAATCATTGCGCGGTTAATGTTTGAAACCGTAAATCCGTTGCCATCGAATGTTCCGCTGTAACTTGCAACTGTGCTCCAGCCGCCAACAATGTCGTTCATATCAATGTCTGCAAAGAGCATTACATTTTCGCCGGCATTAAGTGCGTTTTGAAGTTCAAGCGCAGATTTAACAACTGTGAACCCTTGTGCCTTAGCTTCAGCCTCTGTTATGCCGTTTACGCCGACTGTTTCTGTAACTGCGGTTCCAAGTTCGCCTGCGGTACTATCTAAAATTGCAAAATCCCAAATGTTATCATCGTCGCCTGCTTTTAATATGCTTCCAATGTTTTCTGTTTGCGTGAACCAAGCGGCGTTGTGTACTGCTTTTGCTTCTGCGGATATGTTTGAATTAGCGTCAAGAGCTAGTTCTGCGCCGCTTCCTATGCCATGAGTGTTTTGAACCATTCCGCTATTTTGATTTACAAACGCATAGTTAGATAATGTGCAAGCGCTTGAGATTGTGCCAATAAATCCGCCTGCAATGCCTATATTTGTGCTCACTTGAGAAGTTGAGAATACGTTTTGAATTGTTCCGCCGTCCACTGTTCCTGCAAAGCCGCCAAATACAGAGCTTGAAGTTGCGCCACCGTTTGCAATTACGGAACCTGTGCAATATGAGTTAGAAATTGTGTTGTTTGTTGATGTGCCGATAAATCCGCCACCTATGCCTGCCGCTGATATATCGCCTGTTGCCCAAGAGTTTTTAATTGTCGTATTTAGAGCTACACCCACAAGCCCGCCGACGTCATAACCTGTAACACTGCCTGCTGCCCAAGAATTTTCAATTGTGCTGTTTGATATAGAACCTGCAAGTCCGCCGACATTTATAGATCCTGACACATTTGCGCTTGACCAGCTTGAATTTATATTTATATTGTTACTGTTGCCAACAAGCCCACCTGTGCAATCTCCGCCTGTGACTGTGCCAAAAGCAAAGCTATTGCTTATAGTCATATTATCGTTATCTTCCGCATAGCCAACAAGCCCGCCTGTGCAATCTCCGCCTGTGACTGTGCAATCTACATAAGATTTTTCAATAGTGATTGTAGCTCCATAAATATGCCCAATAAGCCCGCCTGTATTGTTGCCGGTGCCTGTAACGTTACCTGTTTGACAAACGTTTGTGAATGCGCTCGGATCAACAACCAAGCCCACAATACCGCCCACGTTTCCGCTGCCTTGAACATTTGCGCTTGATGTAACATTTTCAACCGTTATGTCGTCTGCCTCTCCTGCTAAAGCACCTATTTCCGAACCGCCTATAACACTGCCTGCAAGTTCGATATTTTTAAATGTTGAATTATCGGTATATCCTGCAATAAGCCCTGCTGAGCCGTAGGTTGATGAAATATTACCTGAAACTTTGATGTTTTCAAATGTTGTGCTGTTTGCAGCACTAACAAGCCCGCCTACAAGATCACGAGTTGAATTATTATTTGTAATATTTATATTATCCAATGTCAAATTCTTAAACGTTGCGTTATGTGTCATTGCGAATAATCCATTTTCGCCCGTGATATTTGAAATTGTAAATCCGTTACCGTCAAATGTGCCTGTGTAGTTGTATATTGCAGTCCAAGTGATGTCTAATTCATCTAAATCAGACATATCAATATCGTTGAAGAGCATTATGTTTGCAGCATTTCCGCCTTCTTTGTTTAATGCTTCCCAAAGTTCTTGTGCGTTGTGAACAATTGTGAAGCCTGCGTTTTTCGCTTCATTTTCAGTAACAGCATTTATGCCCACGCATTCTGTTAATTTGTCAGATAGCATACCGTCTGATGTCACATGCATATTCCAAACGTTATTGCCTTCTGTGCCTAAAATTGAATTTACATTCAACGTGTTGCTGAACCAATCTTTTTCTTTTTCAGCGGCAAGAAGTTTTCCTGCAACGGTTGCCGTGTCTGCAACATAAGCTATACCGTAAGTTCCTTGAACGCCTTCTGTCATCTGTTTTTCAAATGCGTAATTTGAAACATTTAATTCTGCGTCTTCATCAACTTTGCCAATGAACCCACCGCGCGTGCCAGCTGTTGCTGTGATTTGCGAAGCTGTGTATGAATTTGCAATGGCAGTTGGGTTAGTGAGCCCGCTTCCTGCGCCAATTGTTCCGATAAAGCCGCCGAACACAGAATCAGTACTTGCGCCACTTCCTGCGTTCACTGTTCCTTCAGAGAACGAATATGTGATCTCACTGCTTGCCGCAAAGCCTGCAAAACCGCCCACGTTGTTGTTCCCTGTCACGCTGAAGCCTGTTTGACCTTTAGATTTCAAATATCCAGCGAAGCTGTTTGAAATCTTAGCGCCTTGGGCCTTGCCCACGAAACCGCCAACATTTGTGTCACCTGTAACAGAGCCTGTTGCGTATGAATTTGTAATAATTGTGTTGCCGTATGTGCCTGCAGTTGCTTGCCCAACAAAGCCGCCGACACGTTCTTCC
Source organism: uncultured Gammaproteobacteria bacterium (assembly GCA_964570895.1). GTDB lineage: Bacteria > Cyanobacteriota > Vampirovibrionia > Gastranaerophilales > Gastranaerophilaceae > RGIG1918. The sequence continues at coordinate 119,470 of CAZMZD010000002.1, forward strand.
CCTTGAACATCAGCATTTGCCCAAGAAGAGTCAACTGTAGAATTAGCAACCACGCCTGCAAAGCCACCAACATTATTTTTGCCGATAACTGAAACTGCGCCGCCATTAAGCCCTGTTGCATAAGAATTTGTTATTGTTGAACTTCCTGCAACGCAACCTGCAAACCCGCCAACTTGGTTTCTGCCTGTCACGTCCATATAAGAAACAGAGTTTTCAACGGTTGCTTTGCTCATATATCCTGCAATGCCACCTATAAATATACCTGTGGAATTAACACTGCCTTTTGCGGTTGCATTTTTAATGCTTGAATTTGTTGTTATTTTGCCCACGATACCGCCAGCGTGGCCTATTGCTGTGCTTGTTGCTGTAATTTCGCCATCATACAACACATTTTCAATGGTTACGTTTGTTGTTGCTGTTCCTGCAATACCGCCAACATTGTCATAGCCTGTTATTTTAGATGTTGAATAAGCATTTGTTATTTTTGTGATAACTTCTGTTCCGCCATTGTCTTCTGCTGTTGTGCCTGAAGCTCTACCAACAATGCCTGCAGTGTAGCCTTTGCCTGCAATTTCGCCACTTGATGAAACGTTTGATATAATGCTGTTTTCAGCTTTGCCTGCAACCCCTGCAGTGTAGTCAGCACCTGTGATGTTTCCTGTTGAATACGAATTTTGAATTGTGCTTGCGTTAGCATAACCAACGATACCTGCAGTGTAGTTGCCTGTGCTTGTTATATCGCTTGTTGAATAAGAATTTGAAATCGTAGTGTTTTCTGCCCAGCCAATAATACCTGCCGTATATTCATCCCCTGTGATTATGCCTGTTGATTTTGCATCATGAAGCGTGAGCGTTGAGCCATCCACAGAAGCGATGTATTTACCAATCACGCCTGCTGTATATTTGCTTCCTGAAATTTGCGCGTCGGATGAAATTTCAAAAATGCTTATATTGCCTGTGTTTGAGCCTGAAATTAAGCCAATTAAGCCGGCAACCCCTTCAGCGCCTGTGATTGTGCTATCATTTGAAATTTGAATTGTGCCAATTTCAATGTTGCCTGTGCCTTCTTTTTCAATTGAGCCGATGAATCCGCCAATATTGTTTGCGCCTTCTAAAACAGCTTTAATTGAAATAGAGTTTGCAAAAGTGATGTTGTCTGCGCTCTTGCTCTTCATTCCGCCCACAACACCGCCGATGTTACTGTATTTTTCATTATTTGCGCCAAACATTTGAACATTAACAGTTGCAAATTCAATTTTGCCGTCTTCCATATAGCCTGCAACGCCGCCTGTGTAGTCTTCGCCTGTGATTGTGTTCACAACTTTGATGTTTGCAAATTCAACATTGTTTGCGCTTCCTGCCACGCCGCCTGTTTTAGAAGCACCTGAAACTGTTCCTGTCACAGTTACATTTGAAATTTTGCCGCTTCCGCTAATTTCGCCTGCGATACCGCCTGTTTCAGAAGCGCCTGAAATTATGCCTTCAAAAGATACGTCGTTTATATTTGCAACATTTGCACAGCCCACAACGCCGCCTGTGCAAACCCAATTGTTTGTAATATTTCCTGTAATTCTTATTTTGTTTGCGTTTAGCGTGCCATCGCTTGTGCCCACAACGCCGCCAAGCCCAACGCTATCCCCTATGATAGTTCCTTCCATAAGAACGTTTGTTATGTTCAAGTTGCTATTATTTTGTTGACCAACTAAACCGCCAATAGTGTTGCCGCTGCCGGAAAGTGTCGTGCTTGATGTTACATGAACATTTTTAATTGTCGCGTTATCTGCTGTGCCCGCAACGCCACCAATGCCACCAAGAGCATTGCCGCCTGAAATGCTAGCGGAAATTGTTGCATAAGAAACTTCGCCGCCTGTCATTATTCCTGCAACGCCGCCTGCGGAGCCTGAAACAAGTGCAATTGCGCCTTTTACGGTAACTGTCGTGAAGTCAGAGTTTGTTGCGCTTCCTGCAACTCCGCCAACTGCTTCGTTACCTGTCACATTCACATTGCTTGTGATTTTTGAGAAGTTGCTGTTTTCAACAGTTCCAACTAAGCCGCCAACGGTGGCGTTACCTGTCACAGAGCCTGAAGCTGTGATATTTGTGAAGGTTGCATTGCTTGCGCTATCTGCAATTGTGCCTTTTCCTGATGTCACATTTGCGCCTGAAATTGTCAAGTTGCTAACGTTTGCCCCTGCGCCCATATTGCCAAGCAAGCTTCCGCCCTTGAGCCCTGAAATTGTTTTGCCGTTGCCTGCAAATTCGTTTGTATATGTGCCCGTCACTTGCCAATCAGAAATTGAGCTTAAGTTAACATCTGCAAAGAGCATAATTTTCTTGTTTGCAATAATTGCATCGCGCAATTGTTCCGCAGTTTCAACAACTGTGTATCCTTGCGCAATGGCTTCTGCTTTAGTAAGCCCAATTGTGCCGTCTGTGCCGCCTGTTGCGCCTGTTAGCACATCTTCTGCGGCAGATACTGTATTAGAGCCTGCAAAGTTCCAAATTTTTGCTTCGCCTTCTGCAATTCCTGCATTTAAGATGGTATCAAGCGCAGCAGTGTCGTTGAACCAATTAATATCGTGCGAATAGTTGTTTGATGTGTCATCTGATGAGCCTATGCCGTCGTAGTTGCGAACATTTGAATTTGTTTGTTCGAGGTATGCGTAGTTGGCAGGGATGAAATAAATGTAATCGCAGTCATTATAAACGCCAATAAATCCGCCAACATTATTGTTTGTTGTTGCAACAACTGTGGATTTTGAAACAACATTTTCGATAAATAAGGCTTCGCCCCAACCAATAAACCCACCAACATCTTCTTTGCTTGAAACAATTCCGCCTGTGGTTAAGTTAGCGTAGCTGTGGTTAATTGTGGCGAGCACTCCATTGCCAATAAATCCGCCGACATTGTTTGTGCCTGTGACATTTCCTTCGGAGAAGCTTGAAGTTATAGTTCCACCTGAAACTCTACCTATAAACCCGCCAACGGTGACTGTGCCTTCAACGTTCATACAAGCTGAAGAGTTTGAAATACTTGAACCCGAAAAGTCAAGGATACCTGCAAGCCCGCCGACGTTGTTTATGCCTTTGATGGTGCCTGTTGAGTGCGCTTCTCTAATTGATATGGGAGTTGTATCGTAATTTGTTTCGCCAACAATGCCGCCTGCGTTACTGCCCGTGGTTTCAATGTTTCCGTTAAAGTATACGCCTTCAAGAATTGCACTATTGGTTATAAATCCAACAATCCCGCCAGTTGTGCCCCCTGCTGTTATATCAGCATTCACAACTGCATTATAAACACTAGAACTTTCTAAAGTGCTAACGACGCCGCCTGCGCCATTTGCGCTTGTGATAGTTCCTTCAAATTTCACATCTCTAATCATTGAATTTTGTGCACATGAAACAATGCCGCCTGCTTCTGTTTCTGCGCCTGTCGATGTCACATTACCTTTAAAGTTTACGTTTGAAATTGTTGCGCTTGTAACTAATGTTGCCATGCCGCCTGCGGCTTGTGAGCTTTCAACATTTCCTGAAATGTTCACATTTTCAATCGTTCCGCCTGAAATTGAGCCTGCGATTGCGCCAACATTTTCCGTGCTTGAAATGTTCACATTTTCTAAGTTAAGGTTTTTAACCGTTCCGCTTAATTCAACAAACAAACCTTGCGTGCCTTCGAGGTTAGAAATTGTAAATCCGTTGCCATCAAACGTGCCACCGTAGCTTGAAATGCCTTGCCATGAATCAAATTCAGACATGTCAACATTGCCAAAGAGCATTACATTATAGCCATTTTTAAGCGCCACTTTGAGCTCTTTCGCAGTTTTAACCACAGTGTAGCCAGCGCTTGTTGCTTCAGCTTCAGTTAGCCCGCTTGTGCCAACTGTATACATTGAATTATTTAATTCAATTGATGTACCCACCACGCCATCGAAATTCCAAGGCGAAGCGCCTGTTATGTCTGCGTTTAATATGCTCTTCAAGTTTGCAGAGCTTGTGAACCATTCCGCATCTTTGAAGGCAAGGTCGTTTAAGCCTGTAAAAGTCATATTATTTGATTTATTTCCTATGCCATCTGAGCTTAAATCGTCTTGATATTTAAAAGCATAGTTAGAAAGGGTGAGCACGTCGCTATTTTCGCTTAATTGGTTCGTAATGCCGACAATGCCACCAATAAGCCCATTATAACCACTTATAGTGCCTGTTGAGTAAACATTTTTGATTGTGTTTGTGCCGGCAGCCATACCCACGATTCCGCCTGCGCCAAAATGCCCGCCCGTTATATTTCCTGTTGAATAAGAGTTTGAAATTGTGCTATTTGACATGCTTCCAGCAATGCCACCTGCATTAAGGTCTGTTGTTACGTTGCCTGTTGAATATGCGTTTTGAATTGTGCCGTTAGACAAAGACCCTGCAATGCCACCCACGTCGCCATCAGAGCTTGTCACATTGCCTGTCGAATAAGCATTTTTAATCGTGCTATTTGTGCCTTCACCCACAATGCCACCGACTTTGTTCTCCCCAGTGATATTTCCTGTTGAGTATGTGTTTGTAATTGTTGCATCATAGATGATCCCCGCAATACCACCAGCTATATATGAACCATTTATAACACCTGTTGAATATGCGTTTTCAATATTGCCTGTGATATCCCCCGCAATACCGCCTGTGCTTTGTCCGCCTGTTATGTTTCCTGCAGAATATACATTTCTAATATCGATACTGCCACTACTATTTCCAACAATACCGCCTGCGCCTGTGAATCCTGTTATATCACCTGTCGAATAAGTATTTTCAATAGTGCCACCCATTAAACCCGCGATACCGCCTGCGTAACCGTTATTTGAGGTTATAATTCCTGTTGAATAAACGTTTTCGATATTCCCGCTGCTGAAATGCCCTGCAATGCCGCCTGCGTCGCCATCAGAGCTTGTCACATTGCCTGTCGAATAAGCATTTTTAATCGTGCTATTTGTGCCTTCACCCACAATGCCACCTGCATAATTCATACCTTCCACATTTCCTGTCGAATAAGCATTTGTTATGTTGCCGTAAAAAATTTCGCCTGCAATTCCACCTGCACAATTAGCGCTACTATAGATATGGCCTGTTGAATAAACGTTTTCAATGTTACCTGCAATTTTAGCTGCAATACCACCTGCGAAGCCTGCGCCTTCTGTATAACCTGTAGAATATGCGTTTGTGATATTGCCATTGATTCTGCCTGCAATACCGCCTGATTCCGCAGCGCCAGTGGTTACGCCTGTAGAATATGCGTTTGTGATATTGCCATCGATTCTACCTGCGATACCGCCTGCGCTACTATACCCTACAACGGTGCCTGTTGAGTATGCATTTGTTATACTTCCTGTGCTATAGCCCACAATTCCGCCTGCAAGACCGGTTTCTGATGATATTATATCCCCTGTTGAGCTTACAGCTTCAAATGTGGTATTATCCCCTTTGCCCACAATTCCGCCTATGAATGAATAGTCAACAGTACCAGCTAATTTCATATTTACGCTTGACGATACATTTTTAAACGTCGAATTATCTGCCCAGCCAATAACGCCACCAGCGCCAAACTCGCCCGAACTGCTGCTTGTAATGTTCACATTTCCCGAAACTTTCACGTTTTCAACCGTGCAGCTGCTTGCAAGGTCTGCAAGTGCGCCAACGCCTTCTGTTGCGGAATTATTTTCAATGTCCACATTTTTTAAATTTAGATTTTTTACAGTGCCGGTTAAGATGTGAATTATCCCCCCCGTTCCTTCGAGGTTCGAAACAGTAAACCCGTTGCCATCGAATGTGCCGCCGTAGCTTGAAACTGTGCTCCAGCCGCCTGCGAGTTCAGATAGGTCAATGTCGTTAAAGAGCATAACGTTTTTGCCTGCTGAAAGCGCGCTTTGGAGCTCTTGCGCAGTTCTTACAACTGTGTAGCCATCTGCAATTGCTTTCGCTTCTGTAGTTTCATGTATGCCCACAATTTCTGCCACATCAGCGTTATCAAGAAGTTCAATTTTGCCTGTTTGCTCGCTTGTGCTTCCTGTGCGCTCAACTTCGAAAGCATTTCCTGTCACGGATTTTATGTTTTCAGGGTCATTAAACCAGCTTGAGTTTTTGCTCAAATTGCTGCCTGAATAATTTGCATCATTATCTACTGCAAGAATATATGGGTCTGTTGAAGTTATCCAAGCGCATTCGAGTATATTTCCCGCATTAGTTCTTGCTGTAAACGAGCCTCTATTTCCGGCACCAACATTCATCACAGTGGCTGCTGCGCATTGGATAATAGAGCCATAGATACTGCCCACAAACCCGCCATAATATGAGTTTTCATTAGCGTTTTCAATTGTCACATTTCCTGCGGCGTATGAACCTGTGATTGTGCCGCTGTTCATGCCCACAAAGCCGCCGATGTATTGCGCTTTGCTGTTAGAAGTTGGGATTGCGGAAGTTTTTTCAGCGAGTTCTGATGAGCTCATTGCACTCACGCCATTTTTAGAGCTGCCATTCACCGCGCCGATTGAGCTTAGGGAAGAATTGTAACCACAGTTGACGAATGTTCCGCCGCTTCCGCCTGAAAATGCGCCGGTTTCGCCGTTTGAGCCGCCTGTAACACTTGTGCCTGTGTAATATGAATTTGTAATTCTGCCGGAGCTATTGCCCACAAGCCCGCCTGTGCACCTTCCGCTAGTCTTAGCTGCGACTGTGCCTGAAGCATAGCAATTTGTGATATTGCCTTGGTTTTCGCCAACAAGCCCGCCTGTATATTGGCTGCCGCCTGTCACGTTTCCTGTTGCCCAGCTGTTTTCAATTATGCTGCCGTCTGAAAACCCAACAAGCCCGCCTGTGCAATCGCCATTGTTTGTGACGGCAGTAGAAGATGAACAATATTTAATGAACGAATCTCTTGCCACGCCCACAAGCCCGCCTGCTTGAACGTTTGACTCGCCTGCCACAACTCCTTCAACAACTTTCACGTTTTCAATTCTTGTGCCTATTGTTTCGCTTGCAAGTGCGCCTGTGTTCTCGTCGTCGCCCACTATTTCAAAGTTTTTAAGTGTTACGTTTTTAATTGTTGCGCCAATAGTTGATGTAAATAACCCTTCAGAGTAGCTTAAGCCTGAAATTGTGTGCCCTTGCCCGTTGAATGTTCCGCTGTAGTTTTCAATATCTGCCCAAGTTGTGCCCGTGAGGTCAATGTCGCCTGTAAGCACAACATCTTGATTATTTTGAAGTGCAGCAAGGAGCTCAGCTCCGCTTGACACGTAAGCTGTTTCTTTGTTTTTAGAAGCCTCAATTTCAGCAACTTTTTGAGCTAGCTCTTCTGATGTCATTGCGGTTATAATGGAAGGATCGTCGCCCATGGCTATTCCTTCCGTTAGTTCTGCTTCTGAATTATATCCGCAGTTAGTGTATGTGCTCCCGCCAATAAATCCGGAAAACGCGCCAAAACTTGTTGCTTCGCTACTTGTAGCGCTATTTCCTGTATAGTAGCAATTTGTTATTGTGGAGTATGAATCTATACCCACAAAACCGCCTGTATCAATACTTGTGCTTGAAACCGTGGCAGACGATACGCAGTTTACAATAGTTGATTCGCCTACACTGCCGATAAACCCGCCTGTGCATTGATAGCCTGAGACAGCAGCTGAAGATGAGCAGTTTACAATAGTTGATTCGCCTACATAGCCGATAAACCCGCCTGTGCTCTGATAGCCTGAGACAGCAGCTGAAGATGAGCAGTTTATAACTACTGACCCTTCGTCAACATCTCCTGCAAGCCCGCCTGTGCTATCGCCCGTGCTTTCGACAGTGCCGCCTGCTACATGAACATTGTTTATTATTGTCCCGGTTGCCCAGTCAACAAGTGTGCCGGTGCCATCCCAATCGGTCACTATTTCAAAGTTTTCAAGTGTTACGTTTTTAATCACGGCGCCATTGACTGTTGATCCGAATAACCCTCCGGAGTAGCTCAAGTTCGAAATTGTGTGCCCTTGCCCATCGAATGTTCCGCTGTAACGTGTGATATCAGCCCAAGTGACACCTGTTAGGTCAATGTCGCATGCAAGTGTCACATCTAAATTATTTCTCAAACCAAAGAGCAAGTCGCTCGCGGTTGAAGCTTGGAAAGTGTCGCTCACTGTGCTTGTTGTCGCGCAGTTTTCAATTACACTCGGGTTAACCATCCAGCCCACAAACCCGCCGGTATTAGTTGCGCTTGCAATAACACTGCCTGTTGAGAATGAGTCTGAAATTGTGCCACCTTGAACACTTCCTGCGAACCCGCCTGCAGCATATGTTGCGCCTGTAACGTGCCCTGTGGCGTAGGATTTTTCAATTGTGCCCTCATTTGCAACAACGCCAACAAACCCGCCCGCGGTGTCTGACGTGCCTAAGATGTTTCCTGTTGAATATGAGTTTTTAATAATTCCGCCAACGGTGACGCCTGCAAAACCGCCTGCCGTGCCATTTGCAGAGATTATGTCGCCATGTGCGCCAGAAGATATTACTGTGCCTTGAATATTTCCTGCAAGCCCGCCGATAGCACTATCTTGAGAACCGCCTGTCACTGTTCCGTATGCGTGTGATGAATTGATTATGCCGTAAGGGTATGATGAATCGCTTGTGCCTTCAATATGTCCAACAAGTCCGCCGCCGTACATCTGCGTGCATGTTATATCCGCAAAGCTTGAGCTGTTTGAAATTGTGCCGTACAATTGCTGCCCAACAAGCCCGCCAGCAACCGCGCCTGAAACTGTGCCGCTTGTGCTTGAGCCTGAAATTGTTCCGAGCTCCATTTTGCCTGCAATTCCGCCGGCGCTATTGCCGCCTTCCACAGAACCTTCAAATGTTGAATTTAAAACATTTGAATAGTGCATACTGTTGAAAAATCCGCCAAGGCAATCAGTATAGCTATCGTTTGCCACTTTCGCCTTAACCGTCACATTATTCACATTTGCGCCATGTGCGGTGTTTGCAATCACAGCGCCTGAAATGCCACTTGCTTGAGCTTCAAGGTTCAAATCGCTCATTGTGCCGTTGAAGTTTGTAAACAATGTGCTGTTTATACCTGAAATTGTGTGCCCGTTGCCCATAATTTCGCCGCTGTAGTTCATTTCAGAGTTCCATGTGAGCGAGCTTAAGTCAATGTCTGAAAGCAAATATATGTTTTTGTTCATCGAAAGCGCTTGCATGAAGGTTCCCGCATCTATCACTCTATAGAAAATTTCTTGTGCGCTATCTGTGCTTTGCGCGCCAACGGTTTCGCCTGCCGCAATGCCTGCTGATGTGCGCGTTGCGCTCACTGTGGAATTTGCTTCAAGTGCGGCGAGTGTGTAGCCTGTAACACCGCTGTATGTTCCATTATTCACTGCGCCATAAGTGTTTGCGCTGTTATATCCGCAACTTGTGAATGTGCCGGAGTTTCTTCTTCCCACAAATGCTCCGCGGTAGCTTGTGTTTGTGCTTGTTGCCGTTCCAAGTGCGTAAGAATTTGAAATTGTTGTGCTTGTGTTAGTATATGCTGCAAAGCCACCTGTGTACCGATATGTGCTTGAAACGTTACCTGCAGCGTAGCTGTTTACGATAGATACGTATTTTGTGCTTCCTGCAAAACCGCCTGTATATTGGTATCCTGAAACATCCCCTGTAGAGTAACAGTTTGAAATGTCAGCAGTGTTTGAAGAACCACCGGTAATATCTCCTATAAATCCGCCAGTGTAGTTTCCCGTGCCGGTTATTGTTCCTGTTGCATATGAGTTTGTTATGTTAGTATTTAGTTTGATTCCACCTGCGAATCCGCCGGTATACAGATATCCTGAAACATCGGATGACGAATAGCAGTTTGTGATAAATGCGCTGTACTGATTATTTGTCCCGTATACATACCCAACAAGCCCACCAGCATATGAGCCTGAGGCGTATTTTGAATTTGAAACTATGCCGGACGAGTAAGAATTTTTAATTTCCCCTGCGCCATTCATATATCCCACAAGTCCGCCTACGTATTCATAGCCCGTAATAGTGGCAGTTGAACAGCTGTTGACAATTGTTGTTTTGTTATTTGCATCACTGGTGTTCATATATCCCACAAGCCCGCCTGTGTTTGCATAGCCTGTAACATCAGCTGTGTTTGTGCTGTTTGAAATTGTGCCGCCTGACATATAGCCCACAAGCCCGCCTGTAGCGTATGATGAGCCGGTGCTTGCACCCGTATATTCAACAGTCCCGCCATCGACATGTACGTTATCTATCGTTGTGCTTGAAGCATTACCCACGAGCGCGCCGGTGTAAGTGCTTGAAGAGGATATATTGAAATCTTTAAGCGTTAAGTTTTTAATCGTCGCGCCTGATGTTTGCGCAAATAAGCCTTCTGCGCCTGAAAGATTAGAGAGCGTGTGCCCTGCGCCATCAAGCGTGCCTGAGAATGTGCCTGTGAGCCCGCCGGACCAGCCTGAAAGGTCAATGTCGTTCATCAAAATTACATTAGAATTGTTTGTGAGCGCGGTTTTAAGCTCATCTGCGGTTGAAACGGTCACGTATGTTAAACCGTCACCTGTGAACCATTCAAGCGTTACGTCATCTGCCGTTGCCACAACGCTTTCGCCGATTTTATCTTGAGCAAGAAGTGCACCGAGCCCGTTTTGATAGATTAAGTTTGAAGAAGCGCCTGCAGGGCTTGATGTTCGCACTTCGCCATAGTCATTTAAGTAAATTTCTCTTGAAGAAATGCCTGCGCCTGTGTTTGCGCCTGTGAGCGCAGCGCATGTCCAATCCCCGCCTAAAACGGAGGATATTGTGCCAAGCGATAGCGTGCCAAAGTTGCTTGGTTTTTTAAGGTTCAATGCGTCAATTTTTGCTTGAATTTCTTCTGCGCTTGCGCCTGTGAGCCCTGTGGTTGAATCCACAAAGCCGTTTGAGTTGTTGAAGTAGCAATCTGTGAGCGTTCCGCCATTTGAGCCCACAAAGCCGCCCCAAGCCCCGCTTGAAACAGCGCCTTGCGAATAGCAGTTTGTGAGAATGCCGTTACTTGAACCAGAGTCTGCAATTTGCCCTGCAAATGTGCCGATGAAGGAGTTACTGCTATCTGTTGAAACATTGCCTGTAGCGTAGCTATTTGAAATTGTGCCTTGCCATACCAATCCGGCAAACCCGCCGACGTTAGCAGCTGCATAAGTGTCCGTCACAGCGCCTGTAGCGTAGCAGTTTGTAATTGTACCATAGCTGGATCCGACAAACCCGCCAGCTCTTAAACCGCTGCCTGTTACTGTGCCTGTTGCGTAACAGTTTGTGATTGTACCGTAGCCGGATCCGACAAACCCGCCTGTATCAGATCCTAAGCCTGAAACAGCAGCTGAAGACGAACTGTTTGAAATTGTGCCATTTGCCATATAGCCCACAAGCCCGCCCACAGTATCTGTGCTTGAAACGGTGCCGCCAACTACATGAACATTGTTAATCGTTGTTGTGCCATTTGCCCCGCCAACAAGTGCGCCTGTATCGCCACTATCGCCTGTTATGTTAAAGTTTTCTAAAGTAACATTTTTAATCGTCGCGCCATTGGTTGTTGTGAACAGCCCGTTTGTGTGCGCTAAGTTTGAAATTGTGAACCCTTGTCCGTCGAATGTGCCGCTGTATTCTGCAATTTCAGCCCAAGCAAAGCCCGCAAGGTCAATGTCTGCCGTTAAAATCACATCTTTATTATTTTGAAGAGCCGCAAGAAGTTCAGCACCTGTGGAAACTTTTGTTGCCGTGCTTGTCACGCTGGAGTTTTGAAGGGCAGTAGTTTTAGCTATGATTTCATCTTGGCTCATTGCGGTCAGGCCATCTTCATTTGCAACACCGCCAAATGTGCCAATTGAAGAGCTTGATGTAGAACCGCAATCTATAAATGTACAATCGCCTGTTCCTATAAATGTTCCGGCGGTGCTTGAAGCGCTTATGTTTGAAGCTAAACCATCGTAATATGAATTTTTGATTGTGCCACCAGAAGCATTGCCCACAAGTCCGCCTGTGCAGCTGCAGCCGTCTGTGCTTGTCACAAAAGCATCTGCCCAACAATTTGATATTGTGCCGGCACTAGAAGCAACAAGCCCGCCTGCGAATGTTCCGCCTTCTGCAACAACCGTCGCTGCTGATGAGCAGTAATCAATTAATAGTGAGCCTACATATGACACACCACCTAGATTCCCCATATAGCCCACAAGCCCGCCTGCGCCAACAGGGCCAACACCGTTTCCTGAATCACAAATGCTTTTAACGCCTCCGCCATACATGTGGCAATTTCTGATTTGCGTTGCGTCACTTATTAAACCTGCAAGCCCGCCGACAATCATATCCGTGCCTGTAACTTGTGTGTAGTAAAGTTCAATGTTTTCTATTGTTGTGTCTACTGCTTCATCAACAAGCGCGCCTGCAGAATAGTGTTCACTTGTGCCTGTAGCAGTAATATCAAAATAGTTAAGCGTTAAGTTTTTAATCGTCGCGCCATTGGTTGATTTAAACAACCCGCTTGAGCCTTCGAGGTTTGAAATTCTGTACCCTTGCCCGTCGAAGTAGCCTGAATAATTTTCAACACTTGTCCAATTGAAGCCTGCAAGGTCAATGTCTGTAGCGAGTTTTACATTTGCCCCTGCAAGAAGTGCCGCTTGTAAGCTTGAAGCGCTGGATACGTAAACTGTTTTGCCTTGGTTCACTTTGCCTGTTGTTATGTTATCTGTTACCGCTTCGCCTTTGCCGATGGCTGCTGCGTAGCTTGTTGCAGAGTTTGTGATGGTTGCCGCTCCATCTTCTGCCACAATGCCAACGAAACCGCCGTATGTGCCCCCGCCGTTTGTGATTGTGGAGAACATTGCAACACTGTCTTGAACATTGAGCTCGCCTGCGCCTGCTTGCCCAACGAGCGCGCCTGCTGAATTTGAGCCCGTGATTTCAGCTGCTGTGTAGGAATTTATAATATTTAGCTTGTTTTCGCCAACTTGCGCGAGGGTAAATTCAGGCGCATAGACTTTATCAAGCCCTAGAATTTCTTGCATTTGAGCAAGGGTCATCGCGCTCAAACCGTTTGCTTCCACTTCGACAATTGAATCAAGCGAATCTAAATCTGAATTATATCCGCAGTTAGTGTATGTAACATATTCGTTTCCTGAAAATGCGTATGTTTCGGCATTGCCTTGAATTGTTCCAAGGACGTAACAGTTTTCAAATGTGGTTGTGGTGCCGCTGCCGTAGCCTAAAATTCCGCCTGCTGTCATGTAGGAATTAACGGTTCCTGCAAAATATGTATCTGAAATTGTTGTTTTTGCATCTGCATAGCCCATTATGCCACCGACGCTGTCTTCGCCTGAAACGTTTGCAGTTGAGTATGAATTTTTAATTGTAGAGTTGGTGCCATAGCCAACGATACCGCCGCCATAGTCAGTTGACGTATAAACAGTTCCTGTTGAATAGCAATCTGATATTGCGCTATTTGTGTCGTGCCCCACGATACCGCCTCCATCACAAAGTGCCCAAATGTTGCCTGTGGAGTATGAATTTTTAATGGTTGCGCTATCTGCTTCGGCTGCAATTCCGCCAGCGTGACCAAAATTACTTTCGATGACACCTGAAGAGCTTGAACCTTGGACTAAGCCGCCTGTCAATTTGCCTGCAATTCCGCCTGCGCTCACTCTGCCATTACCGCCGCCTGTCATATTGCCTGTTGTAATGTTTGCGCTAGAGCTTACGTTTTTAATTATTGTGTTATTAGCGCTTCCCACAAGAGCGCCAACTGTATAATCGTCGCTTGTGGAATCAGCAGTGATTGTTCCTGAAACAGTCACATTTTCAATTACGGAATCTTCTGCGTTGTTTGCAAGAATGCCGATATTGTTGCTTGTATCAGAATTTTCAATGCTTGCATTTTCAATATTCAAGTTTATAATCGCAGCGCCGTTTAATGTGCCAAATAGGCCTTCGCTATCTTCAAAGCCTGTGATTGTGTACCCTTGCCCGTCAAACACGCCGCTATAGGATTCAATTTGTTCCCAGAAGCAATCTGATAAATCGATGTTTGCGCCAAGCCTTACATTTTCACCGCTATCAAGAGCGTTCCATAAATCATCTGCATCTGTGACAATTGTGTAGCTGGAGCTGTTTTCAGGAATTTCGATGGATGGGAGAACTTTTGGTGTGCGTGCGCTAATTGCGCTGTCAATTGACGTGGTGATTAAGTCGCTAAAGGCTAGCTCATCGGTGCAATTGCTGGTTAGTCCTGCGCAATTATCTAAATATGAATCTTCATCGTAACTGCTTGAAAAAGCAGCGGCATGTTGCATATCAACAGCGAATATACTGCCTTCAAAATACGAGTTTTTAATTGTGCCGTTGTTAGAATTGGCAAAACCACCAACAGTATCTTGACTAGAAGCACCGCCTTTATGATATGCATATTCTATTGTGCCTTCATTTACGCCTACAAAACCGCCTACTGACCAACCTCTTGTTGAGCCTTTTGAATACGAGTATGATATAGTACTGCCCGAAACACATCCTGCAAACCCGCCTGTAATGCAAGCGGAAGAAAAAGAAGAAACATCGTTTATAGCACAGCTGTTTGTTATTGCGGAGCTTCCTGCAAGCCCAACAAGCCCGCCTGTGTAGCTGCTAATACCCCCTGAGTCGTCCACGACTTCGCCTGTTGCGTAAGAATATTCAATTGAAGAGCCGCCAACAAGGTAGCCCACAAGCCCGCCTGTATAGTTGCCGGTGCCAAAAACAGAACCTGTGGAGTATGAATTCTTTATGCTGACCCCATTCATTGTACTTCCAACAAGCCCGCCGGTGTTTCCTGCACTATTTACTGAAGCAGAAGACGAACAATTTACGATATCGCCACCACCCATACCAAAAGCGATATGGCCAATAAGCCCGCCTGTGCTCCCGCCAGAATATTCATTATGAATAAAGCCGCCGTCTACATGTACATTTTCTATGTGTGAAAAATTTGCAGATCCGGATAGTATGCCGGCATATGTGGTATTGCTTGAAATTGTGAAGTTTTTAAGGGTTAAATTTTTAATTGTTGAATGATCTGTGCTTCCAAGCAAACCTTCTGTGTGGCTTAGGCCTGAAATTGTGTATCCGTTGCCGTCAAATGTGCTGTGGTAATCCACGGTTTCCCAATTGAAGCCGGAGAGGTCAATATCGTTTTGAAGGGTGATTGCAACATTTGCTTTTAGTGCAGCAAGGAGTTCTTCCGCAGTTGTGACATTTCCTGTTGGAAGTTCTGTGTTTTTGAGCTCTTCTATTTTTGCTCCAATTTCGCTTGCAGACATTGCTTCTGCTACATAAGTGTTATTTCCATTGCAGCCATCTGCTTCACAGCTTTCTTCGCTATAGTAACAATCCACAGCCATTGAATAATTATATTCGCCCACAAACCCGCCGATGCGACTATCACCTGAAACCGTGCTTGCTGAATATGAATTTTTGATATAGGAAGTGTTTACATATCCTACAAGCCCACCAACATTCGAACTGCCTGAAACATTTGCGGTGCTTGAGCTGTTTATAATGCTTGTTTCATCTATGCGGCCTACAAGCCCGCCTGCATAATCACCTGAAACAGTGCCGCCAACCACATGTACATTTTCAATTCTTGTGTTACTTGTCGCGCCCACAAGTGCGCCTGTGTAATCTATATCGCCTGTGATTGTGAAGTTTTCAAGCATTACGTTTTTAATCACTGCGCCGGAAGCAGTTGATGTAAACAACCCGTTTGAGTGCGTTAAGTTAGATATTGTGTGCCCTGTGCCATCAAATGTTCCGCTGTAGTTTTCAATATCTGCCCATTCAACGCCTGTTAGGTCAATGTCTGCCGTTAAGACCACATCTTCATTATTTTGAAGCGCAGAAAGAAGCTCTGCCCCCGTTGAAACTTGCGTTGCGCTTGTGGTTTCTTCCGCGCCTGCTGTTTTTTGCGCGCCGCCAACTCCGCCCACTAGTGCGCCTGTGTTTGCGCCTGTCACTTTGCCTGTGAAGGAAATGTCTTCAAGGGTGTTTTCGCCAATTGCCCAGCCTGCAATGCCGCCTGCGTTTTGCCCGCCTGCAACTATCATATCGGAAGACACATTTTTCACCGTGTTTCCGCCAACAAGGTAGCCCACAAGGGCGCCTGTTGCTTCGCCTGTGCCTGTGATTTCGCCCCCGAGCACAACGTTTTGAATTGTTGAATTGCTTGCCTCGCTTGCGATTGCGCCAATGTTTCCGCTGCCTGTGATGTTTGTGTTATCAAATATAACATTTTCAATCGTCGCGCCTTGGATGGTCTTAAAGAGCGATGAGTCAAGGTTTTTAATCGTGAAGCCGTTGCCGTTAAATTTGCCTGTGTAGTTTTCAATTATTTCCCAGCCGGAGAGGTCAATGTTGCCTGCAAGCATAACATTTTTGCCCTCTGCAAAGGCGCCTTCGAGTTCCGCGAAGTTTTTAACCCAAGTGTAGCCCATAGCTTCCGCTTCGCTTTTTGAATATCTTTCCACGGTTTGCCCGCGCGCGGAGTCTATTGAATTATAAACATCCCAAACATGCGCGCCAAGCTCTGTTTGCGTGAGCGAATTGGTCAAGCCGTTATATGTCCAGCTCGTTTCGCCTTTTGAGAGCACGCCATATTGGTTTGCGCCCGAGGTGAGCCATGCGGAAGATTTTTCAGTTGCGCCTAAAATGTCTGCGCCTGCTGTTCCTTGGGTTACGTAGGTGTTTTCGTATGAGCCGTTATTCAAGAACGTGCCATAGCCGGAGTCTATGTTCACAATTGTGTTTGAAACATTGTTCACAGACCCAAAGCCCACAAACGCACCGATTGAAGAAAGAGCAACTTTGGGGAGGGATGTGGATGAGGCGTTTGCAGCATATTCAATTCCTGCAACTTTTTCAGCAAGTTCGTCTGCGCTCATCGCGGTAACGCCATCTGCCTCTGCTCCTGCCACGGCGCCTATTGTTAAATCTGAATTATATCCACAGTTGGTGAGTGTTGAATCATTGCTGTACTCTCCAACAAGCGCCCCACAACTGCTTGAACCGGTGTTTGTGACACTTGTGCCTGTGTAGTACGAGTCTGCAATATAGTGTGCACTGCTTGATGACATATGTGATCCAACGAGCCCGCCTGCTGTTCTCGCTGCACATGCAACCGCGCCTGAAGCGTAGCAATTTGTGATTGTGGTATCCGATAATCCGACTAAGCCACCAGTGGCAAGCCCCAATTCTACATAAGGTCTTGAATGTACATAGGTGTTAGTAACGTTGCATGTAGCATAGCTGTTTGTAATTGAACCGTCCTTATAACTGCCTGCAAGCCCACCGGTAGCTCCATCATATGAATTTTCAACCGTGCCGCCTATTACTCGAACGCTATCTACAGTTGTGGATACAGCAGAGCTTACAAGTGCGCCAGCTGCACCACTTTCGCTTGTTATTGTAAAGTTTTCAAGCGTTACATTTTTAATGGTTGCGCCATCGGTTGATGTGAACAGCCCGTTTGAGTGCGTTAAGTTTGAAATCGTGTGCCCTTGCCCATCAAATGTTCCGTCGTATTCTTTTATATCTGCCCAAGTTACACCTGATAAATCGATGTCTGCTGTTAAAATAACACTTTCTCCGGCTTGAAGAGCAGCTAGGAGCCCTGAAGTATTCGAAACTTTAGTAAATGTAGCAGGCCCTGCTTTTTGTGTTATAGGATCTGTGTATGTTTGAAGATTAGAAAGTGATGTGGAAGTGGCGCCTGAAGCGGAATATCCTATATTTGAATTGTAGTAACAATCTGTGAGGGTTGGATATATGCTGCTTTCATAGTAAGCAAAACCGCTTGTATTGGTTGCGTCTGTGCAAGACATCGTTCCAAGTGCGTAGCAAGAAGTGAGTTTGGTGCCGCTGTTTCCAAGCGCCGCTGCGAACCCGCCAACATATTCGCTGTCTGAGCCCGTAACGCTGATTGCACCACTTGCATAACAGTAAGATTGATATCCTCCTGTTAAACCAATAAATCCGCCTATATAGCTTGCGCCATCTTGTGTCACTGTCACATTGCCTGTTGCGTAGCAGTTTGTTTCGCTATTGCCGGTTCCTGTAAAACCGCCAATACAATATGAGCCGCCTGTTACGTTGCCTGTTGAGTAAGAGTTTAGGATTGTGCCTGCGTTATTTCCGACAAAGCCACCTACATTACTGTTATTATCAGAAGCTGTGACATTGCCTGTTGCAGAGCAATTTTTAACAGTGCCGTCACTTATCATACCTGCAAAACCGCCAATTTGCCCATAATAACTGCTGCTTGATGTGCCTTCAACGGTCGCAGAAGATGTTGAATTAGTTATTGTGCAATCTGTGGCATACCCCACAAGCCCGCCGAGATATGCAAAACCTGTGATTGAGCCGCCAACCACTTTAACGTCATCAATTGCTGTGTTTTCTGCTTTGCTCACAAGTCCGCCTGCATACATACTGCCTTCGATATTAAAGTTTACTAAGGTTACATTTTTAATCATTGCACCATCGGTTGACTCGAACAACCCTTCAGAGTAGCTCAAGTTGGATATCGTATACCCTTGCCCGTCAAATGTTCCGCTGTAATTTGAAATAGATGTCCAGCTTACGCCCGATAAATCGATATCGTTTTGAAGGATGACATCTTTGTTGTTTTTGAGTGCTGTTTTAAGTTCAGCCGCAGTTTTAACAAATGCAATGTTGCCGGAGTCTATATTAGAATCCACATACACCCCATCAGTGCCGGTGGCGGTTTCCGCCCCTGTGATTTCCACAATGCTATCTGAAACATTGATGATATAAGCGCCTGTGGAGTTTTTGCCCACCAAGCCGCCAATCACATTTGCTTGAACATTGCCTGAAACTTGCGCGCCTTTGATGTTCAAAATGCCCGCTGTGCTTGCTGAAACATCGCCAAGCAAACCGCCTGCGTAGCCTGTGCTTTCAATGTCCACATCTGAATTAATGTTCACAAGGTTCAATTTGTGTGCGCTTATGACATTTTTTGCGATTGCGCCTGCGTTTTTATCCCCTGCGGAAATTTTGCCTTCAAGTTTGATGTTTTGGATGGTCGTTTCTGCGGTGGTTTCAATTGTGTTTGCGATGATTGCGCTGCCTGAAATGTTCGCGTTTTCAAAGTTTAAGTTTTGAATGCTTGTGCCGCTGTATGAGTTAATTAGTGTGTTATTGAGGTTTGAAATTGTGAAGCCGTTACCTTCAATTGCGCCACTGTAGCTTGAAATTGTGCTCCAAGAGCCGCCATCTTTTGCGATATCGATGTCGCCTGATAAAATAACGTTTTTGCCTGCTTGCATTGCGCTTTGGAGTTCTGCCAAAGTGCCAACAACTTCGTAGTCTGCATATTTTGAATATGCGCTATCTCTTGCAATTGTGCCTGCTTCTTGAAGTTCGCGGATTTTATCCGTGTTTATGTATGTCGCGTCGTTTACGATTTGCCCGTTTGATGTCACGCCATCCACGCCGATTTGCTGATAGCCGTTTACTTTGATTACGCCTGTTGCGCTTGGGGCTTGCGCTGTGCCTGAAGCCGTGATGTTCCAATTGCCTGCGCCTGCGCCCACTTCAAGAATTGATTTTTGGAAAGCGAGGTTGTCAAAGTCTTTAATATCATGAACGGCAGAAACTTCGCTTTGTGCCGGTGTTCCGCCATAGCCTATGCCATGGGTGTTTTGAACATTTGCATTTGTTTGGCTTGCAAAAGCGTAGTTTTCGAGGGTTAAAGCAGTGCCTAAGTCATATATGCAACCGATGAAACCGCCAAATGCGTCCCCTGCGCCACATTGATATGAAGTAATATTTTCGGTCGGCACATTAATGGCGCTTGTTGAAAATGCGTTTTTGATTGTTATATCTGTGCTAATTTCAACAAAGCCCACAAGCCCGCCTGCGTATGAGGAGGCCATAGCGTCTGTTGTGTTTTGTGCTAAACTTAAAACATCGACTGCACCTGTTGAATATACATTTGAAATGGTTGTGTTTCTGCTGATAGAGCCCACAAGTCCGCCTGCGGCGTGCCACAAACCATCTAATTCATTGCCTTTTAATGTTACTGCGCTTGTTGAATATGAATTATAAATTTCGCCTTGGAATACGCCCGCAAGCCCGCCAGCGTTGAAGTAAGGCGCTGTAATAGGGTTATATCCGCCATTTCTTTCAACTCCGCCATAAGTGTTGTCAACTGTAATTGAGCCTGTTGAATATGAATTTTTGATGATTGTGCCCGTTGTGGATGATTGGCCAATACCCACAAGCCCGCCTGCACTTCCGATAGAGAAAATCTCGCCGGAGTTTGATACGTTTATGAATTCTGTGTCAAGCGAAATGCCTGCAATCCCCGCCGCAGTGCCTGCCATAGAGCAATCTGAAGCAATCGCTGATTGTATTTCGTCAAGAGTCATTGCAGCAACGCCATCTGCCTCTGCCCCTGCAACGGCGCCTGTCGTTAAATCTGAATTATATCCACAGTTTGTGAATGAACCTTTATTATTATAACCCGCAAGTGCCCCGCATTTGCTTGAATCAGTGTTAGTTACGCTTGACCCTTTATAATATGAATCAGTAATTGTTGCATAGTTATACCCCACAAGCCCGCCTGTATAATTGCTAGATGAGTTTGAAACAGTGCCTGAAGCGTATGAGTTTGTAATTGTGCTAGAAGCACTCCCCACAAGCCCGCCTGTGTATGCGTATGAGCTTGTGCTAGTGCAAGTGACATTTCCTGTAGCGTAGCTGTTTGTGATTGTGCCATCAGATTGATACCCCACAAGCCCACCTGTGTAGTCGTTTGAGCTTGTAACAGCAGCGGATGATGAGCTGTTTGAGATTGTGCCGGAAGTATACCCTACAAGCCCGCCTGTGTAGCTTGATGTGCTTGAAACCGTGCCGCCCACTACATGCACATTTTCTATTGTTGTATCGCCTGTGCAGCCCACAAGTGCGCCTGTGTATTTATCGTCCCCTGTGATGTTAAAGTTTTCAAGAGTTACATTTTTAATCACGGCGCCGGAGGCAGTTGAGGTGAATAAGCCTTCAGAGTAGCTCAAGTTTGAAATCTTGTGCCCTGCACCATCGAATGTGCCGGAGTAGTACGTGATATCTGCCCATGTGACACCTGATAAGTCGATGTTTTGAGTTAAACGCACATTTTCGTTATTTTGAAGTGCATTGAGGAGCTCTGCCCCTGTGGAAACTTCAGTATATGTTGGTTTTTGAACGGCTGAAATTGCCTTTGCAAGCTCGGTTTCTGTCATTGCAGAAACACCGTCAATTTCTTTTCCTCCCACGGCGCCGATTGAGCTTAGGGCGGAATTATACCCGCAGTTGCTGATGGTGCTCTCGTTGTTAAACCCGATAAATGCACTAGGGGTGCCTGATGTCGTGCTTGTAACGCTTGAGCCTGTGTAGTAACAATCTGTAATTACAACTGCGCCACCATTTGCAAACCCTATAAGTCCGCCACTGCCTGGTCCTGAAACAGCACCTGAGGCATAGCAGTTTGTGATTGTGGTGTATAATTTTGTGTATCCCACAAGCCCGCCTGTGTAGCTATCTGAACTTGTAACAGCAGCGGATGATGAGCTGTTTGAAATTGTGCCGCCGGTGTGGCGCCCTGAAATACCGCCGGTGTAGCTATATTCGCTTGTGACCGTGCCGCCAACTACTTTCACATTTTTAACATCTGTGAAGCTTGCATAGCTTACAAGTGCGCCTGTGTATTTGTCGTCCCCTGTGATATTAAAGTTTTCAAGCGTTACATTTTTAATCACGGCGCCGGAGGCGGTTGAGGTGAATAAGCCTTCAGAATAAGTTAAGTTTGAAATCGTGTGCCCTTGCCCGTCAAATGTGCCTGCGTAGTCTGTGATATCAGCCCAAGTTACACCTTCAAGGTCAATGTCTGCCTCAAGTTTCACATTCCCCCCTGCTTGAAGGGCTTCTAAAAGTTCGCCTGCGGTTGACACTTTAGTAAACACAGGAACAGTTGCTTCTGCCATGCCTGTTGCGCTAACTGTGGCGGTTGAGTCTGCATTAAGCACTCTGCCCCCTGCGATGTTCCCCACAACGCCGGCTGCCACTTCCCCGCCTTTTACGGTGCCTGAAACTTTAACAGAGTCAATCACTGTGTTTGAGCCTGTCGCAGTTCCCACCAAACCGCCAAGCACTGCGTCTTTTGAGCCTGCAAGAACTTCAATGTCTGCCGTAATGCATGAAATAGTGGCATTTGAAACATTGCCTGCAACAGAGCCAACGGAACCAGTGCCCACGATTTTGCCTGAAAGCTCTATGTTTGAGATTTTCCCGCCAACAACATTGTTTGCGATGATACCTGCATTTTCTTCAGAGGAGTATATTTCAACGTTTTCGAAGTTCAAGTTTGTGATTGTTGCGCCTGTGAGTGTTCCAATCAAAGTTTCGCCGAGGTTTTTAATTGTGTAGCCGTTGCCGTTGATTGTTCCTGTGTAACTGTCAACTGTTGTCCAGCCTGAAAGGTCAAGGTCGTCAAAAAGAAGGATGTTTCTGTTATCTTGAAGCGCTTGCATGAAGCTTTCCATATCTTTAACTAAAAGATAGCCATCAGATAACATCTCAAACGCGTCTACGGAGATGTCTTCAAGGGTGACAGAAACGTTTGCGCCAATGCCTTCCGTGCCTGATATATTAGGAAGGTTTGGCGTGCCTTCCACTTTAAAGTTCCACGCAATTTCGCCAACGCCTGTGGATAGGATGTTTTTCACATTGTTAACATCGTTAAACCAGCTTATGTTGTGCGCTGCGGCGCTTGCTTCGCCATTTGTGGTGGAGCCTTCGCCAAATGCGCCTGTGCCTTCTCTGTGTGCGCAGTTTTCAACGATGATATTTTGCGCAGAACCTGCAATTCCGCCCACTTTGCCGTTTGCGCTTGTGAGGTCTGCAGTTGAATATGAATTTACAACTTTTCCGCCTGTTGCGCTTCCAACGAGCCCGCCTGCGATTGTGTTGCTGTTTGCGATGTTAAATTCAGCGCTTGAATATGTGTTTGAGATTGTGACATTTGGGGTTGCGGATTCAGGGTTGAGCGCGGTGATTTTTTCTTGAAGCTCTGCGTTAGTGAGCGCCGTCACGCCGCTAGTTGCCGCTCTGCCCACTCCGCTCATTGTGTTTGCGCTGTTATATTCGCAAGAGGTGAGGCTTAAGTTTTGTTCTCTGCCCACAAATGCGCCCACGTATTCAGCTTCACTGCTTGAAACTATGCCAAGGGCGAAGTTATTTGAGAGCACACCCATAGAATCTCCTGCAAAGCCGCCAACATAGCTTGTGCCCGTAACGTTGCCTGTTGAGTAGCTGTTTGTTACTCCGCCACCGTTATATCCCACAAGCCCGCCAACATAGCTTGTGCCCGTAACGTTGCCTGTAGCGTAGCAGTCGTGGATGTCATTAGTGTGAGTGCCTACAAGCCCGCCTGTGTAGTTTGCGCCTGAAACATCGCCGGATGAAGAGCAGTTTGAGATTATACTTGAATTGGCGTACCCCACAAGCCCGCCTGTATAATCGCCAGTGCTTGTAACCGTGGCAGATGATGAACTGTTTGTGATTTCTATATTATTAGCATACCCAACAAGCCCACCAACATCGGCTGTGCCGGAAACCGTGCCACCAACAGCATGTACGTTGTTGATTGCTATGTTTTCTGCAGCGCCTGCAAGCGCACCAATATCGCTTGTGCCCGTGATATTAAAATTGCTAAGAGTTAAGTTTTTAATCACGGCGCCGGAGGCAGTTGAGGTGAATAAGCCTTCTGAGTACGTGAGGTTTGAGATAGTGTACCCTTGCCCGTCAAATGTTCCTGAATAGAATTCGATATCTGCCCATTGAACGCCTGCGAGATCGATGTCTGCCGTTAAAACAACATCTCTGTTGTTTTGAAGCGCAGAAAGAAGTTCAGAAGCAGACGACACATTAGCAGGCATTGCGTTTTCAATTGTTGCAACTTTTTGGGCAAGTTCGGTCGAGGTAAATGTCATAACGTTTTCTGACCATTCATCTCCGACATCGCCGTTTGTTGTTAAGCCTTGTGCATAACCGCAACCACTGAAGTTAGTGGACACGATGCTGCTGTAACCTGCAATTGCTCCACATTTGCTTGAATTGATACAAGTTACACTTGAGCCTGCGTAGCAAGAATTTGTAACCGTTGCGGTGTTATACCCAATAAGCCCGCCGGTGTAGATAGACTCGTCAGATGAGTCTGTAGATGTATTTGTGACACTACCTGAAGCATAACAGTTTGTGATATAATAGTTTGTGATTGTTGCATTGTTAGAGCCAACAAGCCCGCCAATTCTATATTCGCCTTCGACGTCACCTGAAGCATAACAGTTTGTGATTGTTGCGGAATTACTTCCCACAAGCCCGCCAACAGTGCTTCCGCCAATAACCGTGGCTGATGATGAGCTGTTTGTTATTGTGCCATCAGATTGATACCCCACAAGCCCGCCGACAGAATCTGAGCCTGAAACAGAACCTGTAGTGTGGCTGTTTATGATTATACTTGAATCAGCACTCCCCACAAGCCCGCCAGCATAGTCGCAGCCTGAAACAGTGCCTTCAAATGAGCTGTTTGAGATCGTGCTGTCATCTGCATATCCAACCAAGCCACCTGCATTATTTGTACCGCCAAAAACGGTAACTGTGCTGTTTGTAACTTTGACATTATTTATTGTTGAGTTTGTTGCCCTGAATGCAAGAGCGCCGACTGCGTCAATTGATGAATTGTCGGTGATTTGGAAGTTATCTAAAACTAAGTTTTCAATCGTTGCATTTTCTGCATAGGTGATTAAACCATGCCAATCATTTAAACCTGAAATAGTGTGCCCTTTGCCATCGAATGTGCCGCTGTATGTAATTTCAGGGTAGTCATACATTGCTATACCGGATAGGTCAATGTCGCTTGTTAAAATAATGTTTTCATTATTTTGAAGCGCAGTGAGGAGTTCGCTTGCCGTTGAAACTTGCGTTGCGCTTGATGTTGCAGTTGCGCCTCCAAGCCCTGAAACTTTGTTTTCAAGTGTGCTTAAGCTTGCGCCTTTAATGTTTTCGCCATAGATGAAATCTTGAATTATATTATCATTTTCAACATTATAGCTGTTTGCAACAAGAGCAGCATTGCCGTAAGAATATCCAACAAAACTGCTAACTTTTTCTGCCGAGTCACAATTTAATGTAAGCGTTCCGTAAGCTAAGCAGTTTGATATTGTATAATTGCCGTAACTAAAAAAGCCATTGCCAATGAATCCGCCGACATAAGAAGCGTCATCATCTACTACAACATTGCTTGTTGTATAACAAGATTTTATTGCTACGGTTTTAAAGCTGTTTGTTACGCCAATGAACCCGCCTGCGTTGTTTGAACATATAACTTCGCCTGTTGAGCTGCAATTTTCAATGTTTATTTTTGCAGGTTGATTAGAGCCGTCTCTGTCGCCACCAACAGTCCCGATAAGCCCGCCAGCGCCATTTTCGCCTGAAACAGCTGCAGAAGATGTGCTGTTTTTAATATTGCCGAGTTGTAAACGACCGATAAGTCCGCCTGTGTGGCTTGAGGTGCTTGAAACTGTGCCGCCAACTACATGTACATTTTCAATAGTTGTTCCTATAGCATTGCTTGCAAGTGCACCGGTGTAGTCATCATCGCCTTCGATATCGAAGTTTTCAAGCGTTAAGTTTTTAATCGTTGCACCGGCGGTTGATGTAAACAAGCCTTCTGTGTAGCTCAAGTTTGAAATGGTAAAACCTGCGCCGTCAAGCGTTCCGCAGTAGTTTTCAATATCTGCCCAAGTTGCGCCTGATAAATCAATGTTTCCTGTGAGCACAACATTTTGATTGTTTCGAAGAGCTGTGAGAAGTTCGGCGCTTGTTGAAACTTGAACTGGTGTTCTATCTTGAATTGTTGCAACTTTGTTTGCAAGTTCAGTTGCTGACATTGCAGTGAAGCCTTCTTGTGCCTTGCCTTCTATGGCATCAATAGACGCAGCAGAACTGTACCCGCAGTTGACAAATGTTACCAAGCCGCCTTCTACGCCAACAAAGTCGCCTGAAGTATCAGGACCTGTATAATAGCAATTTGAAAGTGTAATAAAATGGCCGGTGGAACCAATAAATCTGCAACCAGAAGCGCTGCCTGAAACAAAAGAATTTACAACATCGCTGTAGTGTATAAAACCGATAAGCCCGCTGCCATTTGAAATAGTTGCGGAAGATGAACTGTTTGTGACCAATGATTCACTAAACAAACGCCCAACAAGCCCGCCTGCGGCGCAGTAGCTTGTGCCTGTCACTGTGCCGCCAACTACGTGCACATTTTCTATTATTGTGTAATTTGCAGAACTTGCGAGTGCGCCTGTGTCGCTGTCATCGCCTGTGATATTAAAGTTTTCAAGAGTTACGTTTTTAATTGTTGCGCCGTAGGTTTGCGTGAACAGCCCTTCAGAGTAGCTCAAGTTAGATATTGTGTGCCCTGCGCCATCAAATGTGCCTGAATAGCCTGCGATATCTGCCCATTCGACGCCTGCGAGGTCAATATCATTTTGAAGAGTGATATCAACATTTGCATTCAATGCTGCAAGGAGTTCTTCTGCATTTGTGACGAGCCCTGTTGGAATTGTTGCATTTTGAATTTCAGCAATTTTTTCCGCAAGTTCAGATGATGTCATGGCAGTAACGCCAGATTTTGAACTCCCTGCAACAGCCCCTATTGTTAAATCTGAATTATATCCGCAGTTTGAAAGTGTTCCGTATGAACTACCTGCAATTGCGCCGATATATTTGCCTGAAGATGTGCTTGTTGTTGTAACGCTTGTGCCGGAGTAATATGAATTAGCAATTGTTGCATAATTATTCCCCACAAGCCCGCCTGTGTCGGTGCTTGAGCTTGAAACCGTGGCAGATGATGAGCTGTTTATGATTATGCCATAAGCTTGCCCCACAAGCCCGCCTGTGTATCTTGCCGTGCTTGAAACTGTGCCGCCTGATACGTGTACGTTTTCTATCCTTGTGTCTATTGCGTTGCTTGCAAGCACACCGGTGTAGTTGTCATCGCCCGTGATATTAAAGTTTTCTAATGTAACATTTTTAATCGTTGCGCCGTAGGTTTGCGTGAACAAGCCTTCGGAATATTCGAGGTTTGAAATCTTGTGCCCTGCGCCATCAAATGTGCCTGTGTACACTATATCAGCCCATTCAATGTCTGTGAGGTCAATGTCGTTTCCTAAAGTTACATCAAGGTTTGCGTTTAAGGCTTCCAAAAGCTCTTCGGCGTTTGTCACTATCCTTGCGCTATTTGTTGATGGCTCGCTTATCGCCACGTCATCTGTCACAACGCCTGCTATTCCGCCCATTTTCACTTCAAAACCGTTATCAGACATTTTGCCTGTTGCGTATGAATTTTGCACTGTGCCGCGCGTGATATTGCCCACAACGCCGCCGAGAACCGCGTTTCCTGTGGCTGTGAGGGTGCTTGTGGACATTGAATTTGTGATTGTGACATCATCGCCTGTGCCCAAAATTCCGCCTGCGGTTTCGCTTGCTTTAATTGCGCCCGAGTTTTGAACCGCGATTAATGACAAACCATTTGAGCCCACTGCCACAACGCCGCCTACAGTTGCGCCAGTTAAGTTGCCTGCGTAGGTTGAATTTTGAATTTTTCCGCCTTCTGCGCTTGCAAAAATGCCGCCTAGAGTGCTGTTTGCGCCTGTGATGTCTGCATTTTTAACAGAGATGTTTCTTGCGATGACATCAACCGCCGTGCCTGCGATGGAGCCGATTTTGCCTGTGTTTCCTGCGCTTGAGGTGATTTTTATATTATCGAGCGTGATTTTATCTAAAGTTGCGTTTGAAATTTCGCCCGCAAGAACGCCCGCCGTTTCGTTGTCTGTTGAAATTACGGCTTTTTGAATAGTGAGGTCTGAAACCAAGCCTCCTGAAATTGTGTTTGCAAGGGCGTTTTCTGTCGTCACATTTTTGAGGGTAAGTTCTTTGATTGTGGCGTTTTCGAGGGTGTCGAAGAGGCTTGTTGAAATGTTTGAGATAGAATAGCCGTTGCCGTTAATTGTGCCTGTGTAGTTTGAAATGGTTGACCAATTGAAGTTTTTGAGGTCAATGTCGCCCATGAGTAAAATGTTGTTGCCCGCTGCGAGGGCGTTTTGAAGTTGCCCTGCGGTTTTAACAAGGGCATAGCCGTCAACGATTGCCGCGATGGAGTCTGCATTTGCAGTTTCAGAGGATGTGAATGCCGCTGTGACATTGATTTTCCAAGTTTCTTTGGCGGAAGCCACTTTATCCGGCGCAGAGGTTGACTCTGCGTTTAAAATTGATGTTACGTTTTCAATGTTTTTGAACCATTCAACAGATTTTGCGCCATCGGCAGAGATTGTGATGGTGTTTTGAGGGGTTGTTGTTGGGGTGGTTGCGCCTTCGTTTGCCGCGTTTTCAATTGCTGCTTGAATGTTGGTAGTTTTTTGGGCAAGCACGGTTGAGGTCATTACGGTTACGCCAGATCTTCCGCTGCCGCCAACCGCGCCGATTGAGCTTAGCGCGGGATTGTAGCCACAGTTTCTGAAGGATGCCCCAGAGTACCCTGCAAATGCTCCACAATTGCTTGATGAAGTGTTGGTGACACTTGTGCCCGTGTAGTATGAATTAGTAACAGTTGCGGTGTTACAGCCCACAAGCCCACCGGTGTAACCTTTAGATGAATTTTGAACTGTTCCTGATGCGTAACAGTTTGTTATTACGCTAGAATTGTTTCCTACAAGCCCGCCTGTGTACCCGTTAGATGAACTTGTGCTGGTGCTGGTGCATGTAACATTTCCTGTGGTATAAGAATTTGAAATTTTTGAATTGTTTTCTGCGCGTCCAACGAGCCCGCCCACGTCGCCACTCGAGCTTGTAACATCACCTGTTGCGTAACAGTATGTGATTATGCTGGAAGAACTAGAAGCTTGCCCCACAAGCCCGCCTGTGTAGTATCCGCCAGAAACCGTGCCTGTAGCGTAGCTATTTGTAATTGCGCCTAAATTGTCTCCTACAAGCCCGCCTACCTTGCTCGAGCTTGTAACATCACCTGTTGCGTAGCTGTATTCTATTGTGCTACGTTTAGAAGTGCCCCCCACAAGCCCACCTGTGTAGCTGTTACCTGAAACTGTGCCAGAAGCGTGAGAGTTTGTTATGGTACCGCCGGTAGTCCCCACAAGCCCGCCTACGTATTGATAACCTGAAACAGTGCCTGTAGAGTAGCTGTTTGTTATAGTACCGCCGGTAGTCCCCACAAGCCCGCCTACGTATTGATAACCTGAAACAGTGCCTGTAGAGTAGCTGTTTGAAATCGTGCCGCCTGACATATAGCCCACAAGCCCGCCTGTCTCGCCGTAGCCTGAAACGTCTGCTGATGAAGAGCTATTTTTAATGTTTGTGTAGCAAGAATAGCCTACAAGCCCGCCTGTGTTGTAACATGTAGCGGCATGTGTGATTGTTCCGCCTTTAATATGTACGTTATCAATTGTTGTGCAATCTGCTCTGTCTGCAAGTACACCAGTGTCACTGTCCTTGATTGCGATGGTAAAGTTTTCAAGCGTCACATTTTTAATCGTCGCGCTGTATATGTTTGCAAATAAGCCTCCAGTGTATTCAAGATTTGAAATCGTATGCCCTTGCCCATCGAATGTTCCGGAGTATGCTATAATACTCCAATTTGTGTCAGATAAATCAATGTCATTTGTTAACACCACATCTTGATTATTTTGAAGCGCACTAAGGAGCTCGGCTCCGTTTGTTACGTATGCTGTTCCTAGATTTTGCAATGTTTCAATTTCAGAAATTTTGCCTGCAAGTATTGCTGAAGTCATTGAGCTCACGCCATCTTCATTAGTGCTATTAACAGCCCCTATTGTTAAATCTGAATTGTAACCGCAGTTTGAAAAAGTAGCTAAATCAGAGCGTCCTACAAATGCCCCGCAGTAGTTTGAAGAAGTGCTTGTGACGCTTGTGCCCGTGTAGTATGAATTAGTAATTATTTCCCTACAATAGCCCACAAGCCCGCCTGTGCAATCGCCCGAGCTTGTAACTGTGCCTGAAGCGTGGCAGTTTGTAATTAGACCCGAAGCTATCCCCACAAGCCCGCCAACACAGTATGTGCCTGTGACAGCAGCTGATGATGAACTGTTTGAAATTGCGCCATTGCTTTGCTGCCCAACAAGCCCGCCTGTGTAGTCCGATGTGCTTGAAACCGTTCCACCAGCTACATGTGCGTTGTTGATTATTGTGTCATCTGCGTCGCTCACAAGTGCCCCTGTGCAGTTGTCATCACCTGTGATATTGAAGTTTTCGAGCGTTACGTTTTTAAGCACTGCGCCTTCAGCGGTTGATGTGAACAACCCTTCAGAGTAAGTTAAGTTTGAAATCGTGTGCCCTGCGCCATTAAATGTGCCTGTGTAGTTTTTAATATCAGCCCATTGAACACCAGATAAATCAATGTCCCCTGTGAGCATAACGCTTTCATTATTTTGAAGAGCAGTAAGGAGTTTATCCGCTTCGCCTGCGCCAATTAAGGTGTAGGATACGCCATTTATGATTTGTACGCCACCTGTTACGTTTGAATAAATGTCGCCGTTAATTGCGCCAATGCCTGAGCCTTCGCCAATAAATGCGTAGTTTTTGAGGGTGAAGGTGGTGCCTTCTGCTTCAATTGAGCCTATGAAACCGCCAATATTTGCACTTTCGCTTGAACTTGAAACAGTGCCTTGCGCGAAGACGTTTTCTATTGTTTGAATGTTACCTTCTTCGCCTTCAATTTTGCCTATAAAACCGCCGAACGAGTATAAAGAATCGTCAACGGCCACGCTTCCAACGGAGTATGAATTAGAGATAACAAAGTTATCTTTTGTAACGCCAATGAACCCGCCCGAGTTGCCAAAGTTGTCTGATGATTTATTAAAAACTGTGCCTTTTGAGATTGAATTTGTGATTTGGACGTTAGATATTGAGCCAACAAGCCCGCCCCTGTCACAACGGCCTGAGACTGCGCCTGAAGCGTATGCGTTATGGATTGTGCTTGAGAACACACCATTTTCGTATGTACCTTCAGCCACGCCAACGAGCCCGCCGGCTTCGCTGGAGTTCAAATCCCCAACTCTTCCTTCTGCGCGGACTGTGTCTAAGGAAGAGTTAATCAAATGTCCAACCAAACCGCCATTTATGCCGGCTGAATGTACATTCCCTGTTGCATAAGAATTTGAAATTCTTGAATTGTTGAGAGCTTCGCCAACAAGCCCACCCATAGTGCCGCTCATACCATGAACGGTGCCTGTTGCTTTAGCATTTGAGATTGTGGCGCTTGTGATTTTCCCCGCAATGCCACCCGCGGTTCCTGAACAACCAATATTCCCTGTTGCAGTTGCACCGGTAATGCTTCCTGCGGTCATTTCGCCAACAATACCACCCAAGCTGTTAAATTCACCTGAAACATTAACATCAGACTTCACAATTTTAAACGAAGTGTTAGAAGCAGAGCCCACAAGCCCGCCCACAGCATAATCGAATTGATTTGCGCTTTCGCCATAAATAGACCCCGAAACAGAAACATTCATAATTGTTGCGCCGTTAGACGAATTTGCAAGGGCGCCAATGTTTGTGTCGCTTCCTGTCCCTGTGATTGAAACATTGCTTAAATTCAAATCTTGAACTGTGCCTTCAAGGTTGTTGATAAGCGCGCAATTTAGCCCTGTGATTGTTTTTCCGTTGCCGTTAATTGTGCCTTTGAAGTTGTCAATTGTTTCCCAACTGCTTAAATCAATGTTATCTGTTAAAGTGATTGTAATGCCTGCGTTATCTGCGCCAAGGAGCATTGCTTCTTTTAGTTGTTCCGCGGTTGAAACTTGAATTGTTTTTGCATAAAGCGCTTCAAAA
The DNA here is from genome assembly GCA_964570895.1 of uncultured Gammaproteobacteria bacterium. Taxonomy (GTDB): domain Bacteria; phylum Cyanobacteriota; class Vampirovibrionia; order Gastranaerophilales; family Gastranaerophilaceae; genus RGIG1918. The sequence continues at coordinate 151,447 of CAZMZD010000002.1, forward strand.
ATTGTTTCTTCCGTGATACCGAGCGCCGTGTTATTTGTGCTAAGCGCACCATTTACCACAAGCGAAATAGTGTCTGCCGTTTTGTTTTCTTTAATTATTTCATTGAAAGTTGTTTTATTGTTGAAAGCAGAAGCGGCGGTTCTAGTGGCTTCGCCTGTGTAAGCCCCGTTTATGACTGCGTTTTCTGTTGTATAGTGAACATTATCAAGCGCAAGTGTAGCGTCTTCCGCAACTTGCGTTGCAGTGGCAGAAGTTGAAAATGCGTTTGTGACATTCACATTTGCGCCGGATGTAATTTCTCCAAGCATAGCGCTTGCAGCGGTGCCTGATAGTGTCCCGTTGAAGTATGAATTATCAATTGATAAGTTGCCTGAAACTGTGTTTGCAAAAGCGTTTGTGGTGCCTGTGCCTGAAAGCGCGCCGTTTATAAACAAGTTTGAAACATATACGTCGCCTGATATTGTGTTTGCAAAGGCGGAAGCGGATTTTCCTTCTGTTGCGGTGATTGCTTCAATATCGATTGAGATTTGCTCAAAATATCCGCCATTTACATTGCCAACAAGCGCGCCTGTGTTTTCATCATCCGGAGTGTAGCTTACGCCAGACACTGTCACATGAGAGATTAGCCCGCCTGTCATGTTATTTGCAATGGCGTTTGCAGTTTCAACATTTTCAAGTTTTAAGTCTTTAATTTTTGCGTTATCAAGGTTGTTGAATAGGCTTGCGTTAACATTTTTAAACGTAAAGCCTGCGCCTTCAATGCTTCCTGAATAATTTTCAATTGTTTCCCAAGTGATGTCAGCGAGGTCAATGTCGTTTAAGAGCATTACATTTTCGCCATTTTTCAAGGCATAGTGTAATTCTGCCGCAGTTGAAACAGTGGTGTAGCCCATGGCTTCTGCTCTTAATTTTAAGAGTTCAATTGTGCTAAGCGCGCTAATGTCGCCTGTTGCGCTAGAGTTTTCAATGTCGTCTAAAATGTAGCCCCAAGAGCCTTCATTATCTTTATTTATGATGGAATCGAGGTTTTTAGAATCTTTAAACCATTCGCCATTGTGGATTGTAATTCCTGCAGTAGTGTTGTCGCTTAAAATGATGTTTTCGTCTGAAATTGCGCAGTTTTCGTATGTTATGTTGTTATTTACGCTATCAACTGTGCCCACAAGAGAGCTTGCGCCAAATGAGCTTGAAATTGCGGTTGTGGAGTATGAATTTTTAATTGTGATTGCGCCGCCTTCGCTTGTTGCGCTTCCCACAAGGGCGCCTGCGGAAGAGGTTTTGCCCATTTTAGCGTTAAGTTCGTCAAACGTAAAGGCTGTTTGAACAGAGGTTATTTGACTTTGGATTGTCGCATCATTTAATGTGTTATAGAAGTTGTCTTTGTAATTTACGTTATAGCTATAACCTGCAAAAGAGCCGTAGTTTGAGTTTGTTGTCTTTTTAAGTGTCATTTCGCCTGTGGCATAAGAATTTACAACATCGCAGCTTGATATAGTGCCTGCAAAACCGCCGATGTAATCGCAATTTGCGTTAGTTGTTGTAATTGTGCTTGATGTGAAGCAGTTTGCTACGTCTGCATCGATGTCCCCTGCAAAGCCACCCACACAGGATGATGAAGCGGTGACTGCGCCTGTTGAGTAGCTGTTTTTGATTGTGCCGCTTATGCTGCCTGCAAAACCGCCGATGTAGCCGTAAGTGCTGCTTGTATAAGTGCTTGTAACTGCGCCTGTTGCAAAACAGTTTTCTGTAATACAGCCTGATATCGTGCCTGCAAAGCCGCCCGTGTCTTGGTTTGTGCTTGAAACTGCGCCTGATGAGCTCGAGTTTTTAACATAGCTTGATGAGATATAGCCCACAAGCCCACCTGTGTCGGAGCTTGTGCTTGAAACTGTGGCTGATGATGAGCTGTTTGTGAGGTTTGAATATTCCATACGGCCAACAAGCCCGCCTGTGTAGGAGCTTTTGCTTGAAACCGTGCCACCCACCACTTGCACATTTTCAATTGTTGTGCCGCTTGTATAACTTGCAAGTGCACCGGTGTATTGGTCATCGCCTGTGATTGTAAAATTTTCAAGCGTTAAGTTTTTAATTGTCGCACTATTTGCTTTTGTGATTAAACCTTCAGAATATGTTAGGTTTGAAATTTTATGCCCTTGCCCGTCAAAGGTTCCTGTGTAGGTTATATCTTGCCAAGTGACACCTGCGAGGTCAATATCATTTTGAAGAGTGATATCAACACCTGCCCTTAGCGCTGCAAGGAGCTCGTCTGCGTTTGTGACAAGCCCTGTTACGTCTGTGGAAACATGTGAGCTTTGAATGGAGGCAGTTTTTTGGGCAAGCTCAGCTGAGGACATTTCAACAACGCCATCTGCCCCTGAACCGTTTACTGCGCCAATTGTGAGAGCAGAGTTGTAGCCGCAGTTTGAAAAACTGTTTGCTGTATACCCTGCAAGTGCGCCAAGGCGGTATGAATTTGTGCTTGTAACACTATCTCCTATGTAGTACGAATTGCTTGCGCCATACCAATCACGTCCTGCAAGCCCGCCGGTGTATCCGCTTTTGCTTGAAACAGCGCCTGAAGCGTATGATTTGCTTATAGAAGTACCGTTGGCATCTCCAGCAAGCCCGCCTGTGTAGCCGTAGCTTCCTGTGTATGTGCTTGTGACATCACCTGTTGTGTAAGAGTTTTTAATTGAGCCATGATAGCCATACCCCACAAGCCCGCCTGTGCAAGTGTTTGTTCCAGAAACTGTGGCGGAGCTTGAACTGTTTGTGATTTCAGAGTAATGTGCGCTCCCAACAAGCCCGCCGGTGCAGCTTGAATTGCTTGAAACTGTTCCGCCTGATACGTGTACATTTTCAATTGTTGTGTTATATGCATAGCTTACAAGTGCGCCTGTGTCGCTATTATTGCCCGTGATTGTGAAATCTTTGAGGGTTAAATCTTTAAGTATGCCGCCTCTAGCTGTTGTGATTAGCCCTTCGGTGAAGCTTAAGTTAGATATTGTGTGCCCTTGCCCGTCAAGTGTGCCTCTGTAATTGCTTATTTTTGCCCAAGTGACACCTGCGAGGTTAATATCGTTTGCTAACACTACGCTATGCCCTGCTTGAAGCGAAGCGAGAAGTTCTGCCCCTGTTGACACGTTGTCTATTATCATTGCGTTATTAACTGCGGTCACATAGTTTTGCAAATCAGCTTCGCTATATGAAGAAACATTGTAGTTTGAGCCACCTTTCACTGCGCCAAGAGAGCTTAGAGCAGAATTATAGCCGCAGCTTGAAAGAGTTGTACTATATGCATACCCTGCAAATGCGCCCAAGCATTGGTCTGCGGCAGTTTCTGTGCTTGATGTTGTAATATTTGAGCCTGCGTAATATGAATATGCGACTCTACCGTTAGATATATAGCCCACAAAACCGCCTGTGTATAAAGATTTGCCTGTGCCTGTGCATGTGACAGAGCCTGTTGCGTATGAGCTTATTGTTGATGAGCTGCTGCTTCCCATACTCCCTGCAAAACCGCCAACACGGCTTGTGCCTGTGACATTTCCTGTTGCGTATGCGTTTGTTATGGTTCCGTAATAATGATAGCCCACAAAACCGCCGACATGAGAAGACGAACTTGTAACGTCGCCTGTGGCGTAGCTATTCGATATTAATGTGTCGCTGTTGCTTGTTTCGCCCACAAAACCGCCGACATAAATATCTTGCCCTGTGACAGAGCCTGTTGCATGGCTGTTTGAAATTGTGCCGCTTGTGATTTTGCCTGCAAAACCGCCGACTGATCTTTCTAAAGCCGTGACAGAGCCTGTTGCATAAGAAGAGTCTACATCTGTGCTTGAAAGATAGCCGACAAGCCCGCCTGCGTAGCTTGAAGTGCTATAATAGTCTTCGTTAAGATATGTGCTTGTGATGTTTCCTGTGGCATAAGAGTTTTTAATTGTGCCAGAACCAGCTTGCCCCACAAGCCCGCCTAAGTAGTTGCTTGTGCTTGTAACATCCCCTGTTGCGGAAGAATTTTCGATTGTGCCGTTATTAAGATAACCAACAAGCCCGCCTGTATTGCTCCCTGTGCTTGAAATTGTGGCAGATGAGGAGCTATCTTTTATATTTGTGTAATACGCGTTTCCAACAAGCCCGCCTGTATTGCTTGAGCCTGAAACCGTGCCGCCTATTACTTGCACATTTTCAATTGTGGTGTTATAAGCGCTGCTTACAAGCGCGCCTGTATAACCATCTGAGCCTGTAATGTTGAAATCTTTAAGGGTTAAATTTTTAATTGTCGCACCATAGGTAGTTGTGAGCAAACCTTCAGAGCTTGTGAAGTCTGAAAGCGCATGTCCATTACCTTCGATTGTGCCAGAGTATGCAATGCCCTTGAATGGGTCTTCGTTATCTTCGGTTATAGCAAAATCAAATCCGTAAGCTTTAAAATCTTCTTCATCAAAATCTAAATATCTGTATACGTCACCATATATTCTTTCAAGGCTGAGGTTGATATCGCGCGTCAATTTTATGTTTTGGTTGTTTATAAGGGCGTTATAGAACTCTGCTGCGTTTTGTACTTCAACATAGCCATCATCATTTACATAACCTAAAATTTTCCCTGTTGCGCCTGCGTTTTGAATGTTTTCAATTCCTGCTGTCATATCGCTTGCAGAAGCCGCTGTCACGCGGTTTTTGAGCGCTTCAGCTAATATTTCATCGTTTGCGGAATTATAGCCATAGCCTGTGATTTTAGAAGCGTAGCTTGACGTAACCCCGCCAACAAAGCCGCCAACGCACCCGCCGCATGTGGTTTCGCTTAAATCTAAAAGCCCGAGGGAGTAGCAGCCGTTGATGTTTGATGAGTTAAAGTAGCCAACAAAACCGCCTACGTAGTTTGAATTTGCCCCTGTTGCTTTTATGCCACCTGATGAATTTGAAGAAGCAATGCTGGAATCTCTTGCAACACCCACAAAGCCGCCAAGGTAGGTTTCGCCGTTTACATTTCCTTCTGCGTTAGAGTTTGAAACATTTGACTCGTATAAATATCCGACCAAACCGCCTGCGCCTGCAACCCCTGAAACATCAGCAGAGGAAGAGCTGTTTGTGATGTCTGTAGAATAAGCATAACCGATAAGCCCGCCTGCTGCGTAGCGCAATCTTAGCGCGAGCCTTGTGCTTGTTGTGTTTGCTTCTTCTGTCACGCCCACTGTCACATCTCCGCCCACAACGCGCACATTATCTATCGTAGCGCCGCTTGCGTTAGCTGCAAGTGCGCCTGCTGCGCTATCTTGAGCGGTTATTTTAAAGTTTTCAAGAGTTAAATCTTTAATTGTTGCGCCAACTGCGGATTTAAACAAGCCATAAGAGCTTTCAAGGTTTGAAATTGTGAACCCTTGCCCATCAAGTGTGCCCGCGTAGTTTTCGATATCTTCCCAAGTTATGCCTGCGAGATCTATGTTTGAAGTTAGGCGCACGTTTTTCCCTTCTTTTAAGGCATAGAGAAGTTCTTGCGCAGTGGAAACTTCCACATACACAGGGTTCAAGATGTTATTTGCAAGTGCTTGGAGTTCGCTTTGAGAAACTTGTTCTGCGGAATCTGTTCCGCTTACGTAATAATCTTTGTATGATTCACCTCTTCGCGTGCCTTCGGTCCAATCGTCGCCATACGCTTCTGCAAACAGAGAATCCCAATTATCGCTGAATTTGCAGTTTTCAAATGTTCCGGAGCTCACATTGTAACAATCCCCAGCGAAAATATCGTCAGGCACTTCTTCCGAGTATATTGCACCAAGAGTGTAGCAATTTATAAGAGTTGTGTCATGCAAGTATCCGTAGCCTGCAAAGGTGCCGCATCCATCTTCATCTGCGATGGCATTACCTGTTGCAAGGCAATTTTTAAACACTGAAAAAGAATTTAATTCTCCAATGAAACCGCCTGCATAGGAGGAGCCTGTTGCGTTACCTGTTGAATAACAATTAATTATTGTGGCGTAATCGTTATAATCTCCGTAGTTTTGCCCTGCAAAACCGCCAACACCATAGTTGCCTGTTACGTTTCCTGTTGAATAGCTGTTTGTAATTGTTCCGCCATTATTACCTATGAAGCCGCCTGTGCGCCAGCTGCTGCCTGTAACTTCGCCTGTTGCATACGAATTTTTAATTGTGGCTTTTTCGCTTATGCCCACAAAGCCGCCTGTGTCACAACCTGTGCCTGTGACAGAGCCTGTAGCATAAGAATTTTCAATTGTGCCGTTTGAAATTTCACCTGCAAAACCGCCTGTGGTGCTCTTGCCTGAAACAGTGGCAGTGCTTGAGCTGTTTTTAATGTCTGTATATTCGCCTGAGCCAATAAGCCCGCCTGTGCAGCTCCCTGTGCTTGAAACCGTTCCGCCAAGCACATGCACGTCTTCTATTGTCGTGCCGTTTGCTGAACTTGCAAGTGCGCCCGTATAGTCGTTTGTGCCTGAGATGGTGAAGTTTTCAAGGTTTAAGTTTCTAATCACTGCGCCTTCAAGAGTCGATGTGAAGAGCCCTTCGCTTGATGTTAAGTTTGAAATTGTGAAACCTTGTCCGTCGAATGTTCCGGTGTAGTTTTCAACATTGCTCCAAGTGACGCCTGTGAGGTCAATATCGTTTTTCAAAAGCACACTTTGGTTTGCTTGAAGTGCTTTGATGAGCTCTGTGGCGCTTGAAACAACCACAAATTTGCCACGTTCAATTTCCCCTGCGCTATATGAATTTTCGATTGAACCACCGGACATTACCCCTGCAAGCCCGCCAACATTTTCTTTACCTGAAATGTCTGAAGTTGAGTATGAATTTATGATATTTGTTTGATAAGCATTGCCCGCAACGCCTGAAACGCCGTTTGCGCCTGTCACGAAGCCATCAGAGCCTGATGTTTTAATGGTCGATTTTTCAGCAAGCCCCACAATTCCGCCTGTGTTTGTGATACCTGTCACAGTGCCTGAAACGTATGACAAACCGCTTGTATCAAGGCTTGTGTCGCCCATTTCAATTCCGTTTTTAACGGCTTGAAGTTGGTCTTTGGTGAGGGCGGTCACGCCTGTGCAAGTGGAGCCGTTCACTGCGCCTGAAGCACCGTAGTTTAGGTTATACGCGCAGTTTACGAAATTGCCGCTTGATTTATACCCAACAAGCCCACCTCTGTTGGTTGAAGATGTGCTTCCAAATGTGCCAAGGTAGGCTGAATTTTGAATTCTGCCATAATAACTATACCCAACAAGCCCGCCTGTGTAATAACTTCTGCTTGAAACCGTGCCTTCAGAGTAGCTGTTTGTGATTGAGCCATAGTTTTTGTACCCAACAAGCCCGCCCGTGTAGCGGTAGCCTGAAACAGCGGCAGAAGAAGAGCAGTTTGTGATGTTGGAATAATCAGCTTGACCAACAAGTGCGCCTGTGCAGTCATATGAACCGGTTTGTTTAATTGTTCCGCCCACAACTTTCACGTTATCAATTGTTGTGTAATTTGCTCTGCTAACGAGTGCGCCTGTGGAACTGTCATCGCCTGTGATATTAAAATCTTTAAGAGTTAAATTTTTAATTACTGCGCCTTGAGTGGTTGAGGTGATAAGTCCTTCAGAATATGTGAGGTTAGATATTGTATATCCTGCGCCATCAAACACACTTGAATAGTTTGTGATATCAGCCCAAGTTGTGTCAGATAAATCAATGTCGCATGTTAAGCGGATATTTTGATTGTTTTGAAGAGCGGCAAGAAGCTCTGCCCCTGTGGACACTTCAGTAAATTCCATACCTGCTTTTATGCTATCTATTGCAGAATTAACGCTGTCAATATCTGCAGAAGCTAAATCAAGTTTTGAATTTATTGAATTTGCAATAGAGTCGTTAGCAGCTTCGCTGTAGCGGGAGTCTGTTGAATTGATGTTATATGAATACCCAAAAAGCCCGCCTACATAGTAACCACGCGTGCTTGTAACACTTGCGGCTGCGCAATAAGAATTTGATATAGCGGAACTGCGTTTATACCCAACAAGCCCGCCTGTATAGATGCCGGTAGATGAAACAGCGGCTGTAGAGGAACTGTTTTTGATGGTCCCGTTATAGTCTCCCACAAGCCCGCCAACATAGCTTGTGCCTGAAACCGTGCCGCCAACAACATGTACGTTATTTATTGTGCCCCCATTTAAATAACTTACAAGTGCGCCTGTGTCATCGTTACCGCCTGTGATAGTGAAGTTTTCTAATGTTAAGTTTTCAACTACTCCTCCTGTGTAAATTGATGTGAACAACCCTTCTGTGTAGCTTAAGTTTGAGATTGTATAGCCTGCGCCATCAAATTTGCTCGAATAGCCTGTGATAGCAGCCCAAGTGACGCCTGTGAGGTCGATATCGCATGTTAAGCGCACGTTTTTATTTGCTTTAAGCGCTGTTAAAAGTTCACTTGCGGTGGACACTTGTTCGTATGTTACGTTTCCGATTGATGAAGTTTTGGTTGCAAGAGCGTCTGTTGTCATTGCGGTGACATTTGAATTAGAGCTACCCGCTAAAGCGCCGAGCGTTAATTCTGAATTATAACCGCAGCTTGTGTATGAACCGCCGGTGCTTCCTGAAAATGCGCCGATATAAGTTGTGGATGTGGAGTTTGGCCTTGTGACACTAGTGCCTGTGTAGTAACAATTTTTGAATGTGCCGCCTGAGCTGCCCACAAAACCGCCTGTACAGCTTAAGCTTGTTGAATTGTTTGTGACGGTGCCTGAAGCATAGCTGTTTGATATGGTAGCCGAGCTGGTGTTGCCAACGAAACCGCCAACAGAGTCCTTGCCTGTGACGTTTCCTGTCGTGCAAGAGTTTGAGATTGTGCCGTTGCTTTGGTACCCAACGAGCCCGCCAACGTAGCTTGATGTGCTTGTAACTGTTGCAGAACTTGAGCTATTTGAGATTGTTCCTTTTGTAGCATAGCCCACTAAGCCGCCTGTGTAGTTCCCTGTGCTTGAAACTGTGCCGCCTGTAACATGTACATTTTCAATTGTTGTGTCAGAAGCTTCGCTTACAAGAGCAGCTGTGTATTGAGTGTTTCCTGAAATTGTGAAGTTATCTAGCGTTAAGTGTTTGATTGTTGCACCATTAGTTTTGGTGAATAACCCTTCAGAGTAGCTTAAATTTGAAATTGTGTGCTCTTGCCCGTCAAATATGCCGCTGTAATTATAGATGTTAGACCAAGTGACACCATTTAGGTCAATGTCGTTCATCAATCTAACATTTTCATTGTTTTTAAGTGCTGTAAGAAGCTCATCTGCAGTTGAAACTTCTGTGTATGTGACATTTCTGAGTTCATCAATTTTGTTTTGAACTTCATCTGCGCTTGCGCTATATACGTTGTTTGCAATAGCATTTTTAATTATTTCGTCATTTTCTTTGTTGTAGCTGCAGTTTGTGCATGCGCCGATGTTGTTACCTATAAAGCCGCCAAAAAGATTATCCATCATTCCGCTTGGAAGCTCAAGCAAACCTGTGGAAGCACAATTTGTGATTTTTGTGCTGCTATTGCCGACGTAGCCTATAAAGCTTCCGACAAATCGTTTTGCAGCTACGTTTCCTGTTGAATAAGAATTTGAAATTGTATTTGAACTGTTTTCGCTATAGCCAATAAAGCCGCCTGTGTAGTTGCTTGTGCCCGTCACATTTCCTGATGAATATGAATTTGATATTTTGACGAATGAATATATTTCACCCGCTAAACCGCCTGTTTGGTTATAGCCTTTAACATCTCCTTCCGCATAAGAATTTGTTATGGTTCCGTATGTTATATAGCCCACAAGCCCGCCAGTGTAGCTGCCCGTGTTTGTAACATCAGCAGAAGATGAGCTGTTTATGATGTTTGAATTATCCGCATAGCCCACAAGCCCGCCCGTGTAGCTGGTCGTGCTTGAAACAGTGCCGCCTGTAACATGCACGTTATCTATTGTTGTGTATATTGCATCGCTAACAAGGGCGCCTGTTCTTTCGTTTCCGCCTGTGATTGCGACATTTTCAAGTGTTAAATCTTTAATTACGGCACCGTTTGTGGAAACAAATAAGCCTTCTGTGTGCGTTAAGTTGGAAATTGTGAAACCTGCGCCATCTAATGTGCCTGAATAGTTTTTAATGTATTCCCAAGAAACGTCTGTAAGGTCAATATCTTGAGTCAGGCGAACGTTTTTGTTTGCTTTAAGCGCTGCTGCAAGCTGATCTGCAGTGGACACTTCTTTTACGCTTACGTTGATTATATCTGTCGAAATGCCAAAATCTGCTTCGTTTAAAACTAAATCTTCATCTATTAAAGTTTGAGAATTTTCAACTGTTGAATTTGAGATTTTACCTGCAATGCCGCCTGTGTTCACTTCGCCTGCCACGTTGCCTGTGTTTTTCATGCCGGAGAGTTTGACATTATCCAGACTTCCTGCAATGCCGCCGATATTTTTAATACCTGAAACAACAGCTTCAGAGTTTGCAACTTTAATTTCTGTGCCTGTGGCTGAACCAACAATGCCGCCTACGTTTTCGTTTGCTGCGATATTGCCTTTTACGTTTACATTTTTAATTGTTATTGCTTGGCTTGAGTCGCTAGCGTTAAGGTCGTTAGCGTAACCTATAACGCCACCTACGTTATTTATGCCGGCAACTGTGAAATCTGCCGTGATGTTCTCAATTGTGGAGCCTGTCGTTGCTGTCACAAGCCCGATAAGCCCGCCGGTGTTTTCTTTTGATGACACAACGGAGCCTGAAGCCACTATGTTTTGAATAGTTACGTTATTTGCAGTTCCAACAAGTGCGCCTGTGTTTGCAGAAGTGCTTGTAACATTTGCGTTTTCGAAGTTTAAGTTTTTAATCGTTGCGCCTGTTGCTTCTGTAATGAATGCGCCTTCGCCCGTGTAGTTTGAAATTGCGTGCCCTTGCCCGTCAAAAGTTCCGGTGTATAGTTCAATTGCTTCCCAAGTTACGCCCGTGAGGTCGATATCGTTATATAACATCACATTTTCGTTTCTTGAAAGGGCTAATTGAAGTTCGTCTGCCGTGCGAACAAGAGTGTAGCCAAGGTTTTTGGCTTGAAGTTCTTGCGCTTCTAAAATGTCGCTTGCGCCTGAAATTGTTTGCGTGTTCACAATTTCTGAAATTTCATAGTTCCAAATGTTGCCAACTTCGCCTGCGCCGATGATTGAAGTTATGTTATTTGTGCTATTGAACCAATCTGCTTCTTGAATGCCAAAATGCGCGCCTTCTGCTTGATTGAAGGTGACAAATGAGCTATTATAGCCTGCGCCAATTCCAAGAGCGTTTGAAATTGAAGTTTGATTTTGAACAACGGAGGTGTAATTATCAAGGTTGATTTTGCCGGTTGCGGTGTCGCTTGTGTCTTTGCTAACTTTCCCTATGAACGAGCCTCTGTTTCCTGAAGTTGCTGAAATTTGCCCTTTAGCAAAAGAATTTGAAATGTTGATATTATATTCACTTGTTATAGAAGCTTGGCCGATGAAACCGCCGCTTGTAGAATAGCCTGAAATGTTTCCTGTTGCGTAAGAATTTGTGATGTTGATATCACTGTTTTTAGCGTTTATGAAACCAACTAGCCCGCCTGAAGGGCCGCCTATTACATTGCCTGTTGCATAAGAACCTGTGATTGTGCCACCGTGCATTTCGCCAACAAGCCCGCCTGCATAAGAACTTCCGTTTATTTCTCCTGTTGAATAGCTGTTTGAAATTGTGCCTGAATTCATAGCTAAAACAAGCCCGCCGCCATTGTTGCAACCAATGTTTGCGTGGTTTGCGCTGTTTGAAATTGTTGTGTTAGTGATTGAATTTGCAATGCCGCCTATACATGGCCCTGAAAGGTAAGAGCCTTCTTTTACAAGAGCGTTTGTGATGGTTGTGTTGTTGGCATAGCCCACAATGCCACCTGCGTATCCGCCACCAATATTACCTTCAAAAGTCACATTTTCAATTGAACCGCCTGAAACAGTTGCTGCAATTGAGCCTACAGTTTCATTATAATAATTGCCATGAATAGACCCTTTAATTGAAATATTGTTAAATGTGGTGTCTTTTGCGTTTCCAACAAGGGCTGCGATATTATTTGCGCTGGATGATATGTTCACATTTTCAAACACAAGGTTTTCAAAAGTTGCGCCATCTGAAGCCGTAAAGAGCATTGAATTAAGGTTTGTGATGGTGTAGCCGTTACCGTTAATTGAGCCTGTGAACGGTTCGCCTTCCGTGCTGAATGTTTGCGCAATTTCAGACATATCAATGTCGCCCATAAGAAGAATTTTTGCGCTCATTCCGTTTTCAGATTGCAAAACGGTTCTCAATTCTTCTGCTGTGCGAACGATAATATAACCATCTGCAAGCGCTTGTTCTTCGTCTGTGATTTTATCAACGGTTTGAATTGCGCCTGTCACTTCTGTTATGAAGCCTGTTTCTGTGATTGTATATTTCCAGCGGTCTGCGTAATCATCGCCTAAAATAGAGGAAACATTTTCAGTGTTTTCAAGCCAAGCAGTCGTTTTGTTTGCGTCAATTGATGTGCCTGAAACGCCAAAAGAGTTATAGCCTTGGGCTATACCGTGCAAGTCTTGAACGGAGTCGTCCGCTTGAATTGCAAATGCGTAGTTATCAAAAGTGGTGCCGGAGGCCGTGCCTATAAAACCGCCTGAAACCGCGCCTGCTTCTGATGTTACAGCGCCTGTTGAATATGAATTTGATATCGAAATTGAAGTTACGATATCTACATTTTGCAATGTAATTCCCGCGTAATCAGCGCCATCAACTGCGCCTTTAACGCCGCACATACTTGTGTATTTAGAGCTTGAGATGGTGCTGCTGTATGAAGTGCCTGCAAACCCGCCAATGCAGCTTGTAGCAGTGGTTGAAACCGTGCCAAGAGCGTATGTGTTTGTAACTGTTGAACAATTTGCTATCATGCCTGAAATTCCGCCGACGTAGTCGCCTGAACTTGTTACAGCGCTTGTTGTGTATGAATTTGTAATAGTTGCACCATAAACTTGGCCGGCCAGCCCGCCTGTATAGGTTCCGCCTGTGATATCTCCTGTTGTGGATGAACCTATAATTGTGCCATCTGCCATATAGCCCACAAGCCCGCCTGTGTAGCTGCCTGCGCTTGTAACAGTTGCAGATGATGAGCTGTTTGTGATTTTTGTGCCATTGTATGCATACCCAACAAGCCCGCCTGTGCCGCTTGCGCCTGTAACTGTTGCGGATGATGAGCTGTTTGTGATTTTTGTGTTTGAAGCGCTACCTACAAGTGCGCCTGTCCATTCGCATGCGCTTGATATTGCGCCACCTGCCACATGCACGTTTTCAATAGTTGCGTTTGTTGCAGAACTTGCAAGTGCGCCTGTGTTGCTATTTTTGCCTGAAATTCTAAAGCCTGATAGGGTTAAATTTTTAATTGTTGCGCCATTTGCGTTTGTGATTAAACCTTCGCTATAATTTAAATTTGAAATGGTAAAACCGTTGCCATCTAGTGTGCCTGTGTAGGTTAAATCTTCCCAAGCAACGCCTGATAAATCTATATCATTTTGAAGGGTGATATCAAGGTTTAATAAAAGCGCAGTGTAGAGTTCGTCTGCATTTGTGACAAGCCCTGTTGCGTTTTCTGAATTTTCAATTATAGAAAGGCGGTTTGCTATAGCGGCTTCGTCCAATTTGCTTGCGCCATCTTTTGAGCTTCCTGCAGCAGCTCCAATTGTTAAATCTGAATTGTAGCCGCAGTTTGTGAGAGCTCCGCTACTATTTCCAAGAAACGCGCCGCAGCTGCTTGATTTAGTGTTTGTAACGCTTGTGCCTGTATAATATGAATTACTAATTGTTGCACCGTTACACCCAACAAGCCCGCCGGTGCACCCGTTAGATGAGCTTTTAACTGTGCCTGATGCGTAGCTGTTTGATATTTTGCCGTAAGCAGACCCTGCAAGCCCGCCTGTGTACATACCTGAACTTGAGGTGGTGCATGTGACATTTCCTGTCGCATAGCTATTTGTGATTGTGCCACTGTCTTGGTGCCCCACAAGCCCGCCTGTGTAGTCGCTTGAGCTTTTGACGGTGGCAGAAGATGAGCTGTTTAAAATTGTGCCACTGTCTTGGTACCCCACAAGCCCGCCTGTGTAGCTGTATGAACTTGAAACCGTGCCACCAACTACATGCACATTTTCAATTGTTGTGCCGCTTGCATAACTTGCAAGTGCACCGGTGTAATAGTCATCGCCTGTGATTGCAAAATTTTCAAGGGTTAAATTTTTAATTGTCGCACTATTTGCTTTTGTGATTAAACCTTCAGAATATGTTAGGTTTGAAATTTTGTGCCCATTGCCGTCAAGCGTTCCGTAGAACACAATATCTTCCCAAGCAACGCCTGATAGGTCAATATCATTTTGAAGGGTGATATTAGAGTCTGCACGCAGTGCTTCAAGGAGTTCATCGGCGGTTGAAACGGCAACTGTTACGGGTTCAGATGTTTCAATTGAAGAAATTGCATTTTCAAGCTCTGATGTTGACATTGCTATCACGTTAGAATTTGAACTGCTGTTAACGGCACCAAGTGTTAAATCTTGGTTATATCCACAGTTTACAATTGAGCCTGTATTGTTTCCCACAAATGCGCCCATGTAGCTTGGGCTTGAAGTGCTTGAAATGTTATCTCCTGTGTAGTATGACTCTGTAATTTTGCCACTGTTAGAGCCTACTAGCCCACCGACGGTGTAGCTGCCTTGGTCTAAAATAGTGGTTGAAGAGTAACTGCCTTGGATTTTGCCACTGTTAGAGCCTACAAGCCCGCCTGTTTCGCTGCAGCAGCCTGAAACACTTCCTGATGAAGAGCAATTAGTGATTGTTGCACTGTTAGAGCCCACAAGCCCACCTGCATAAGATAAGCTTGCGTTAATTGTTGCGCTGCTGGAGCTGTTTGTGATTGTGCCACCGCTTGCTTGCCCCACAAGCCCGCCTGCCATATAATAATAGTTTGTGTTTGTTCCGCCTACCACATGCACGTTATCTATTGTTGTGTTAGTGGTTGATGTTGCAAGTGCGCCGGAACAGCCGTTGGAATTGCTTCCTGATGTAATAGTGAAGTTTTCAAGAGTTAAATCTTTGAAGGTTGCGCCATTTGCATATATTATCATCCCGCCTTTGCATGTGAGGTTTGAGATGGTATGGTTTGCACCGTCAAATGTGCCTGTGTAATTATCAATGCTGCTCCAAGAAACACCTGTGAGGTCAATATCGTTTTGAAGGGTGATATCGATGTTTGCTTGAAGCGCTGCAAGGAGCTCGGCCCCGTTTGTGACAAGCCCTGTCACGGCGCCTGCATTGCTTCCGGCCGCAGAAGGTTGAATTGTAGAAATTGCATTTTGGAGCTCTTCTTCGCTCATTGCGGTTACGTTTTCGTTTTCTGCACCTGCAACTGCGCCTGTTGTTAGCGCGGAATTGTAACCACAGTTTGTGATTGTGCCACCATCGCTAAAACCAACAACTGTGCCAGTGTTCCCTGAACTTTCGTTTGTAATGCTTGTGCCTGTGTAGTATGAATCTTGAATTACTGCGGCATCTAAATACCCTACAAGTCCGCCTATTTTATCGTTTGCAGCTAAACTTGAAACAGAGCCTGAAGCGTAACAGTTTGTAATTATAGTATCATAATAAGCTGCATCCCCCACAAGCCCGCCAATGTTATTGTAGTTTTCTTCGTTTGTGTTTGTGCTTATAACATCGCCTGTAGAGTAGCAATTTGTGATTACGCCACCAGGGTAAGCAACACCCACAAGCCCGCCTGCGCTACCGCTAGAAGTTGTAACGGTCGCAGAATTTGAGCTGTTTTTTATGGTTGTACTTGATATATATCCCACAAGCCCGCCTGTGCTACTTTCTGTTCCAGAAACCGTGCCGCCAATTACATGTACGTTTTCAATTGTTGTGCCGCTTGTATAACTTGCAAGTGCACCGGTGTAGGCGTCATCGCCTGTGATTGCAAAATTTTCAAGGGTTAAGTTTTTAAGCACTGCGCCATTTGCGTTTGTGATTAAACCTTCTGAATAAGAGAGGTTTGATATCGTGTGCCCATCTCCATCAAATGTGCCTGAATAGCCTGCGATATCAGCCCATTCAACATCTGTTAAATCAATATCCCTAATTAGCGTTACATCTTCGTTGTTTTGAAGTGCGGTGAGGAGCTCTGATGCGTTTGACACATAAGTTACAGTTGGAGTTTCAATTTCTGTAACTTTTTGAGTAAGTTCATCTGTGCTTATCGCGCTTGCGCCATCTTTTGAGCTTCCTGCAGCAGCTCCAATTGTTAAATCTGAATTGTAGCCGCAGTTTGTGAGAGCTCCGCTACTATTTCCAAGAAACGCGCCGCAGCTGCTTGATTTAGTGTTTGTAACGCTTGTGCCTGTATAATATGAATTACTAATTGTTGCACCGTTACACCCAACAAGCCCGCCGGTGCACCCGTTAGATGAGCTTTTAACTGTGCCTGATGCGTAGCTGTTTGATATTTTGCCGTAAGCAGACCCTGCAAGCCCGCCTGTGTACATACCTGAACTTGAGGTGGTGCATGTGACATTTCCTGTCGCATAGCTATTTGTGATTGTGCCACTGTCTTGGTGCCCCACAAGCCCGCCTGTGTAGTCGCTTGAGCTTTTGACGGTGGCTGATGAAGAGCTGTTCAAAATTGTGCCACCGCTATAACCCACAAGCCCGCCTGTCCTATTATATGAACTTGAAACTGTGCCACCAACTACATGTACGTTTTCAATTTTAGTGGCACTATTTGCAGAGCTTGCAAGTGCACCGGTGTATTGGTCATCGCCTGTGATATTGAAGTTTTCAAGGGTTAGGTTTTTAAGCACTGCACCGTTTGCGTTTGTGATTAAACCTTCTGAATAAGAGAGGTTTGAAATTGTGTAGCCAGCACCGTCTAATGTGCCCGTGTATGTGACATCAGACCAATAGACACCCGTTAGGTCAATGTCGTTTTGAAGGGTGATATCTGCATTTAGTTTAAGCGCCACTAAAAGGTCGGCTGCAGTTGACACTTTCCCGATGTCATCAGTGTTTGTGATTTCAGAAAAGTCAACGCCGAGGTTTTCAATTTCTGCCGTGCCTGCGCTTGCGCCAATGAAACCACCGGATGATATAAGAGTTGCTTCTGTTGCGGTGTTTGCTGAAACGTTCCCTTTTGCAAAAGAGCTGTCAATTGCGATATCGCCTGAAGCGTAGCCAATGAAGCCACCTGCGTAATAGTCTGCAGTGGTGTTTCCAAGAGCGTATGAAGCTTTGATGTTACCTGTGTCTAATGAACCTATAAAGCCTGCGGAAGAGTTTGTGGAGGTGGTGTTTCCTTTGGCGTATGAGTTTTCAACATTAAGTTCATAGCCATAGCCAACAAGCCCGCCTGAAGCTGAATGTTCAGTAAAATATTCCCCTAATTCCCCTAAGTATGTGATAGAATTTGTGATTGAGCCTGTGGCGTAAGAATTGATAATTTGAACTTCTGAATTTTCAGTGGACAAGCCCATTGCAACGCCCACAAGCCCGCCTGTACCTTCGAAGTAGTTTTCGCCTGAAACCGTGAGAGAGCCTGCGCGCACAATGTCAACGGTTGAATATGAATTTTTGATGTAGGCTTTATCTGAAGTGCCTGACATAAGCCCAACAAGCCCGCCAACGCCGATTTTGTTGCCATCGGTGATGGTTGAATCGCCAGATGTTGAAAGCGTGCCTGCGACTGTGACATTATCAAAGCTTGAATCTGAAGCAACACCCACAAGCCCGCCAGCGTTGCCGTTTGTGGCAGATACGTTAACAATTGCGTTAACTTTTTCAACAGTTGAGTTTTCAAGGTTGCCCACAAGAGAGCCTGTTGCATTTGCGCCTGTGATGTTGTTTGCATTTTGCTCTTGGGTGGTGTCTTTAATTGTGATGTTTGAAATTGTGGTGTTGCTTGCTGAACCGATGAGCGCGCCTGTGTTTTCGCCACCTTTTACATTTACGTTTTCTAAAGTTAAATTTTTGATTTCAGCATTTACAATTTTTGTGGTTTCATTGCCTTCTGCGTCTTTTTCTGTGACTTCTTTCCCGCCTGTTTTTGCGATGAGCCCGACGTTATTTTCGTTTTGCGCGTCAAGAGTCATGTTTTTGATAGAATAGCCGTTACCGTCTAAAATGCCTGTGAAAGTGAGTTCTGTGGTTGTGGTGTTGCCTTCGGCATCGGTGGTTGTGTATTTTCCTATGCCGTCAAAGTCAGTGTCTGCAAGGTCGATATCGGCAAAGAGCATAATTTTCATATCAATTGTGGTTTCGCCTTTTTCAACCGCAGCTTTTTCAGCTTTGTTCACTGCATTTAAAAATTCTTCCGTGCTTCTAACAACCGTGTAGCCTTCTGCTTGTGCTTGCAGAGCGGTCATTCCCGATGTGCCTGTTGGCGTGGTGATTTGGGTTTGGGCGTCTGAATAGTCGGTCTGGTCGTATGTTGTGTTCCCCGTGCTTGTTGTGATTTTGATAGTTGTATCTGTTTCGCCAAAAATGTTATTTCCTGTGAGCCCGTTTGTGGTGTTTTTGGTGTTAAAAAGTTCTTTGATTAGTTCATTAATGGTTTTTTGAGCGGTGACTCTGTCGCTGTCTTTGGTGAGGTTGTTTATGGTTTGGGTCAAGTTATCGATAATATTTAACATACTCTTAGTGTTATCTTTTGCGCTAAGAGCTGATTCTGCAATGTTAAGGAGGCTTGAAGCTTGTTGAAGTGTGTTTAAATATTCGCTTAAGCTGTTGTATAGGTCGGTGGTTGTTCCGCCTATGCTGTTAACAAATTTGTTTGTGATATCTGTAACGGTGGAATTGTCAAGCCCATAGCCAACTTTTTCAAGCTCTTTGTATAAGTCTTTGTTATTGAGCAATTGGTTGATAAGATTTTCGAAGTCTTTCATGCTCATGTTTGAGCCTTGAGATTTCAAACTGCTTGATAATAGGCTGCTTGCGGCATTGTTGCCCATTTGGTTCTGTAAATATGCGGCAAGTTGTGATAGAAGGTCTTCTGTTGAAGAACCGCTGCCAAAGCTGAAAGCGCCATTTTGTATTGCGCTTGTTAATAATTTCCTTGTGTTAATTTTTGCATAGGCGTTTGCAAGCGCTGAAAACCCGCTTGCTGAATAACCTGAAGATTTAATTGAAAATGGATTGTTATACATTAACTATGCCCAGAACCACCGATTCTATATGATTTCACACCATATAAACTTACTTGTTCCCATAAAGCTATCAAAGTAACTGTTTTTTCGTAAATGTTCATAAAATGTTACAAAAACACAACTATTTTTGTTTTAGCCTTTGGCTTTTTATTTTGAAATATGCCTGAAACCCTTTGTGCACAAGAAATAAAAAGAATTTTCAAACGATACTTCTAACTATCTATCACAAGTGTATTTTAACACTTTTTCTAAGAAATGTTAACAAATATTTAACAAAAACCCTCTATTGGTTGTAAAAATTTTATTTTCATGAAAAAGGTGCGCCCGAAAGCATGGTGCGGAGCATGTTTTGGGGCATGGATTGCGTAAGTTTTGTGCGGAATTTAGTGTTGGTTTTAGAATTTTATTGTAAAGTTTTGTAAGAAAAATGGGGAAAGGGAAAATAGCGTCGGGTTACAGTAATTGATAATACGTCATTCTGAACTTGTTTCAGAATCTTACTAATTAATGAAACTCGACATTGTTTGTCGCGCCTCAAGGCTTACAAGATGCTGAAATAAATTCAGCATGACGGTTTATATATTTAAGCTGTGTGGTGCTTAGACTGCTACAGAATTTTGCTTTATAATATCATTTCAAAAACTTGTCCACCCAATTAAAAAGCGTTTTTATTTCGTATGGTTTTGGGAGGTATAAATCTGCGCCGGAGGTGAAAACTTCTGTTTTGTTACGTTCTGATGATGTAAAGATAATTTTTATATCTGAATTGTAGCTTTTAATTTTTTCTGCAATTTCTGCAAATTTTTGTTTTTTGCCTTTGTCTTCAAAATCTAAAATTACAATATTTGGGTCAAAATCTTTTAAAATTTCCGTGATTTTGCTTAAATTTTCTAAAGTTTTGGCCTCTAAAGATTTAAGCTCACAACCAGCTTGAATAAGATATGAAAGCGCTTCATCGGGCTCAAAAATCAAAATCCTGTTTTTGAGCTTGGCTTGCGCGGTTTCGCCTTGAAGTTTTGTTCTGTCTATGATGTAGGTTGAATTTTTAGACATCGAGCAAATTTTTATAAGCTCATTCAGGGTGCTAAGAATTTCTTTTTCGCTTCCCGTGTGTGATGTGCCTAAGTTCACAACCCCGATATTTAGCTTCATTAAAGGAATTTTGCGCTCCGGCATTCCGTCCGAAAAATATTTTATAAACTTATTTTCGAAATCTTGTTTAGAATAAAATTTATCAATCATATTATCAAACGCAAAAGCAAGGAAAGAAGCGATTTTTTCAGCTTTTAGAGGGTTTGTGATTAAAATAAAATTATCGTTTTGAAGGTGAGAGATAAAATCTTCTGCACTGAAGGTTGAATTCACAAGCGCGCCAAGCGTTTGCATAACTTTTCCGTGAGCAATTTCGCCGTAAATTTCTTTGTAAGGCGCAAAATTTTCAATTTCAATTTTTATGACAGAAGAATTTGGTTGTTTTTTAATTATTCTTCTCAAATTTTTTAAACCTAATTTTTCCCCAATTAGCCCCGTAGAGTGGTTTATAGAGTTTTCTATATACCTTCTTATGTGCGCATTTAATCTCGCTTTAAATTCTTGCGAAGTTGTTTCTTCGCCAAAACATTCGTCTGCGCCGTGTTCTAAAATTTCAAGCTTGTCATTTAAGTTTGATGACTTTGAAATAGCGATAATTACGGGCGAATAATTGTATGTTAGGATTTTTATTTGCTTAATAAGTTCTGTGAAATTTTCACAAATTGTGTCAGATAAGAAAATAACTTCAGGCTCTGATGATTTTATTTCTTCAAACATTTTATCAAGGGCGGAAGTCAAAATGACGCTGTGCCCCATATTTTCAATAATTTTTCTGTGTTTAATTGATAATTCTTTTCTTTTTGAAACAATTAAACAAGTTGCGCTATACATCATATATCCTTCCTTGTAAAATTCTCTATTTCAAAAAGCGGTAAAAAGAGCGTGAAAGCTGTTCCTTTGCCGTTTTGGATTGGGCTTTTTGCTTTAATTTCGCCGTTCATTTTATGTGCTAAATTTTGCGCGATATAGAGCCCAAGCCCGCTTCCTTGTGCTTTTGAGGTTAGATAATTATCCGCGCGCCAAAATTTATCAAAAATTTTAGGCAGTTCACCTTCTTCTATTCCTTCGCCCATATCGGATATTTCAACAAAAACACTGTTTTCTTTTGTGCCTGTTGAAATTTTAACGGTTGTGCCTTTTGGAGAATATTTGCAAGCATTTTCTAAAATGTTGACTAAAATTTGCTCGCAATAGTCTGTGTCTGCAAGGGCATATAATTCTTCCGGCGCAAGGCTTAGTTTGAAATCGTGCTCTTTATGGTTTATTTTTGTAAGTTCTATAACTTTTTTCGTGGTTTGATTTAAATTTACTTTTTTTAAGATAGTATTCCCGCTATTTGAATCTATTTTTGCGGCATTTAAAACATTTTCAATTAATTTTATTAGTCTTTCAGATTGTTCTTCGATAATTTTTATAAATTTCTTTTTTTGTTCGTCGCCAATTTTGTCCCAATTATCTTGCAAGGTTTGAGAAAACCCTTTAATGCTTGTGAGGGGCGTTCTTATTTCGTGTGTAATTGTTGATAAAAATTCGTTTTGCAAATCTTTTTTCATAAATTACTTGCCTTTAGTCAACAGTTTTGATTTTTGATTTTAAAACATATCTGTTTAATTTTTTGTTGTAGTCAATGATAAATTCTTTGTATTCCTTGCTTTGTGCAAGAGATGGCACGCCAGCGTGGTAAATTCCATCTTTAAATATTTCTTCATCGGCTTTTGAGTGCCCTGAAATAATTGCAAAAATGTTATCGTATTTTGATAAGATTTTTAAGTAACTGTCAATGTTGATTGAATTAAAACCATTTGTTTTCTGCTCTGTGACAAGCGGAAAATGTTGGATAATAACAATTTTTTTATTATGATTTTTTTTGAGCACATCCTCAAGCCAAAGCATATCGGCTTCTGTGAATTTTCCTGCATACCCAGGGATAAATTGGTTTATGCCGTCCATATAAACAAACATAAAATCGTTATTTACCCTTTTGGTGCAAGGAATTTTTCTTGTTCTGTTATGCGAAAATTTATTTAAAAGTCTGAAAAATTCTTTTTTACTGATGTCTGAAACTTGGGAAACATCTTGGTTTCCAACGATTGCGTAGTTTGGTTTTCTTAATTTATTTATAACTTTTGCAAAAATTACAATATTTTTTTTATCCGGTTTATCTGTCACATCGCCTGCAAAAACTACAAAATCGTTTTCTGAATTATTTAATTCTTGAACGGCTTTTTGCAGGGCGCTAATTGAGCTTGTGAGCCCGTTTTCATTTATTACGTGTTTTGTTAACGAGATGTTTGTGTCAGACAAAACGGCGAATTTTATTTCTTTGGCTTCCGCTTGTGAAGCTATAAAAATTTGAATAAAAAATAAAAAAATTAAAAGAAATATTTTTTTCATGAGTTTGAGTATATCATAAAATGATTTTAGTGTATAATTAATCAGTATAGAATAGATGAGGAAATTATGAGTTACGAAATTTTATATAAAAACGAATTATGTACAAACCAATATGAAATCAAAGTGCACGCGCCTTTTATCACTAAAAATGCTAAAGCCGGGCAATTTATCATTTTAAGAACTGATGAAAATTCAGAAAGAATACCGCTCACAATTGCAGATTATGACAGAGAAAACGAAATTTTAACCGTTGTTTATATGGCAGTTGGGCACACAACCAAAAAACTCGCTTCATTAAATGTTGGTGATTCAATCTATGATATAGTTGGGCCTTTGGGTGTTCCGACTCACATTGAAAAATATGGCACTGTGGCATGCGTTGCAGGCGGTTATGGCGCTGCTCCTTGCTATTTGATTGCAAAAGCATTTAAAGAAGCCGGAAACAAAGTGCATATGGTTATGGGCGCTCGTGAGAAAAAACTTCTCTTTTGGGAAGATAAAATGAAAGACGCTTCAAGCGAACTACATATTACAACAGATGACGGTTCGTATGGTACAAAAGGTTTCACAACTCAAGTTTTGGATGAAATAATCAAAGCTGAAAAAGTAGATTATGTAATTGCAGTCGGCCCAATGCCAATGATGAGAGCGGTTGCGGAGCTTACCCGTCCATACAAAATTAAAACAGAAGCGAGCATGAATCCAATTATGGTTGACGGAACAGGAATGTGCGGGGCATGCCGCGTGACTGTCGGTGGCGAAGTTAAGTTTGCTTGTGTTGATGGCCCTGATTTTGACGCACATTTAATTGATTTTGATGAAGTAATAAACAGATGTAAAATCTATAAAGATTACGAAAGAAAATTTGATGAAAAACACTGTAACCTTATAAAACAAGGAGCAAAATATGAAAAATAAAATCCCTGTATGCCCTCTGTTATCTATCGGAGCGGAAGGTCCAATGGTGTGCATTCAAGAAGAATGTGCTTGGTATATGGCAAATTTAAAAAAATGTGGCGCATATTTAATTGCGCACAATGCAATGCTTGAAGTTAAGCAAAAACAAGCTCAAAAGTAAGGAAAATCAAATGACAAAACCTATGACCATAACTGAAAAAATCTTTGCAGCGCATGCCGGCAAAGATTATGTTTCTGCGGGTGATTTAATCACTGCGAAAGTGGATATCACTCTTGCAAACGACATTACGGCCCCTGTTTCAATTAAAGAATTTGAAAAAATCGGGGTGCAAACTGTGTTTGACAATGAAAGAGTTGTCTTTGTGCCGGACCATTTTGTTCCAAACAAAGATATAAAATCTGCAGAACAAGCAAAAATTGTGCGCGAGTTTTCTAAAAAGCATAATATCAAAAATTATTTTGAAGTTGGCAGAATGGGAATTGAGCACGCGCTTTTGCCTGAAAAAGGGGTTGTGGTTGCAGGGGATTTGATTATCGGCGCAGATTCGCACACTTGCACATACGGTGCACTCGGCGCATTTTCAACAGGCGTTGGCTCAACGGACCTTGCTTGCGCTATGGCATCCGGCGAAACTTGGTTCAAAGTGCCTTCGACAATCAAAGTCGAATTTAATGGCAAATTGAATAAATGGGTTTCAGGAAAAGATTTAATCTTGCATTTAATTGGCGACATCGGGGTTGATGGCGCATTATACAAAACGCTTGAAATTGGCGGTTCTGCAATTTCTAATATGTCTATGGACGGAAGGCTTACAATCTGCAATATGGCAATTGAAGCAGGTGCTAAATCCGGCATTATTGTTCCTGATGAAATTACAAAAGAATATTTGAAAAACCGTGCAATGCGTGAGCCTGTTTATTATACAAGCGATGAAGGTGCAAATTACGAAAGAGTAATTAAATATAACGTGGAAGATATTGAGCCGACGGTTGCTTTCCCGCATTTGCCAGAAAACACAAAACCAATCAGCCAAGTTGGCGATATAAAAATCCAACAATCCGTGATCGGGAGCTGCACAAATGGCAGATTAGAAGATTTAGCGGTTACTGCTGAAATTTTAGCCGGGCGCAAAGTGCACGACGATGTTAGATTGATTGTTATCCCAGGAACGCAGCAAATTTATTTAGATGCAATTGAAGCAGGTTATGTGCAAACAATTGTTCAAGCAGGCGGCGTTGTATCCACTCCGACTTGCGGGCCTTGCCTTGGCGGGCACATGGGAATTTTGGCTCGTGGCGAAAAAGCAATTTCTACAACAAACAGAAATTTTGTTGGACGTATGGGGCATGTTGAAAGCGAAATTTATTTAGCGAGCCCTGCTATTGCAGCGGCGAGCGCAGTGGCTGGGAAAATCGCTTCTCCAGATGAATTATAAGGTGAAAATTTGAAAAAAAATATTCTCCAAATTCAAATAAACCCTGTTTCTTGTGAACCTGATTTGAATTTTGAGGGTTTAAAGAGGATTTTTGCTGAATTTAAACGCACGGGGCGAAGTGCAGATTTGCTTATTTTGCCTGAATTTTGGTCGCTTGGCTGGGTGCCTGAGAGGTTTGCGGAGTTTGCTGAAGATGAAAACGGGAAAACCGTTAATTTTTTGAAAAATTTTGCGCTTGAAAATAATATTTCAATTATTGCAGGAACGATGGTGTGCAAAACGGAAAACGGGCTTTTTAATTCTTGCCCGATAATATCAGCGCGTGGTGAGCTTCTTGGGTTTTATGATAAAATTCACCTTTTTGCGTTTGATATGGAAGATAAGGTTCTTGCGTCCGGCGATGAGCCTTGCATTTTTGATTTAGACGGGTTTAAAATTGCGCTTAGCACTTGTTATGATTTAAGGTTTCCAAAACTTTTTGAATTGTATGCAAATAAGGCGGATTTAATTGTGAATATGGCCGCTTGGCCTAAAGTTAGAATTAAAGATTATATTACATTATGCGCAGCGCGTGCGCTTGAAGGGCAAGCATATTTTGCAGGCGTTAATTTGTGCGGTGCCGGTGATAAAGTTGAATATGGCGGAAATTCTTTGTTTGTTAACCCGTATGGCGAGATTATCTCACATTTAAAAGGGGATGAAGGCTATATTTTAAATTCAGCAGAGTCTGATTTTGTGTCACATGCGAGAGAAAAAGTTAACCACGCGCTATGCGTGAAAGATATAAAAAAAGAGGTTAAAATTTTGAATTTTGGAGCGGAAAAATGAAAAATATATTGAGATTATTTCTTGCGGTTGTTTTGATTTTAAACCTTGAAACTTGCGCATTTGCGTTTAATTCAGGGCTTAAAAAAACAATTAAAAAAATGGATTTAGATGAAAATTCAATTGTTTCAGTGTCTGTTAGAAGGTTAGATACGGGCAAAGAAATTTTTAGCAAAGACGAAAATAAATATTTGCACCCTGCTTCAAGTTTAAAAGTTTTCACTTTTGCGCCTGCGCTTCAAACGCTTGGCGGGAATTATGAATTTTCTACAAAGATTTATAAATACAATAACAATTATTACGTGAAACTCGGCGCAGACCCGCTTTTGACTTCTGCTGATATGCGAAAATTAATTTCGGAATTCAAGAAAAATCCTGCGGTTGGCGAAATTTCAAAAATTTATTTTGACGACACAATAATTGATAAAGTGCCATATCCTGACGGATGGGGGAGTGATGACATTTACCCTCATGCGCCGATGATTAGCCCTTATATTGTGAACGGAAATAAAGTAAATATTCACCTTGTGACAAGAAAGGGTGAAAAAACTCCTTCGATTTTGCAAAACGATTTTGTGAAATTTGCTTTTGTGAATAATGTTGAAGTGGGCTCATCTGAGCCATTTAAAATTCAAAAAATAAATGATGACAGCCCGATTTTCCTTTTATCCGGCGGGATTTCAGGGGATAAGGTTGTGACAATACCTGTTGATAATCCTAAATTTTATTTTATTTCACATTTTAATTCTGTGCTCAAAAAAGAAAAAATTAACTATGACAAAGAATTTTATTTTGCCAAAACTCCTACAGGCGCGCTTGAAGTTGCAAGTGTTGGGCATAGTATAGAACAAGTCGGGAAGAAAATTTTGCAAAATAGTGATAATTATTCGGCAGAAGTTTTGTTCAAAGTTGCGGGCGGAAAATACACAAAATCTGAAAAACCGGCAACAACGGCTGATGGCGTGAAAATGTTTTATGATTTTTACGAAAAAACAGGTTTTAATATGTCTGATATTAAAATTGTGGATGGAAGCGGGCTTTCAAGATATAACCTTGCGACAACCTCTTGGCTTTCAGATGCACTCATTTATATTGACAAATTCACTCCTTTAAGAGAATATATGGCGACTCCTGATGTTGGCACGTTGTCAAAAAGGCTTCGTCACCTGCATGGTGTTCTTTGGGCGAAAACAGGCACGCTGAATGGTGTTAGCTCTCTTTCAGGGTATATTACAACATACAAAAACAAAGATTTGACATTTAGTGTTATAATTATGAATTTCAACGAAAAACCCTCTGTTATCAAAGGTTTTGAAGATGAAATTATTGATAAATTGCGCGATATGTAATTAATCTGCGGGGCATTTGCTCAAAGTATGCGCGCGTAGTTAACGGGCGCGTGAATGCTGAAACTATTGTGGCAAATTTAAGCGAGTATAAACATTTTCCGCTGCTTCAAAAATTTCTTCATTTGAGCCAAGATTTTCAATAAAACCAACGAAATCAAGCCCTTGCCCTTGAATGTGCTCAAGCGCTTCTTGGGTTTTTGCGCCGGTTGTTTTGTTTAAAACAACGGCAAGTTGCCCTTCTGTTGCATATTTTTTTGAAAATTCATAAATTTCGCCTGCAAGGTGTAAAGATTCAATATTGTCATTTGTTACAATAAGTGCGGAATCAATTGGAAAATCGACAAGCTGGTTTAGATATTTTAAATCAAATTCGCAATCAAAAATAACAAAATCGTAACCGGAGAGCAGTTTTTTGAGCGCAGCTTGCATTTGATATGTGATTGGACATCTGCAATCTTTTGAAGGAACAAGCCAAGAAACAATCAAATCAACATTTTCATCCACATTTAAAATGATATCTTCAAGCGCCCATTCAATAAATTCTTGTTTTGACATACCTTCGGGAATGCCTGTTTTGTATTCGTGCTTCCCGCTTCTAATGCCATAAATTGTTGAATGTGTTTTGAGCCCAAACCTGCCTGCAAGTTCGCAAGTTAAGTCGTTATCCACAAGAAGAATTGATTTTTGTGGGTGGCATTTTTTTATAACATCGCAAAATGCTTTTGCAAGTGTTGTTTTTCCGCTTCCGCTTTTTCCAATTAATGCGAGTGTTGAGGTCATAAAATTTCCTTATATTTTTCTTTTAGATTTTTTGATAAATTTTTTGTGTGTTTAATAACCGCAAGTGCGCCATCAGGCGTTAAAGAGCCACAGCCGCAAGCAGGGGTTATAAAACATTGTTTTAATATTTTTTCTTTCAAAATACCTTTTTTTGCAAAGCATTCGAGGGATTGTTCAAATTTTTCAAGCAAATCTTCGTCAGTTAGTTCTTGAATTAATTTGTCATCAAAAGTTGGGATAATTCCAAACGCCAAAACCCCGCCCCTGTCAAGGAATTTAGCTATTTTTTCATGATAAATTGCCATACTTTGCGTATATAGGTAAGCGTCAAAATTTAAAATATCGCAATTTGCATTAATCGGAATTTCCCAATTCGCTTTACCGCAGCAGTGAATGCCAGCAAGCGCGCCATATTTTTTAATTAAAGTTGCAATTTCGTTGAACATAGCAAGAATTTCGTCGTCATTTACAGTCAAAAACGCTGATGAACCAAGCTGCGAAACGGAAGGTTCGTCCATAAAAATAATTGGTGTTGTGCCAGGGGACGCTTTTTTAATTTCTTTTATTTGCCAAAGAGCCTTAAGAGCGAGGGATTTAACCACGATATCTCTTAAAATTTCGTCGTAGTATGCACATCTTTCGTCTTCTGCGCAAATTGTGGTCGAAGTTGTGAAGGCGCCTGTAATTGTGCCTTTTGCAAACTTGTAATTTTTGCCTTTTATGCCTTCCAAAAAAAGTTTGAAGGTGGAGCTTCTTTCGTCTGATAATTTGTATTTATCAAGCGTTTCTTCGCATTCCATTAAATTGTCGGAATTTGTTATAGTTTCCCAATCAAAATAAAATTCTTCAATTTGTTCGCCAAATTCAACCGTATCCGTTTTAAATAACATTTTGCCATCTTGAACCGTAAAACCAACCATGTTTTCGCAAAATTGAAAAACCATGTCTTCATTGTGCGAATAATTCGGAAGTTGCGCCCAGAATGGGATTGAATTAAAATTTTCAAAAACAATTTTACATGCGTCAGATGGCGCTGATTGCCCGGAAATTGGAAGTGAACCTATTGCAGTATAGTCCAAACTTAAGTTTTTCATTTTTTTATTGTAAAATGAAAATGAAATAAGGGCAAATTGTGTATGAAAAATATTTTATTAATGAATTTTGGCGGAATTGGCGATGAAATCTTGTTTTTGCCGGTTGTGAAAAGTTTGAAAGAAGAGTTTAAAGAGTCTGAAATTAGTTTGATTTTAGAACCTAGAAGCGCCTCAATTCAAGCGCTTTCAGACGATATCGCGCATGTTATAAAATGCGATATTAAAGCTTCGGGCTTTAGAAAATATTTAAACGTTTTAAAACTTATTTTTGAAGTTCGAAAAAATAAATATGATTTTGTGGTGGCTTCCGGCTCATCGCCTCTTGTGGCCGTTCTTTGCTTGCTTTTTGGTGTTCCTAAAAGATATGGTTTTAAATCTAAAACTTCATTTTTGCACACAGCAGATGTTTTGCTGAATAAGGGGCAATATGCAGGGAATATGTATCACGATTTAATTTCTCCTATTTCAGATAAAATCTGTGCCCTTCCTCAAATTTCACTTAAGACAAATTACGAAATGCCTTTTGACGGTGATTTTGTTGCGCTTCACCCAGGGGTGAGCAAAATGAGCGTAATGAAAAATATGACAAAATGCCCGAGCGCACCATTTTGGCGCGAATTAATTGAAGGGATACTTGCCAAAGGTAAGAAAGTTGTGCTTTTAGGCGGACCGGATGATGATGAAATAATTTCTCAAATCGGAAATTTTGAAAGTGAAAATTTTTATAATTTGTATGGCAAAACTAAGAATTTGCAAGAACTTGCAAGCATAATTTCAAAATCCTCCGCTTTTATTTGTGCGGATTCTGCACCTATGCATATTGCGGTTGCGCTCAATAAAAATATTTTTGCAATTTTTGGACCGACTGATGATAAAAAATTAATTCCAAACGCAGAAAATTTCAAAGTTATAAAAGGTGCTAAATGCGATATGCAGCCTTGCCTTTGGGCAAGAAGGCAAACGACTTGCGAAACTTTAGAATGCTTAAAAATTAATCCAAACGACATAATTTCTCAAATTTAGTACTAACCATGTAGAATTGTTACAAAATATGTGATATAATTACAATGGTTTTACTAATATGGTGTAGATATGTCTTTCGATGTAAGTAACATTGGACCTAGAAAACAACCGGCAATTCTTGAAGCTCAGAACATGAAAAACAACGGTGGCGGCGGCAATCTGGGCTATTTCCAACGTGACGGAAAACGCAGGGGCGAAGATTTTGAAGAAGACGAAAACACAGATTGTTTTATTAAAGAAGATGAAGATATTTTCGATAATAAAAACGGCCTGACATTTTTAGAAAAGCTCCGCAAGTTGTTTTTTAGGTAAGTAAAATTCTTTTTTGGTTTAAGATTTGCGCTTTGAGTGCAAATTCGGGGAATTATTTTGTTTTTAAATTTAATTTGTGCTGGATGGGCTCTGCTTCAAGCAAATCGCTAATTTTGCAAGATAGTGCTTCGCAAATTCTGTCTAAATTTTCCCAAGTAGGCTGAGTTCTTCCTTTTGCCCATGAATACACTGTTTGTTGTGGAATTTCAAGGACTTGAGCAAGTTTATATAAGCTGTAGTTTTTCTTATTTTTTGCTGTTTCTTTGATTTTGATTTTCATAAAATCCGACACCTTCCAAGTTTTATTATATATGGGAAAATTTTTTTTACAAAATATAGTGCGGAATTATCAACTTTTTGGTGTAAACTTTCCCCTCTTTTTAAAGTTTGCTTAATGTTTGTGCGTTAATATTTATGTTAATTTCTTGCTTTTTTTGCGAGAAATATTATAAAATACAGTATTGCTATATTGAGGATAAAATGAAAAAAATATTTGCACTTTTTTTGGTATTATTTTTAAGTTCTTTTACATTTGCGCACGCTGTAAAAACTTACAAAGTTTCCCCAAAAGTCATTTCCGGCATACAAAAATATAAAGCTCAAAATTATGTTGGCGCATATAATGATTTTACGGAAGCAGTTAAAGCAAATGACAAAGATTCTCTTGCGCAATATTATCTTGGTAATTCTTTATGCCAATTAGGAAAAAAAGAATTAGCGGTTCAGGCATACACTGCAGTTGAATCAATTGCAGATAATCCAACACTCACGGTTTATGCTAGAAATGCACTTGCTTGCATGGAAGGCCGCAGTGATTGTAATGATTTGCCTGTTTTTGGTGCGCCAAAAGATATAAACGATTTTATCCGCTCCGGCGAATTTGTTTCAACTGAAGCCAGAACAGAAGTGCAAAATAAAAGTATAGAACAAGTGAAGGATATGATTAACGGGCAAGCGCCTAATATTCAATATCAAAATTTTCATTACTTAAATGACGCGACAGACGCTATGCCAAGCGATAAAGAAATTGCAGATGCAGTTAAAACTTTGGCAAAAATTGGCTTTAGCCCTGCAAATGTAGTTCCTCAAAATTACGGAATGATGGCAGGATATGGTAGCAACATGGACTATGAACTTTTGCCTATGCTTATGAACAGAGGTATGGGTGGAGCGCAAAATTTAGACCAAAGAGCTTTGCAAAACTATTTAACTAGCGGAATGCTTCAAAGTTTAGATATGGGAATTGGTCAAAGTAGAGGTTTATAAAAGTGGCAGAAGATAATAAATACACTGTAATAAATTCTACTCGGTTCGGTGAAATTAAAGTTGATACAAGTATTTTGCTTGATTTTGTTGTGCCGATAATCGGCTATGAAAAATTTAAAAAATTTGCAATCGTGGATAATAATCCAACCTCGCCGTTTAAGTGGCTTCAATCTGTTGCAGACCCTGAACTTGCTTTTCCAATCACACTTACGGATTATTTTGATGTTGAATACAATATAGAAATTCCTGATGAAGACATTAAATTGCTTGGCGCAGAAAACTTAGATGATATTATGGCGCTAAATATTGTGAGCATTCCGCAAGGAAACCCGCAAGCGTCAACTATGAACCTTCGCGCTCCGATAATTGTAAACACTCAAAATCATAAAGCTGCGCAAATTATTCTAAAAGACGCTAAATTCGACATCAGATACCCTCTTTTTTAAGGAACAAAAATGCTAATACTTTCAAGAAAAGTAAATGAAAGATTAATCATAAACGGCGACATTGAGGTAGTTATACTTGACACCTCAAAGAATTCTGTGCGTATCGGTGTTGAAGCGCCTGAATATGTGCGCATTTACAGAGAAGAAATATATAAAGAAATTCTCAAAGAAAACGCAGCAAGCGGGGTTGCGGCAAGCAATGTGTTTGATACACTCACAAAATCCAACAAAAAAGCTTTTGATATAATTTCTAAATTAAAGTAGTAATTATGACTGATGACGATAAAATTAAATTAGATGGCGCAAGGAAACTTTTTTACGCAAGAGATTACGCAAGCGCGCTATCCCTTTTTGATGAATTGGGCTGTTTTTACGAGAAAGGTTTTTGTGCTTTTTTGCTTGGCGATGACACTAGCGCAAAAAAAATATGGAGCGCTGTTAAGAACCCGTGCCCAGCTGTTTTTTGGGGGTTGGATATTTTAGATATCATCAAATGCAAATATTCGGTTTATCCGACGTATTTTCAAGTGAGAGCTTTTTTAGAGGTTTATTTGCACCTTTTGATTTTAAATGAACATTTAGCTTGGGCGGAAAATATTATAAGCGGCTACGAAATTTTTTCTAAAGTTAACTATGAGGCTTGTAAGTTTATTGCGCGAGTTTTATATTTTCATGGCTATGATGACCTTACTTTAGAATTTATTGAAAAGTCTAAAAAGATTTGCTATCCTGACCCAGAGGCGCTTTTTATCGAGGCGCAAACTTATTTGAGATTTAACGATAACGCGCGTGCCCTGAATTCGCTGAATAAAATTCTTGAAATTGTGCCGGAGTATTTGCCTGCGCAAAATCTTAAGAAACGTGTCGAAGCTGCGGTTTAAAAATTCAAATTAAAAAGTGTTAAAAGTACCATAAATAAAGGGGTTGCGGTTTTTTTAAAAATGTGCTACAATTATAGTATAATTTATCAACTACACAATCGGAGCAAATATGGCAAGCGCAACTTTCACGTTGAATAATTTTGCGCGCCCTCTTTCCACCCCTAATATCAAGCGAAATCGAACCAGAGAACAGAAAGAGGCCTTAGGGCATATTATAAAATTTTTCATTACTATATTTTTAATTCTATCGGGTGTTTGCATTATGACTATTTGTCTAAGCCACCCGATTTTAGCGTTTGATGGGGAAATTCCAGCGCTTGAGGTAATAAAAGCTCCTGTTTATTCTGAAACTATTGAAGCGAAAAAACAAGTGTCGCAAGCTGAAATTAAAGCTTGGGAAAATAAAATTTTAGCAAAATATAAAGGCAAGCCGGTTTACTTTAAAACCACAGGCGTTGCGCACATTAAAACCACGAAATACATAAACAATATGCCAATTAAAATAAATATTGTTGAAATTAACCCAAACATTAATCCGAGCCTTGTAATTAAACCTGATACTGCGCAAGCAAATTTGAACGCAAGGGCTAAAATTAAAAATATTGCTGCAAAAAATAATGCACTTGTTGCCGTGAATGGCGGTTATTTTAAACCTCAAACGGGTGTTCCACTTGGCACTTTGATGATAGATGGCGAAACATTAACAGGGCCGATTTATAATCGCGTGGCGCTCGGCATAACGCAAAGCGAAGCCGGCACAAGCTTTTCTATGGGGCGCGTTGATTTAGATATCAAATTGAAAAATAAAATTGCAGAAATTAAAGTGGATAACATTAACCAGCCAAGAATGCTCTCAACTTACACGCTTTTATATACCGATAAATGGGGCAAAGTTTCGCCGGCTCCTCCAAAATATGGCGCAAACGCGCTTGTTCAAGATGGCAGGGTGATTAAAATTTCAGCCGCTCCTATAGAAATTCCAACAGGCGCCTATGTTGTTTCCGCCCCATATTCTAAAATTGACGAATTACAAAAATTGAAAAATTTAGCGCTTGAAATTAATTATCCTGAACAGTTTAAAAATTCAAAGCATATAATTGGCGCGGGGCCTTATCTTCTTCGCGACGGAAAGGTTTATGTTGATATATCGGAAGAAAAACTTTTATCTGTGGGCGGAAGAAACCCAAGAAGCGCAATCGGCTACACTCAAGATAACTCTCTTATAATCGTGACGGTTGACGGAAGAGAAAAAACCTCAGTTGGCATGACATTAAATCAATTGGCAAATCTTATGAAGGGGCTTGGGTGCTCAAATGCGATGAATTTCGACGGCGGAAGCTCGACAGTTATGTATATTGCAGGGAATGTGGTTAATTCGCCTGCGAACTCCGGTGGCGTGCCAATTTCAAACGCACTTCTTGTTTTAGAGAAGAAAAATCAATCGATATAACTTAAAGAAATTTCGCAAATATCGCCCTCAATTTTTGTGATTGCCCATCTTAAGGGGTTGAGGTTTTGTTCTTTAAGCACTTGATTTATGTAATCTAACGTTATTTCGCTTTCTTTTTTAAATTTTATTGTTTTGCTTTTAATTTCCATAGCTAAATTCTATCAAAAAAATTTTTTTCGTGTTTTAAATGAATAGAAAGGCGGAAAAATGAATATAAGTTTTGGAAAAGTGATACCTGTAAAAGTGTTTGTTGACGGGAAAGAAACAACAAAAGATAAGCAAATAAAAACGGTTACAAACATTCTGTGTTCTAATTTAAGGAAAGAAAAACACTACGAAAACACTTGGAATGCAGAGCAGCAAAGAAGATATTTTGCCGCCATGATTAAAGATTATAAACTTCCGCAAGGCGCAAACAGCTATAAACCAAACGAAAAATTTTCCCCTTCAAATGTTTGTGGTATGACCGTGAAAACCGCGAATGGCGAGCAAAAAAGATATCTTTTAACAGGCGCGGATATTGAAAGATATGCAAAAATTGGGGAGCAATTTGGAATTGATATTAATTCAAATGGTTATTCTAGAGAATATGCTTTTGAAAAGTATAACAATGAATTAAAGGCGATGACGAAAAATAAAAGCGCGCTTTTGGATAAAACTTTGATGATTAATGCAATTCAAGACCAAGAAGCAAAAAAAGAAAAAGATCAATTCAAAATTGCTTTAATTGACTTTGTACCCGAGGGGTAAGGAGCGGATTTTCTGACAGGCGAAGCCCTGTAAAGCGAAAGCCGCAATTACGACAGCGATAGCGAAGTGATGACAGGCTTGAGCGATTAAGAAAATCCAAGACAGCGGATTTTCTGACAGGCGAAGCCCTGTAAAGCGAAAGCCGCAATTACGACAGCGATAGCGAAGTGATGACAGGCTTGAGCGATTAAGAAAATCCAAGACAGCAAGCGCCAGCTTAGCGAACACCCCGAGGGCTTTGGTTGCTTTAGTCGTTTGCGAGCTTTGCGAGCAATTACGAATAAAGTATGCGCAGATTGCGTAAGAAAATCAAGCTTTGCTTAGATTTTCAAGCAAGCCAGAAGCGTGAGGCGAAAGCGGGAAAGCGCGGAGTTGTAGGGTGCGTTTATCCGCACCGTAATTGCGACGAAATCCAAGAACGTAGGCTATGCATTGCCTTACAAAAGCAATAACAGTCACCCTGAACTAGCCTCCTTTTGTCGAAATCTATCGATTTCGTGCAAAATGTGTCATTCTGAACAGCTGGCGCATACAGGCTCACAAGAAATTTTTGTCATTCTGAACTTGTTTCAGAATCTTAAAAATTTCTGTTCGTTTTGCATTGTTTCAGAATCTTGCAAACTCAAGAAACTCAACTTTGTTTGTCGCGCCTCAAGGCTTATAAGATGCTGAAATAAATTCAGCATGACGGTTTATGTTTTGCGG
Source organism: uncultured Gammaproteobacteria bacterium (assembly GCA_964570895.1). Classification (GTDB taxonomy): domain Bacteria; phylum Cyanobacteriota; class Vampirovibrionia; order Gastranaerophilales; family Gastranaerophilaceae; genus RGIG1918. The sequence goes on from CAZMZD010000002.1 coordinate 187,376, forward strand.
TGCGTATAAACGCACCCTACCTCTATCTTTTAAACACAAATTCTTTTTCTTGATAGTTTTTGCAATAGTCAACAACTTCGTCAACTGTTGTTGCAATATGGAATAATTCTTTGTTTTGCTCTGTTGCGAAACCGAATTTATAGAAATTTTCAAACATTACAAATAGTGGGTCGTAAAAACCATCAACGTTTAGAAAAATAATGCCTTTTTTGTGGTTCAAACAGCGGGCTTTATGCCCGCTTTTGCGTATTTATTAACTACTCTGCGCATATTTTTATATCTTACCCAGCGGACAAAAGTGCCCGTTTTTTGTGTTGCATAATGAATGTGTAAGTTATTTTTTACTCCAATTTGTTTTATGTTAAGTATCGAGCCCCCAAAGGGCTCTTTTTTTTGCCCGATTTGCAATCTGCTATATTAAGGAAGTAATTAAATATTGTAAATTAAAAAAAGGAGAATTAAATGAAGGAAGCCGCAAACACTTTTCAAAAATCGGAACAATTAAATCCAAAAGACATTGTTCGTTTTAAGCAACAGTTTGTTGATAATTTGCTCGGAGATTACAAAAATGGAGTATTTACAGAAAGGATACTTAATTATAAAGCAAAACCATTAAGCACAATTAAAACTTTTTATACCAATTATAAAAATATGCTAAATGATAAGAGCCATATCAATTCTGATAAATTTTATCATGCCAAGGCAAATTGTGAAGCAGGACAATTTTATGACCCAGCAAATGCTTTAATTTTGGATTTTGCAAAAGAATTGAATGATTTAATCCAGAAAAATATTTTTAAAAGAAACGGATTAACATTTAAACAAAATATGCAAGATAGCGCAAACGATCTGCAAGCTGATTATTATGGATTGACAAGGGGTTTGCTTAATCCATTTTTAAATTGTGGAAAAGAATTAGACCGAAGTTTTCTGAATGGTTTAAATAAAATCGATTAACGAGTATAGCAAACATTAATGTCTTCGAGCCATTTTTTCCCAGCTTTTAGGCAGTTTGTTTCGTTTATTCGAGTTAATTTTCCATTAAGATATATTTCCAAACCTTCTGCGCATAACCCATCTTCTATGCAGTCTATATGGGTGTATTTGTATGGTTTGTTAAAGCGACATAAGAAATAGCTTGCTAACGCAATACAAGAAATTAAAATTATAACAGCTTGCTTTTTCATTTTGACTCACGATTTTTCTTCGCTCTATCGTATCATTTTTGACACGAATGGTAAAGTGTTCGCGCTTTGTCTAAGACGTGTTGTAAATATTATTGTGTGGCAATTGGCGCGTGGTGCAACTATCTTTTAAACACAAATTCTTTTTCTTGATAGTTTTTGCAATAGTCAATTACTTCGTCAACGGTTGTTGCGATGTGGAATAATTCTTTGTTTTGCTCTGTTGCGAAACCGAATTTATAGAAATTTTCAAACATTACAAATAGTGGGTCGTAAAAACCATCAACGTTTAGAAAAATAATGCCTTTTTTGTGGTAGGAAAGCTGTTTTGTGACTATAACTTGGAAAATTTCATCCATCGTGCCAAAGCTTCCGGGGAGCGCAATAAAAAAATCCGCCAAATTTTCCATCTGGATTTTTCTTTCATTCATATCATCAACAATAACGGATTTTGATATATTTTTATTTTCTATTCCGATGTTTGAAAAGATTTTTGGCATAATGCCTGTAACATGAGCGCCATATTTTACCGCAGAATTTGCAACAACCCCCATGCAGCCAACACACGAACCGCCATAAACTAAATCAAAACCTTCTTTAGCTATCTTTTCGCCTAAGGCGGCTGCAATATCGTAGAATTTTTTATCTAAATGGTTGCTTGATGAGCAGTATACGCAAATTGTTTTTTTCATTATTTCTCCGTTTTTATTTTAGTATAGAATATTGCTTTGAAAATGTAAAATTTTGAATAAAAAAATAGGCTGTGACGAGCACAACCTATTTTTATTTGGAATTTATTTTGACTAAGCGATGATTTTGTCTACAACGCCTGCGCCAACTGTTCTTCCGCCTTCACGGATTGCAAATCTCATACCTTGTTCGATTGCAACCGGTGCGATAAGTTCAACTTCCATTTCTACGTTATCACCAGGCATAACCATTTCACCTTTGAATTTGATTGAACCGGTTACGTCAGTTGTTCTGATGTAGAATTGTGGTCTGTATCCTGGGAAGAATGGAGTGTGACGTCCACCTTCTTCTTTTTTCAATACATAAACATTCGCTGTGAAGTGAGTGTGTGGTTTGATTGAACCAGGTTTTGCAAGAACTTGACCACGTTGGATTTCAGTTTTATCGATACCACGAAGTAAAGCACCGATGTTGTCGCCAGCAAGACCTTCATCAAGAAGTTTTCTGAACATTTCAACACCTGTAACAGTTGTTTTCTTTGTTTCGTGGAAACCAACGATTTCAATTTCTTCGCCAACTTTAACTCTACCACGTTCGATTCTACCTGTAGCAACAGTACCACGACCTGTGATTGAGAAAATGTCTTCAACAGGCATCAAGAATGGTTGGTCAACATCACGTTCAGGAGTTGGAATGTAGCTATCAACTGCATCCATAAGTTCCCAAATTTTGTCAACCCATTCGTCTTCGCCGCGTTGGATTTTGTTATTAGCTTGAACAGCTTCTAAAGCTTTCAAAGCAGAACCTTTGATGAATGGAATGTTGTCGCCATCAAATTCATAAGAACTTAACATTTCGCGAACTTCCATTTCAACTAAGTCTAAAAGTTCAGGGTCATCAACCATATCGCATTTGTTCATAAATACAACTAGGTTTGGAACACCAACTTGTCTTGCTAACAAGATGTGTTCACGAGTTTGAGGCATAGCACCGTCAGTAGCTGCAACAACGAGGATTGCGCCGTCCATTTGAGCTGCACCTGTAATCATGTTTTTAACATAGTCAGCGTGGCCTGGGCAGTCAACGTGAGCATAGTGACGACTATCTGTTTCGTACTCAACGTGTGCTGTTGAAATTGTGATACCACGAGCTTTTTCTTCTGGAGCTGCGTCGATTTCATCGAATTTCTTAGCTTCTGCTTTACCAGCTGCAGCCATACAACCTGTGATAGCTGCTGTTAACGTAGTTTTACCGTGGTCAACGTGTCCAACGGTACCAATGTTAACGTGTGGCTTGTTTCTTTCGAATTTTTCTCTTGCCATTTTCTAATTTCTCCTTTTCGTATTGAGAGTGTTTTATTATTTTATTTATTGGTTTTAATTTTGCCCTTGATGAGATTTGAACTCATGGCCTCTCCCTTACCAAGGGAGTGCGCTACCCCTGCGCCACAAGGGCAGACTTTATTCAATTTTCAATTTCTTAACGAGGCGCAAGTGCTTCGCACTGTCCGGTGTCTCGTTATACCGAAAGCAACACCGTTGCTTTCTTGCTGCTTTGCCGCACTCACTGTTTCGTGCCACAAGGGCAGACTTTATTCAATTTTCAATTTCTTAACGAGGCGCAAGTGCTTCGCACTGTCCGGTGTCTCGTTATACCGAAAGCAACACCGTTGCTTTCTTGCTGCCTTGCTACACTCACTGTTTCGTGCCACAAGGGCAGACTTTATTTAGTTTTCAATTTTTTAACGAGGCGCAAGTGCTTCGCACTGTCTTGTGCCCCATTACACATAAAATATTTAAAAAAGTTTGGGCAGGGGTGGATTCGAACCACCGTAGTCGTTAGACGGCAGATTTACAGTCTGCTCCCTTTAGCCACTCGGGCACCTACCCATATTCAGTTTTCAATTTTCAGTTGAGTTTCACTCATGTAGGCGCTCCGTGTGGCGGGCTTAACTTTTTATAATCCTCGCAAAAAAGATACTCAATCTTTTTTGCTCGGGCTCTGCAGTTGCGAGCTTACTCGGGCACCTACCCATATTCAGTTTTCAATTTTCAATTGAGTTTCACTCATGTAGGCGCTCCGTGTGGCACATGCGTCTGGCAAATTTGCAAGCAAATTTGTTCGTTCACTTTATTCACAACGACGCTTATCAACAGTTGCGCAACGTCAAAACCTCATCGGTTTCGCCGTTTGCTCACTCTGGCTGTCGCATTTCGGGCACCTACCCATATTCAGTTTTCAATTTTCAACAAGGCATGTTTTATTATTAACAAAACCCTCTTTATCTTGAAAATTTGCCGATGGAGGGAATCGAACCCCCAACCTACGGTTTACAAAACCGTTGCTCTACCATTGAGCCACATCGGCAAATTCAAATTTTACTATTTAATCTTATCTTCAACATATTGAACTGTCAAGAAATTTGTATTTTTTGGGGGATATTTCTTGAAAAACAGATATTATTTGTTCTATTTATTATATGGAAGCGAATTTACACCGCGGTGTTTAAACAGATTTTCAAAGCTTTTTTGGGTGTATGAATAGTTTTCAAGAGTTGCATTGATTGACCAATTTGCAAGCGCTAAAATTATAGGTGTTGCAATAATTATGGTTAAAAGAACGCTTATTATGTGTAAAATTGCAAGTTTTGTTTGCGCTCTTGCGCCTTCTTTTGTATTGTATGCAACTTTTAATTCAAGAGCATGATTTATAAATCTGTCCCTTTCTTTGGTGTTCATTTTGTCAATCATAGTTGCAAATTTGTCTGAAATTGCAAAAACGAATTTCTTGTCTTTTGAATTTTGATTTTTATAAACATCAAACGGGTCTTCAAAATTTTCAGGTTTTGTTTGTGCGGGGGTTTCTTCTTTTGGTTCAGGCTCTTTGCTTTTTACACTGTGAGCTTCTTTTGAAGTCGTTTCAAATTTTTGCATTACGCTGCTTTCAAGATTTTGAAGTTCTTTTTCAGGCTCCTCCATCTGAAACATACTAATTGGCGCAACTGATGGGTAAATTGTTGAATTTTCATCAGGCTTATCTGTCATAAGCTCAATTTTTAAACCGTCGTCAATTGCGGGCTCAACCACTTCAAATGTAATATTATTATTTTCTTCTTGTGGCTTTATTTCTTCTTCAAGCGGAGCGCCGAGAGTTTGTTGTTCAGGCTCTTTTCCGCCGTTTTTTATGAAAGCTTCAATTTCTTCTTTGGTAAACTCAGGAGTTTCTTCTTCTTTATAAATTGACAAATCCGGCACATTGAGGTTTATTTCAGCGCTTGCGCCAAGCATTTCGCCTTCGGCAAGCTTCTGTTTAATTAATTCATCAATATCTTCTTCTTGGGTTTCGCTAAAATCGCTAATTCCCATAAAATCGTCTTGTTCAATTTCTTCTTCTTCAGCTTCTTCTTTGTCTATAACTTCGTAAACATCAAGCGCATTATTAAACATTGTTTCAGGAATTTTTATCGCAGAAATATCCGGTATTGTGACATTGCGCGCAGCAACACTCCAAGAACAGTATAGTTTTGATGAATTTTCGTTTAATTCAGTTTCAGAATTTTCTTGAACCAAAATTTGCTCCATAAATTTTGTCTATGGTAAAATTATAATTGATTTAGTGAAAAAATGAAATAGTTGAAATAATGGATAAGAAAAGTCTGATTGAAAAACTTGAATTAATTAAAGAACCGAAAATTTTAGTTGTGGGTGATTTTGCGATAGACGAAATGATTTATGGCGACACTGAACGCATTTCGCGTGAAGCGCCGGTGCTCATTCTTCTGCATTCGCACACAAAAATAATTTTAGGCACCGCCTCAAACGCTGCGCACAACATTTCAACCTTAAATTTTGGGAAAGTTAGCGCAATGGGCGCATATGGAGATGACTATCATGCGCCAATTTTGCTTGGTGCGCTTAAAGATGCCGGAATTTCAACAAAATATATGGTGCAAGACAAATCTCGCCCAACCACTGTTAAAACAAGAATTTCAGGTTGCTGCTCTCAAAGCGTGACACAGCAAGTGGTGAGAATTGACAGGCAAAGTTCTGCTCCATTATCTGAAGATATTGAAAACAAAGTGCTCGGAATGCTTGAAGAGGCTATTAAAGAGCATGACGGGGTTATTTTATCGGATTATCACTTAGGCTTTTTGACTGAAAAAATTGTTTCAAGCGCGATTAATTTAGCGAAAAAATATAATAAAGTGATTGTGGCAGATGTTCAAAAAGATTTCTTAAAATATAAAGGTGCAACTGCAATCACCCCTAATCAGCCCGATAGCGAAAAATATGTCGGCTATTTTATTAAAGACGAAGCGACTTTAAATTCGGCAGGGGCTAAAATTTATAATGAATTAGGGCTTCAAAATCTTTTAATTACGCGTGGCGGTTCCGGTATGGCACTGTTTTCAAAAGTTGACGGCGAAATTAAAAAAGATTTAATTCCTGCGTTCAACAAAAAAGAAGTTTTTGATGTGACAGGCGCAGGCGACACTGTTGTTGCGACTTTTACGCTTGGGCTTTGCGCAGGGCTTGAACCACGCGATGCTATGATATTTGGCAATTTAGCAGCAAGCATTGCAATCAGGCAATTTGGTTGCCATAGCGTGACATTTGATGAATTAAAACAAGAAATAAATAATTTAGGAGATAAATTATGAAATTTATAGAAATTTTGAAAAAACTAAGACCTTTAGATATTGCAATTATTGTAATTGTTATCGTAGGGCTTGCAATTGGTGTTCTCACTGTTTTTGGGAAAAGGCAAACGGCAGACAAGCAAATCGAAGCAAATGTTCGAGTTGAAATTTCAGTTTTCTTTAGAGGAATTACTCTCACGAGCTCAAATTCTCCATTCATCGTTGGCGAAGAAACTTTTATAACAATCAGAAACGTGCCTTACACAAAATTAAAAATTGTGTCAGTTAGCAACGATAGAAAGAAAACAGTTGTTCCAACAATGAATCCTAAACAGCAATTTGTTGCAGTCGATGATGTTTCTGCGCCATTCCAATATGATTTTGTGGTAACTGTTGTGGATGACGCTAAAATCACAAAAGATGGCGCTGTGATTGGCGGAAACAAAATCAAAATCGGCTTGCCTGTAACATTTGAAGGTAAAGATTACAGATTTAACGGCATTGTTTCAAATATCACAATCAACAAAGAGCCAACAAGAGAAGAAAATTCTGAATTAACAACACAAGTAAGCGAAAATCAAGATGTTCAATAATGTTAATTTCTTGCTCCTTGAGGGCGAGAATAAATTTATAGATATGTGCCAAAATTCTGCGCTCGCAGAGCGTGTTCGCACGTCCAGATTTTATCCGTATCTGGATAAAATCACTTTTGGAGTGCTCATTTTGCTTTTGGTGGCCAGCTGTTTTGTTGGAACCGGAATGCTTGGTGCACTTTCTTTTGTGTTTATTTTGCTTAATGCTGTGCGCGTATTAATTAACAAAGGTGAAAAGGTTGAATTCAGCGTTTTGGATTGCGCGGTTTTTGTATATTTTCTTTTTGCTTTCGTTTCGCTTATGGGCTCAAGCCTTTTTCTTGCAAGCCTTAAGGGCTTTTTGAAAATGATTTTGTATATTGCGTTTTATTTTTCATTTGTTCAATGGTTTAAGATGAATAAATCGAAAATCAAATGGCTTTTGCTTGTGGTTGCGGGTGTTGTGGTGTTTGAGGCGGTTATTGCAATTTTACAAAATATGGCCGGTGTTCAAGCAATTTCAGGCTGGCAAGACATGTCTGCAATTAACCCTGAAGATGTTATAGCAAGGGCTTATGGAACATTGAAACCGTATAATCCTAACCTTCTTGCAGGATATTTAGTTGCAGGAATTATTCCAATTAGTTATTTTCTTTCTATGGGGCTCCTTAAAAAGAACGTTAATTTAATTGCAGTGTCTGCGGTTTCTCTTGCGCTTTGCGCTCTTGCAATATTTTACACCGGTTGCAGAGGGGCTTACATTGCGCTTTTTGCCTTTATTGCAGTTACTTTGTATGGAATTTATTATTACGTACAGAATTACAAAGGCGGTTTTTCAAAACTTAAGAAAAGATATAAAAACTTAATTTTTGCCTCTTGCGCGGCAGTTTTTGCGTTTGTTTTTCTAAACCCTGCGATTTATAAAAGGATTTTTTCGATTTTTGCATTCCGAGGGGATAGTTCGATATCTTTTAGAATGAATGTCTACAGTTCGTCTTACGAAATGTTTTTGAATAATCCGTTTATTGGTATTGGGCTTGGTAATCAAAATTTCAGAGAAACTTATGGGCTTTATATGAAAACGGGTTTTGATGCATTGAGTGCTTATAATATATTCCTTGAAACTGCTTGCGAAATGGGAATTTTTGGGCTTTTGGCGTTTTGTGCTATATTTGGTTTAGTGTTTTTTGGGGCTTATAAATATGTGAAAACAAATGCCATACGCGAAGATAAAATCCTTGTTTTACTATCAAGCCTTGGTTTGTTACTTCTTGCTTCGCATGGTTTAATCGATACTGTTTTTTATCGCCCGCAAATACATATTCTATTTTGGATTTTTGTTGCGATTGTTAATGTGTTTGCTTTTTCGAAAGCGGAAAATAAATAAAATTTGCCCTAAAATTATTCTTCCATAACTTCAAAAGTTTTTGGTTCTTGTTTTGAAACTTTTTCCATAACTTCGCCAAAACTTATAATTGGCACAAACTTATAACCGCAATCATTGCCCATCGTTCCGCCGAATGAAAAAAGTTCTTCTTGAGGATAATCTCTGCAAATTTTTTCTCGCTTTTTGTGAATTTTGCATTTTCTTGTTTCTTGGTCCAGATGATTGCAGCGGAAAATCAGCCCTGTTTCGTCTTTGCCGATACAGGTTAAGCCTTCGTAAAAACTGTGCATGGTTTTTAGCTTGTTGAAAAATTCTTCGTCATCGAGCACTTTTTTGCCGTGTTTTACATAAATTTTTTCACAGCACCTCCCGCACATATTGCAAGAGCCAATTCTATAATATGTTTTTCTCAAAATTTTAGTATAATACCAAGCTTTAAGCTTTTTGAGGGTTAATTTTAATTTTTCCATTCTTACATCATAACATCTTTAAGAAATTTTTTGTTGCTAAAAAGACCTTGAAGTTCGTCGTCGTCAAAGGAAATTTTGCCTTCAAAAATTTGCCTCGTGACAAGTTCTTCTGCTGAATTGTCGTCAGGGTCTGAAGTCACAAGATGTGTGAATTTTTTAACATCAAGCTCGCGTTCCCATTTTTGAATTGCGTTTGTTGAAATGCTGCTTTCGTCAATCAAATAGTTTTTTCTATCGTCAATCGGATTTGATTGATAGCTATCTGAAAGCCTTTGAATTGCAGAGCTTTTTGCCAATATTTCTGATGTAGTATTTTGGTCAATCCCGTTTAGCATTTAAGTATATACTTCCCCAGAGTTATAGTTTTACTTTGTAATTATGAACTATAAATATAAAAAATGTATCCATCTAAAGGTTTATTTTTTTCTTAGATTTTCAAATATTTTAGCTTATGTTTGTGGTAAATTATATTTAACAAAGGAGAATATGATGAAAAAAGTTTTATTATGCATTATGGACGGTTGGGGTATTTCCGAAAAGCAACAATATAACGCTGTTGCAGAAGCTTCAACTCCAAGTTATGACAAAATTGTAAAAGAGCAATCTTGCACAAGAATTTTTGCTGATGGCTTAAATGTTGGGCTTCCTGAAGGGCAAATGGGAAACAGCGAAGTTGGGCACTTAAATATTGGCGCAGGGCGCGTTGTTTATCAAGAACTTACAAGAATAAATAAACAAATTGATGAAGGCAAATTTTTCAAAAACGAAGAATTTTTAAATGCAATTAACCATGCGAAAGAAAATAACAGCTCTTTGCATATTTACGGGCTTGTTTCATCGGGCGGTGTGCACAGCTCTATGAAACATTTAAAAGCTTTAATTAAGCTTGCGGCAGATGAAGGTTTAAAAGATGTTTATGTGCATGCTTTTCTTGATGGGCGCGACACTCCGCCAAAAAGTGCGCATGAATTTTTAGCTGAAACAGAAGCAGAACTTGCAAAATATAATCTTCCAAAAATCGCGACAATTTGCGGAAGATATTATGCAATGGACAGAGATAAACGTTGGGATAGAGTTGAAAAAGCTTACAATGCCTTAATTTTGGGCGAAGGCGAAACTGCTTCCTCATCAGATATTGCAATTAAAACTTCTTATGAAAAAGAAATTACGGATGAATTTGTTGAGCCGACAATTATTGGCGGGAAAAGAATTAACGACAATGATTCAGTTATTTTCTTTAACTACAGACCGGATAGAGCGCGCGAAATTACCGCCGCTGTTGCACTTGAAAATTTTGATGGGTTTAATCGTAAGAAAGTTTGCAAAAACTTATATTATGTTTGCATGACTCAATATGATGAAACTTTTGGGCTTCCAATTGCATTTAAGCCTGAAAGAATGGTGAATATTTTGGGCGAAGTTTTAGATAATAACAATATCAAACAATTTAGAACCGCTGAAACTGAAAAATATGCACACATTACATTTTTCTTTAATGGCGGGGAAGAGCAACAAGGGCGCCTTGAAACTCGCAAATTGGTTGCTTCTCCAAAAGTTGCCACTTATGATATGCAACCTGAAATGAGCGCTTATGAAGTTTGTGAAAATGTTTTGAGTGCGATTGAAAACCCTGAATATGGTTTCATTTTGGTTAACTTTGCAAATCCTGACATGGTTGGGCACACAGGCGTTATGGAAGCTGCTGTTAAAGCTTGTAATGTGGTTGATGAGTGTGTGGGTAAAATTGCTGAAAAAGCGCTTAAATATGGCTATGAAATGTTGCTTACAGCAGACCATGGGAACGCTGAAGTTATGTGCAACGAAGAAACACATGCTCCTCAAACAGCGCACACAACAAACCCTGTGCCATTCTGCATAATATCAAACAAAAAATATAATTTGAGAAAAGATGGTGCTTTGTGCGACATCGCGCCAACTGTGCTTGAATTGTTGGGTATCGCACAACCTGCCGAAATGGACGGAAAATCAATGATTATAGCGTAATTGCTTAATCATTTTGAATATAAAATGGGCTCTTGCAAATCGCTTGAGCCCATTTAATTTATCTATTTTTGGAATTTATATTGTAAGACCGCCGTCCACGCCAATTACTTGGCCTGTGATATATGTGCCTTCGACTGCCAAAAATCTAACTAGCCTTGCGATGTCTTCAGGCTGCCCAAGGGTTTTGAGTGGAATGTGTTCCGTGATTTTTTCTTCCGGCAAACCTTTTGTCATATCTGTTTGAATAAAGCCCGGGGCAATTGCGTTAACTCTGATATTTCTTGAGCCAAGCTCTTTTGCAAGGCTTTTTGTGAGCCCGATTATCCCTGCTTTTGCAGCTGAGTAATTTGCTTGACCTGCGTTACCGTTAACGCCAACTATGCTTGACATGTTAATAATTACGCCGGCTCTTTGTTTAATCATTGCTTTTGCAACAGGGTTTGTAACATAATAAGCAGAATTTAAGTTTGTGTTAATTACATCAAGCCAATTATCGCTATTCATTCTCATAAATAGTCCATCTCTTGTTATCCCTGCGTTATTTACAAGAACATCGATTTTGCCGTGTTTTTCAAGAATTTCAGCAATTGCAGAGCCGGTGGCTTCTTTATCCGACACATCGAATTTCATTTTATGCGCCTTGCAGCCTTTTTCTTCAACAAGTTTCACTGTTTCATCTGCCGCAGCTTCGTTTCCTGCGTAGTTTACTATAATGTCATACCCTGCGCTTGCAAGCTCAACTGCGATTGCGCGCCCTATTCCTCTTGAAGCGCCTGTCACTAATGCTAATTTATTTTCGCTCATTTTTTTAACTCCTCTATTGTATTTTCAAGACTTTCTTTATCTGAAATGTTTAGAATTAGCGTTTCAGGCGGGCACATTTTTTTGCACAAACCTGAAAGCACTTTACCTTCGCCAATTTCAATGAATGTGTTTACGCCATTATCTAGCATGAATTGGATAGTTTTAACCCATTGAACGCTTGATGAAATTTGCTCTACTTCTTTTTTTCTGAATTCTTCAGGCGCTGTGGTTGGAAGCGCGTCTGTGTTTGCGATAACAGGAGTGTGCGCTTCGTTTATTTCAACGTTGTTGAAGAAAGTTGCAAATTCTTCACCTGCGCTTTTCATTAATTTACTGTGAAATGCGCCTGAAACAGCAAGCGGCACAATTCTTCTTGCGCCTTTTTCTTTTAAAATCGTGCTTAATTTTTCAACTCCTGTTGCAGTTCCTGTTATGACTGTTTGATTTGGTTCGTTAAAGTTTGCAACATCAACATAGTCTGAAATTTTGTCTGCTTCTTCTTTAATTATTTTGCTATCAACCCCGAGAACAGCCGCCATAGTACCTTTTTCTTGAGAGTCCACTGTTACGTTATGCATTGCGTTAGCTCTTGCGTTGATTGCCTTAAAGCAATTTTCAAGAGATAGCGCGCCTGAAGCGTAAAGTGCGCCATATTCACCAAGCGAATGCCCTGCAAAGTATGCAGGTTTAATGCCGAGCGCCGATTTAAGCGCTTCATATCCTGCAACTTCAACTGCAAGAAGAGCCGGTTGGGTGTTGATTGTTTGTTTTAATTCTTCGTCAGTTCCTTCGAAACACAATTTGCTTATGCTTCTTCCGAGAGTTTCATCTATCTTTTTGAAAGCTTCTTGAGCACTTGCGTAGTTATCGTAGAAACTTTTGCCCATTCCTTGTTTTTGAGCGCCTTGCCCAGGGAAAAGTATGGCAATTTTTTTCATAAATTCTCCTTAAAAGTTATCCTCGCAATTATTATACCATAAAGAAGAGCGGGACTTAATTTGCCCCGCTCTTTTGTATAAAATCGTTATATTTTATTATTGATAAATTTCAGAGATTTTTCTGTTTACTTCTGTTTCAACAGCTTCTTTTGCTACGCGAACAGCATTTCTTATTGCATAATTTGATGAGCGACCGTGAGATATAACAGTGATACCCTTGACGCCCAAAAGAAGTGCTCCGCCAAATTCTTCGTAGTTAATTCTTTTGTAAATTCTCTTCATAAACGGACGAGCCAAAATGCCAACAATGCCAGCTAGAATATCTCTTGTGAACTCTTGTTTTATCATTTTGAAGAGCATATACGAAGAACCTTCAATGATTTTTAAAGCAACGTTTCCAACGAAGCCTTCGCAAACAATTACGTCGCAATCGCCAAAGAAAATTTCTTTTCCTTCAATGTTGCCTATAAAGTTAATGCCGTCAGTGTTTTCTTCAAGCATTTTGTATACATTTTGAACAAGCTCGTTGCCTTTACCTGCTTCTTCGCCGATATTCAAAACGCCAACTCTTGGGCTTTCAACGTTAAACACGTTTTTGTAGTAAGTTGAACCCATAATTGCAAATTGATAAAGCATTTCCGGTGTGCAAGAAGCATTTGCGCCTGCATCTAGAAACATAAACGGTTTCTTCATGCTTGGAAGAACAACTGCGATTGCAGGCCTTTCAATTCCGTTAAGTCTGCCAAGACCGAATAACGCACTGCCCATTGCTGCGCCTGTTGAACCTGCGGCAACAACTGCGTCAGAACTTCCTTGTGCAACAGCTTGAACTGCAAGCACAATAGATGATTTACGTTTTTTTCTGATTGCTTGAGCCGGAGCTTCGTCCATTTCAATTGTTTCTTGAGCATGGGTAATTTTTATATCTAATTTTGATACATCAATTTTGATGTTTTGGTTTAAGAATTTAAGCAAGCCGCCTTTTTGGTGGTGGATACCTTCTTTTTGTATTCTTGCAAGTTCTTCTTTAATTACATCTTCTTTACCTACAAGCTCAATTGGCACATTGTAATCATGCGCTGCCCAAACAGCACCTTCAACAACTGCACGAGGTGCATTATCTCCGCCCATGGCGTCAATAGCTATTCTTACCATACTAACTCCCCAAACTAACTATTTACTATTCAGCTTTTTCTTCCGCTTCTTTAGTTTCTTCAACTACTTCTTCAGTTGTTTCAGCTTTAGCTTTTCTTGTTCTTTTTGGTTTTTCAGCTTTTTCTTCAGTAGCTTCAGCTTTGGCAGCTTTTTTAGGAGCTTTTTCTTCTTTTACTTCAACAGCTTCTGCTTCTGTTCCTTTAATGCTAACTAATTTTCCTTTATAGTAACCGCATTCCGGGCAAACTGTGTGAGTTGGGATAACAGCGTTGCAGTGTTTACAAGTTGTAGTTGCAGGAACTGTTCCTTTCCAATTTGCTCTTCTATGTGCTTGGGCTGATGCCCCTGTTCTTTTCTTTGGTACTGCCATTTTAAAAATTCCTTATACTTATCTTATTTAAATTTATTAAATCACAAATAAAAAAATGTGTCTATTATTGGAGCTTGAAATATAAACTTATTTTAATTTTATGAGTTTTTTGCCAAAATTTCAGCTTTTGTTTGCATTCTGCCACAGCATTTATCTTCGTCGCAATATCCTAATCTTTCGCATTTTGGAACTAAATGAGCCTTGAGCCATGGTTCTTGTTCTATGACTGCTTTGCACATAAGTTTTGCAAGTGTTCTAATTTCGAGTTGCGCTCTAGTGCAAAGTCTTAAATTTGCAAAGTGGATAAGTTCTCTTAAATTCAAACTTACAACAAGCGAACTTGCGGTTGCGTTTGGAAGAATTGCTCTTGCGTCTTCTGCGGGAATTCCGGCGTTTGTGAATTCTTGATACTTATCTGCGACAAGCTTCATAAAATCTTCGAATTTTTCGCGAAGTTCAGGGTTTGCTGCTATTTTTTGAGGAATAATGTAATCAATTTCGCCTTTTTCTTTTACATATCTTTGAGATTTTTGTGAAAAACTCATATGTCTGTGGCGAACAAGCTGGTGAGTGAGAGCTCTTGATACATTTGAAACCGCGAAGGTTAGCTGTATGTGCTCAATTGTTGAATAATGCCCCGATGAAACAACTTTTGAAATTAAAGATAATTTTTTCTCATCGTCCGGTGCTTCATCAAAAATTTCTTTAGGCAATTTTGCACTGTAGCAGGTTTTGCAAGCAGTATAAATTACGTCCAACAAATTCTGTGGCTTGTGGATTAAATCCACTTTTATTTCTACTGCTCCCATACCTTAGCTCCTTTAACAAACTTTTAAAAAACTTATTTTTTTTCGTAACGTTTTTTAAATCTTTCAACTCTACCTTCAGAGTCTAAAATCTTTTGGTTGCCTGTGTAGAATGGGTGGCAAGCGTTACAAATTTCAACAACGATGTTTTCTTCTACGCTGCCTGTTTCAATTTCGTTACCACAAACGCATTTGATTGTAGTTTTTTTGTAATCTGGGTGAATGTCACTTTTCATAATTTTCCTTACCTGATTTTTATTGTCTTTTACTATTATATTTTGAAAAAATTAAATTACAAGTTAAACCCTTTGAGGATTGCGAAGCCTGATGTGCAATTCTCTAAGTTGTTCTTCGTTAATGCTTGCAGGAGCATTTGTCATTAAACATTTAGCTTGTGAATTTTTAGGGAACGCAATTACGTCTCTAATTGAAGCGCTTCTTGTAAGTAGCGCTACGAGTCTATCAAGACCAATTGCAAGGCCGCCGTGTGGAGGTGTTCCGAATTTGAAAGCAGAAACCATAAATTCGAATTTGTTTTTAATGTCTTCTTCAGTTAAGCCAAGTGCTTTGAACACTGTTTCTTGAAGATTTGAGTCATGAATTCTTATTGAACCGCCGCCAAGTTCGTTTCCGTTATAGATAATATCGTATGCGATTGAGCGAACATTGCCTTTGTCTGATTCTAATTTGTCTAAATCTTCAGGGTTTGGCATTGTGAATGGGTGGTGCACACTCACAAATCTTTGATCTTCTTCTGACCAATCGAACAATGGGAAATCTACAACCCAAAGAAGGTCATGTTGAGAGTGGTCAATTAAACCAAGTTTTTCGCCAAAGTGCAATCTAAATCTTCCAAGAACATCGAACACGACTTTCTTAGAGTCTGCAACGAAGAATACAATGTCGCCCTTTTCAGCGTTAGCGCGGTTTTTAATTTCTTCGATTTGTTCTTCTGTTAAGAATTTGAACACAGGAGATTTAACTTCGCCGGATTCAAGGTATGTAACCCAAGCAAGCCCTTTTGCGCCGAATGAAATTGCAAGGTTGCGAACATCATCCATTTCTTTTCTTGAGTAGTTTGCAATTCCGGGGATTTTTATTGCGCGAACTGTGCCGCCTGCTGCAACAACTGATTTGAATGCTTCAAAAGTGGAAGCTTCCATAATATCTGAAACATCGAACAATTCAAGCCCGAAGCGAGTATCCGGCTTATCTGAACCATATCTTTCCATCGCTTCTTTGTATGTAATTCTTTTGAATGGAGGTTTAATTTCAACCCCTGCTGCTTCAAACGCTTTAACTAAAAGGCCTTCCGTGAGAGCAATTACATCATCTTGCCCTGCAAAGCTCATTTCCATATCGACTTGAGTGAATTCCGGTTGTCTGTCTGCTCTTAAGTCTTCATCTCTAAAGCATTTTGCAATTTGATAATATTTTTCAATCCCGCCAACCATTAAAAGTTGTTTGAAAATTTGTGGTGATTGAGGGAGTGCAAAGAATTTTCCGTCGTGCACGCGTGATGGAACAAGATAATCTCTTGCGCCTTCAGGAGTTGTGTTGATTAAAACAGGCGTTTCAACGTCAATAAAGCCTTCGCCGTCAAGGTAATTTCTGATTGTTGATGTGATTTTGTGGCGAAGTTTCAAATTATTTAATAATTTTGAATTTCTGATATCTAAATATCTGTATTTTAATCTGACATCTTCTGAAACATTTTCATCTTCAAGGATAAATGGAAGTGTTTGCGCTGTTGCTAAAATTTTAATTTCATCAGGATACATTTCAACTCTGCCTGTTGCGAGTTTGTCGTTGATTGTGTCATCAGGGCGCAAAGTTACTTTACCTTTTGCTTGAATTACAAACTCAGAGCGAAGTTCGCCAAAAACCTT
Source organism: uncultured Gammaproteobacteria bacterium (assembly GCA_964570895.1). Taxonomy (GTDB): domain Bacteria; phylum Cyanobacteriota; class Vampirovibrionia; order Gastranaerophilales; family Gastranaerophilaceae; genus RGIG1918. The sequence goes on from CAZMZD010000002.1 coordinate 204,284, forward strand.
ATGAGCTTCCGGATTAACTTTAGGGTCTGCAACTATTTGAAAAACCCCGCTTCTATCTCTAACTTCAACGAAAATAATGCCGCCTAAATCTCTGATTGTGGCAGCCCAACCTGCAATTTCAACAACAGAATTTACTTGTTTTTCTGTAATTTCGCCGCAATTTATGTTTTTGTATGTCAAATTCATTTTTCCCTCACATTGCTATTTTTCTATATTTTACAGCAAAAATATTTTACATCAAAAATAAAAAATGAGAAAGGGGGTTGAACTCGCTGTTTTTAAGAATTTATTTATACCAAGGCCGGAAATTTTGGATTTGAGTTTTGAGATTTTCAAAATTGCCGTCAAAACAAATGCACCTATCGTCAATATATAAGTATGCAACATCTTTTGTGTTTGTTGTGTCTTTAACTGTGTTTGCAAGTTTTTCATCAATCAGCCATTTTGAAGCGAGGATTTTGTTTCTTGTTGTAAAAAGTTTTATTTCGTAATTTCTAGATAATTCTTTTAAAAATTCACGCGCACCATTTTTGATTGGCGGTATAAAATTTGGGTTATATTCGCCTTTATATTCATTCAATACGCCGTCCAAGTCGATTAGTAGAGTTTTCATGATAGCTCCTTTTTGTATCCTGTGTACGGGATACGATAAATTTAAAATAACTTTAAAATATTACACATGCAAGAGAAAGAAGAAATATTATCACAAGCAGTTGCAAGACTTTTGAAAGATATGCGCTCTAGAACAGGCAAAAGCCTTAATTTATTTTGCAATGAGTTTGATATTTCAACTTCTACTTTAAATGATATTGAAAATGCAAAAAGAAGTGTTAAACTTTTTTCTTTGTATAAAATTATAAGAGCATATAATATTTCAGTTCCTGAATTTTTTGAACAGTTGGACAAATACTTACCCAAAGATTTTTTAAAACCGGAAGAATAAAATTAATTTTTTGCTTCATTTTACCGAAGGTATCACCTTATTTCTAGCACTCGCAAAGCTCGCGTAAGAACTAAGGGGTTCTTACTTTCCCTTACGGCGCTTGAAGTGAAAAAGAGAGAACTCCTTGACTCTTTGCGAACACGTGAGCATTAGAGGCAAGGCGATGCTTTAGCAAAATGAAGAAGGACAAAAAATTAATGCCAAGTTGCATTGGTTAGTAAGATCCTGAACAGCTTGAAAATTACGGCTTCACCTTATTTTCTAAGCTTTCAGGATGACGATTTGTATACGCACTACATAATTATTTGTTTTGGTTTGTCAGGCAATGCCTGACCTACGGGCTTTAAAATTATGTTGTTGGGCAAGTATGCCCAACCTACGAGCTCATTTCGATGTGACAAATCGGGTTTATCTAATTTTTCAAAATTTTTATCACAAAAGCAGAAAGAGGGAGAGGTTTTGCGGTCACAGCTTTAATTACAAAGTGCAGGACATGTTTTTGTTAAATAGCTATTCGCAAAAGCTCGACTGCGATTTCTGAGATAAAAATTTGAAAAATGGCAAGAGCAAAGCAAGAGCCCATGTTTCTTTCTTTTGCTTCGTTTTCTTTCTTTGCGTTACGGCGCTTGAGTGTCAAAGAAAGAAAATGAAGAAGGACAAAAAATTAATGCCAAGTTGCAATAATTGATAAGATGTTGAAACTGTTTTGGGTTGTTGGGCAAGTATGCCCAACCTACGGGCTGGCTCAACATGACAATTTGTATATTAAAATTGTAGGGCGCGTTTATACGCACCACACAATTATTTGCTTTGGTTTGTCAGGACCTATAAGTTTTTAACAATAAAACCGCCCTGAATTCAATCAGAGCGGCTTTATAAAATTTATTTCCTTGGCTTTACTCAACGGTTGTCATTGAGGGGGCAATTGTCACAAAGTGTCTTACGAGTTCAGCGTCCCATTGAATGCCTGCGCCAAGTTTCAAAATTTCACAGGCCTTCTCGCAAGACATTCCTTTGCGATACGGGCGGTCGCTCACAAGCGCGTGATAAGCGTCTGCAACTGCGACAATCCTTGCTTCAAGAGGAATTTCATCACCTTTCAAACCGAGAGGATAGCCGGAGCCGTCAATATGTTCATGGTGGAATTTAACCATCGGAATTAAGTCGTGCAACGATTCGTTAGGTGCAAGCACTTTGTCTGCGCCAATTACAGGGTGCTGTTTCATAATTTCCCACTCTTCATCGCTTAGTTTATCCGGCTTGCGTAAAACTGTTTCGGGAATACCGATTTTGCCTATGTCATGGAGCATTGCGCCGAGTTTAATGCGTTCAACTTGAGTTGCAGGAAGATTAATTTCTTTCGCAAGTGCTTCAGCATATTTTGAAACAAAAGTGGAGTGACCTTTTGTGTATGTGTCTTTTGCGTCGATTGTTCCTGCAAGACTTGTAACAACTTCGAGCAAGTGTTTGTTTGAAACAATTTCTTCGTTGTGGAACCTGTTGATAAGCTCGTCTTCAAAATCGATACCGATTTGAGCGTGCCTTTTGATTAAAATATCAGCGAATGATTTAAGAGCTTTGTCGTCCCAGAAATTATAGTCGTCAGCAGCGACAATAGAACTTTGACCTGTTTCGCAAGTTTTGCTTTTTGAAAGATACATTGCTTGTTCTGCAAGAATGAGCAATTTTTCTTGGTCGCGTGTGATGTTTGGATAGTCCGCAATGCCTGCGCTAACCTTGATTGGCCCAACATCGTTCATATAAACGCAAGAGATAACATAGCAAATATATTCTGCTAAGTATTTTGCTTCTTGGGCGCCTGTTTTTGGCATTATAATAGCAATTTCATCTCCGCCATAACGAGCTGCAAAGTCAGTGTTTCTCATACTTTCTTTGATTTTTTCAGCAACGGATTTGATAATTTCATCGCCTTTTGCGTGCCCTAATTCTCTATTGATTTGAGTGATATTTTCAACGTCAAAAATGCAAACGGATAATTTTTCGTTTTCTTTTTGAGTGAGTTCAATCTGCCTGTGTAATTCTTCTTGGAATGACTTGTGATTTTTGAGCCCTGTGAGCGGGTCAACATCTTGGTTATTTTTAAGCATTCCCATTAATTTTTCGCATTCGAAATAAAGACAAAGATAATTTGCAATCAATTGATAGAAATCTTTGTGCATTCCGGGGGTAGAATCACCAACAATAAAGGCGCCAAGAGGAGTTTTGCCATGCCCAATAGGCAAAATTGTAAACTTGGTGTCTTTTAAATATGACGATTTTAAAAACGCTATATTAGACGTATATTGCGGAGAATTTTCATTAAAACATTTCGCAATAGGATTTGAATTATCATTCAGCATAACTTTTGCGGAATATGATAAATTATTTTCATCTATAATTTTGAGATTGATATGTTCGTTTTTATCGTTTACGAAGCCTATGCCAACAGAAGATATTTGCATTGCTTCATACAAAACATCGTACAAAGCTTGCGCTAATTGGGCATAACTTTCAGCAGTCTTGAAACAATTATTGACATTTTTAATAATGTCTTGATAATTCAAAACTGAAAGCCTGCGCAGGTTATTTTGCGTGTAACCGCTATAAAGCCTGTTTGCAGTCGTCCTTGTATTCTGTTTTCCTGCTATTGGATTCGAAATTAGCCCATTTGATATATTTTTGTCAAATGCGTCAATATCTACCGCATTGCCATTTCTTGTATAGTTAGACTTCACACTTTTTCCTAATCACAAATTGTTGTATATCATGTATAAGTTTAGTCTGGAGAAAAAATTGCTACCAACCACTTAAATTATAACATAATGTTTACAATTGTTAAAGTTTAAAAATTACACTTTTACCAAGATGCCCTTTATACTTGACTTTTCGCCCTTAACAATCTTTATATTTGATTTTGGCAATTGTAAACACCCTGCTAAATATTTAACAATTTCATCATTTGCCTTGCCATCGACTGCCGGTTTTGAAATTTTTAATTTCAATTTATACTCATTTGTATCCACAAATTCATAAGAATTTTTTTTAGAATTTGCAACGATTTTGACTTTTATAAGATAGCCGCCGTCTTTCTTTATGGAATTTTTTATAATTTCGTCCAGCATACTAGAAAAAACTCTCAAAAAGTAGTAACATATTAAATTATAGCAGATATTATTGAGATAGACATTGATTGTATTATACGAAGAATTAAAAGAACTGTTAATATCCCAAAAACGGCCGAATGATGAAGTTGATGATATAGATAGAGCATTTGAGTTTGCTCAAAGGCTGCACAGCGGGCAATATCGCGTGTCTGAAGAGCCTTACATTGTTCATCCAATTGAAGTTGCAAAAATTCTTGCGGAATTAAAACTTGATAAAAACACAATAATTGCTGCATTTTTGCATGATATTTTAGAAGATACAGACACAAAGCCCGAGGAAATTCAAGAATTGTTTGGTGATGATGTTTTGACTTTGGTTCAAGGTGTCACAAAGCTTGGAAAATATCAATTTGAAAGCACACAAGACAGGCAGGCTGAAAACTTTAGAAAAATGCTTCTTGCAATGGCAAAAGATGTGCGGGTTATTTTCTTGAAACTTGCAGACAGGCTTCACAATATGCGCACGTTAAATTATATGGCGCAAAATAAGCAAAAAAGAATTGCGCAAGAAACTTTGGACATTTTCTCTCCGCTTGCAAACAGGTTAGGTATCGGGAAAATCAAAGCAGAACTTGAAGATTTATCCTTGCGCTATATAAATCCTGAAAAATATTATGAAATTGCAAAAGATGTTGCGCAAACAAAAGCTGAAAGAGATAGAACAATTGCAGCGCTTGTTTACAGTGTTAAAGAAACACTTAAACAGGCAAACATTCAAGCTTCCGTTTATGGCAGAGCAAAGCATTATTACAGTATTTATATGAAGCTTGAGCGCCTTAAGGTGCCGTTTGAAGAGCTTTATGACATTTCTGCTGTGCGTGTTATTGTTGACACTGAAAAAGATTGTTACAATGTGCTCGGGCTTATTCACTCTAAATTTAAACCAATCCCCGGACGTTTCAAAGATTATATTGCAATGCCAAAAGGCAATGGTTATAGGTCTTTGCACACATCTGTTATCGGGCCTAAATCAAAACCTGTTGAAATTCAAATTAGAACTCAACAAATGCATGACGTTGCAGAATATGGGGTTGCGGCGCATTGGAAATATAAAGAATCCGGTTCTGTGAAAGTTGCAAACCCAAGCGATTTGCAATTTGCTTGGATGAGAAAACTTGTTGAGCTTGATAAAGACTCAAAAAATTCAAAAGAGTTTTTGGAAAGCGTTAAGCTCGATTTATTTTCAGACCAAGTTTTTGCATTTACCCCGATGGGCGACGTTATTGACCTTCCGCTTAATTCCACCCCTGTGGATTTTGCATACAGAATACACACGGAAATTGGGCACAGAACAGTCGGCGCGCTTGTGAACGGCAGAATTGTTCCGCTTAGCACAAAGCTTGTAAACGGGGATATTGTTGAAATTCTGACATCAAAACAGTATGCTCCAAAGCTTGATTGGCTAAATTTTGTAGTTACAAAATCAGCAAGTTCAAAAATTCGCCAATGGTTTAAGAAAAATAACAAAGAAGATAATATCAATATTGGCCGTCAAAATATGGAAATTGCCCTAACCAAGGCAGTTTTTGACGAACTTATGAGAACGGGCGAATTTGAACGTTGCGCCCATGAAATGAATTACAAATCCACAGAAGACCTTTTTGCATCAATTGGCTACGGTGAAACAACCATCAACAAAGTCGCAAATAAGCTTAAAAAGCCGCAAGAGGACGACTTAACGAAGATTGACCAAAAAGAAAGACATCACAAAAAACGTTCTAAAAAAGATGATATTGTTGGGCTTGAAGGTATGCTTTGGTCGCTTGCAAAATGCTGTTCGCCAATTCCAGGGGAGCCGATTGCAGGCGTTGTGACAAGAAATAAAGGCGTTACGGTCCACAGGCTTGATTGCAAATGTTTATACAACGTTGAGCCGGAGCGAATTATGGATATCGCTTGGGCAGATGGCGTTGGATTTGCAAATTATAACGCGTATCTTAGAATTGAGGTTCAAGATAGAATTGGCGCCTTAAAAGATATTATCGCAAAAGTTTCAGACACGGACACAAACATAATTTACGCTAACAGCTATTTGAAATCCGGCAAATTTGGGATTATTGATATTGGCGTTGAGCTTGAATCAATTGTTAAATTGAATAGAGTTATTGCCAATTTGCAATCTATGCCTGATGTTTTTAGCGTTAAAAGGCTGGAGCAAAAAATGGAGCACGGGCATTCAAAACCTTCTTCAAAAAAGAAAAAAGCCCCTAAAAAACCAAAAAACAAGGAGAGCTAAGTGCAAATTTTGTACGATTTAGAAGAATTGCAAGGGGTGGCAATCGGGCTTGGTTTTTTTGACGGCGTGCATTTAGCACACAGGGAAATTATTAAAAAAACAGTGGATTGTGCGCGTGAAAACGGCGGGAAGTCTGTAATTTTAACTTTTTATAAAAATCCGCTCGAGGTTTTATCGGGCAAGAAATATAATTATTTAACAACTCGCGAAGAAAAAGCGAAACTGATTGAAGCGCTTGGTGTTGATTATTTATTCTTTTTGGATTTTGAAAAAATTATGCATATTGAAGCTGAAGACTTTATTGAGAATATTTTGGTTAAACATTTTGCTCCAAAATGCATTGTGACGGGTTTTAATAACCACTTTGGGCTTCGCGGCAGAGGGTGCCCAAAGATGTTTCGTGAGTTTGAGGAAAAATTTAATTATAAATATTTCGAGATGGCGGAAATCAAAAAAGGAAATGAAACAATTTCTTCAACCTTAATTAAAAAATATTTGGAACAAGGCGAAATTGCTTGCGCCAATGAGCTTTTGGGCAGAAATTTTAAAATCGTAGGCACTGTTATTCAAGGAAATAAAATCGGAAGAGAAATTTCTTACCCGACAGCAAATATTTCGTGGCAAGAAAATATAGTAAAACTGCCGTATGGCGTGTATTCAGGTTATGTTAATTTTGATGAGAGAAAATATTTATCAATTATAAATTGGGGAATGCGCCCGACTGTGGACGATAAAGAGGTTTTAGAGGCGCACATTTTAGATTTTGATAAAGATATTTATGGAAAAAATATTGAAGTTGAGTTTTTGGGTTATGTGCGCGGGCAGAAAAAATTTAATTCGCTTGAGGAGCTGCGAGCGCAAATTGCATTTGATGAGAGCTATATTGCAAAGCAACATTCAAGATAATTCACTTCTTCCACCCTTGTTTCATATAAAAATCTCACAAAATTTAAAAAGTGCACAGAGCGCCCTTTAAGTGTTAAATTAATTTCAAAGCCATCTGAGCAAAACGGTTCATAATCATAAGAAACATATTGATTGTATTTGCTTCGCCATTCCTTTTTCTCGACTCTGCACTTATGTTCATAAGTTAAATCTTCAAGCCATTCGACAAGATTTTTTTGAACATTTTTTATTTCAAGATATGAATAATTTTTGTTTTCAACGTCATATTTTTGAGAAAGCATTTTATACTCCAAAACCTGTCCTTGTCAAAATTTTAAATAATTTGACCCGAGAATAAAATGCTCTTTTTATTAATTTAATTCATAGACTTTTTGGTAATTGTTTCTGATATTTTGCATGTAAAAATCCGCACAGTTGAACTCGTGCGGATTTGTTAAGATTATAAGACTATTTAATTTCTTTTAAAAGTTTTTTCACTTCGCTTTTTATGGATTTATGTATTTCTTCTTTTGAAAGAGTGCCATTCAGCGTTATGAAATTATATTCTTTTTCAAGCTTTTCATATTCTGCAAGACATTTTGTTTGATAAATTTCAAAGCTATTATAAATATCGCTCGATAGCCCAATATCTCTGCCTGATTCAAAATAATCCAGCCCATCTGCCCCAATCATTCTTTTAAGAAGTTTGTCAACAGGCATTTTGAGATAGAAAACAAGGTCCGGTTTTGGGGCGTAATCATAAAGGTTTTTAACCCAATTTATGTCATGACCTCGCACGCTATCGCGCACATAAGCGGTGTAAGTGTATCTATCCAAAAGAACAACAAAACCGGCTTTAAGCGCAGGAATAATAACGTTTTCAAGCCTGTCTGCATAATCAGCCGCATAAAGAAGGCTGAACGTTGTGGCATTTAAGAGGTTACGCTCTTTTGCGTTGTTTATCACTTCCGATATGAGGCGAGATGTTTTCCACTCGGATATCATACAGCCGAAACCTTGGTTTTGAATGAATTTATCAAGCATTTTAACTTGGGTGCTTTTTCCTGCACCGTCAGTTCCTTCAACAACAATTAGCAAGCCTTCGTATCCGTGTGCTCGTACCATATCGCTCCTTAAATTCTGTCAAAACCTGTGTATTTTCTAAGAACTTCAGGGATTATAACATCGCCGTTTTCTGTTTGGAAGTTTTCAAGAATTGCCGCAAATGTTCTGCCGACTGCGAGCCCTGAGCCGTTTAATGTGTGCACAAATTCAGGCTTTCCTGTTTCTTTTGAGCGGAATTTGATGTTTGCTCTTCTTGCTTGATAATCTCCAAAGTTTGAACAACTTGAAATTTCTTTGTAGCTATTGTAAGAAGGGAGCCAAACTTCAATATCAAAACATTTTTTAGCACTGAAGCCGATGTCGCCTGTGCAAAGTTCCACTCTTCTAAATGGTAAGCCCAAAAGTTCAAGCGCATGTTCTGCGTTTTGAGTGAGTTTTTCGTGTTCTTCCGCGCTTTTTTCAGGGTGGGTTAATTTTACCATTTCAACTTTATTAAATTGGTGTTGGCGAATTAAGCCTCTTGTGTCTTTGCCGGCACTTCCTGCTTCGCGTCTAAAGCATGGAGTGTATGCACACATATATTTTGGAAGTTCATCTTCTGATAAAATTTCGTTTGAATAAATGTTTGTGACAGGTACTTCAGCAGTCGGAATTAAATATAAATCTTCGTCCACGCATTTATACATATCTTCTTTAAATTTTGGAAGTTGCCCCGTGCCTTGCATTGCAGCAGAATTAACAAGAACAGGCGGCAAAACTTCTTCGTAACCGTGTTCTTGAGTGTGCAAGTCAAGATAGAAGTTAATAATTGCACGTTCCAGTGCGGCGCCTTTTCCTCTGTATAGCGAAAATCTTGATTGAGCAAGCTTAACCCCTCTTTCAAAATCTACAATATTTTTTGCCGTTGCAATATCCCAATGCGCTTTTTGTTCAAAGTTTGGTTTAACAACTTCGCCCACAACTTTAATTGTCGGGTTTGAATTTTCGTCTGCACCAACAGGCGTTGTTTCGTCCGGAGTGTTTGGAATGTACATAAGAGCTTCTTTTTGTTTTTCGTTAAGTTCAATTTCTTGCTCTTCTAATTCTTTAATTCTATCTCCGAGCTTGCGAGTTTGTGCTTGAATTTCATCGGTGTTTTCGCCGTTTTTCTTCATTATGCCAATTTTTTGAGAAATATTTTTTCTCTCAGCACGGCATGCATCTGCTTCAAATTGAATTTTTCTTCTTTCTTCATCGAGCTTTAAAACATTATCGATTGAAAGTTCAGGGTTTCTTCTTTTTAAAAGTTCATTAATTTTTTCAGGATTTTCTCTTATTAATTTGATGTCTAACATAAATTCTACCTTAATTTCCGCTATTTTCTTCAATTATACGCCTATAATTTTTTTTCGCAAATTTTGTATGGAAATAAATTTTGTTTTGATGTTTTATATAAGTATGGACATGAAAATTCAATCTTTTGGGCATATTCCCCAAAAGAGAGATAACAAGCCGAAACTGAAGCATAAAAAAGATTTTGACCCGATGGCAGCTCTTGCGTCGGGTGCGGGCATTGCGCTTTCGCTTGCACTAATTAAAAAAAATAAAGGAATTAAAATCGGTGAGTTAAAAGACAAGGGTTTGAGTGAAAAAATCGGGAAAATTTGGAAAAGCTTTGATATAGATTATGATGCAAAAGATTTGTTCACAATGGCAATAAGCTCTGTTGGTGCAGGGTTATTGTATGGTTTTGCAAAAAATGAAGATAAAACGCCTGCAGGAAACAGAGAAAAACTTAAAGAAGCGACGCACGCGCTTGCAACATTTGCCATTCCAACAGCTTTGACCACTGCAACTTTAGGGCTTCTCAATAAAACAAAAGTTGCAAATGGGGCGCTTAAACAAATAATTCCTGTTATTGTGGGGGTTGGGGCCGGCATGCCAATAGCGCATGAAGCGACAAACTTTTTAAATAAAAAAATGGATAAAAATTCCCCGCACAGAAGAATGAAAATTCAAGATTATTTTATCCATATTGATGACATTATCGCGGTTTTGATTTTATCAAGAATTCCTTTTGCAAAAAAAATTCAAGCGGGCAGGCTTTTGCCTATTATATACGGAATGCTTGGCTATGAAGTTGCAACTAAAAAGGAGCATAAACCGCTTGACCTTTTAAAATAAAAGATATATGCTCATTTTATAGTTGGAGAATATCAAGTGAAAGTAAGGTATTTAGGGCATAGTGCGTTTAGAATTGAAACAGGGGACGATGTTATTTTGATTGACCCTTTTCTTGCGCCAAATAAAGAATATGATTTTAAAAACGATAATATTTCTTATGTTCTTGTAACTCACGCGCATTCAGACCACCTTGGCTCTGCGATAGAAATTTCAAAGTTAAAAGGGGCTAAAATTGTGAGCGTGTTTGAGCTTGCAAATTATTGTGCTCAAAATGGCGCAAGTGCAATTGGGGTGAACCTTGGCGGGTGGGTAAAATTGCCTTTTGGTAGTGTTATGTTTACCCCTGCTTTTCACTCAAGCTCTTTCGCTGATGGCACGTACGCCGGTTGCGCTTCAGGTATTTTAATGAAAATTAAAGGAAAAACCTTGTTCCATGCGGGGGACAGTGCCCTAACGCAAGAATATAAAACGCTTTCAGAATTAAACGACATTGAGCTTGCAATGCTTCCTGTGGGTGGTTTTTTCACAATGGGAGTGCAAGAAGCGGTGCTTGCTGCTAAGTGGCTTGGTGCAAAACAAGCTATTCCAATGCACTATAATACATTTGATTTAATAAAAACAGATGTTAAAATTTTTGAAGAAGGGGTAAAGCGCGAAGGTGTCATTCCGCATGTGCTTTCGTATAATGAGGAGATTGAATTATAGTGCAAGTCTGCTTTGAATTTTTTGGCGCGTTATTTTTGCTCGTATTTATAGTTTTTGCTTGCTCGCTTTTCACAAATGCAATTGAGCACTTGGGTTTAGAATATAAGTTTGGAAAAAATGCAGTTGGCTCTATTTTTGCTGCAATTGGCACAACGGCGCCTGAAACAATTGTTCCGCTTGTTGCAATAATTGGCGGTCTAATCACTAATAATCAAGAAGTTGCAAGCGAAATTGGGGTTGGGGCAATTCTTGGTTCTCCGTTTTTGCTCTCAACAATCACTTTCTTTTTTATGGGGGTTGGAATTTATATCTATGAAGCCTCAAAAGAGCGAAAAAGCTTAAATTTAGAAATTAATAATAAATACATCACAAGAGATTTTAAATTCTTTTTTGTTAATTATTTTGTGGCAATTGGGGCAAGCTTTGTGCAGTCGCCTCTTGTTAAATTGCTTGCTGTTTTGTTTTTGATTATTTCGTATATTTATTACGTTATTCAAACGCTTAGCTTGGCAAAAAATTCAGATGATGTTGAAAGCGAACTTGAGGAGCTTGCTTTTTTGAAAATTTGCAAAATTAACAAGCGGTTTTTAATATTTGCTCAAACATTTTTCTCAATTATTTTACTAATTGTTTGCGCGCATTTCTTTGTTTTAAAAATTAAATTTTTCGCTGATTTTTTGCATATTCAGCCTTTGATTTTAAGCCTTATAGTTATGCCGATTGCAACAGAACTTCCTGAAAATGTAAACAGTTTGCTTTGGCTGAAACATGAAAAAGACACTTTTGCGCTTTCAAATATTACGGGCGCAATGGTTTTTCAAAGCGCAATTCCAATGTCTATCGGCATTCTTTTTACGCCTTGGGTGTTTGATAAATATGGGCTTGCAAACATTGTTTGTGTTATTTTATCTTCCGCAATTTTGTATTTAGCTTTTGCGTATAGAAAACAAGCAAGTGCAAAAGTATTCCTTGTGGGCGGGCTGTTTTACCTTGCGTTTATAGCTTTTGTTTTAAAGAATATCTTTTAGTTTTCAAGATAGCCGATGTAGCTTATGTTTCTGTAAAACTCTTTATAATCTAAACCAAAGCCGATGATGAATTTATCGTCAATATCGAATGCGCAAAAATCTGGGTGCACAGGGAATTTTCTGGCACATTTTTTATCAAGCAGAGCGCAGAGTTTAACCTCTTTTGCGCTGCATTTTGTTCTTAAGAAATTCATAAGAAAATCAAGCGTGAGTCCGGTGTCCACAATATCTTCAACCACCATAACTTTTTTGCCTTCGAGGTTGGGCAAGTGCAAGTTTAGAGCGTTTACCTGACCCGATGATTTTTCAGAGTTGCCATAGCTTGAAAGGGAAACGAATTCCATTCTGACATGCATTTTTAAATGTTTTGCAAGTTCTGTGTAAAACATTAAAGCGCCTTTTAAAACGCCGATTAGTATCAGCTCTTCGTTTTCGTCATATGCAGCATTAATTTCTTCTGCAACTTCTTTAATTCTTGCCATAAGTTTTTCTTCCGAAATTAATACTTTTAAATTTTCCATTTTTATCATAATTTATTCACCTTTAAATATTTCTGTTTTGTTCACGTATAAAAAAAGCTTTGAATTTATTGAAAATTTTACATATTTTCTGGAATTAAAATTATCCTCTTTATTTGCGTGTTCTTTTATAAAATCAACTATCCTTTGAAATCTTTTGTAATCGAAGAACTTTAAATCATTTTTGAGATAATTATACATCAATTTTAATTGAAGCGGGTAAATTAATTTTAAAAATTTTTCTGTGTTAATTTTTTCGCCTTCAAAAATATCTTTTTTCGTTTCTTCAAGCACGAAATCCAAAATTTCACTTTCACCTTTTGCAACCTCAATAAGATTTGAAATGCTATTTTTATATGTCGGGTTGATTTGTGCAAAATCCGGCAAAATTTTGTGCCTTATGTAATTCCTTGCATAGTTTGTATCTTGGTTTGATTGGTCTTCTGTGTGTGGCAAATTGTTGTTTTTTAAATATTCTAAAATTTCTGTTTTTTCGAAATTTAAAAGAGGGCGAAAAATATCTCCTCTTTTTTCAGGAATTGATTTTAAGCCTTCAAGCCCCGTGCCTTTAATTATCCTGTAAACCGCAGTTTCAATGTTATCATCTTTGTTGTGCGCAAGCATAATAACATCTGCGCCAAATTTAGATTTTACCTTGCTGAAGAAATTATACCTTGCGTCCCGCGCCGCGGTTTCTGTTTTTTGGATAGTATCATCGAGCACTTCAGAGTGAAATTCCAAGTTAAATTTTTGCGCAAATTCTTTTGAAAAAATTTCGTCTTTATGTGACGCTTCGCCTCGCCAATTGTGATTAAGGTGCGCTAAAATTATTTTGAGGTTCAACTCATCTTGAAGGGAATATAAAATATGTGAAAGACAAACGCTATCTGCTCCACCTGAAAACCCGACAATTATTTTTGAGTTTTCGAGTTTATAATTTAAGATAAAGCTTTTGATAGCGTTTTTCATATACCTTTTATTTTTGATTAAAGTACGTCTGAAGGCAAATTGCCTTTAACTTCAGCAACTTCAAGCCCATCAAGTTCGAAATGCCTGCAAAGTTCAACAACTGCTTTTTCTGAATCTTCCCTATCGACAAGGCAAGAAATTTTAATTTCACTTGTTGCAATCATTTTGATATTTATGCCGGCTTTTGCAAGCGATTGGAACATTCCTGCTGCAATCCCTGGGCGGTCAATCATACCTGAACCTACGATTGAAATTTTAGAAATGTTTTCATCGATAAATATGTTGCTTAAGTTCAAAATGCTTTTAATTTCTTCTTCAAGAGCTTTAAATCTGTTGAGATTTTCGCTTGCGATTGTGAATGCGATATCGTTAGTGTTGTTTGAGCTTCTTGCATAAGATTGGATAATCATATCTACGCTCAAGTTATTTGAAGCGAGTAGATTAAATAATTTTGAAGCGTTACCTGGTTTATCTTCAACATCGCATATTACAATTCTTACTTGAGAGTTATCTCTTGCAACGCCTGTCACGGGTTTAGTTACTTCCATTTTATCTACTCCTATAATTAATGTTCCTAAGTTATCAAGTTTAAAACTGCTTCTCACTCTCATTGGCATTTCAAATTCTCTTGCAGTTTCAACAGAGCGAGGGTGCAGAACGTTTGCGCCAACGTGCGCCAATTCAAACATTTCTTCGTACGAAATTTCTTTTAGAGGAAGAGCGTTTGGCACAATTCTTGGGTCTGAAGTGTAAACGCCTTCAACGTCTGTGTAAATGTCGCAACGGTCTGCTTTAACTGCAACCGCAACTGCAACCGCTGAAGTGTCTGAACCGCCACGCCCGAGAGTGGTAATGTCATTATTGGCAACTCCTTGAAAGCCTGTGATGATAATGATTTTGCCTTCTTCTAAGTGTTTGTTTAACCTGTCTGTTTTTATATCAATAATTCTTGCATTAGAATATTCAGGTTCTGTTTCAATTCCAACTTGCCAAGCGTTAAGGCTTATTGCCGGATGCCCCATTTCTTCAATAGCCATTGCCAAAAGCGAAGCGGATACTTGTTCACCTGTTGAAAGTAACATATCCATTTCGCGCGCAGATGGCACAGTGGATACTTCTTCTGATAATTTAATGAGAAAATCTGTTGTGTGCCCCATAGCTGAAACGATTGTAATTACGTTGTTTCCATTTTCTTTTTCTTTAATTACGGCTCTTGCTACGTTTTTAATTTTTTCGCTATCGGCAAGAGATGTTCCGCCAAATTTCTGTACTACGATTCCCATTTTCTAATTCCTATTGTTGTCAAGCTTACTTTTTTCTTCTAATACCCGAGTTTCTTCCGGATATAATGAGATAATTTTATCACAAATATCTTTTATTGTGTCAACTAGGTGGCTATTATTTTCATCATCTGCCATAAGTTTTTGATAGCAGGTGAGCTTTGCTGATAAAAATTCTAACGTTTCGCCATCGCTTTCTTCAAGAGGTGAAATTAGCCCGAGAGCTTCACGTGGCTTGCCGACAGACAGTAAGCACTCTGCTCTTACAATAAATGCCATATGATTATGCGGAGCAATTTTGCAAGTTTTTTCTAAAATTTCAATTGCTTTGTAGTAGTCTTTCTGTTTAGCAAGAAGCAGCCCATATAAAAATGTTGCTTCTGAGTCTTCTTTATTTTCAGCATATAATGCCCTTGCTTTTCTAATTCCGTTTTGAGTGTCGTTTGTATTTATGTATAGTTGCACAAGAGAAAACCTTGTATCTCTATTTGCAGGCTCATATTCAAGAGCTTTTTCTAAGATTTTAATGGCGCTTTTTTCATCATCTAATTCAATATAAATTTTTGCCATTTCTTTATATGTGTCTATTTTTTCAGGGCATATTTTTGCCGCTTGTCGGAAACAATCAAGCCCTTCTTCGTAGTCTTTTTCTTCTGCGTAAATTCGCCCTAAGTTAAACAGTGCGTCGCAATCATACGGGTTAATTTCAAGTATAATTTCAATTGCCTCTTTTGCTTCGTCTAGGTTTCCTGTTTTTAAATATGATGAAGCTATGGCATGACAATATAGTGTCTTAGTTCCTGCAAGTTCAATTGCGCTTATAAATTTAGGTATTGATTCTTCCCACATATCAAAAGCTTGCAATGCTTGCCCCCAAGCGTAATAAAATTTTCCGTTAACTTGTGCGGCTTTTTCTGCTTTTTCATATTGTGCAAGAGAAAGTTCTTTTTCGCCTAAGTCGTGATACGCTTGCGCAAGAATTAAATAGCATTCCAAATTCGCTGGGTTTGTGCCAAGCGCCTTTTTTGAATATTCAATAGCTTCTTCTGCCGCCCCTAAATTACTATAGCAAACTGCAAAAAGCATATTTAAATCGCGGTGAAAAGGGTCGACTTTTTTCACCATGTTTAATCTTATAAGAGCTTCCGGAAAAGATTTCAGTTCAATCAGTGATTTTGCTGCAAGAAATAAGAATTGCAAATTTGAAGGATTTAGAGCGTAAGCCCTTTCGAAATATTCAATAGCTTTCTCTTTTTTCCCCATTCTGGCAAGCGAAAGAGCGTAGTTATAATATGCTGCAGAATCATATGGTGAGTATTTTATTGATTTTTTAAACATTTTGTCTGCATAGTCAAACTTGCCGTTTACGCAATAACTGCAAGCAAGATGGGCGTATGCGCGAGCGTTTTTACAATCAAGGCGAATAGCCTTTTTGAAGGCTTCCTGAGCTTTTTCGAAATTTCCTTTTTTGGATTCAATGACCCCAATGCCTATATATGCTTCAGGTGTTTTGTTTGCCATAGCAATGCATTGTTCGAATTTTTCAAGAGCGATATCATCAAGCCCTAAGTTAGAAAAATAATTTCCCCAATTAAGATAAGCTTGCGAAGGCATTGCAATGTCGCGTGCTTCAAGTTTATAGTTTTCGACATAATTATCTAAAAATTTAATTTTATAAATAATGGAAAACACTTGCGGGCAGTGCCTTTTGAGCAAAATATTAATTTTTTTTAGAAATTTTTTCTCTTTCATAAATCTAGTTTGATTGTGGAATTTTCTTTTGGAGTGTCGCTTTTGCCTAAAACCGTGTCAACGACTTCCCTAAAAACCCCATCTCCTCCGGTTGCGCTTGTGATTTGAATATTGTTAAGCCCTTTGACATACGGGTTTGCGTTTGGCGGCGCAATTTTATACTTAACAAGTTCAAAAGCACTTATATCATTTATATCATCTCCAAGATAAATTACCTCATTTTCTTTAAGGTTGTATCTTTCCATAATATCTTTTAAGACTTTTCCTTTTCCTCTTATTCCTTTGTGAATTTCGCAAACATTAAATTTGTTTTTGAAATAATCTAAAATATTTGAGTTTTCGCCGGATATTATTGCGAAATTAATTCCTGCTTTCAATATCATGGAAACCCCCATGATATCTTTAAAGCTAACCTTTTTTTGAAAATTTAAATTTTCATCAATGTAGACTGTGCCGTCTGTGAAAACGCCATCAAAATCACTAGCTATAAGCTTAATTTTATCTGTGATTTCAATATTTTTCATTTAGGATTTTACCTTTCTTAGTTTTGCAATAATTGGTTTTTCGCTTTCATAAACAATTTTTTTACCGTCGCCGCTTGCAATTGTGATATTTCTAATATCTCTTATCATTCTTCTAAGTCCTTCAGGCTCTAAGCTTGCAGCTTGGTCTGACCCCCAAAGAGTTCTATCCAACGTAATATGCCTTTCAACAAAAACTGCGCCATATACAACCGATAAAACAGACGGAATATAGCCTTTTTCGTGCCCAGAATAGCCAACAAGGCAGCGGAAATTTTCTTTAAATGTTTCTATAACTTTCAAATTTACTTCGTTTATTTCTGTTGGATATGTTGCCGTACATTGGCACAAAATTAAATTTTCTTCGCCCAAAATTGTGACTGCATGCTTTATTTCTTCCATTGTGCTCATGCCGGTAGATAGAATTATTGGTTTACCTTTGCTTTTTGTGTATTTTAAAAGTTCGTCATCCGTAAGGCAAGCAGATGCAATTTTATATACAAGCGGGTTGAATTGTTCAATGAAATCAACGCTTTTTTTATCCCAACAGCTTGCAAACCAAACAAGCCCAAGCTTTTTGGCGTAATTATCAATAATTTTATATTCTTTTAAACCAAATTCAAGCCCGCGCTTCAAGTCCCCATTAGTGTTTCCAAAGGGTGAAATTCTTTCTCTTGAAAGTTCTTCTTTTGAATAAACTTCTTCAACGGTTCTTTTTTGGAATTTAACAGCATCGCAACCACATTCTTTTGCAACTTTCATTAATTTTTTTGCAAGTTCAATGTCGCCATTATGGTTTATGCCAATTTCGCCCACAATATATGGCGCTTTTCCGTTTGATATTACCTTTTTCCCGATTTTAATTTTCATCTTTTTCTTTTGGATATTCTTTAAGCAGAGTGATGTTTTGAGGAGTTGAGGCAATTAATAAATATTTATTATTGTGTTCAATTGTGTGCAGATATTTATTTTGCCCAAGCCCTATGCAATTTACGATTTTAATTTCAAGCGGGTTTTCTTTATTCCCATCTTTTTTAACAAATTTTGAATTAAATTTGACAAGTTTTTGATAAATAAAACCTGTTAGATAAATAAGCCCTATGACAACGATGAGCGAAAATAGTGCGTGGATAAAATCCGGTTTGTGGCTATCGTCGCTAAGTGATTTTTTAAGTTCAGGTGAAAGATATTCGCCCTCTTGCGCCACAGAGGTTTCTGTGTAAGTGGAAGACAAATCAGGGTTATTAGCTGTTTGATTTTTTTGCACAACTTGATTAGATTGCGCTTGTTGCGGTTTTTGTGAGTTCTGTAAAATAGCGCCACTTTCTTGCGTTTGAGCAAAGCAAGGCAAACACATAAACAAGCTAAAAACAACGATTAATAAAAACTTTTTCATTCTATCCCCAAATTTGATTTTACCATATCTGAAATATATGGAAAATATGAGTATTTACCAAAGAAAGCAAAAATTGCTAAATATGAAATTATAACAAACACGATAAAGTGCACTAAAGTAAAGCTAAAATATATTGGCGTTCCCATAACAAAAATCAAGAATTTTTTAACAAAAGAGCCAATGTATGGAAGCCCAACCATAAAGCCAAAAGATATTTCGCAAACTAAAGTTATGAGGTATAAAATAACTGAAATTAGGCAGGATTGGTAAATATGAAAATTAACAACAGAAGGTATTCTTCTTTTTGTTAATTTGCAAAAAATAAGCCACACAAGCCCAACGAACATAAAAGAAAAATACGTAAGGGCGCAAACGAGCCTTTCTATAAAAGTTATTGAGCTTGTTTTATGTGTGTTAAAATTCGCCATTTTGTTTTCTTTCTATGTATTCATTTGCAATCTCAAGATATACCAAAAGATTTTCTTTGTTATTTGTGTCTGCTGCAACTGCTTTTCTATAATATTCAAGAGCGGTCACGATGTTACCTGAGAATGTGTAAGCATTTGCGATAAACATATTCAGTTGCGGTTTTTCGCCATTTACTTTGCTTGCGTATTTATATAGTTCAATTGCTTCATTTATTTTTTTCTGAGCAATTAAAATATTCCCTAAAATTGCGTATGCGTTTTGTTTTAATGGCTTTATGGCTATTGCGCGTTTTAGATAATCGACTGCTTTGTCGCTGTTTTCTTGCGTGTTATATGCAATTGCGGCACAAACAAGTGCGCCATAGTGTTCCGGTTCTGTTTCCAAAATTTCTTCATACAAAGAAAAAGCAAGTTCGTAATTATCGAAAGTTGTGTTTAAATTTGCAAGCGCAAGCTTAATTTCGTTGTCGCTTGGGTTTTTCTTGTATGCGCTTTGGTATAATTCAAGAGCTTTTTTGGTGTTTCCTAACCTTTGCGAAATGCAAGCAAGGTTTAAAGTGTATTCAATATTATCCGGCTCCATATCATACGCTTTTTGATAATATCCAAACGCTTTGTAGTGCTCGTGTAAATCTTGGCTTAAAATGCCAAGAGCTGTGTATATATCAGCATTTTCAGGCTCAAGCTTTAATGCTGCATTATAATATTCTTCAGCTTTAGCGTAGTCTTTGAGTTCTGCGTAAATGTTTCCTAAATTAAAACAAACAACGGATGAATTTTCTATAGCAAGCGCAGTTAAATATTTTCTAAGTGCTTTTTCAAAATCTTTATTAAAGAAATTTATACTTGCAGAATTAATAAGCGCTTCAAGATTTTTATCGTCTTGTTCCAAAACAGTTTCGTATAATTCCAAAGATTTTTCAAAATTGTTTTCTTTTGCATAGGCGCCTGCAAGCTGAAGCGCAGTGGCCACATCTTTATTTTTTGAATATTTCTCTTCCAAAACCCCGATTGATAAATTTTCCATTAAATTATTTCCTGTAAACTTCAGAATTTTCAAACATGTATCTGCTTCCTGCAAGAGCTATGTTTTTAAGTGAGCACATTCCGCCATCTTTTGTTTCTATGACGCCTAAGGCCCTAAGCCTTCCGAGCATAAATTCGTTTAAATCGTCTGCCGCTATAAAAAGCGCGCATTCGCTATTGCATTCTTGTTCTTTAAATGGACATTTTTTCATACTAGTTATTATACACTAAATTTGATTTTGGAGTTAGAATTATCTTATGAAAATTAAAAATATACTATTTATTATTGATGAATTAGAGTTTAAATATTTTGAGCTCAACAAACTTGTCACAAATTTTTGGCTTATTTATGAGTTTTTAAACAGAAATTATAATGTGTTCGTCACAGTCAAAAATAAACTTTTTATAAGGAATGCAAAGCCTTGCGCAATTTGCTTTGAGAGCTACATCGAAAATAACGATATTTTAAAAAAGGAAAATGGCGAAGAGCTTGAGCTTGAAAATTTTGACGTGGTTTTCTTTAGGCCGGATCCGCCTGTTGATGTGGATTATGTGAATGCTTGCCATATTTTAGATTTAGTAGACGAAGAAAGAACTTTAATTATAAACAAACCTTCATCCGTGCTATTGAAAAATGAAAAATTATATGTAAACGAGTTTCCGGAGGTTGTTCCTTGTAATATTGTAAGCGCGGATGAAAAAGTCATAAAAAATTTCTTGAAAGAAAAAAGCGAGATAATCATAAAACCTTTGAACAGGTGTTTTTCAAGCGGCGTTTTTTATTTGAATACGCAAGATAAAAATATTAACGCAATTTTATCAACCGCAACAGACAATTTTAAAACTCAAGTTATGGTGCAAGAATTTTTGCCTGATATTAAATATGGCGATAAAAGGCTTATTTTTATATGTGGTGAAATTTTAGATTATACTGTTCAAAAAGTCGGAACTGATGATTTTAAATTCAACCAACATACTGACAGTAATTTCAAAAAAGCGCCTGTCACCAAAGAAGAAAAAGCGCTTGAGAAAATTATTGGCGAAAAGCTTATGAAAGACGGTATATATATTGCGGGGCTAGACACTATTTCTGCTAAAATTATTGAAATAAATGTTACAAGCCCGTGCTTTTTTATAAAAGAAATTAACAATTTTTACAATATTGAACTTCATAAAATAATCGTTGATAAACTAGAAAGCTTTATTATTCAAAAGAAAACTCAAAATCAACTTGTTTAATGTCTAAAATTATGTTGCCAAAAAGTTACATAAAGTGTTAAAATTAAACTATGGAAAACTTGGTGGAAACAAATATTGAAAATGCTTCTAGTGATGAAGCAAAAAAAGAAGTTGTACCGGAAGAAAAGGTTGAATATAACCGCCGTTGGTATGACAAGAAAAAATATACTTCAAATGTGCTTGGCATATTGAAAAAATTAAGTATGCGTTCGCATTATGAAATTGCTCGCGAAGTGATTAGAGTTGTTGAGTCTATTAAAATTCACAACAGAGAACTTGACGAGCTTCCCTTATCGATTGGGGTAGATAGAGTTTTGGGATTGTTTCAAGAACAACACAAAAGAAGATGGTATGACAATTCTCTTCCATTATCCAGATGTTTCAAAACAACTTCAACTCTTCAAGAAGAAGATTTTCAAAATATTATGCAAGGTGTTTGTATTAGCTTAAAAGGCGATGAGTTAGATGACTAATACTAATGAAGATGTTTTAAAAATCGTGCAAGATATGCAAGAAGTTGTCGAGCAAATGCGCCTTGACGACATTGAAGAAAATCCTGATTCTGAAATCGAGATGTTTACCTGCTCTGCTTGCGGAAAAACCGCTCCTTATGCGGGTTCAATCCAATATGGAGAATACAGGCTTTGTAATTCTTGTGTTTTATATGCTGAAGTGGGTTTTAAATTAAAAAAACTTGAAAATATTTCAGATATGATAAAAGCAATGGAAGACAAGCGCCTTGAAGAGCTTTGCGACTATATCAAAGCAGACGAGCAAGCTCAAAAGAATTAATTTATGAGTGATTTGTTTGAAATAAAAAACGTTTCTAAAACTTTTGCATACTCAACTTCTGCTTTTTCTGATGAAAAGAAAGATTTTTATGCGCTAAAAGATATTTCACTCTCAATTAAAAAGAATGAAATTTTAGCCCTTGCAGGAGAATCGGGAAGTGGAAAATCCACTCTTGCAAATTGTATTTTGAAAATCATAAAACCGAGCTCGGGAGATATTTTATTCAAAGGGCAAAATATTTTTAATTTTTCGAAAGAAGAAACTAAAAAATACAGAGCCTCTGCGCAACTTGTTTTTCAAAACCCTTATTCAAGCCTGAACCCTAAAATGAAAATACATGATATTTTGGCAGAACCGCTTTTAATTTTTGGCGAAAAATCCAAGAAAATAATTGAAGAAAAAATTTTCGATGTGATAGATGCGGTTTCACTTGCAAAATCTGACCTTAAAAAATATCCTTTTGAGTTTTCCGGCGGGCAAAGGCAAAGAATTGCAATTGCGAGGGCTTTAATTTTAAAGCCCGAGTTCTTGATTTTAGACGAACCGACAAGTGCTTTGGATGTCAGCATTCAAGCGCAAATTATAAACTTGCTTCTTGAATTTAAAGAAAGTTTTGATATGACTTATCTTTTTATTTCACACGATTTGAATTTAATTCGTTATATTTCAGATAGAATTGCAATTTTAAAAGAAGGCGAGCTTGTGGAATTTGGCACGAAAAACGAGATTTTTGAAAATCCAAAAACCGAGTATACCAAAAAACTCCTTTCAAATGTTTTGAATATTATCTAAAGAATGTTTGACATCTATCCGGCCCAACAGACACTATACTGATTGGAAGCCCGATAATATCTTCAAGTTCTGCAATATATTCTTTTGCAAGAGTTGGTAATTCTTCAAATGATTTGCATTTTGTGGTGTCTGCAAGCCAGCCTTTATATGTTTTATAAACAGGTTCAAAGTCATTGTGTGTTTGAACATTTGTTGGGTAATATTTTGTAATTTCGCCTGTTTTTTTGTTTTTGTATGCTGTGCAGACTTTAATTTCTTCAAAGCTGTCAAAAACATCAAGTTTTGTGAGCGCAACAGTTGAAAGCCCGCCAACAAGCGCGCTATATCTTGCAATCACGCCATCGAACCAGCCACATCTTCTTGGTCTGCCTGTTGTTGTGCCGAATTCGCCGCCGATTGTTCTGATGTTGTCGCCAATTTCGTCTGTAAGTTCTGTGACAAATGGCCCTTCGCCAACGCGCGTTATATAGGCTTTAAAAATGCCGACTGCTTCTTCAATCGCAAGAGGCCCAACGCCGGCGCCCACTCCTGCGCCACCTGCAATTGGGTTTGAGCTTGTGACGTAAGGATATGTGCCGTAGTCAACATCTAAAAGCACTCCTTGTGCACCTTCGAAAAGAACAGTTTTATTTTTCTTAAAATCAAGCAAAAGTTCTTGCCAATTGTGGCAAACAAAAGGCTCGAAAAGCTCTTTATAGCTGGCAAGTTCTGTCATAATTTCTTCTTTTGTATATGTTTTTAAGCCCCAAAGATTTTTAAGTTCAAGATTTTTTCTCTCAAGAATAATGTCAACTTTTTTGCTTAAAAGTTCTTCGTCAAACAAATCTTCAATTCTAATCCCTTGACGTGCGTATTTATCAGTGTATGTAGGCCCAATTCCTTTTTTTGTTGTCCCGATTTTATTTTTGCCGAATTTTTCTTCTTGAATACCGTCTAAATCAATGTGATACGGCATTGTGATATGTGCCAGCGGGCTGATTTTTAACGATTTTTCGATTTTTTCTCTTGATAAACCGTTTGATATCATATCTTCAAGTTCCGCCTTGAAGCTTACAGGATATAAAACAACGCCTGCCCCGATAAAACAAGTTTTTCCTTCGTATAAAATGCCAGAAGGAATTACGTGAAATTTATATTTAACACCGTCTGCGACAACTGTGTGCCCTGCATTACAACCGCCTTGAAATCTAACAATTAAATCTGCTTGAGAGGCAAGAATGTCGGTAATTTTAGCCTTTCCTTCATCTCCGAATTGTGCTCCAACTACAACAGTGTTTTTCATAGTTTTAAACTCCCTTATTACTAAACTATTTTAAAATAAAAATTTTTTTAGTAAAATGATTTTATGTTGAAATTATATAATTCGTTATCAAGAAAAGTTGAAGAGTTTAAGCCTATTAAAGAAGGCGAAGTTAAAATGTATGTCTGCGGCCCAACGGTCTATGACAAGGCGCATTTAGGGCATGCAAGATGTTACATCACTTGGGATATTTTATACAGATATCTAAAATTTTTAGGCTACAGTGTAACTTATTGCAGAAACATAACAGATGTTGATGATAAAATTTTGAAAAAAGCGGACGAAGCTGGCGTTGAGCCTTCCGTTATTGCTGAAAAATATTATAAATCTTTTGCAGAGTCTATGTCTGCTCTCAATTGCTTGAAGCCGGATGTGGAACCGCGCGCCACAAAAACAATTGGTGAAATGATAGCAATTAATAAAAAATTGATTGAAAATGGTCATGCTTATGTATCCGGCGGCGATGTTTATTTTGATGTGAAAAGTTTTAAGGAGTACGGAAAACTCTCTCATCAACCTATAGATGACCTTATGGCAGGGGCTAGAGTTGAAGCAGGCGACAAGAAAAAATCTCCTCTTGATTTTGCGCTCTGGAAAGAAGATTTAAAACATGGTTATAATTCGCCTTGGAGTAAAGGGCGCCCGGGGTGGCACATTGAATGCTCCGCTATGAGCAGAAAATATTTAGGCGAGCAAATTGATATCCACGCAGGTGGTGCGGATTTGATTTTCCCGCACCATGAAAATGAAATTGCTCAATCTGAATGTGCAAACGGTTGCAATTTTGTAAATTACTTCTTGCACAACGGTTTTGTGACAATCAATAAAGAAAAAATGTCAAAATCTTTGGGTAATTTCTTAACCGCAGACGATCTGCTTCAAAAATTCAATTCAAATACGATTAGATTTTTTATTATCACAAACCATTACAGAATGCCTGTTGAATTTTCTGAAAGCGCCTTAGAAAGCGCTCAAGCAGGTGTTAAGAGAATAATTAAAATGGGGCGCGAAGGTTCTCTTCGAGATGAAGCTTCGATAAAAGAATTTACAGAAGCTATGAATGACGACTTAAACACATCGCGCGCGCTTGCAGTTTTATTTTCTTTGACAGATAAAATTAAACAAGCTGAAAATAAAGCGTTATATGAAAATACATTGTTCTATCTTGCTTCTGTTCTCGGGTTTAATTTTGATTTAAAAGAAAAAGAAGAATTGACAGACGAAGCGCTTTTTGAATTAATTGCTCCTTTGTATGAAAAATATGGCGCAGAAAAAACTACTTCGCCAAAAGTTCTTATCGAAAGCATTATTAAAATCAGGACTGAAGCGCGCCAAAATAAAGATTGGGCAAAATCTGATGAAATAAGAGATGAATTTGCAAACTTTGGCATATCTCTTAAAGATTCAAAAGAAGGCACAAGCTGGGAAGTAAACTAAAATGACACTATACATTGTTTCAACCCCGATTGGGAATTTGTCTGATATAACTTTTAGAGCGGTTGAAGTTCTAAAATCTGTTGACGTAATAGCTTGTGAAGATACCAGAACAACAAGTGTTTTATGCGAAAAATACGGAATTACAACCCGCCTTGTGAGCTATCATAAATTCAGCGAAAGCTCTAAAATCGATTTTTTTGCAAAATATTTTGAACAAGGGCTTGATATTGCGCTTGTGTCTGACGCCGGAACACCAACAATTTCAGACCCCGGCTCAAAACTTGTTGAATATGCAAGGGAAAATAATTATAAAGTTGTTCCAATTATTGGTGCAAGCGCTTGCCTTGCCTTGCTTTGCGCTGTTCCAAGAGAGGAAGAAGAATTTAAATTTATCGGCTTTTTGCCAAGGGTAAAATCTCAAATTGAAGAATTGGTTAAATCAATTAAAGTGAACACGGTCTTTTACGAAAGCCCGAAAAGGCTTTTAGACACGCTTGAAATTATTAATTCAGTTAATCCTGAAGTCAAAATTGTCATCGGGCGCGAGCTTACTAAAAAATTTGAAGAAATAATTATTGATAAACCATCGGAGCTTATTAAATATTTCACGGAAAACACTCTCAAGGGCGAGATTGTTGGAATGATATACCCTAATAAAACAGAGAGCGACGAGGAAGAAATAATCGAAAAAATACAAAAGCTTAAAGAATTAAATTTAGGCGCGAAAGAAATTTCGTCTGTTTTAAATAAGCTTTTTGGATATAATAAAAACAGAGTTTACAAGATTTGTTTAGGAATTTAGTATGTTTGAAGTTAAAATAGAAACTAATTTTTCAGCAGCGCACCATCTATTGAACTATAAAGGTGCTTGTGAAAACCAACATGGGCACAATTGGAAAGTGGAAGTGTTTGTTCGTGGCGAAGAGCTTGACAAAGCCGGCATTTTGCTTGATTTTAAAGTGCTCAAAAAGAAGGTCAATGAAATTATTGACTATCTCGACCACAAAGATATAAACGAGCTCCCTGAATTTAAAGGTGTTTCGCCTAGTTCAGAGCACATTTCAAAGTTTTTATATAAAAAAATTAAAGAAGAAATTTCAAATGTATACAAAGTGAGCGTTTGGGAAACAACGACTTCCCGAGCTTCGTATTGGGAGTAGATTATGGATGTATTGCAAGCTGGAATAGTTGGTTTTGTTCAAGGGTTGAGCGAATTTTTGCCAATTTCAAGTTCTGCTCATATAGTTTTTGCCTCTGCAATTTATAAACTTGTTGCGGGCGCGCCGCTTCCTGACGTTGCAAGCTGTGAAGAAATTTTCTTTGATATATCTGTTCACTTGGCAACCCTTATTGCAGTCTTTATTTTCTTTAAAAAAGAAATAATCGACATTGTGAAGGCATTTTTTGTCGGGCTTAAGACAAGAAATTATAAAGATACCAATTTTAAAATTTCGATATACATAATTATAACAACCGCAATCACAGGCGTAATTGGGCTTTTGATTAAAGATTTTGCGGATAAACTTGTTGCAAGCCCAAGGATTGTATCTTTGCTTTTGCTTGTCACAGGCTGCATTTTGCTTGCAAGTGAAAAATTTAAAAAAAATTCTTCGCGCGGCCTAGACCTAAAATCAATTATTCTTATTGGAATTTCTCAAGGGCTTGCGGTTTTCCCCGGGCTTTCTCGCTCTGGGCTCACAATTGCGACCGCTGTTTTTCAAGGAATAGATAGAGCCAAGGCTGCAAGATTTTCTTTTTTAATGTCAGCGCCTGTCATAATTCTTGCCTCTCTTGTTTATCCATTTTTGGAATTTGATATTCATCAAGTTACCGACTTTAACATTAAAGCAATGATTGTAGGCTTCATCGTTGCCTTTGTTAGCGGTTATTTGTGTATAAAATATTTTATGAAATTTGTAGAAAAATATTCATTGAGAGGATTTAGTTATTACTGCTTTATTGCAGGCATCTTGATGTTTATACTATTTTCACTCTCTGGTCGTCTATAATTTCAAGAGGAATTTCGCCGTTATTCGTTATTTTTTTGATGTAATCGGTCGCAGTTTTGTCTTTATCGAAGTCAAATTTCGTGTGTTCTCTGTTTAAATTTAAATCTTCATATTCTTTGTTTTCGTAAAGAAAAGCGTCAATTACGATTGAATATTCCTTGTCGCTTGGGTTATTTATATCAATTTCTTGAATTTGCCCGTCTTTAGACACAAATTCTAGTTTTTTCAACTCGCCTGCTTGGCTTGTTTCATATCTTAAACCCGAAGGAATAAGTAGCCCAGGGTTTCCTGATGGGCTGCTTAATGAACTGCAAGCAAATTTTAGAGCTTTTACAAGTTCTTTTTCAGTGATTGTTGTTTTTACAAGTTCGTTTGCGTATGGAGTTGTTTCTGTGATTGCGCGCGCCGTTAACCTGCCTGTTGTTGGCACTTTTCTAATGTTTGCAGCGTTTATAAGTGCAATATCAGAGTCAAGCTCTTGTGTCATACTGTCTGCAATTAGGTTAGTCCAAGCGTTTGGAGCTATTCTTCTGTTTAGCGGGTTTTCAATGGTTTTTGAAACTTGCGCCACAACTTCTGATTTACCTAAAATTGAATCTTCAACTTGTTGAATTAAAATATTTTTCTTGTTTTCAGTTTTGAAAACTTGATTGTTTGCTTTAACAATTACACCGTTTTCGTCAAATTCTATGTCGCTTGTTCCGTAAAACCTTCCGTTGTCGCCTGCTTGAATAATCAAAACAGGTTCGCCATCTTTAGAGCGAACTAAATTTTCCCCTTCTTTCACGCCTTCAACGATATCATGAGAGTGCCCCGAAACAATGACATCAAGGCCGGAAACATTTTTTGCAATGTTTTTGTCTGTTTCGTAGCCGGAGTGGGAAAGAAGAATGATTTTATTAATCCCTTGTTTTTTTAATTCATCAATTTCTTTTTGAAGGTTTTGAATTGCGCCGTTATCATCTGTAACTTCAACGCCTTCGAGCATTTCAGGATCTTTAACGCAAGTGTCTAATTCGCTTGTTGTAAGCCCAACTATGCCATATTTTGTTCCGTTAACCTCTTTTATGATTGAGTTTTTTATTTTGCTATCAAGTGCTTTGCCGTCCGGAACATCTAAATTTGATGACACAAATTCCGTGTTTGTTCTGTCTATAAAATCTTCAAGCCCTGTTGCAGTTGAATCGAATTCATGGTTTCCAATTGCCGAAGCATCAAGTTTAATACAATTGAAAAGCCCTGCAATTGCGGCATTTTTTTTGATATCGCTTCCACAAACATTGTCGCCTGCAGAAAGTTTTAATCTATCTACCCCAACATTATCTTCCGAATCAAACTTTTTGCTTGCATTTAAAATTGAGCTAATGTTGTCTGTTTGCCCGTGCAAGTCGTTGAAATGGAAAATAGAGAGTTTTGTATTTGCTTTAAAAGAAATTGGATTTATCATACACCCATAAAACACCTGAAGAAAAAAAGTTGCTATAATGTTAACTTTTTGTAAACTTTTCCTCTAAATATACGATGTCTTTATTTGTTAATTATTTAAGAATATTGATATTACACTTGGGGAAAAGTAATGTCATACGAAGTCGTCGAAGATTCGTATAAAAAAATAGTAAGGCTCTCGGATAATGAACTTGCACAGCTTTGGGAAACCTATTTTGCTGACAGGTCTAATAAGGCTATCCGCGACAAGCTAATTGTGCAATACATTTACCTTACAAGATATGTTGTGGGACGTATTAAAGTTAATATTCCCCAAAGCTTTTCTTATGAAGATGTTGTGTCGTATGGGGTTGAAGGTTTAATTGACGCGATTGAAAGATTTGCGCCAAATAAAGGTGCAAAGTTTGAAACTTATGCGCTTGTTAGAATTAAAGGCTCAATTATAGATAAAGTTCGCTCGCAAGATTTTCTACCTCGCTCGGTAAGAAGAAAAATTAAACAAATTCACGCTGTAACGGAAAAATTGCGCCAACAATTAGGCAGAACACCAACGACTGCTGAAATTGCAGAATTTTTTGACACTGAACCTGAAAAAATTGAGAAAATTTTAGCCCAAGATGTGAATATAAGCTCAATTTATGATAAAAAAGGCACAGCGGAAGACAGTGTTGAAATTATTGACTCTATTGCCGATGAAAAAAATCAAACTCCTGATGAGATGATGGAGAAAAAAGATAGCAAAAAAGAACTTGAACATGCTCTAAAGAGGCTGCCTGAGCGCGAAAAAATGCTTCTTGTTCTTTATTATCAACAAAACATGACACTTAAAGAAATTGGCGAAATTATAAATGTTTCAGAATCCCGCGTTTGTCAACTGCATTCTCAAGCGATTATGAAACTTAGAAATATTTTGAGCACAAAAAGAAGCGAAAGACTTTCTAAGTCAATCGTTTAGTTTATTCGCGCTTTGTTAATTAAGAGTTTAAAACGGTTTCAATACCTGTTTCAACTGTTTTTGCAAGTCCGCTGTTTTCAAATCTATCAGGCAAGTTGAATGTTGGAAGAGTAGATTCTTCAAGATTATGATTTTTGCGGTAAATTTTGTCTGCGGTTTTTCCTGCAATGCTTGAAATGGCTGTTATAATGCCGCCTATCACCATTGCTTTCCAGCCTGCAATTACGTTGTATGTTGAAAAGACCATACCGCCAATGCCTAGCGCAAAAGGTATTCCTGTTGTGAGCGCAAGGGAGGTTTTGTCTTCTTTTGTTTTTGCTTTGCTGTTTGCAAATAAATATCCGCCAAGCGGAACTCCGACTGTGAAAATAAAATCTGTTGCCGCGTTTCCGCCTTTTATTTCTCTTAATTTTTCAAATAAATCAACACTAAAGAAATCCTTGCATTTTTTTGTGCTTTTGTCTGCGCAAGAAAATACCATATCAAGGTTGCCATACATATCTTTTGCGCCAATTTCGCCAGAGTTTTTAATAGCACTTAAAATTGATTTTATTTTTGAGTTATTTTTTAATGAGCCCTCAACAAGGTTTTCTATTGCTTCAGCGTGAGCTTTGTTACTGTATAAATCATCGTAGATTGAAACTTTATATAAATCTCTCCAATTTCCTTTTTTAAATCTGGAAATTACGCTGCTTCTATATTTCCCGCCCATTCCTTCAAACGAATTGTTTAAACCTTTTGCGATTTTATCAACTTCATCTGCACTAAATTTTTTTGCAAAATCAGAAGCATTTTCTGTGCTTAATTTTGTAATATCATCAAGCCAAGTGCCAAGAGTTTTTGTAACGCCATCAACTTCAACTTCTTTTGCAAGTTTAGCAGGATCTAATTTTCCTTTAATGTCGCTAGCGTTTTTTGCTAAATATGAAAAATATTTTCTTGGCTTTGCCCCCACTTTTTTTGCGGTGCTAACTCCGCCCGTGGTGTATAGCCAAGAACTTTTTTTAAGAAGCCAAGAATATGGCTTGCCTACAATTTTAGTATCTTTGAGCTTATCGCAAAAATTGTCTTTTACTCCGGTAAAATTTATTCCTATATTTTTAAAATACTCAAGCCCATTTGTCATCGTGTTTTTGAGCTTTTCGTTTTCCATCCCTTTGATTTTTTGCATGATTTTATTTTTTGCGCTATGAGGAATGAATTTTGGAGAAAGCAAAATCCCCACGAGTGCAACACCGCCTGCTATTCCAAGGGCTTTTTTAATTGCCGTGTTTCTCTTTTTCTCTTCGTGAGTTTTAACCTCTGGATCTGTGAAAACGCTCAAATTTCCGACACCACCATTTTTGTTGCCGGAAAACACAGGTTTATTTTGAATTTGTGCTATTGTGAGGTTTTGCATATTTTTTCGAAAAAATCTATCTAAATATCTAAAAACAACTAGACACAAAAAATTGCCTTGTTGTATAATTTATTCATAATTTATGAAGAGGTATTCATGTTTGATTATAATTGTGACCTTGCACAGGAGTTTGGGGTTTACAAAAATGAAGAGGGGCTTGAGATTGCAGCTTATATGAGCTCTGTAAATATCTCTGCCGGTTTTCATGCCGGTGACGCTTTAAGCATTAAAAAGGCTTTGGAATTTGCACGAGATAATTCTCTTGCAATCGGTGCTCATATTGGCTTTCCTGATATTGCAGGTTTTGGCAATAGAAAAATGGAGTTAACAGACGATGAGCTTGAAGCAATCGTTCTTTATCAAATTGGGGCAATTTCAAGCTACGCTCAATCTTTAGGGCTTGAAATAGAGCATGTAAGGTGCCATGGCGCAATGTATGAAATGCTTAATTCAGACATAGAATTTGCAAAAAAAGTGGCGCGCGCCGTGAAACATGTTAATCCTTGGCTTGTTTTGATAGTTGGAAATTACGAAACAAAAGAACTTTTAGAGCGCGAGGAAGAAATAAATTGTGCATACGAAGAAACATTTAGCGAAAAATCTTCTATAAGGGAGTTTCGAGAGAGCATGCACAAGCCTGACACGTTGCATTTTGTGTCGTTAGAATGCGCAAAGAGGGCACATCAGGCAAAAAAACCTACACCGTTAAATTACAATAAAGTTGGAGCACAAATATAATGAAAATAATAAAAAAGATTAAATTACCTAAAGATGCAATTTGGCTTTTGCCGGGGCTTAGAATTAAAAGATGGTTTGCCTTAATTATCACAGGCACGCTCATTGCGGCACTTGGTCTTATATTTATATTTAAAGCAGAACCTATTTACTTTATGGCTCAATGGGCGAAAAAGGTTATTGACCTTGTTCCTGCGGAACTCATCGGTTTAATATTTATAATCGCAGGCGGGATTGTTTTTATTCAAGGTTGGAAAAAAACAAATTTCTCTATGATGAACGCAAACGAAGCGCGCGAACAAAAAACGCTTTCTGAAGCGCTGTATCGCAGAATGAAGCTTAACCACGGTCCAAAAATTGTTGCAATTGGCGGTGGCACAGGGCTTTCAACAATTCTTCGCGGTTTGAAAAAGTTAACAAATAACGTAACGGCTGTTGTAACCGTTGGTGATGATGGCGGTTCTTCAGGCAGGCTTCGTGAAGAAATGGGTATTTTGCCTCCTGGGGATATTAGAAACTGTATCAGTGCACTTGCTGATGATGATGACATTGTTACAAAATTATTCAAATATAGATTTAAAACAGGCGAAGGGCTTGAAGGGCACAGTTTTGGTAACCTCTTTATCACTGCGCTTTCTGCAATTTGCGGAGATATGCTAACTGCAATTCGTGAATCTTCTAAAGTATTAAGAATTAGAGGACGCGTTCTTCCTGCAACACTTGACGATATGCGCCTTGTTGCAAAAATGGAAGACGGTTCAATTATAAAAGGGGAAAGCAATATTCCTGAAGCAGGTAAGAAAATTGTTGAACTTTCAACCGAGCCTAAAACTTGTATGCCGGCACAAGATGTAATTGAAGCCATTTTGGACGCTGATATTATTATCCTTGGCCCAGGGAGCCTCTACACATCAATCACTCCAAACCTTTTGGTGGGCAATGTTGCTCTTGCAATTGAAAAATCAAAAGCTAAGAAAATTTATGTGTGCAACATTATGACTCAACCTGGGGAAACAGATAATTACACTGCTTCTGACCATATTGAAGCACTGTTTAAACATGCAAGATTAAACGGCGTTAAGAAAAATCTATTTGACGCAGTTCTTATAAATGACTTTATTCCAAGAAACTTGTCTGAAAAATATGAAGAAGCAAACTCTTATCCTGTTGAATTCGATATTAACGAAGTTAAATCTCTCGGGCTCGAAGTTGTTTGTCATAAACTAATTCATGATGACAAAGACGGCTACGTTCGTCATTCTCCCGACAGATTGGCTCGCGCAATTTATTGGTGGTACAGGAGAAAGAAATAATGCCAAAAATCACCACCAAAACAATTTGCGATATGAAAAAGCAAGGCAAGAAGATTGCTTCAATCACTGCTTATGATTATTCAAGTGCAAAATATTTTGACGAAGCAGGTGTGGATTTTCTTCTTGTTGGTGATTCAGCGGCGCATGTTATGCTTGGGCTTGATTCGACCACAAAAATTTCAATGAATGAAATGCTTGTGTTCACATCTGCTGTTGCTCGTGGCGCAAAAAATGCTTTAGTTGTTGCAGATATGCCGTTTTTGAGCTATCAAACCTCAATTGCTGAAGCAATTAAAAATGCGGGCGAATTTATTAAGGCAGGCGCCGGAGCGGTTAAAATTGAAGGTGCTTCAAAACATTCATTAGAAGTTATTTCAAGGCTTGTGGAGTCTGGTGTTCCTGTTGTTGCGCACCTTGGCTTCACTCCGCAATTTGTAAACACAATTGGTGGTAATTTTGTTGCAGGCAAGAGTTTTGAAACGACTTTGAAAATTTTGCATGATTCTCTTGCGGTAGAACGTGCGGGCGCTTTCGCTCTTGTTCTTGAGATGGTTCCAAAAGAGAGCGCGGAATTCATTACGCACAATCTTCAAATTCCGACAATTGGAATTGGTGCAGGCGACGGTTGCGACGGTCAAATTCTTGTTTCAGATGATGTTCTTGGCAGGTTTGACGGCTTTAGCCCAAAATTTTCAAAAAAATATGCAAATTTAAAAGAAATTATGACAGAAGCTGTTAAAAAATATGCCGAAGATGTGCACGACGGGAAGTTTCCGACAGACGCTGAAAGTTTCTTTTTGAAAGACGAAGAAAGGCAAAAACTTGAAAATTATAAAAACAATTAGTGAACTTCGTGCAGAGTTAAAAAATTGCACAGAGGGTTCAATCGGCCTTGTGCCAACTATGGGGGCACTTCATGACGGGCACAAAAGTTTAATCCAAAAATCCGTTGAAGAAAATAAATACACGGTGGTTTCAGTGTTTGTGAACCCTGTTCAGTTTTGCGCAGGCGAAGATTTAGACAAATACCCGAGAACTCTTGAAGCCGATTCTTTAATGTGTAAAACTTGCGGAGTTGATTTTGTTTTTGCTCCAAATCCTTCTGAAATGTATAAAAATCAGAAAAATTTGACTATGGTTTGTCCTTCTTTTGAAGATGTGGATAAATTATGCGGGAAAAGTAGAATTGGGCATTTTGACGGCGTTGCAACCGTTGTTGCAAAATTGTTCAATATCGTAAGGCCTGATAGAGCGTATTTTGGGCAAAAAGACGCTCAACAGCTTTTTATAATTAAAAAAATGGTTCAAGACTTAAACTTTGATATTGAAATTGTGCCTTGTCCTATTGTTCGCGAAGACTCAGGGCTTGCTTTATCAAGCAGAAACTCTTATTTGACGGACGACGAGCGCAAGGAAGCTGAAAAAATTTCTTTTGCACTTAGAAAAGTGCAAGAAATGTTTAAGAGCGGAATAAATAACATTATGCCGCTAAGCGACATGGTGTTTGCTATTTTGGATGGTTTAGACATTGAATATTTTGAAATTGTTAAATCAGACACGTTTGAAATTTATGAAAAAACTGATATAATTGAGGCTGGTTCAACAGCTTTGATTGCTGTCAGGGTTAATACGACAAGACTTATTGATAATATAGAATTATGAGAAAAAGCTCCAGAGTTATAATTGATGCATACGGTTTCATAAAAGTAGTAATGGCTTTTTTGACATTTGTTTATATGATGCTTTATGTGTGTCATGTGCTCGAGCTTCATTTTCTCGATTTTATTGCGCCGCTTTTCAAGCCGTTTGCACAATTTACGACTTTATTTTTCAAGCATTCTCTTGTGTATGCCGGAAAACCTTATGACAGTATGTATTTAGTTTCATCGATATTTTTCTTTTTGATTGCATATTTGATGAACACAAATACGTATCGAATTGTTGATATTTTAGATAGTGTAGAACATAATTCAACAAGAGAGCGCATTCGAAGAGATATGAGAGAGAATGCGGCAATTGAAAACAATTTCAAAGGCATATTAAGTGAAATTAATAAGTGCGTTTTGGTTATTGATTTTAAACTTTCCGTTGCGCCATCAATCTCCGGCGGCAACAAAATTGATTTAGGAGCAATTAAGAAAAATAATAATAATTTCGTTTTAAAATCTTTTGGCGACAACCCGCTTGCAAAATTAGAGCTTAAAGACGGAAAATTGTATTTCACATGTAAAGATATAAAAAATTTCGATATTCTTTTTATGAACATATCGAAATTAATTATATCGGTTGTGCAAAGCAACACTGCTTCTTCCGTGAGCACAATTCCAAGTTTTGCGGTTGATGCGCTGGATGGCGATAACCTTTTGCCGGACCAAATTAAATTGTTAGATAAAATTCTTGCTTGCGCATATAAAAATAAAGTGGTCACAACACAGCTTTTTGCTCACAGATACAACCTGCTTGAAGAAAAAAGATTTAAAGTTGTCACTATGGGTAACGTTAGATTTTTCAATGAAACATACACACAATCAGCTTCTGAGGTGGATTTCTTTGAAGAAGCTGATGATGATTACACACAATCTTATGTTGATGTTGAACTTTACACTTTAGCGCGCAAGAAACGTAAATCTTCTTAAAACTTAAGAGGGGTAAATGTTTGCAATAATAAATTTTATTCTTTTTTTGATTGTTGTTTTAATTTTGGTGTGTTTTAGTTTTTTTGTTTTTGTAAAAAATCAAAAGCATAATATTTACCTAAAAAAAATTATAAATATTTTTTATCAAATTCGCTACGGTAATTTAAACACGAGTCTATCAGGCGCAAACACAAAACTTGAATGTGAGCTTGAAAATGTTATAAATTCTTCGATTGAAAGCATTTCAGATAGGGACAACGTAATACGCGAGCATATTGAGCGCGAGCGCGAAATGGCGGTTTTAAAATCGGATTTTATTGCAGCACTCACGCACGACCTTAAAGTTCCTGTTATTGCCCATGATAAAACTTTTGACCTGCTTTTAAATAACAAATTTGGCACATTAACCAAAGAGCAAGAAGAAGCAATTAGGAACTTAAAAACCTCAAATATGGATTTGAAATATTTAATTGAAGCCCTGCTTGAAACATATAAGCTTGAGCAAACCAAGCTTATTCTTGATATTACCTCAAATGTTGATATACCGGTTTTTATAAGAGAGATAATTTCTTTGATTGAGCCAATTGCGTATGCACACAATAAAAAAATCGATTTAGTGATTTCAACTCCTAAGGATTTTACTGCTGATATCGATAAATTTTTAATTAAAAGAGTGTTGCAAAATTTGATTTTAAACGGAATTAACCATTCGGTCGGCTCTGATTTTATTGAAATTTCTCTTAAAACCAAAGGTGATAATTTTCAAATTGATATAAAAAATAATGGGCTTGGAATAGAAGAGGCGGAAATTAAGAAAATTTTTGATAAATATTACTCGGGCTCAAACGGGCTTTCGCGCTCTGGGGTTGGGCTTGGGTTATATCTTTCAAATAAAATCGTGAAAGCTTGCGGCGGGAAAATTAAAGTTAAATCAGATATGGGTAAAAACACTGTTTTTAGCATTATTTTGCCTAAAAACAAAAACAACCCTCAAATTTGAGAGTTGTTTTAAAATTTTAATTTAAGCTAATGACACTTAAATTATTCGCTTATTTTGCAGTTAATTTGTTAATTGCAACAGTTAAGCGAGATTTTTTTCTAGCAGCAGTATTTTTGTGCAAAATACCTTTGCTAACGGCTTTGTCGCAAAGTTGGTAAACTTTAGCTAATGCTGCATCTAATTCTTTTTTGTCGCCTTCAACAAGCGATAATGCTTTTTTGATTGCTGTTTTAATTGAAGATTTAAAAGCAACATTTCTAGCAGTGTTTCTAGCTGCTATGTCTACTCTTTTTTTTGCGGATTTAATGTTTGCCATGATTTTGTTTCCTTTCTGCGTTAAACTAAGTTTTCTGCAGAGGTTTGAGTGAGTACATAAATAATATCAAACAAAAAAATAAAAGTAAAATCTTTTTCTTGCTTTTTTGGTTTTGTAAAGAAATGTAACAAAAGTATATATTTTTGATTTAAAAAGGCAATATTTTTAAATCAATTTACTTTATATAAGAGTAAGAGAGATAAGAGAGTTTTAAAAATGACAATCACAGCAACAAGACCAATTTTTAATACAAACGCAGATAACTTTTTCATCAAATGTGCAGCACCTGAAGCATATCAAGAGTCTAAAATCAGAACAAGCGAAGCAATGACTCCTCCAAAGAAAAAAGTTTACAACAATCTTACAAAAATGCTTCAAGAAGGCTATTTGGTTGGTTCTTTAAAATATGGTAACAATTTTATAGTTTAATTAAATTCTAATTTCTAAGTTCATTATAAAAAAAGCGGGGCGCATAACCCCGCTTTTTTTATTTCTCTTCTTTTTGTTTATTTTTAAATTCTTCCGGTGCGTCCGGACGGTCAGGGTTCCATCTTTCAAGCCCCATTTGTTTTCGAACCAAGCCAATTCCCACATGCACTCTCCATTCGTCAAGCCTTAATTGGGTTGATATGATTTTGTGACAGCCGATTGGCGGCGTTGGCAATAATGGTTCGTATAAGTTTTTAATTGCCATGAGCTGATCAGGCGTTAGGGCAAGCTTTCTTTTTGGGTATTGAACTTTTGGAAGCATTAATTTTTGCCTTACTAAGTTGATAGCAAAAAATGCTTTTTTTGGTTCTAAATCAAGAGCTTGTGCAATTACTTCATGTGCATCCGGATTTGGCAGAGGCAGCATTTTTTTATACATTTCTTCGATTTTTTCTAAAGTCAATTTGTCAACAAGAGGAGCTTTGGCTTTTTGAGGCCTTCTTTGTTGTGGTTTTTTGAAACCACCTTGTCTTTGCGGTTTATTAAAACCGCCGCGAGAGCCGTAAGGATTACCATAGCTGCTTTTTCTTGAAGGATCATAAGGTTTTCTTGAATAACTATTTCCGACAGGTGCACCAACGCCTGCGCTGTAACTTCTTTGAAATTCGGCTTGTGGCGCATTAGGGTCAATAGTTGTTCTTTCAGGGTATAAACAATCCGGACAAATCATTCTTTTTGGATTTTTTGTCTCAAATTCCCTGCCGCACTTTGTGCATTTGTTTGTGTACATAATCTCTCTATCCCTTGATAGCGTAGTTAATATTGACAATACAAAAATAAAAATAAGTAAATTAAATCTGTATGTACTTCATTTTATACTTAAAAATAAAATATGACAAGTTTTTTGTATAAAAATCATACATAGAGTTGTATTAAGCTAAATATGTAAACATTTATTTAGTAATTTGAATTTATGTTAATTTTGCGTGATAATAGTAAAAAATATATTTACATTGAATTGTTTTTAAAATATTATTTTATTAACAACGACTTACTTAAGGAGCTCGACAAAAAGTGGAAAAATTTAGATTAGACAGTTTTGACAATAAGTTAGGCGCTGCACCGCAAGAACCTAGATTTTCAAACAACGCTAGCATTAAGGTTGTTGGTGTTGGTGGCGGTGGCGGAAACGCTGTCAATAGAATGATAAAGGCTGGTTTAAACGGCGTTGAATTTTGGGCAATAAACACAGATGCTCAAGTTCTTGCAATGTCACAAGCCCAAAAAACTTTACAAATCGGCACAAAATTAACAAATGGCCTTGGTGCTGGTGGTGATCCTTCAATCGGCGAAAAAGCTGCTGAAGAAAACCGCGAAGACATCGTTGTTGCGCTTGATGGTGCAGATATGGTTTTCGTTACTGCCGGTATGGGTGGCGGAACAGGCACAGGTGCTGCTCCTGTTGTTGCCAGAATTGCTAAAGAACTCGGCGCTCTTACAATTGCGGTTGTCACAAAACCATTCGGCTTTGAAGGCAAAAAACGTTTAGCTCAAGCAAACGCAGGGCTCGAAAAATTAAAAGAAAATGTTGACGCTTTAATCGTAATTCCTAACGATAAATTAATGGAAGTTGTTGAACGCAGAACAACAATGCGTGACGCTTTCTTGATTGTTGACGAAGTTCTTTTGAGAGGTGTTCAAGGTATTTCTGACATCATCGTTGTTCCTGGTATTATTAACGTTGACTTTGCCGATGTTAAAACAGTTATGCAATCATCCGGTTCAGCTCTTATGGGTATCGGTAAAGCATCAGGTGAAGGCAGAGCTATTGAAGCTGCGAAATCAGCAATTAGTTCAAAACTTCTTGAAGCTTCAATTAACGGCGCAACCGGTATTATCATGAACGTAACCGGCGGTTCAGATATGACACTTCATGAAGTGAACGAAGCTGCAAGCGTTATCCATGACGCAATCAGTGAAGATGCAGTGGTTATCTTTGGTTCAGTTATCGACGACAGAATTCAAGGTGAAATTCAAATCACTGTTATTGCAACAGGTTTTTCACTTCAAAACGGTGAAGTAAAAATTAAGGATACAAATAAAATTTCAATCGGAACTATATTTGATACTCCTCAATTTAATCCAAACTCCGGTTCATCTTCGCTTTCTGGGCAATTTGATTTTCCAAATGTTCCAAAAACTGATTTTGAACAAACTTCAACCAGAAGTGGTTTTCTAGATATTCCGGATTTCTTAAATCCTAAAAAATAATTAAAAGCCGCGCAAGCGGCTTTTTTAAAACATAGCAAGAGGTTAAATGTTACTTACAGTTGATATTGGAAACACTAATATAAGTTTTAGAGTGTTCGACGGCGAGAATATTGTCCGTGCTTTTAGTATTTCATCGGATACCAAAAAAACAAAAGATGAATACGGCTCTTTAATATCTGATTTAATTAAAAAATCTGATATTCCTCTTGAAATTTCGGCTTGTGCAATTTCAAATGTTGTTCTTGCGCTTGATGAAACAATAAAATCCGCAATAAGTGAATATTTAAAAGTTGATGTTTTTAATATCACTCATAAAATCAAACTTCCTTTTGGAATTAAAATTGATTTTCCGCATGAGCTTGGCGCAGATAGGATTGCAAACGCAGCGTATGCTGTGAAGCACTGCAAGTTGCCCGTGATTGTTGCGGATTTTGGAACTGCGACCACTTTTGATATTATTGATGGAGATAACAATTTTGTTGGCGGAATGATTGCCCCCGGAGTGAATATCCAAGCGCAATCGCTCACAAAGTTTACATCAAAGCTTCCAAAGCTCAGGATTGAAACTGCAAAAAATGTTATTGCAAAAAACACCGTTGACGCTATGCTTGCAGGGATTGTGCGCGGGCATAGTTGCATGATTGATGGCATGGTTAACTTATCTGAAGAAGAACTTGGCGAGCGCGCAACGTTTATTGCATGCGGCGGATATAGCGAAATTTTATATGACAAAGTGACTCGCAAATTTGATTTAATAGATAAAGATTTGACCCATAAGGGCATTAAAATTTTGTGGGAGTTGAATAATGAAAAAAATTGAATTAAAAATTGAGAAACTTGAGCACTGCTTAGGTTTGCCTGAATATAAAACGGAAGGCGCAGCCGGTATGGATTTAGTGGCTTCAATAGCAGAGCCTGTTACCTTGAAGCCTTTCGAGCGCAAATTAATCCCAACCGGTATTAAAATTGAAGTGCCAATAGGCTTTG
This sequence comes from uncultured Gammaproteobacteria bacterium, assembly GCA_964570895.1. Lineage (GTDB taxonomy): Bacteria > Cyanobacteriota > Vampirovibrionia > Gastranaerophilales > Gastranaerophilaceae > RGIG1918. The sequence continues at coordinate 245,419 of CAZMZD010000002.1, forward strand.
AAGCGCAAGTTCGCCCAAGAAGCGGGCTTTCAATAAAACATGGCATAACTTTAATTAACTGCACGGGCACAATTGATTCAGACTACAGAGGTGAAGTTTGTGTGCCTCTTGCAAACCTTTCAAACGAAAGCTACACGATTAATCCGTCTGATAGGATAGCTCAAATGGTTATAGCTGAGGTGACAAGAGCTGAAATTGCAGTTGTTCCTTGTTTATCTGAAACACAAAGGGGCGAAGGCGGCTTTGGTTCCACAGGAATTAAATCTTGATAAAATACTCCTTTTGCGTGTATAATATATCCAAATGAATGGTAAATCAGGAAAATTATTTATAGTTGCAGGGCCATCAGGAGTTGGCAAAGGCACTGTTTTGAAAAAATTTCTTGAACATAATGACAATCTTATTTATTCAATTTCGACAACGACCAGAAAACCGCGCGAAGGGGAAGCTGAAGGGGTAAACTATTTTTATGTTACCCGTGAGAAATTTGAGCAAATGATATCTGATGGCGCTTTTCTTGAGTGGGCGGAATATTCAGGCAATTTGTATGGCACGAGTAAAAAATATGTAACTAAAAAATTAAACGAAGGTTACGACATTATCCTTGAAATTGAAGTTCAAGGCGTTAAAAAAATTATGAAGCAAAATCTTGACGCTGTTTCGATTTTTATTATGCCACCTTCACAAAAAGAGCTTGAAGAAAGGCTTAGAGGGCGAAACACTGAATCTGAAGAGGCTGTGCAAAAAAGGCTTAACGCAGCAAAAGAAGAAATGAAAAATGCTCATCTTTTTAAATATCAAATTAAAAATATAACGGTCGAACAAGCATTTTCAGAGCTTCAAGCCGTATATGAAAGCGAGAAAAATTGAGAAATGTATTAATAGGTATAACAGGCGCTATTGCGGCTTATAAGTCTTGCGAACTTATAAGAATGTTTAAACGTGCAGGCGATAATGTCAAAGTTTTAATCACTGAAAACACTCTTCAATTTCTTGGTAAAAAAACCCTCGAAACGCTTTCGGGCAACGAAGTTTACCTTGAACAATTCAGAGAAAAAGCATCAACAGAGCACATTTCGCTTGTAGATTGGGCAGACGTTTTTGTTTTAGCGCCTGCAAGTGCAAACACAATTTCAAAAATCGCAAACGGAATTGCGGATAATCTTCTAACAAGCGTTGCGTGCGCATATATTGGGCATAGGAAACCTTTTGTTGTTGTTCCTTCGATGAACACAGGAATGTGGGAAAATGATTTTGTGCAAGAGAATTTGAAAAAGTTAGAAGGCGCAGGGGTTTATATAATTGAGCCTGAATACGGTTTTCTTGCCTGCGGTACGGAAGGTAAAGGAAAAATGCCGCAGCCTTCAAAAATATACGAGGAAACACTCGGTTTTTTGTGTGAGAGCAAACCTCTTGCTGGTAAAAAAATCGTAATTACAGCAGGCGGAACAAAAGAATACATTGACCCTGTTCGCTATATAACAAACGCTTCAAGCGGCAAAATGGGGCTTGCGCTTGCAAATTCTGCCCATAAACTTGGAGCTGATGTCACTCTTATCTCAACTTTTTTGCACACTGCACCATACAAAGTGCTTGAGGTTGCAAGTGCGCGCGATATGCTTAGCGCAACAAAAGCTGAATTTGAAGGTGCAGATTATTTAATTATGGCGGCTGCGGTTGCAGATTATAGAATTGAAAAACCGGAAACGCAAAAAATTGCAAAAGAAAAAAATGAAATTTTAAGGCTTGAGTTAGTTAAAAATCCTGATATACTTAAAAGTATCGCAGAGAATAAAAAATCAAATCAAAAAGTGATTGGTTTTTGCCTTGCGACGGAAAACTTGCTTGAGTGCGCTAAATCAAAATTAGAAGCCAAAAAATGCGATTATATAATTGCAAACGAAGCGCAAAAATCCCTAGGAAAAGACGACACGGAAATATATATAATTTCAAAATCAGAAGACATTAAGCATTTTGAAAATATTTCTAAAAAACAGGCAGCAGATAAAATTTTGGAGCTTTTGTATGATTAAGACGGAAAAAATTATTTCAGTAATTGAAGGGTATGCTTCTCTTGACCTTGCGGAAGATTGGGATAATTCCGGTTGGCAAATTAATTTGCACCACGATTATACAAATAAAGTTTTGGTTGCGCTTTCTCTTACAAAAGATGTGCTTGAGCAAGCAATCACAAACGATTGCGATTTAATTGTCACTCATCACCCTTTTATATTTAATAAATTGAGCAAGATTGATAATCCAATTATAGTGCAAGCAATTAAGCATAATATTTGTGTCTATAGTGCACATACGAATATGGATAAAACATACGGTTCAACAACGGACACGCTTGCGGGCGTTTTAGGCTTGAAAAACCTTGTGCCGGCCGATGATTACATTAAAATTGCACACATTAAAGACGAAATTGCGCTCGATGATTTTCTTGAGTCTGCAAAAACAGCACTTGGCTCTGAAAGAATTAAACTTATTAATCCTGACAATATCGAAACGGTTAGAAATGTTGCGCTTTGTGCAGGAGCAGGAGCCGGCAACATTAAAAAACTTGAAAATTATGACATAGATTTATATATCACAGGCGATGTAAAATTCCATAATGCTTTAGAAGTACGCGGTTTTGCGGTGGCAGATGTTGGGCATTTTGAATCAGAAATTCCATTTTTGCCGCAAATGCAGGCAATCATTGCAAAAACAGGCGTTGAAGTTATGATTGCAGAAGAACATGTGCCTTGGGTGTATGTATAGAGGAAAAAATGGGAATTAGATTTTTAACATCCGGAGAATCGCACGGTAAGTGCTTAAGTGCAATAATTGAGGGGCTGCCTTCAGGTTTTGAAATAGATTTTGACTTTGTAAACAGCGAACTTGCTTCTCGCCAAAAAGGTTACGGCAGGGGCGGAAGAATGGCAATTGAAACTGATAAAATCGAAGTTTTGTCAGGCATTCGCCATGGTAAAACGATGGGTTCTCCTGTCTGCATTCAAATAAACAACAAAGATTTTGAAAATTGGAAAATCCCAATGAGCACAGAAGCAGTGGATAGAGAGCTTTATGCGGATGTTTTGCGCTCAAAAGAAATAACAATTCCTCGCCCTGGGCATGCAGATTTTGCAGGCGCATATAAATATAATACAGAGGATATTAGAAACATTTTAGAACGTTCAAGCGCGCGCGAAACCGCAACAAGAGTGGCGGTCGGCGCAATTGCAAGGTGTATTTTATCTGCTTTTGATATAGTTGGTGAATTTGAAATTTTATCAATCGGCGGTGAGTGCGACCCTGATAAATTTAATTCAAAAATTGATGAGGCAAAAAGTGCCGGTGTCACGCTTGGCGGCGAAATAAAAGTTGTTTATAAGAACTTGCCCATTGGGCTTGGCTCACACGTTCATTGGGACAGAAGGCTTGACGGGCTTCTTGCGCAAGCGGTTATGAGCATTCCTGCAATAAAATCTGTTGAAATTGGCATGGGGCGCGATGTTGCAAATCATTCAGGCGACAAAGTTCATGACGAAATGTATTTTGACGGGAAATGCACCAGAAAAACAAATAACGCCGGTGGGCTTGAAGGCGGGATGACAAACGGAGAAGATTTGGTTATAAAATGTTCCATGAAACCCATCCCGACAATGATTTCGCCCTTAAATTCGTTTGATATTAAAACGAAAGAGCCTAAAAAAGCTCATTTTGAACGTTCAGACACTTGTGCTGTCGAAGCTTGTGGCGCAGTTGCTGTGAATATGGTGGGAATTGTGCTCTTGAATGCGTTTTTAGAACGTTTTGGGTCTGATAATATGGAGCAGATAAAAAGTAATTATGGAAAAAAATAATGTTGTTTTAATTGGCATGATGGGCTCCGGAAAGAGCACAATAGGTAAAATTCTTGCCGATGAACTTAGTTTTAAATTTATAGACACGGATAATCTCATAGAAGAGCGCGAAGGCAGGATTATTGCTGAAATTTTTGCTCATGACGGCGAAGAACATTTTAGGCAGATTGAAACAGAAATTTTAAAAGAAACTTTTAACGAGGAAAATTGCGTTATAGCATGCGGTGGCGGGGCAGTTGTTGAACCTAGAAATTATCCGATTTTTCGCGAAGTTAAAAATGTTTTTTATTTAGATTCGCCACCTAGAATTTTATATGAGAGAATTTCGGGGGATGTATCTCGCCCAAAATTATCAACGTATGAAGAATTTGAAAAGCTTTCTTTTGATAGAAAACCAATGTATTTTAAATGCTCGAAATGCGCAATTCGCGCAAACAGAAACCCAATTGAAGTTGTGCAAGATATTATGAGGTATTTATGAAAATCGAGGTGAATTTAGGGGATAGGTCTTATCCTATAATAATCGAAAACAATATTCTTAAAAATCTCGATGAATACTTTAGGGAAAACGAAGTGTTTGTTGTTACAAACACCACCGTAAACAGGCTTTACGGGAAGTATTTGAAAAAATATGCACGCAAAATGATTGTCATAAAAGATGGTGAAAAATATAAAAATCTTGCTACTTTTGAATATATTGCAAATGAACTTTTAAAAGCTAAAATTGAGCGCAAAGACACTATTGTTGCGCTTGGTGGTGGCGTTGTGGGAGATATTACAGGTTATGTTGCTTCAAGTGTTTTAAGGGGCGTGAATTTTGTTCAAATTCCAACAACCCTGCTTGCGCAAGTTGATTCATCTGTTGGCGGAAAAGTTGCAGTAAATACGAAATACGGAAAAAATTTGCTCGGTGCTTTTTATCAGCCAAAGCGCGTTATAATTGATCCAACTGTTCTTCAAACTTTGCCTGAAAGGCAGATTAAAACAGGGCTTGCGGAAGTTGTGAAATATGCATATATTGAAAAAACGGCCTCTGACACATATGATGAAAACTTCACCTTTTTCGATTTTCTATCCGCTAAGGATTATAAACAAAATTACGAAAATATAATTGCTCGTTCTTGCCAAATTAAAGCGGATGTTGTGGCAGCTGATGAGCGCGAAAGTAATCTTCGCGCGATATTAAACTTGGGGCACACCCTCTGCCACGCGCTTGAAAACTTAACAAACTATAAAATCACGCACGGCGAAGGCGTTTCAATCGGCTTAAAATTTGCTTTTGATTTATCTTTAAAACTAGGTTTAGTTGAGCAAGAATATTACGAAAAGGCAGTTGGGCTTTTGCATTTGCTTGGTTTAAAAACTGAAGTGCCATCTGGTTTTAGGGCAGATAAAATAATTGAGCTTATGAAATCCGATAAAAAAGTGGTGTCAGGCGAAGTTAATTTTGTTTTGCCTTGCGGAAAATACGATGTTACGCGGAAAGTTTTGCAAGACGAGCTTTTAATAAAAGAGATTTTGCCTTAGGTGTGTTCCCAAGTTTTTCCATTAAATCGGAAGCCATTGTGTAATTTTTTTCTAAATTTTCAGCTCTCAAGCTTTTGTTTTCTTGGTTATTGAATATTTCTGTTGAAAGCTTGAGGTAATTGAGAGCTTTTTTGTTTTCGCCAAGATAGCTGTAATCGTCCGCTATTCTTTTATAAGTTCTTGCTTTAATATTTTCGTTTTGCACATCTTCCATGCTGACAAGTGCTAAATCGTTAAACATTTGTGTGTTTTGAAGGTTAAATTTATTTGCATAAAGCGTGCCAAGCCCTTTGAGCGCAAGGGTTTGCCCTGTCATATTGTCTGCTTCTCCGCTTTGCGCAACTGCTTCATGGTAATTTTCTTTTGCGCCTTCAAATTCACCGTAATCGTCGTAAATTTGCGCAAGCCCAAGGTGTGCGTGCGTTTTGATGTTGTGGTCATTGCAATTTGTTGCACGGGCAAATTCGCTCACTGCAAGGCGAGGATAGTCGCACCTATCTAGGATTTTTGCTCTTTCAAGGTGTGCTGCGGCTATATATTCAGGGTTTTCAAGTTTTTTTGCAATGTTGAGTGCTTCTGTATATTTGCTAAATGCGGTTTTGAGGTCTGTTTTTTCTGCTTTTGCTTCTTTTAGAACGGATATAAATTCGTTTTTATATTCTTCTTTTTGCTGTTTTGCTTCAATTCCGCGCTGTTTTGCATTTTCAATTTTCGCACTTTTTTCAATTTTGATTTTGTAAGCTTCGTTTACGTCTTCCGGGTTTGCTTTGTATACTATTCTTTGCAAAAATAGTGCGTCGACCCAATTTTCAACGACTTTGGACTCTTTTTCAAGTGTTTCTGAGATGTAGTTGTCTGCAATTTGCGAGGCATATTTTAAATTTGTTCTGATTATATCTCTATTTGGGGTTTCTTTGGCACTTTCTGTGTCAATGATTTTTAAATATCCTTCAATTTCTTCTGAAACCTTTGGTGGGGTGGCAATTGCGGATATTGTGCTTCTAAAATCGGTTAAAATTTGAGATATGTTAATTTTGTTTTTTGCATAGTCAATCGCAACTGCGTTTCCGTTTGGAAACTCTCTTCTTTTTTGCCCCTCGTCAAGTACGTCAGGGGTTTTGGGCGAATAACCATTTGTTTGTTCCGCCTGCTTATTATCTGCCTCTTTAGCCTCTTCTTTTTTAGGCTTTATGGTCGGCAAATTTCTGTATGTAATATTTACAGGATTAATTATATTGTACAAAACTACCCCAAATTGCAATTAACCTTATTCATTTTACCTTCTATTGGTTAATTTTCGCTCATATAAAAGGTTTAATTATTTTTTAATGATGGGATAGATTTTTTCAAGTTTTAAACAAGTCCTTCTTGCAGCGCAAAGACAGCGGCTTTTGCTCTTCCTTGAATGTATAATTTTTGCAAAATACTATGAACATGCGCTTTTGTCGTTGCAAGCGAAACCACTAGCCTTTCTGAAATTTCAGGGTTAGACAGCCCTTGAACAATTAAAGACAAAACTTCAAGTTCGCGGCGGGTTAGCCCGTATTTATTATTTTCTTTTTTGTCTTGTGATTTTGCAGTTTCTTCTTGCTGCTCTTGTTTTGCTTCATCTTCTTGAATTGAAGAGAGCACAAGCCTTGCAATTTGAGGGTCGAGCCAGCTTGCCTTACTTCCGATTGCATTAATTGCGTTAATTAAGGTTTCAGGGCTGGAGCCTTTCATAATATAGCCGTCCGCGCCTGCTTTAAGGGCAGAGAATACATCTTCGCGATTGTCGCGAGAAGTGAACATTAAAATTCCTGCGCCGATGTTTAACTCTTGTTTAAGTTTTTTTGTGGCTTCAATGCCATCAAGCTTTGGAAGCCCAATGTCCATTAAAATTACATCAGGTAAAAATTTTCTCGCAAGATTGACTCCGGCTTCGCCGTCCCCTGCTTCAGCCACAAGTTCGAAATTTTCAACTTGTTTTATCACCATTGCGGTTCCAAGCCTTGTCATAACATGATCTTCGATTAATAAAATTTTTATTTTTTCCATTATATTAAAGTCCTATTTTCTACTATTGTGCCTTTTAATTCAAATATAAATTCTGAGCCTTTTCCTTCTTCTGAATTAACCCAAATTTTGCCGTTATGAGCTTCGATTATTTGCCTTGAAAGATATAACCCAAGCCCTGTTGAGCAGTTTTTCTTGCGGGCAGTTCCTTGTGAAAAGCGCTTAAATAAATTGTCTGCGTCTTGTTTGCTTAAGCCAATGCCGTTATCTTTAACTTTTACAATTGCGTTTCTGTCTTTTTTGTATGTTGTGATAACAATTTCATCTGCGCATTCGCTGTGTTTTAGGGCATTTGAAATTAAGTTGGTTAAAACCCTCCTTATTTCATTGATATCAGCATTTATAATAAATTGTTCGTCTTCAAAATCGTAAATTATTTTTTTGTCTTCAAAAAGAATTTCTAATTCTTTCACGCATTTTTTAATTAAAGTGTTTATACAGAATTGAGTTTTGCAAAGGAAAAGTTTTCCGCTTTCGTATCTATAAACTTCAAGCAGAGCGTTTACCAGCCCAAGCATATCTTCGTTGCTTTCCTTCATAGTTTTAAGGAATAAATTTTGTTCTTCCGTAACCTCTCCAAGGCTTTTGTTTAATATAAACTCTAAACCGCTGATTGCAGCTTGCAGAGGCGTTCTTAAGTCGTGTGTCAAAGTTGCCATAAAATCATCGCGAAGGCGCTCGTTTTCTTTTTGAAGAGTTACGTTATGAATAACTGCAATGTAGAAGTTGTGTGTTTCGTCAAACACGGGCGAAAGGCTTAATTCTATTGGGATTTTTTTCTCGTCTTTATAATTTACAAGGCTGAAATTTCTAAGGTACGGATATTTATTTTCTTTCAAAATATCAAAAACCTTTTGGTTTTTTTCATTAATCACAAGTTCAAAAAAGTTTTTGCCCAAAATTAAATTTTCATCTAACCCAAAAAGCTCCGTTGTCATTGGGTTTATGGTTAAAATTTTGTAATTTTTGTCAAAAATCACAATGCCATCTGCGCAATTATCAAAAATTGTTTTTAACTTTGCTGTTGTTTCAACAATTTCTTTTGTTTTTTCTTCGACCATACTTTCTAAGTTTTTTGAATATTTTTCAAGTTCGGCATTCGCAGCTTCAAGTTCAATCATTTTTTCTTTCAGCTGTTTTTTTAATTTTGTGCGCTCAACTCCGTTTTTAATATTCAAAATTAAATCTTTGTTTTGCCAAGGTTTTTCAATGTATTTAAAAATCCCTGTTTCATTAATTGCGCGGATAGCGTTTTCTTTGTCTGCATAGCCTGTAAGAAGAATTTGAGTGCATTCGCCTTGAATTTCTTTTGCTTCTTTTAAAAACTCAATTCCGTTCATATCGGGCATGATAAAATCTGAAATAACTAAATCTTGCTCTTCAAGCTTTAAATATTCCAAGGCTTCTTGCGGATGGTTAAATGCTTCGACATGCTCATAGCCTTCAAGCATAAGCAAATTTTTTAATGTTTTTGTGACTAAAACATCATCGTCGACCACTGTAATTTTTACATTTTTTTCAACCATACTTACAGAATACCCTATTTTGCGCCTATTTACAAAAACATTAAGAAAGATAAAGATTTTATGTTAAATAGCAATTTTTTTTCTTGTCATGTTTTATAATACTTAGGAAGGCTATTTTTAGTTTAAAGAAGTGATAAACGTAAAATCAAAGTTTTATAATGAGAAACCCAAAAATCCTGCAGAAAATGTGAGGTCAGGGGTTTCTTCCCCTCAATATAAGCAAAGTTTTGGAAAAAAACGTGTTGATATTAATGAAATTAAAACCGTTGCAAAAGATGTTTTTGAAAAAGCTTTCAAAAGCGATGTTCATAAATTAAACTTTGGACCTAATGATATTAACCTTGGAAACGGAGTTTTTGATGGCAGGATGTCTGAAGTTATAGATAGCGCTAAAAAAATTGCCAAAGATGTAAAAACAGACGTTAAGTTTAATATTAAAGGCGAAGAAATAACTTTTACAGATTTGCCAATTGCGGTTAAATTGCTTAAAAAAGTGGTTTATCCTATCTATCCTGGGCTTTTAAAAGACGCGCCAAATGCCGCAATTGATGCTCTTCAAAAAACAAAAGTGTTCAAAGACGCAGCTTGGCTCGATACAGTAAAAAGCTCTAAGTTCTTGTCTGAAAGACGCGAACAAGTTAAAGCAGAAAAAATTATTTCATCACTTCATGGTGTTACGGATAAAATAGCTAAAGCAAATAAAGATGGTGGGGCAAGCGTTTTAGAAGATTTCTATGTCAAACTTTCAGGAGGAAGCCATGGCAGTTACTCGACTCAATCCGAAAGAGCATTAAATGCGCTTGCAACATCCACTGTTTCAGGTATATTTTCAGCGAGAGATTTTTACAACATTAGCCGTTTCCACGATGACGACCATGAAAAAGCTAAAAAGAGCGAAAAAGAAAGATTTAAATATGACGCAACAAGAGGAATTATCAAAGCTCTTGCTTCGTTTGCGACGATGGGCGCGCTTTCAAGGTTTACAAACTCAAATGGAAATGCGGCTGTTGTAAACTTAATGACCACAACATTATTTATTGAAGTTATTTCAAGGTTGATTTCAGGCAAAGCATTGGGGCCAATTTCAAAAGAAAAAGCGATTGAAAAATATAACGAACTCCATAAAGATAAACCTGAAGTAAATGTTGCTAAAGAAGAAGAAAAACCAAAAGAAACAGAAATTGCTAAAACAGAACTAGGCGCAAGTGAAGAACAAGAAGGCGCTAATCCTGTAAAAATCGTCTTTGGTGCAATCGCTGGGTTGTTTGCACTTGGTCTCGGCAAAGGCATACTTACAAAATATTCAAAACCAGCAGCTAAGTTCTTTGGAAAAATATCAGACACAATTGCAGAAAATATGGATAAATTAAAAATCCGTGAAGTTAAAATTGCAAAAACTGATGTAGAGAAGGCTTTAAAAGGTTTGCAAGCTGCTGATAAAAATAAATTTGCAGAAATTTTAAGTAAAGCGACAGAAAGCAACCTCGCGCAAGGTGGCGCGACATATATTTTAAAATCTTCAGACACACCGCTTGGTAAAGTTTCAAATGTTTTGAGCGGGCTTGGTGCAATTGTTGTTAAACCATTCAGCACCGGCGAAAAATGGTCTGATAGGGTTCTTAAAAAAGTTGACCCCAAGGCTTTGAAGAAATTTACTCCAATGACTTCTTACAAATCTCCTCAAGATCAAAAAGCAGTTGTTGAAATAATCCATAAAATAAACAAAAAAATCGCTAAGCTTGAAAAGAATGGCGAAAATGTTTCAGAAGGCCTTAAAAAATATGTAAACGGAATGGTTGATAACGGTTTTGATATCAATACTTCAATGTTGGATAACAGAAAATTAATTAAGAAATTTGTATTCTTTAACACTTTAATTCCGAGTTTCTTCTCTGTAATGGATTATAGAAACGAAGAACTTATCCAATCAAAAGGCGAAGTTACACCTCGTGTTAAAGAAGTTACAAACCAAAGAATTTTACACAGAATTGTTAACTACTTCTCAAACAGAGTGTTTATCGACGCTTATATGGGCTTGTTTGGTCCTGCATTCAATTCAAGCTTGCTTGCAGCAACAGGAATTACAGCTCTTACAGAACTTACAAACGAATCTACAATCAGATTTTTAACACGCACTCCTATTAGAAAAATGAACAAAGAGCAACTTGAAGATTATTATTCAAAAGAAGATAAAGCTTCAGGTGTCATAAGAAAAATCATGGGTAAAAAATCCATCAAAGAAAAAGCGGGAATTAAAAAATAATTAATATTGTTTAATTTTTATATTGTGCTTTTTGTGTTTTATAAATTTCAGATACCACATTCCAAACCTTAGACTTAAAGTGCAAACAGGGCAAGGGGAAAGCACGTAATCTGTTTTTAAGTCAATAAATTTTTGCGCATTTCTAAGGCATAATTCAAGAGCAACAAGCGGGTGCTTTATAAAGAAAGTTCCGCCAAGCCCGCAACATCTAAAATTTTTGTCATCATACGCGCTTATGTAATTCGACCTGTTTTTAAGTTTTTCTTCTAAATCTAAAAATTCTCTTTGCGACATGTGGCAAGGTTTATGAATTGAGAATTTTTTATTTTCAGGAAAATATAAAGGCTCTAAAAGCACAAGTTTTTCAAGTGTTTCAGGGTTTTTGAAAGGGTAATTATAAACAGTTTGATAGCAACTTGCGCAATCAAAATAAACTTTTTTGATTTTTGGGTTTTCTATAATTTCTATGTTTTTCTGCGCCATAGCGTTTGCCGCTTCAATATTGCCTGATGCTTTGTATGGCAAGCCGCAGCAAATGTTTTCGCCGGAGTTTGAATAGCTTGGAACGCAACCTTTAAAATATATTTCACCTTTTTGAAGAGATAATTTTCTGCTTGGCGGAAAAAGAAATTTGATTGGCAAAAGTTTTAATTTAAAAATAAATTTGCTGTTTAATATTTTTTCGCTCAAGGTTAAATTTTTGTGTTTAATTTGTGCAAAAAGCTCGATAGTGTTAATTTCTGACGGGCAATTTTGCGTGCATTTTGAGCAGTTTAGGCAAAAATCTATGTTCTGCCTGATTTTTTTATTTAAAACTAAATCACCCTTCAAAACGCCCAAAAGCTGAAGAAATTTCCCTCTTGCGATTGTTTTTTCGCTCGGTTTAATTTCATACAGCGGGCACACTGAAGCGCAAAGCCCACATCTTGTGCATTTTTTTATTTGCTTATCTTCCTGCATTCTTGTAGTATAATCCAATTATGAAAAGTTTGAAACTAAAAAATGGAAATTTAGAAATAATAAATGTTGAAAAACCTGTTTTAAATGGCTTAGGCGCAATAATTAAGGTTATTGGCTGCGGGCTGTGCGGTTCCGATATTGTAAAAATTAGAGAAAAAGACGATAGTGCGATTTTGGGGCATGAAGTTGTTGGTGAAATTGTTGAAATAAACACGAAAACAAGTTTTAAAAAAGGCGATATCGTTGTTATTTCGCACCATTATCCTTGCGGCACTTGCGAATATTGCGTGCGCAAAAGTTATTCAATGTGCAGGTTTTTTAAATCGACAAACCTTTTTCCTTGCGGGTTTTCAGAATATTTATTTGCAAGCGAAGGTCATCTTGAACATGCAACATTTATGGTGCCCAAGGGCTTTGAATACGACCATATGGCATTCGTTGAGCCTCTTGCGTGCTGCATTCGCGCGGTTGAACGTGCTGATTTAATTAACGGCGCGAACACTTTAACTATCGGGCTTGGCTCAATCGGGCTTTTAATGACACAGGCTTCAAAAAACTACGGCTACAGCGCTTATGGATTTGATATTGATAACAAAAGGCAAGAAAATGCCCTGAATTACGATATAAAATTTGACGAAAACATCAAGTACGACGCAATTTTTATGACATCAGGCTCACACCATGCAATTCCAACCGCGCTTAAATATGTTCGAGATGGGGGAAAAATAATTGTATTTTCATCTGTAAAAACCGACGATGGCTACACAAATAATGATATTTATTACCGTGAATTGTCTGTCATTGCAAGCTATTCGCCATCTGTTGACAATTTAAAAACTTCTTATAAAATGATAACGCAGGGCAAAATTAATCTCGATAATATCTCAACAACATATAAATTTGATGATATTGCATTTGCCCTTGATGACACAACAAAAGGCAAAATTTATAAGGCGTATGTTGAATTATGAATAAAATGAAAGCGATAAGATATTATAAACCACAAGATATTAGATGGGAAGAAGTTTCAATTCCCGCGCTTCAAGAAGGCGAAGTGTTGGTAAAAGTCGAAGCGGCGCTTACATGCGGGACAGATGTTAAAACTCTTCGTCGCGGTCATCCCGTTTTAATCAAAAAAACACCTTCCGGTTTTGGGCACGAATTTGCAGGAATTGTTGTTAAAAAAGATGACGCGGTTAAAAATTTTGAAATTGGCGATAGGGTTGTTGCAGCTAATTCTGCGCCTTGTGGCGAATGTTTTTATTGTAGGCACGGTGAAGAAAATTTGTGTGAAAATTTAGATTTATTGAACGGTGCTTATGCTCAATATATCGTTGTTCCAAGCAGAATTGTAGAAAAAAATATGATTAAAATTCCGGACGACTTGCCGTTTGAAAAAGCTGCTTTTTCTGAACCTTTGGCAAATGTCGTTCATGGTTTTGATAAAACAGGAATTAAAAAAGGCGAAACAGTTGGTGTTATTGGGATTGGGCCAATTGGTTTAATGTTTTGCGCTCTTGCGAAATTGAGCGGGGCTCGTGTTATTGCGATGGGCAGAAACCCATTGAAACTTAAGATGGCACGCGAGTTTGCGCATGTTGATGAAGTTATTGATCTTAAAAAATATCCTGACCCAAAAGAGATAATACTTTCTATGACAGAAGAGAGGATGGGGCTTGATGTTGTGATTGAATGCGTTGGGCTTCCTGAAATTTGGGAACAAGTTTTCTCTCTTGTTAGGCGCGGTGGCACGGTGCACCTGTTTGGCGGTTGCTCAAAAGGCTCAAGTGTTAATTTAGACACAGGAAGAATACACTACGACCAAGTGAACATTGTGAGTGTATTCCATCACACTCCTAAATATTTTAGAGAGGCGCTTAATTTGATTGCTTCAGGAAAAATTGAAGTTGAAAAATTAATTACAAAGAAAATGCAGATGAAATATGCTAAACGTGCTCTCGAAGAGCACTCATCAGGCGAAGCTATCAAAGTGCTTCTTGAAAATTAGTTAACAATTTGTATAAAAATAATCTATGGTGTATAATTAAGCTGATATGTTTACAAATTTTTTGATTTTTACTGCGTTATTGCTCGCGAATGCATTTTTTGTTGCAAGTGAGTTTGCAATTGTATCCATTAGAACTACAAGGCTTTCGCAACTTGCGCATGAAGGAAATAAAGAAGCAGCTATTGCGCTTAATTCAATTGAACATCTCGATAAATCAATCGCTGCGACTCAGCTTGGTATCACAATTTCATCAATCGGTCTTGGTTGGGTCGGCGAAGGCACGCTCGCTACTATAATTGAGCCTATATTTAACTTTTTACCGGAAATGTCAAGGCAGGTGACAACTCATTCAATTTCTGTAACTATTGCATTTTCGCTCATAACATTATTCCATGTTGTTCTTGGTGAATTAATGCCAAAATCTGTTGCGCTTCAATACACTGAAAAAACAGTTCTTTTGATTGCACGCCCTTTGGCTTGGATAACAAAACTTTTCACTCCATTTATTTGGATTTTGAACGGTTGCGGCAATTTTATGCTTTCTTTGTTTAAAATTCCGCCGGCTCACACAGAGCGCACGGTTTGCTCTGTTGAAGAAATCGATATGATAATCGACGCTTCCCACAAAGAAGGCGTTTTGAATGACACTGAAAAAGAAGTTTTGCAAAATGTGTTTAAATTTTCAGACATTCAAGCAAAACAAGTTATGGTGCCAAGGCCTGACGTGGTTGCAATTCCTGTTGATATTACATTTGAAGAGTTGAATAAAATAATTCTTGAAAGCCAATATACAAGATATCCTGTATACGAAGAAGATTTAGACCATGTTTTGGGTATTTTGCATGTGAAAGATGTTTATCCGCTCGTTTTAAATGGGGCGGAAATCAGGCTTAAGGATATCATCAGAAAGACAATGCTTGTTCCTGAAACCGTGACGATGGACAATTTGCTAATTGAATTCAAAGAAAAGAAATCTCAAATGGCAATTGTTTTCGATGAATTTGGCGGCACAAGCGGAATTATCACTCTTGAAGATGTATTTGAAGAAGTGTTTGGCGAAGTTCAAGACGAATTTGACGAAGAAGAAGCTGAAATTAAGCAAGTTAAAGAAAATGAATATGTTGCAAACGCTATGTTTAGGCTCGATGAATTTAACGAATTTTTCGAAACAGAAGAATTTGCAGATATTTTAGAAGACGACGACGTTGAAACACTTGGCGGCGTTGTAATTAAATATTTAGGCAGGGTTGCAGTCGTTGGCGACGAAGTGGTTGTGGGCGATTTTGTCTTTAAGGTTTTGGAAGTTGACGGCGCTCGCGTTATTAAAATTAAAATCATAAAAAATATCTCTGAAAAAGTTGATTCTCATCAGGAAATTTAGAAATTTTATCCATCAAAAGTACGATGACCTGTTTTTTTATGTATGATACTTTACATAGAGTAGAGAATAGAGGTTGTGCTATGGAACGAATTTCCCCGTTGAGAGCAAGTTTAGACGCTTTTAACAAATTTAAAAATCTTAGAAATGAAACAAAAATCGGCACTAATGCCGACAAAGTTAATACAAATCCTTTTGGAATTACATTCAAAGGAACAATTCTTCAAATGGATGTTTTTGAATCTGCAAAGAAAATTGCACCAAAAACAAACGCATTCCAAGATAAAATCAGAGATATTTCAAAATTAACTGCAAGTGCCTGGACTGCAACTTTGAACAAAGTTGATAGTTTTAAAACAACAGTTACTGAATTTGCGCGTAACATTAAAGAAGGCGCAACAACATTTATTTCAAGAGTTTCAGACACTTTAAATCAAGACATTAATTTTGATTGCTTCACATATAATGTTTCAAGACTTCGCAAA
The DNA here is from genome assembly GCA_964570895.1 of uncultured Gammaproteobacteria bacterium. Lineage (GTDB taxonomy): Bacteria > Cyanobacteriota > Vampirovibrionia > Gastranaerophilales > Gastranaerophilaceae > RGIG1918. The sequence continues at coordinate 261,469 of CAZMZD010000002.1, forward strand.
AAACCAATCGGCGAGCTTGAAGAATTATTCCGCAACGAATTGAAAGTGATGGGGGCGTAAACTATGAGAAGAATTACAAATGTTATTGAAGCTATCTCAAAACACGAAGACGAACGTGAAGCTCTTAGAATTTTAGAAGAATTGGGCACAAATTCTCCATCTGACGATGTTAGAGAACTTGTTAGCAGATGTTTAGTTAGAAAAAATACGACTGATTTTCTTAAACTTGCAATCACTAACAAAGGAAAAGGCATTAATGATATGAGCGCTCGTGTTGCAATGTCAACAATTAATGAACTTTTAACTCTTGCGGATAAAACTGAAGCAATGAGAATTTTGGATGAAACAATTACTGCTGAAAATTCTGAAAAAGAAGTTCAAGACACAGCAAGAAGCGTAAAAGCTCTTATGTGCTTTGGCGCTTAGTTTTAGTTAATTTAATTAGAATAAAATATTAAAAAGACCTCATTTTGCGAGGTCTTTTTTAGTTTGTGTCATAAAGTAAAATTACAAATTTGCATTATAGGTTACAACTTTGTTTCTGCCGGTTTCTTTTGCTTCATAGAGTGCTTTGTCTGCGTTTTTATATAAAACAGAAGGGTCTTCTTCATTTTTATCAAACTCATTTACACCAAGCGAAATTGTGACAGAAATTTCTTCAACCCCTTCGATATTGAAATCAGAAACATTGATTTTTTTCTTTTCAACCGCTTGACGAAGCCTTTGGGCAACTTTTGCCGCTTCTTCTTTCGCGGTGTATGGCAAAATTATGCTAAACTCTTCCCCGCCATATCTTGAAGCGATATCGTATTCACGAATTTCTTTTTGTATGATTTTTGATACGTTTTTGAGTACCAAATCGCCAACGGCGTGCCCATATGTGTCGTTTACGCTTTTGAAATGGTCGATGTCCATCATAATTGCGCAAAGCGAGGAATTTTGCCTTTTTGCGGTTGCAATTTCTTGCTTAAGCCTAATTTCAAATTGCCTGCGGTTGTTTATTCCCGTAAGGGCGTCAAGCGTTGCGTCTTTTAAGATTTTGCCGTTTTTAATGGCAGTTGAAATTGTAAGGCTTACTTGTTTTGAAATTTCAAGAAGCATAAGCTCTTCTTGTTTGTTTAATTTTTCAAAATGGTTATGAGCAACAATTGCGCCAAGCACTTTGTCGTCGCACATTAAGGGGAAAACACCTGTTTTGTCGTCGATTATAGCTTTCCCTTTTGAGGTTATTTTTAATAAATTATTTTGAATTTCGCTTGAAATGCACCTTGTTGGCCAAGCGAGTTTGTATTCTTTTTTGTGTGCATTTTTAAGGAAAATGTATATCAAATGGTCTTCGATTAAGCCATCTATCATTTCGCCTATTATTGGAAGAATGTATTTTAATTCATATTGTGTTTCGACAATTTTCGCAATATTTTTCATTGTTTGATAGTATTTTATGCTTTTCAGCAAGGATTTTCTTTCTTTTAAGTTGCTGATTGCCATATTTACAATTTTTTGTGCAACTTCAAGGGTGCTTTTGTCTTTGCAATTTTTTTCCAAGCTCAAAAATTTATCAAACAGCACGTTTTCATCTTTTGATTGTTTTATTAGTTCAAATAAATTTCCTAAAAATTCGGTATTCATTTTTTAAATATATTCTTTCCTTTTTTCTTCTTTTGATGGTATTCTTTAAGCGCGCATTTTCTGAAATTTTCAATCATTGCTTTGTCTAATTCATCAGATACCACAAGAACACCGTTGATATATGTTACTTCGCTTGCAAGCGTGTCAGATTCTTCTTGAATGTGCTGAACAAGATAGTTGTAGTCATTTTTCGCCACGATTTTCACCATTGTGTTGTTTAACATATCGTAAATGTATCTTGTTCTGTTTCCTTCGCCGTTCGCGTCTAAAATCAACCCTGCTTTTTTGAACTCGTCGTATGATTCTGTATATTTTTTAACAGTTCTAAGCATAAGAGCAAGGTTGTAATGCGCCCCGTAGTTCAATGGTTCAATTTCAATTGCCTTGCAATAATATTCGCCGGCGTTTATGTAATTGCCGAGCAAATGCTCAACAAGCGCTAAATTATAATATGTTTCGTAATCTTTTTTAATTTCAAGCGCCTTATTGTACGCTTCAACTGCGTTTTCGAGGCAATCCCTTACTTTAATCGGGTTTTGTGCTACGAGCATAGATTTTTTGCGCCAAGCAATTCCAAGGTTATAGTATGCAACGCCGATATTGTGTTTGAAAGTCGATTTATTATCTACAATAAACGGAATGTATGACCATTTTTTAGGCCTTTTTTCAATTGCAGTTGTATATTCTTCGATTGCTTTGTCATAATCTAAAAGCGCGTTTGCAAGCACAATTGCATAGTTTATTCTTGCAACTTGATAATATGGGTTAACTTCAAGTGCTTTTTGGTATTGCTCTGTTGCCGATAGATAATCTTCATACATTACATAGATGTTTGCAAGGTTGTATTTTGCTCTGTAATGCGTTGGGTGAAGCCTTATTCCGTATCTGTATGAAATAATGGCTTTATGAATTTCTTTGTTTTTATAGTGCTTATCACCTTGCCAAATCCAATAATAGCCTTGAGCTCTATCTAACATTGTTTTATAAAAATCTTTGCAGAAAAATATGCTCAATGCGAATGCACACACTAAGAATAAAAGTAAAAAATTAAAATACCTTTTTCTAAAAAGCTTCATTAGCTCCCCTTCTTTATTTATTATAACCGCAAAGTCTGATTTAGTGAAGGACTAATTATTGATGCAGATGAGCATTTTTTGCTTTTTTATTATAAAATAGTATTTAAGATATTATTTTAGAAAGAAAAGAGGAAAATTTTGTTAAAGTGTGGAATTGTGGGGCTGCCAAATGTTGGAAAATCAACCCTTTTTAATGCGCTTACATCTTCAAAAAATGCACAAAGCGCAAATTATCCGTTTTGTACAATTGACCCAAACGTAGGCGTTGTGACGGTTCCTGACGAAAGGCTTGATATCATTGCGCCTATTGTAAAAACTACGGTTAAAGTGCCAACAAGCATTGAATTTGTTGACATTGCAGGGCTTGTTAAAGGTGCAAGCAAAGGCGAAGGGCTTGGCAACCAATTTTTGGCAAACATTAGAGAATGTGATGCGATAATTCAAGTTGTAAGATGTTTTGTAGACGAAAACACAATCCATGTGGAAGGTAAAATTGACCCGATGGACGATATTGAAGTTATTAACACAGAGCTTGCTCTTGCTGATATGACATCTCTTGAAAATAGACAAAAAAGAGTTTTAAAACAATATAAAGCCGGCGAAAAAGACGCGGTTATTGAATATGAAGCGATTGAAAAAGTGCTAAAGCTCCTTCAAGATGTTTCCTTTATTTCGCTTGATGGCTTTACGGAAGACGAGAAAAAAGCTTTGAAGTCAATGAATTTGCTTATGACAAAGCCTGTTATTTATTGCGCAAATGTTTCTGAAGACGATATCGCAACAGGAAATGAGTTTACGGATAGAGTTAAAAAATACGCAGAAGAACACGGTGCTCAAATGGTTATAATTTCCGCGCAAATTGAATCTGAGCTTGTAGAGCTTGGCGAAGCTGAAGCAAAAAATTATTTAGCAGAACTTGGAGTTGACTCTTCAGGTATAGAAAAAATGATAAAATCTGCCTATGACTTGCTTAACCTTAGAACGTATTTAACCGCCGGTGAAAAAGAAGTTAAGGCGTGGACAATTAAAAAAGGTATGAAAGCGCCAGCTGCGGCAGGTGTTATCCACACTGACTTTGAAAAAGGTTTCATAAGGGCAGAAGTTGTGGGCTATGATGATTTTGTTGCTTCAAACGGTTGGCAAGGAGCAAGAGAAAAAGGGCTTGCAAGGCTTGAAGGCAAGGATTATGTCGTTCAAGACGGCGACATAATGTTATTTAGATTTAACAACTAAAATAGTTGTTTATATATTAAAAATCCGCTCCATCGAGAGCGGATTTTGTTTTTTAAGCTTCTTGCGGGATTAAAACCTCGTAACCATTTTGTTTTAAGAATTTTTCCCTTTTTGCTTCTTCTAGGTCTTCTTCCACCATTTCAGAAATTAAAGCGGTCAAATCATATTTTGGTTCCCAGCCGAGTTTTTCTCTTGCTTTTGAGCTATCGCCTAAAAGAAGGTCAACTTCTGTTGGTCTAAAATATTTTGGGTCAACTTCAATTACTACGCGGCCTGTTTCTTTGTCATATGCCTTTTCGTTAACCCCTTCGCCCTTAAATTCAATTTCCATACCGGCTTTTGCGAACGCTTGAAGGCAGAAATCTCTGATTGTTGTTGTGACACCTGTTGCAAGAACAAAGTCTTCAGGTTTATCTTGTTGTAGAATTCTCCACATACCTTCAACGTAATCTTTTGCGTGCCCCCAATCTCTCTTGGAAGATAGATTGCCAAGGTATAATTTTTCTTCAAGCCCTAATTTAATTCTTGCTGCTGCGCGGGTGATTTTTCTTGTAACGAAAGTTTCGCCCCTTCTTGGCGATTCGTGGTTGAACAAAATGCCGTTTGAAGCAAAAATGTTATAGCCTTCTCTGTAGTTTACGCAAATCCAATACGCATATAATTTTGCTGCAGCGTATGGAGAACGTGGGTAAAACGGAGTTGTTTCTCTTTGTGGTGTTTCTTGAACAAGCCCAAAGAGTTCAGAAGTTGAAGCTTGATAAAATTTAGTTTTCTTTTCTAAGCCTAAAATTCTAATTGCTTCAAGAAGTCTTAAAGTTCCAAGCCCGTCTGCATTTGCAGTGTATTCAGGGCAATCAAATGAAACTTTAACATGTGATTGCGCTGCAAGGTTATAAATTTCATCAGGCTGAATTTCTTGAATTAATCTGATTAAATTTGTTGAGTCTGTTAAATCGCCGTAATGAAGCTTAAGGCGCGCATCTTTGTTGTGGATATCTTGATAAAGGTGGTCAATTCTTGAAGTGTTAAAAGAACTTGATCTTCTTTTCATACCGTGAACCATATAACCTTTTTCAAGCAATAGTTCCGCAAGGTAACTTCCGTCTTGGCCTGTAATCCCTGTTATAAGTGCAACTTTTCCCATAAAATTCTCCATTTTTTTTATTTTATTGTATAATAAACATAGCACAGGGGCAAATTTTTTAATTTACATGTTTTGTAGTTGCATAATTAGGTAGGGTTAAGCATATGATTAATAAAATTCAAACATCAAACGTATCTTTTGCAAAAGCTAAGGCACACGAAAAAAACAAGCCAATGCGTGAAGATAAAAGAATTTTGAGTAATATTGATAAATATGTTAGAAATTCTGCCGATATGAACGATACAATCACTGTTCCAAGAACAATATTTAAAGGCTATTTAGGCGTTATGACAGGAACTACTTTAATGACGCTTGGCGGGCTTGTTAAAAATCCAAAAAATGCCTTTGGAAGAATTTTGAAAATTGCGGCAGCTCTTGTTTCGCTTTATGGTACTTTTGCTTTTGTTAGACCTTTCTTGATTAAAGATAAAAAAGAAGAAGCAAAGCCTGAAGGCACTGACACAAAAGAAAAAGCACCTAAAGCACCTGAAAAAGTTTATAAACTTGTTGAAGTAGAAAAAGAAGCCGATAAAAACAAAGAAGCGTAATTTCTCGAATATTTTTTCGTGCTAAAATACTCTTGATGGCAAAGGAGAGTATATGAGAAATATTTTGAGATATTTTGGTTATGGTGTTTTAGGTTTGCTTGGCGCGCTATATTTAGCATTTTTGTTTGTTTTGCCAAATGTTATACATCTAGAAAATTATACGCAACTTGCAAATGATTTTCTAAAGCAAAATTATGGCGTGACTTTTTCTTGGAAAAATCCAAAAATCACGACAAATCCTTTATTATCGCTTGGTGTGAAGGCAGATGATATTAAAGTTTTTATGCCGGATAATTCTCTTATATTCTCATCAGACTCTATCAAAGCACGTGTTGCCCTTCCTTCTGTTTTGGCGCTCACCGTGAAGGTTTCTTGTGTTGAGCTTGATAAACCTTTTGTAAATATTGAATCAAATATTGAAAAAGGGCAAAAACAATATAAAATCGTGAGGTTGGTTGAAGAAATTTACAATAATAATACAAAATTCCTTCAAGAAGGTGTGCAAAATAGCTCAGATGAAAACAAATTTTCTTTTATAAAAATAAAAATTCCAAATGCAAAATTAAATAACTACACACTTCAAGTAAAAGATACAAAAACAGGCGAAAAACTTGCTCTTGCAGGCGAAGAGCTTACCGCAGGATATTTTAACGGTAAATCTGCCAAAGCAAAAACCGTTGCTGAATTAAAATTAAACGATAAAAAAATGGTTGATTTTGATTTGAATATAAATTCCGACCTTCCTGCGCCGGCTAAAAAAGATAAAGAAGACGACAAGCTTTATATGCTTCAAATCCCATATTATGACGCAATTGGAATGTATAAAAATTATAATGTCAAAGCGCGTGTCACATCAAAACTTAAAACTAGAAATTCCCGCCGTGGTTTTATCTCTCGCGGATATTTGAATGTTGATGATTTTGAATATAATCTTGCTTCATATACTCTTCCAAAAAGCTATTTTCACACTGAATTTTTGGGCAAAAAATTGAAGTTTAATTCTAATCTTTATCTATCGAAAAAAGATAGGGCGGAAATCTTGGCATTTGTTAGATACGGAAGATTTAAGGGGATAAATTTAACTGTTAAAACGGATAAAATTCAAATTTCAGATTTAATTAAACTTGCGCATTCCGCGCTTAAGGCTTCGAAAATCAAAAGCAACCTCGATACTTTAAGCACGGCCGGTTACATTCAATCTGATTTTAATTTGAAGGCAAGCAAAAGGAAGGTAAAGTCGCAAGGGTATTTCAAAATCCACGACGGTTGGGCGAAGTTTAAATCATCCCCGCTTAAAATTGCGGATTTAACTTCAGATATTTTATTCAATGGAGATGAAGTTAAAATTGCAAATACAAATATTTTGATAAATGACACTAAATTTAATATTAAAGGGACAATTGATTCCAAAACAAACACAGACCTTGCTTTTGACCTGCAAAATTTACCGCTAAGCAAATTGTTTGTGGCGCTTGCAGAGCCTGTAATCAGGAAGAATTACAACGTGAAAACAGGCTCTCTATATCTAAAAGGAACAGCTGTTGGTAAATTTAAAAACTTAAACACAAACATTAATCTTGATGTTAAAAATTTAAATATTGCAGACAAATTAAACAATTTAGAAGTGAAAAATTCTAACTTTGAAACAAAATTTGAACAAATTGGCGATAAATTCACGGGCACGCTTTCAAATTCTGATTTTCAAGTTCTTTTGAAAAATTTTAACTCCTCGCTTTTAATGCAAAAACTGAACATTGTGTTTGATAAAGATAAAATTCAAGTTGAGCCAACTCGCTTAAACTTCAATAAAGACTCTAAAATTAAATTTGAAGGAAATATTTTAAACTATGCTAAAAAACCGTTGTATAATTTCACATCGGAAGGTTTAATTTCAACAAGCGATATTCAAACTTTTTTGGGCGAAGGGAGCGCTGTTTTCTTTGATAAAAAAGGAAGATTGCCACTTTTAGCTTCATTTAAGGGGGATGGCAAAAAACAAACACTCGAAGGTACGATTTTTGCAAACCATGCGAATTATATAACCCCTGTTGATATATCGGCACTTAAAGGAAACGAAACAGAGCTGAAGATCGTTGCAGATTTTAAAGGAAATAGAATAAAAATTAAAGACACCGGAATTTCAATCATAGAGCGCATTCCGTCAGAAAAAGATGACGACAAATACGATATTATAAGAACTCCTGTTGTGAAAGTTTCAGGAACCCTTGCGGGCGACGATATCAACTTACTTCAAATTGCCTTGCCAAGCAAACTCACAGGGTCGCTCACTGCTTTTAAAAACTCTAAATTTGATGTCGCAGGCAAACTTTTGGTTACAGGTAAGATGGCGAACCCTCATTTTAGAGGCGGTTTTGATGTCACTAATCTTGACATTCCTGAACTCAGAACAAAACTCAACAGCCTTAACTTGGCTTTTCTTGGCACAAAACTCGATGTGGCGCTTAAAACCCTTGATTTAGATAATTCTAAAATCAATATGTCGCTCCATATGCCTGTACTTCCGCAAAACGGAAATATCGTTATTGAAAACTTTAATCTTGACTCTAGGTTTATTGATGTTGATAAAGTTTTAAAAATTTTAGATGATTTTACAAAAATAACCACTCCAAAAAGCACAAAAGTTGCAAAAAATGCAAATTCACAAAATGCGCAAGCGCAAAACATTCCGCTTGTTTTGCAAAAGGGCAAAATGCTTATTTGGAACTTGAAATCAGGCGATATTCATATCCGAGCAATCCGCTCAAAGCTTGCGCTTAAGAAAAACATTTTATATGTAAATAACCTTATTGCACGTGCGTTTAAAGGCAGAATTCATGGGGATATTACGGTTAACCTGATAACTTCAAAGCTCGGAATTAAGCTTGCGGGTTCCGGTTTAGATATTGAAAAGGCGCTTTACGACGCAGTAAAAATAAAAGATGCAATTTCAGGAAAACTTGATTTTGATACAGATATTACACTTGCTGGCGCAACTTATGAAGAACAAGTTAAATCGCTTGCGGGTGATGTTAATTTTACGGTGCACAAAGGGCAATTCGGGCCTTTTGGAAGGCTTGAAAATTTAATTCTTGCGGAAAATATCAGAAATTCTGAATTTTTCCAAACAGCGCTTGGCGCGGCGATAAATTCACTTGCCACTCTTGACACTTCGCACTTTGAAAAATTGGTCGGCACGGTCAATTTAAAAGACGGCATAGCAAACCTCGCAGCGATTGATTCTGCTGGAAACACTGTTTCGTTTAATATTTTTGGCAATGTGGATATCTTAGCAAACACCGCTGATATTAGGTTTAGAGGGCGCCTTGCTTCAATGGTGTCAGATGCGCTTGGCCCAATTGCCGCAGTTAATCCTATAAACCTTATCAAAAACACCCCCGGGCTCAATATCGCAATGCAAAAGGCTTTCTTCTTGTTCTGTGAAGAAGTGTCACAAGAAGAAATGGACAAAATTCCTGATTTTGCCTCTGACGCCAAAGATTATAATGCAACGAAATTTCAAATCATCTTAAGAGGTGACCTTGCAAAGCCATTGACCCTTATAAAATCCTTTAAATGGCTTGCTCTAGCGACAGAAATTGGGCAAGCACAAGAGTTTGCCTCCCTTTTGATTGATGAAGAAAACGATACTCCTGCTGAAATCAGGGCAAAGAAAAAAGCTTTAAAGGAAAAAGAAGAAAATAGCAAAAAATAATCTTTACGCGATTTAAACTCATATAATATGGGTTTAAATTATGAAGATTGCGAAAATACAAAATAGTTTTAAAATTAATAATCAAACAAAACCTTGCGCTAAACAGGTTCTTAAGCACGAAGCGCCTGCAAGCAAGGTTTCGTTTTGCGGAAATTTAGACAGTTCATTTTATGTGACAGGTATTGCGAAACCATTTTTTATGGCGATTGTTTCAAAAATTGAGCCTGATAAAGAAATTGCTAAAGATTATTATGCACTTGCGCACACATTTGAAGGCTATTCTCCTGAACGTGCTTTGGCGCTAATGAATATTTATGGTGCGCATAAAAACTCGAACGAAGAAATATTACACTCGTCAAAAGAATATCAAGCGGCTGATGATAAAAAGAAGGCAGAATATGATAAAGAATCTGCAAGATGTGCGCTTATGCTTGCTTCTCGCACTATGGATTTATGCTCTAAGTGCGGATTTTTGCGAGTTGATACTTCGATTTTGCCTGTTGCAATGAATGTTTCAAAGGCTAGTTTGAAATATCCTGATATGCCATTTGAGCTTTTTTCGCTGATGTGCCGCGATTTTGATGGCACTTTCAACCCGCAAATAGCGGCCGGAATTTTTGCGCTCGCAGATAAAATTGAAACTGAAAACCCTCTTATGCTAGGCGCTCTTGTTGAAGATTATTGCATGACCCCCCAAAACACACTTGACACAAAAGCGCTCGATATTGTGGCAGATATATACAACACTTGGGGCGAGAAAAATGCGCATGAATTTATTGATTTGGCGCTAGACCTGAAAAAAGATAAAATGGACCAAAACCTTGCAAAAATCACGATTGATATGCTTGAATATTTTGATGATTGCGATTGCGATATAGAACAATTCGAAGAAGAAGCAGAGGCTGATGAGGACGATTTTGACGAAGAAAATTGGCATATAGATTTTCAATCCGGCGATGAATTTTGGAAAAACCTATTTGGCGACGATATGTGGCACACGCGCTATCAAGCAGGCAGTTTTGAAGAAGAATTTGAAGGCGCACCAAGGCTTTTTGACGACTTCTGTGACCATGAAGAAATTGAAAATGATGATATGGATTTTGATGGATATCCAAAAGACGATGAATTTTCAGACGATGACGAAGAAATGGATTATGACAACATAAAGCTTAATGATGATTATGTTGCAGCTGCGCGAAATTCTATTCAAAAAATGATAAACTTAACGCGCGATAAGCGCACGGGCGAAGCAGATTTAGCAAAGTTTGAGGAAATATTTAACCAAATCAAAGAAGATTCCGGCGCCGACTTTAATGAATTTCTAAGGATTATGAGAGAAGAGTATTAATTTAGCGCTTCTGCTTATTTTTAAAGTTTAATGTAAACATAAATTATGTACTAAAAAAGGAGCTTTAATAGCTCCTTGTGATAAATGGTACCCCAAATAAAAAACAATTCGAAACAAATTGTTAGCGAATTGTATAAATTTTATGAACTAAGAAAAGTAAAATAGAGGTTTTAATCGTGGTAAGTGAAAAAAGTCTTAAGAATTTAAAATCCAACTCCGATAGAACCCCGAAAGAAAGAGAGGAACTTGCAAGAAAAGCAGGCATTAAATCAGGTATTGCACGAAAAGAAAAGGCGAATTTTAAAAGAACACTTGAGAAAATACTTGAAAGCAGGGCAACCGACTCTCTAATAACTGTTTTAAGTAATTCAGGCATTAAAACAGCAAAAAATCAGACGATATTAGAGAGTTTAATCCAACTTGCAACAATTAAAGCTATTGCAGAAAATACAACATTATCTCAACTCGTCAGATTTCTAGAATTTGCAAAAGATACGCTTGAAGAAAAGAATGAGGCAACTAATACACAAACCCCTATAATTATAAGTCAAGAAACAATAGATAGTGTTGCGGAAAAATTGAAAGAACTATAATAAAAGCTGTTTTTATAGTAAAATTAATATAATAAGTGGAATTTGTTTGAGGTTAGAAAATGGCGTTTGGAAATATTAAAAAGGAAGAATTATTTAACATCATCAAAGATTTAACAGAGGAAGACATTATAAAAGCTTGTAATTATATAAAATCCAACGGTCTTCCTAATCATAGACAGGCTGCAACTGCTTTTATTTTGTTTAATGGTAAGCAATATCCTCTTAAATATACATTGGAAATAGCAAACAATATTGTAAAAAACAATCCAATTCAATTTGGACCTCAAAACGATATTAATCCTGATACATGGACTAGTTTTGATGCATTAAAAGAATTATTTTCAAATCCGATAAATTTTAAAATAGTAACTCCATATAGTAGCGAAGGTCAAAAAATAATTGAGAGTTACAGAGAAAATCTTCTTGAATATGCGATTGAGCTTGGACTAACCATTAATGAAACACCAAAGGAATACATAGCATTAAAATTAGTAAATAACATTGCCGAAGTTCATAAAATAAAAAATGCTCGCTTTAGATTGATAGTAAAATATGATGATTTGTCAAAAGAATTAAAGAATTATGTAAAAAAGCTTCCAGAAACATACAAATGGACATTAGACGGCGAGATTTATATTAAAAATGAGCGATACTTAGATAGAGCAAAAGAAATTTTAAAATATTTAGTTAATGTAGAGAATAATTTAGAATCAATTCATAATTCCGATGATGAAAGCTGGTTTCCAAATAATCATAACTATAATCCGGGTTTATCAGTTGAAGATTGGATTGGTTTATTAAACGATAAAGAAATTTTTAATAAAGAAAGTTTAGAAGTTGTAAAAAGAATGGATGATATTGGAGGAAGTGCAACATGCAAACAGTTATCTGGCAAATATGGTGAATTGTGGCAGTTTTATAATTCAGTATCAAGCACTTTAGCAAAAAGGATACAAAGAAAAACAAATTGTCCTGTGTTGCCCGATAATTTGAACGAAAATTCAAAATGGTGGCCAATTTTATATGTTGGAAAGCACAATACAAACAAAGATATTGCAGGTTCATATATTTGGAAATTAAGACCGGAATTGCAGGAGGCTATTAAAAATATTGATTTATCGCATATAAAATTATATGCAGTTGATAAACAAGATATCATTATTGAAAAGGTTGAAAAATACTCCAAAACTGATTTTTTAAATGAAGTCTTTTTGAGCGAAAATGATTACGACACTTTGATTAATATGTTAGATATTAAAAAGAATATTATTCTGCAAGGTGCACCTGGAGTTGGAAAAACATATAGTGCAAAAAGACTTGCTTATTCTATTTTAGGTGCAAAAGACGATTCAAGAGTTAAAATAGTGCAATTTCATCAAAGTTATGGCTATGAAGATTTTATTTTAGGATACCGTCCGACAAAAGACGGCTTTGAACTTAAACATGGACCTTTTTATGATTTCTGCAAAGAGGCTGAAAAACACTCCGGTGATGAAAAATTCTTCTTTATAATCGATGAAATCAATAGAGGTAAATTAAGCAAAATTTTTGGTGAACTCTTAATGCTTATTGAACCTGATAAAAGAGGGGATAAGATTGAACTTTTATATGAAGCAGAGCCATTTTCAGTTCCTAAAAATGTTTACATTATAGGCATGATGAATACAGCAGATAGAAGTATTGCGATGATTGATTATGCACTGCGTCGTCGTTTTGCTTTTTATGACTTTATGCCAGCTTTTGAAAGCAACGGCTTTAAAGAATATCAAAACAACCTAAATAATAAAAAATTTAATAATTTAATTGATAAAATAATTGAATTAAATACAGTAATTAGCAATGATAATTGTTTAGGAAGTGGCTTTCAAATAGGACATAGTTATTTTGTTGAAAACGACAAAAATTTTAAGGCTACAGATGAATGGTTAAATTGTGTTGTTGAATATGAAATATTGCCTTTATTAAAAGAATATTGGTTTGATGAACAGGCAAGCATTGAAAACTGGTCCAATATTTTAAGGACAGCAATTAAATAATGGCTAAGAATATTTTAATTAAAAATATTTATTACATGCTATGTTACGCATACACAAATCTTTCAAGCACCATTGAAGAAAATGTTGATGTGGAGCAATGTGATAATATCCAAAATTTATTAGCAAGAATTTTATATAAAGGGCTTTCTATTCAAATAAAAAGAGGGCTTTATAAAGAATATGAAGAACAAACTGATGCCCTAAGCTGTATAAAAGGGAAAATAAATATATCAGGCTCAATCAAGCAAAATACTTTATGCGATAAAAAATTAGTATGTGAATTTGAAGAATTTACTAAAAATTCCTATTTTAATAAGGTTATAAAGAGTACTATTGAATTATTATTAAATAGAAGTGATATAAATATAGAAAACAGAAAACTTTTAAAAAAGATATTAATATATTTTTATGATGTTGAAACAGTTGATATTAAAAGAGTTAAATGGAGTGGATTACAGTATCATAAAAATAATATTTCATATAAATTAATCCTTAATATTTGCTACTTGATAATTGAAGGACTTTTAATGAAAGAGTCTTGTGGAAATGTAAGATTGAACAAATATTTGGATGATAGAAAGATGCACAAACTTTTTGAAAAATTTGTTTTAGAATTTTATAAAACTCATCATCCTGAACTAAAACCTGCATCAAAAGTCATTAATTGGGATACTGATTACATTGATTTTTTACCTAAGATGCAATCTGATATTATGTTATTTTATCAAGATAAGACTTTGATTATAGATACAAAGTTTTATAACAATGCATTGCAAACATATTATGACAAGGAAAGTTATAGAAATAATAACCTTAATCAAATTTTCACTTATGTTCAAAACCATGATAAAGATAGAACGGGAAATGTATCGGGTATTTTATTATATGCAAAAACAAAACATGAGGTTATAAAAGAAACAGAAAGAACTATTCATGGGAATAAGATAGGTATAAAATTCATTGACCTTAACCAAGATTTTGAAGGTATAAAAGAAAAATTAAACTTAATAGTGAATAATTTTATTAAATAACTGTACTTGCATGTATAATTTTATATGTTATAATATACATAGATGTACAATTTTAGCATGGAGAATTAAACATGGAAGCTAACGAACGAAAACGACTACTAGAACTTGTAAAGCAATCCGAAAATCAACTACATACGGATGAAAGGCAAGTTTTTACAATTAAAGATTTAGAAGAAGTTTCATATCGGCAATTAAACGATTGGGACAAAAGAGGATTTTTAAAAAGTTGCAAAAGGGATAACTCAAACGGATGGCGAAAGTTCTCTGTTCTTGACATTACATGTCTTAAAGTAATTAGGGATATGAAAAAAAATTTATATTCTGATGAAGTTATTAATTTTATTTTGCAACAAGTTACAAATATAAAACAATCATTGCTCGCAGGAATGTTTCACAATGATGAAAAAGATTATTTTTATTTGGTTGTAAGCCAAAATGGTGGTTATGGAATAGGCAAAGGACTTGACCCACTTGTTAATTTCCATAGAGAAATATCATCAGATTTTAATCTCCATAATCTATTAAGCGAAAGTCTTTTAGTTATACCTATAGGGCAATATTATAAAGAATGCATGATTAAATATTTAAAAAAAGAAGTCACAATTGATAAAAACAATAAAATTAATCCATTTTGTGACATGCCTGCACCTTTAAAGTATATTCTAATAATAGATATTATTAAAAATGATAATTATATTGAAATTTTAATTAGAAAGAAAAAATCTGATTATATTATACGACCTAAAAGTAAAGACAATAAGTTAACAAAAGAAGAAATTATCGGATTGGTTGAACAAGCAGAATATGAAAATATGGAATTAAAATTCGCAAATGGAAATACTGTTTATTTAGCCAAAGAAGAAACAATTATGATTAAATAAGTGGCTATGGAAGCATAGAGCTTATTTAAGGTTATAACTAAACATTTGAAGTGGCAATGAGGAAAGTTGAGCTTCAATACAAAAAGCAAAGGATTAAAACAATGCTTAGTATCGAAGCCTGCCAAAAAATCTTGGGTCACAACAAATATCAAAAAACAGACAAAGAAATTGAAGAAATTAGAGACGCACTTTATCAGTTAGCAAAAATTTTATTTAACGCTTATAAAAAGAGGTAAAGAAATGAATGCAATAATTTATACAAGGGTTTCAACAGAAGAACAAGCGAAAACAGGATTTAGTTTAGCAAGACAAGAAAGCGAATGTGTAGATTATGCCAAAAGAAACAATTTTGAAATACTGAAAACTTTCAAGGAAGAAGGAGCAAGTGCAAAATCTACCAATCGTCCGCAGCTGCAAAAACTCATAAAATATTGTATTGAAAACAGAAAAAATTTAGACTATATAATTGTTTGGAAACTTGATAGATTTGCAAGAAACTTAAATGACCAAATTGAGTTATCTAAACAATTGGGCAATTATGGGATAAGAATTTTATCTGTAACAGAAAATAACGAAGATAATGCAACAGGCAATTTAATGAGAAATATAATTGGTTCATTTGCCCAATATGAAAATGATGTTAAATCCGAAAGAGTAATTGCAGGAATGAAGCAAGCCTTTTTAGAAGGCAAATGGCAATGGCGAGCTCCTGTCGGATACAGAACAATTTTAAATAATATAGAACCAGACCCTAAGAATGCACCATTAATAAGAAAAGCCTTTAATTTGTTTGCGACAGGATTATATACACAGGTGCAAATAATAGCTATACTTGAGAAAGAAGGATTATCAATTAATCCGACTTGTATGTCAAAAATGCTCAAAAACAAAGTATATTGCGGTTTTATCGAGAAAAAAGAATGGGCAGAAGAACCAATTAAAGGAAAGTTCGAACCAATTATTTCAGAAGAAACTTTTTATAAGGTGCAAAACATATTGAACGGCGGAAAACCGCTAATTACACCGCATAATAGAAACAATCCGCTATTTCCGTTAAGACAGTTTATTACGTGTCCTTATTGCAACCAACCATTAACAGCAAGTAATTCAAGGGGCAGGCATGGCAAAAAATATGCTTATTATCATTGTTACAATCAAAACTGTACAGTGAATTTCAGAATTTCTAAAGATAGATTAGAAGAAAGCTTTGCAAAATATTTAAAAAGAATTAAACCAAATAAAGACACAATAAACCTTTTTAAGGCAATAATGGAAGATGTTTATATAGCTGAAACAAAAGAGCAGGCAAACGCAGTTAAAAAGCTCCAAGCCAAGCTTGAAGAAACAAATGCAAACAGAAGCAAACTGCTTGACTTATATATAGAAGGAAAAGTCAAAGAAAGTGATTATAAATTAAAATCTCAAGAATATAGCATTAAAGAACAAGCCTTAAAGGCAGAAATAATTACGAACGAGTTGCCAAACAACGACTTTAAAGATTGTTTAGAATATGCTTGTAACTCTATTAATGACATTGAAAATCTCTGGAAAAATAGTGAACTTGATATTAAGCAAAGACTACAAAAATTAATATTCCCTAAAGGAATAACCTATGATTTAGAGAAATTTCGAACCCCTGAAAAATCTTGCCTATTCACAATAATAGGAGCCTTATCAGCTCCTAATTATAAAATGGTACCCCCAGGCGAATTCGAATCGCCGTCTACACCGTGAAAGGGTGTTGTCCTAGGCCTCTAGACGATGGGGGCCTGTTCACAATATTATAATAACATAAACATTTTTTTTGAAAAGCACTTTTTTAAAAATTATTTTTTATCAGTGTAAACAAAAAGATTTATGATATCGTTAAGCTTTGTGAGTTGCCTTTGATAGCCTAAACTTTGTTTTTCAAGGTTTCTAATGTTTGTTTTGTATTCTTGAATTGTGAAAGCACAATCTCTGATTGAGCTGTTTAAGCAATCTTTTGCTTTTTGTGCGTCTTGAAGAACATTTTTCATTGAAATTCCGAGAGCTTCAATGGTTTGTCTGATAATCAAAGCGCCTGTTTGTCTTGGAACTCCTGAAGGTAATTTTGCAACAAGATTTTTCAAAACATTGATGTTATTTGGCATTTCGAATTCATCAGTTGTTTCTTCAGCGTCAATTGAAAGCTTTAATTCGGCATGCTCTTCAGCTTGTTGTTGGTTAACTTTGAAAATTGGTTCATAACCAACAACATCATCTTCATCGTTTGAAGAATATGAGCTTTCAGAAACTGCATTATAGTCACTGCTTTCTTTTTCGCTTTCTGTGTCAAAGTCGAAGTTTTCAGCAGTGTAGCTTTCTTGTTCTTCTTCTTGTGAAGAATTATCATCAAGACCTAAATCATCTAAATCAGTTAAAACATCGTCAGATGTTAAGTCTTCTGTTATATCAAAATCTGCATCGTTTTGGGCTTTCAAAGCGTCTGCTATTTTTTTACCCATATCGTTTTGTGAATTTTCTTGAGGCATATTGTTTTCCTTAAGTTAGTTCAAGTAATTACATTGTAAAAAATTATTTTACAAATGGCAATAAGATTAACCTCTGAGTTTTAATTTTTTAACTAAATCTCTGTATCTGTTCAAATCTCTTTCTTTGATGTAAGCGAGCATTCTTTTTCTTTTACCAACCATCATTAAAAGACCGCGTTTTGCTTGAAAATCTTTTGCGTTTGCTTTTAAGTGTTCTGTAAGTTCTGAAATTTTTTGAGTAAGCATTGCAACTTGAACATCAACGTTTCCTGTGTCTTGTGCATTTTTACCATACTTCTCAACTAATTCTTTTTTGTTTTTCAAATTGATTGACATTTTTTCACCTTTCGTTTTTTCTGCTTGCCATACTGACAGACAGATAACTGTACTAACTCTTAAAAGCGTAACAAAAACATTGTATAAATGCAAATTAATGTTAGGGAAAATGTCAATTAATGTTAAGATTTTTTATCAGAGTTCATAAAGTTTAATAATATTGAAATCCCTGCAAGAATTGCAGCGCCCATTGCGACGTAATAAACAGTGGCTCTGTCCCCTTTTGCAACCAACGTTTTGTTTAGTTTAAAATCTCTTTCAGCGTTCTGGCCTGCGTTTGCAACAGTTTTTTTATAGCCTTCGATAGTTTCTTTAACGCCTTTCCTTAAATCGTCTGTTTTAAAGGTGTCGTGAAGAATATCATCTTTGTGTTTAATGAAAATATCTTGAATTTCTGTGCTTGGTGCGTCTTTTGTTTTGAATTTGTTTATAATTTTATCAAAAGCTTTTTCTTTTGCTTCAAGCGCTGCATTTTTCGCTTCACGCACATATTCATCATTAAAAACAGTCTTGCTTTCAAATTTGCTCAATGGCACGGCATACTTAAGACCATACCCCAAAGCTGCGCCAACTCCAGCGTAGCGCATGGTCCTCAACCTGTTCTTGTTGTCAGTTTCTTGCAATTTGCTTATTAGTGCCACTTCACACCACAACTTCGCTAATAATGTCTGCTTGCTCTCTTATGAGTAAATCCAAACTAGTTTAACACATAATTAGTACTACGTCAAGTAGTAGGTTTGTAATAAATTGTAACATTGAGTAAATAAATCCTGCTTTTGTGTTTTTATATTTTTATACAAATACAGGTGAAAGAATAAATGTCTATTGTAATTAATGCAACAAGCAGCTCGTCATATAGTTTGTATAACAATATGTTAAATATGCTCCGCCCTCAAAAAAATAGCGGGCAAGAAAACGCTAAACTTTCTGCAAAATCAGAAGAAGCAAAACCTGCCAAGCTTTCAAAAAAAGATGTTAAAAAGCAAGAAGCGGCGTTATCGCCTGAAAAAGCTGTTGATAATATCGCACTAAGCCCTGCTTCAGAGCCTGTTGAAGAAATCACGGAAGAGGCAGCAGGCGAAGTGGTTGATGAAGAACTCATTGAGGGTGAAACGCCTGATGAGCTTAAAATTGTTGTCACCTCTGATGAGCTTAAAATTGCAAATGCGCCTGAGACGATTTTGGATTCTGTTAAAACTGATGATGAAATGGATTATAACGGCGATGGCGAAGTTACTCTTGATGAAAAATTGCGCTATATGGAAGAACAAAATAGCGGAAATTCCTTGCCCCAAATGACAATTGAAAGCGCTCAAGATAAAACTCAAACCGAAACAACACAAGCCGCTAAAGTCAAAATGATTGAAATTCCCGAACAAAAGTCAATCGAAGTTCTGGAACAAAAAAGTTTTGAAGCACAAGCGCAAAATTCAGCTCAAATGCTAAAACAAAACAATATGTTTAACCAAAATCAATTAACAAACACGCAAAAGTTTAATTATAATAATTTGCAAAAAGCGTATATGACACAACCTCAAACGCAACAATCTTTTATCACTCGCGTTGCTTAATTATTTGCAATATTTAAAATTACTGATTATAATTTCCATTGAGGGAATAAGATGAAGAAGGTTTTTTTATTTATTTTTATTCTTGGCGTTGCCATAATTTCTTCAGGCTGCAAGAAAGATTATGAAACTGCGTCTGAATTTTATGAATATTCGAAAAACCTCAGGCAAAAACCGGATGTGGCTTATGTTTTTGATTTGCAAGTTGAAACAGCGCGCGGCAAAAGCCCTTATAAAGTTTTTACAAAAAACGGGCAGTTGAGGGTTGAAACAGTTGACCTTGAAAGCTATACGGAATATAGCAGCTTGTTTCTTCAAGATAGCAATACTAAAGTTTTGTATGATCCAATCGCGCGAAATGCAAGCATTGTGTCTGACAGAAGGGAAATGCAAGAATATAACCCGATTGACTTTATGTTAAATTGGGGTGATGGCGATAAAGACTATATTGACGATATATTTAAACTTGGAAAAACCGCTAAAATAAACGAACTTCCTTGCCAAATGGTGTATAGCAATAATTTAAACGATAAAAGCAATTCTTTTGAATTTTGCGTGAATGAAGAACTTGGCGTTGCCACTTATCTATACATACCTTGCGAAACAAAAGGTGCTGATGGCAAAAAATACAACTGTAGCACGAGAGCTGAAATTATAAACATTAGGCAAGAAGATGTGCCTGATATGATGTTTGCGCTTCCAAGCGACGCAATTTTACTTGGCACGCAAAAACAAATGTCAAAATATGGTAATGTTAAAAATAATTTTCAATCATCTTCATGGTTTAAAAATTAGAGTATTTTGGGCTTAAAATCAATCTTTGGATTGAGGTTTTTCCATGCCTCGCATTGTAAAATATCATTGTAGACTTGGATTTAAAGAGAATTTTGAAAAAATACGTAGTAAGTTTTATAATTTTTGTTTGTGCAATTGTTTGGGGGATAAACTTAACAATTCCTGCAAACGCTGCTAAAAAGGGCTCTCGCGGAAGTGGGGCTGAAAAGCAAATTAAACAAGCAGATGAAACTATCTCAAAATTAACTAAAAAGTTTTATACGCGCGAATTGTTTTCGCCTGAAGACAGCGACAGTCTAATCACGGTCAAACTTACAATTGATTCACAAATGGATGTGTCGGCAGAGCCTGCGCTTGCGCCAATTTATTTCAAAACAGGACATCTTTTTAAGTTGAGAGAAATGAAGGACGAAGCGATTGATTGTTTTCAAACGATTTTAGAAAATTTTGGCGACACGGTCTATGCACCAAAAGCTCGTCAAGAATTGCGCGAAATGGGCGTTGATATTAAAGAAACTTTGACAATCAATAATCCAAAAAATGATTTTGATTTTTAATTTTTTGATTTGTTATGTTGTTATTAAAATTGTGGTATTGCGCCATGCTACACCGTGAATTTTGCGTAGCCTACAGTTGTTTTTTGTAATTTATCTAATTTTTAAAATTTTTATCACAAAAGCAGAAAGAGCCAGCAGGTTGGGCATACTTGCCCAACGGCTTATATATAACTCGTCATCCTGAAAGCTTAGAAAATTAGGCGAAGCCGTAATTTTCAAGCTGTTCAGGATCTTATCAAATAATGAAACATCACATTTATTTTTTTGTTCTTTTTCATTTTTGCTAAAGCATCACCTTGCCTCTAATGCTCATGTGTTCGCAAAGAGTCAAGGAGTTCTCTCTTTGACACTCAAGCGCCGTAACGCAAAGAAAGAACCCCTTAGTTCTTACGCGAGCTTGCGAGTGTTAGAAATAAGGTGATACCTTCGGTAAAAACGAAACAAAAAGAAAGAAACATGGGCTCTTGCTTAGTTCCTGCCATTTTTCAAATTTTTATCTCAGAAATCGCAGTCGAGCTTTTGCGAAAAGCTATTTAACAAAAATATGCCCTGTGCGTTACAATTATAGCTGTGACCGCAAAACCTCTCCGCAATTTCCGTTTAGTGATAAAAATTTTGAAAAATTCTACTCGTGTTTTGACAATAATTTTAACCCGTAGGTCAGCTGTAGGGTGCGTTTATACGCGCCACAAGGCTTAATTATATACCTGTCATCCTGAAAGCGTAGAAAATAAGGTGAAGCCGTAATTTTCAAGCTGTTCAGGATCTTACCAATTAATGAAGCTCAAAAGTTATTTATTGCGCCTCGAAGCTCATAAGATCCTGAAATAAATTCAGGATGACTGCTTATGGCTTTTGTCAGGCACTGCCTGACCTACAGCGAACCACAAGCTACCATACTGCCTTACTCCTAAAAAATCAAACCTCTTCCGCTTTAAGGTGCCAAGTGTCTGCGGAGGTAATTTTTACATTCGCAAAGTCGCCAATGTTTTTTTCTGATTTAAAATAAACAATTTTGTTACATGTGGTTCTTGCTTTGCATTCGTCTTCTTTTTTGCTATCAATTAAGACCTCGAAAACCTTGCCAACACAGGCTTTATGATTTTTAAGAGATGTTTCTTTCACTTTGTCGTTCAAAATTTGAAATCTGCGGTCCTTTTCTTCTTCTGAAATAAATTCGTCCACCATTTTCGCCGCTTTTGTGTGTGGGCGCGGGGAATATGAAGCGATGTTTGAATAATTTATACCAAACTCGTCAATTGCGGTTAATGTTCTTTCGAATTCTTCTTCTGTTTCAGATGGGAAGCCGACAATAAAATCAGACGTCACAATCACTTCCGGTATTTTCTCTCTTATTCTTCGAACGATATCGCCATATTCTTCGCGGGTATATCTTCTGTTCATTTTTTTCAAAATTCGCGTGTCCCCTGATTGCATAGGGATATGGAAATATCTTGAAATTTTTTCAGAATTTGCAACAGTTTCGATAAGTTCATCCGTGATATCTGTTGGGTACGAAGTCACAAATCTAATTCTAAATTTGCCCTCAATTTTATCAATTTCATGAAGAAGCGCGGCAAGGGTCGGTTTTCCTTCTAAGTCTTTACCGTAACTGTCGACATTTTGCCCAAGCAAGGTAACTTCTTTGAAGCCTTGAGCCACAATTTCTTTTGCTTCTTTAATAATTGTGTTAAAATCTCTTGAATGTTCTCTTCCCCTTGTGAATGGCACAATGCAGTATGAACAGAAGTTGTTACAGCCTTCAGTGATTGGAAGCCACGCATTCACATCTTTTTTTCTGATGTAGCCGTAATCTTTTTCCGGAACATAAGAATTTCTAATTGCCCAAACTCTTTCGTTATTATTGATTTTATCGATTAAATTAGGAAGTTCGTAAATGTTTTGCGTGCCAAAAGCAAGGTCAAGGTACGGAAACCTTGCCATAAGATTTTCTTTTGTGTGTTGCGGAAGGCAACCGCAGAGGGCAATTTTGATTTTTTTGCCTTCTTGAGTTTTCCATTTACCCCACACGCCAAGCCTTGAATATGCTTTTTCTTCGCTTAATTGCCTGATGGAGCAAGTGTTCACAATAAGCAAATCTGCTTCTTTCGGCTCAAGAGTTTCTTCGTAATTAAAATGAGATAATATTGCCAAAATCCTCTCTGAATCAGATTTGTTCATTTGGCAACCTAGTGTTTCAATATAAACTTTTTTTATTTTGTTTTCCATAATTATAAAATTTGTGAGATGTTAACATTTTCAAGCATGTCAAGCCTGTCTTTAATTGCGCCTTGCGGGTTGAAGTATGGTTCAACTGTCATAATTTTTGCCGCAACATGTGGGTAGTAGTATATAAATTTAAGTTCAGAAGATGTTAATGGTTTTTGCGTGTGAACGTTGGCGTAGCGCGCAAGTTCAAGGATGTTTCTTGCTTCTTCTTCATCTTTAAATTCTAATTCAAGGCTGTCGTATACGTTTCTGAAACCTTTAATTCCGCCATATTCGCCAACTGTTATCATTCTGCCTGTTTCAATAATTTCAGGTTCGCCGCGTCCTAGCTCTTCAAAATCGTATAGTTCATAATTTCTTCTATCTTTTAGGGCACCGTCTGCGTGAATGCCTGATTCGTGAGCAAATGCGTTTGCGCCAACTGCCGGTTGGTTGATTGGGATATCCACTCCAAAAGCGTAACTTGTGTATTTTGCAAGCCTCCAAGCTTTCGTGAGGTCAATTTGCGGGTCGATTTTGTATTTATCTTTCATACCGGATGATTTTGCGACTGCAAGAATGCAAGAAACAAGGTCTGCGTTTCCTGCGCGTTCGCCCATTCCGTTAATCGCAGTGTTTATGTAAGCGTCAACGCCTGCGTCAATTGCCCCTCTTGCGCCCATAATTGAGCAAGCTGTTGCCATACCAAGGTCGTTATGGAAATGCAATTCGATATCCATTCCTGTTTCTTTAGCAATTGCATAAACTTTTTCATAAGCTGTTTGTGGGTCGTCAAAACCAAGCGTGTCACAATATCTGAAACGGTTTGCACCATATCTTTTGCATTCGCCTGCAAATTTGATTAAATAATTAAGGTCACTTCTTGAAGCGTCTTCTGCGTTCACGCCAATTTCCTTAAACCCTGCTTTAACTGCTTCGTTAAGCGCTTCGCAAGCAAGTTTTAAGATATCTTCTTTTGTTTTTTTGCCTAAATATTTGCCGTGAATCATTTGGTCTGATGTAGATTGTGACATATTCACATACTGCAACATTGGAACATTTTTATTTGCTTCAATAACATCTTGCGGAATGGCGCGAATCCAGCCCGAGAGCTTTGTTTTGTCGAAAGCACCCATTGAAGCAAGCTGCAAGTTGCCGTTTAAGTAATTAATTTCGTGTCTTGTTGTTGGGAAACCGAACTCTGCGATATAAACTCCAAGGTCGTTTAACATCAAGTTTATGATTGTTTTTTGAAGCTTAGCAAGCCCTAATCTTGATGTTTGCACACCGTCGCGGTTTGTCACGTCAATAAATTTGATAAAGTTTTCTTTTGCCATTTGTTAATGCTCCAAGTTTGAGAATAAAGCTATTCTACCATCAAAATCCCATGTGGGCAATTTTTTGGCTTATATTTCGTAATATATTGAAAAATAAACCGTAAACATCTTGCCAAGTTTTAAATTTTAGTTTATAAAGTTCTTGTTATGAGAATTGTAATTTACGGCTCAAATGAAATGGCTTCCGTTATTGCTGCGGAATTTTTTGAAGACCATGACATTATTATTGTTGACCCTAGTGCTCAAAATCTTGAAAAATTTAAAGGGCTTGATGTTGGCACTGTTTGCGGAGATTGTTCAAACTTAAATGCGCTTCGCGAGCTTGATTTTAAATATGGCGACGCTTTTATTGCTTGCACGCAAAATGATGAAGCAAATATTGTGGCTTGCCTTATGGTAAAACAGTTGAGCCACGCTAAAACTGTCTGCTTTGTGTCCAGAAAAGAATGCAGAGATTCTCTTCGCTTAATTCGAGAAGAAGCCGGCAAGGATTCTGTTATGAATATCGACCACATCATTTGGCCGGAGCGGCTTTTAACTCAAGAAATTTTTAGAATAGTGACCGTCCCTGAAGCAATTGACGTTGAAACTTTTGTTCAAGGGCGCGCTCAAATGTTTGAATATCGCATAAAGCAAGAGTCAATTTTGCAATCTAAAAAAATACAAGATTGCGATTTTCCTGAAGAAGTGCTTGTGGCTGGGATTGTGCGTGATGAAACATTGTTTATTCCATCAGGCTCATCTACTTTTCAAGTTGGAGATAAAGCAATATTTATCGGCACTCCTGAAGGGCTTGATATTTGCGCAAACAACTTCTTTTCTGAAAATGATAGGGTGAAGCAAATAACGATAATAGGCGGCGGTTCCGTTGGATATGAACTTGCAAAAAGCCTTGAAAAAACAAAAATTAAAACAAAAATAATTGAAAGAAATTTAAAAAGATGCGAATTTTTGTCTGAAAATTTGCCTAAAACCCTTGTTTTAAACGCAGATGGCACAAACATCGAACTGCTTGCAAATGAAGATGTGGGCGAAGATGATGTTTGCGTGTCTATTACAAATAATGACGAAAAAAACCTTTTGTGTTCGCTTCTCACAAAACAATTAGGGGTTAAAAAAGTCATAACCCGCGTTTCGCAACAAGCAACAGCTAAGCTTTTTGAACGTGTTGGGGTTGATATTGCGCTTAGTGCAAAAGAAACGGCAGTTGCAGAAATTAGAAACAGAATAATTGAGCCTGAAATCGATATTTTAGCCTCTGTTGAACGTGGGCTTGGTGAAATTATTGAAATGATTATTCCAAGCTCGTGGCAAGACGTTACTCTTATGGATTTAAAATTGCCTGTCGCGATGGTTATTGCAATAATTCAAAGAGGAAGTAAAGTCATTATCCCACGCGGGCAAACGTTAATTCGTGCTAAAGATAAGCTCATAATATTCACTATGACTGAAAACTCCGACAAAGTTAAGGATTTTTTTATTAAATGAAATTTAACATAATTTTTTATGGAATTGGAACTGTTTTAAAATATTTAGGCATTTTGTTTTTGCTGCCGGTTATATGCGCAGTTTGTTTTAAGGAAAATCACGCGATTTTACCCTACGTTGTAACTTCACTAATTTCAAGCACCCTTGGTTTTTTGATGACTATAAAACGCACAAGCGAGAGAGAAATAAATTCGACAAATAAAAAAGAAGCGCTAACACTCGTGTTTTTCATTTGGCTTTTGTTTGGAATTTTGTGCACAATTCCATACTTCTTTTTTGGCTTTAGTGTTCCTAACGCTTTGTTTGAGGCGGTTTCCGGCATTACAACAACAGGTGCCACTATAATTTCTGATTTTTCACTATACCCAAAATCTTTGTTTTTCTACCGCTCGCTCACTCAATGGCTTGGCGGTATGGGGATTATTGTTCTCTTTATTGCGGTTTTGCCTCAGTTTGCGGTTGCCGGCAGGAATATGTTTTATGGTGAGATGACAGGCCCTGTTGAGGATAAAATCACTCCAAGAATTAGATATAGCGCAAGTTGGCTTTGGGGCTTGTATATTTTATTTACACTTATTGAAATTTTGCTCTTGAAATTTGCTTGCGGGGTTGATTTATTTAATTCGATTTGTACTTCGTTTTCAACTTTATCATCCGGCGGTTTTTCGCCGCAAGCTTCAAGCATTGCTGCTTATGGCAGTTGGAAAGTGACGCTCGTTGTTCTTATTTTTATGTTTCTTGCAGGTGTCAACTTCCTTTTACAATATAAATTTTTTATCAAAAGAAAGCCTGTTGCGTTTTTAAAAAGCGAAGAATTTAGAGTTTATGTGGGGCTTATTTTAGTCCTTGCGCTTGTTATTTTTGGCATTTTAATTTCAAAAACTAATATGAGTGCCCCAAGCGCCATTTTACATTCATTTTTTCAAACGGTTAGCATTATTACAACAACAGGTTTTGCAAGTTGTGATTATGGTGCTTGGAATATAGACGCAAAGATAATCCTCTTTTTGCTTATGTTTACGGGTGCTTGCGCCGGTTCGACAAGCGGCGGGTTTAAAATTATCCGTTGGATTTTTGTTTGTAAATATTTAAAAAATGAAATTTCAAAAATTATTCACCCGCAAGCCGTTTACCCAATTAAAATTGAAGGTACATCTGTTTTAGAAGACACAAGAGGGCAGCTTGTGGCGTTTATAATTTTCTATTTTGCAATTTTTGGAATATCGACTTTTTTGGTGGCGCTCATTGAGCACAACACAACAATTGCTCTTACAGGTTCAATTGCAATGCTGGGCAATATCGGGCCTGCTTTTGGGCCTTTGCACCCTTTTGGTAATTATTCTGAACTTGCGGCTGCCACAAAATTTATTTTTATATTCAATATGCTGATTGGCAGGCTTGAGCTTGTGCCGTTTTTGGCGCTTTTGCACCCTGATATGTGGCACAGAAGAGGATAATTTCGCTTTTGTAGCTACTTTATTGTGCGCGCGTTTTTATTATAAAAATTGCGTGAGCTATTTTAAGTTATTATTTTCAAGCGTTTCTTTAATCTCTTGGAGTTCGTATTTTAGGCGGTTTAGCTCGCATTTAACAGGGTCCGGAATGCGGTTGTGTAAGAGTTCGCCTTGAACAAAAACTTTTTGATGAACAATTCGCCCCGGAATGCCAACAACAGTTGAGTGTTCCGGAACATTATCAATTACAACGCTTCCCGCGCCTATGTTTGAATTATCGCCGATTGTGATATTGCCCAGCACTTTTGCGCCCGCGCCGATGGTCACATTATTGCCAACGGTTGGGTGTCTTTTTCCGTGCTCTTTGCCTGTGCCGCCGAGTGTTACTCCTTGATAGATTAAAACATCGTTCCCAATTATTGTTGTTTCGCCAATTACCACCCCAAAACCGTGGTCAATAAAAAGCCTTTCTCCAATTGTTGCCGCCGGATGAATTTCAATTCCTGTGAAAAATCTTGCAAGCTGCGAAATAAGCCTTGGAAGAAATGGAACTTTCATTCTGTGCAATTTGTTTGCAATTCTGTATGATAAAATTGCGTGAAACCCTTGATATAAAAGGATAACTTCAATATAACTTTTTGCGGCAGGGTCTTTATCCATAATGTTTTTTATGTCGTCGCGAACCCTTGCTAAACCTCTTTTTAAACTTTTACTCATATAACTCGCTCGATAAGTATCTTTCGCCGGAATCGCACAAAATTCCGACAATCATTTTGTCTTGATATTTTTGACCAATTTCTTTCATAGCGCAAAGCACGGCGCCGGAGGATATACCAACCAAAACACCCTCTTCTTTTGCAATTTGCCTTGAAGCCTGAATTGTTTCATCTCCTTTGATATCAATAATTTCATCAATTATTTCTTTATCAAGGGTTTTGGGAACAAAATTTGCGCTTATTCCTTGGATTTTATGTGCGCCGGCGTAACCTTTGGTAAGAAGCGGGCTTTCAGCTGCTTCAACGCCTATGACTTTAATTTCAGGTTTGAGTTCTTTTAGTTTTTTAGCGCAGCCTGAAATTGTGCCCCCTGTGCCGATTGCAGCAACAAGTACGTCAATTTTGCCTTCTGTTTGTTTGAATATTTCTTCAGCAGTTCCTGTGTAGTGCGCGTACGGGTTGTTTTTGTTTTCAAATTGCATTGGAATAAAGCCGTTCAATTCATTTTTTAGCTCTTGTGCTTTTTGAACGCTTCCTTGCATACCTTCTTGTGCAGGAGTCAAAACAATTTCTGCCCCGTAAGCTCTAATTAATTTAACCCTTTCTTTGCTCATATTCTCAGGCATAACAGCGATAAATCTCATACCCAAAACACCCGCGCACATCGCAAGCGCTATGCCCGTGTTTCCGCTTGTAGGCTCAATTATCGGGGTTTCTTTGATAATTTCTCTATCTTCAAGCGCTCTTGTTAGCATAGAATATGCCACTCTATCTTTTGCAGAGCCCGCGGGGTTGAAATACTCCAGCTTAACCCAAGAATTTTTGTGCTCAAAAGAATTTAAGCGCACAATGGGAGTGGAGCCAATTGTTTCAAGTATATTAGAACACAATTTTTGCATAGTTTCTTTTTCCTGATTGCAATACGCCTGATTTGTCTATCGTGTATGCGATATCGGAAACTTTTTCTCCGTCAAATTTTACGGCACCTTGCGCAATTAATCTTCTTGCTTCGCCTTTGCTTTGCGTAAAGCCTGCGTTTAACATAACATCAATCACATTTTGTGCGCCATTAAGTTTTAATTCTTGAATGTCGTCCGGAATTCCTTTTTTCTGAACAACATTGATGAATTCTTCTTGTGCCTTGTTTGCGGCTTCTTCGCCGTTATACATTTTTGTAATTTCGTATGCCAAGCGCATTTTTTCGTCGCGCGGATTGTTGTCTTTATTGAATTTTAAACCGCATAAAAGTTCATAATATCTTGGCATAAGCTCGTCAGGAATAGACATAAGTTTGCCATACATATTCTTAGGCTCTTCTGTGATTGAAATGCAGTGTTCAGGATATGTTTTTGACATTTTCTTAACGCCGTCAGTTCCTTCAATAAGCGGAAGCATCATTGCAAGCTGCCTTGTTTCAAGCCCGTAAAATGCTTGCATATCGCGCCCAACAAGAAGGTTAAACCTTTGGTCTGTTCCGCCAAGCTCAATATCTGATTCCACCGCAACGCTGTCGTAGCCTTGCATTAGCGGGTAGAAAAACTCAACAACTGAAATTGGCAAGCCTTCTTTATATCTTTTTGCAAAATCATCTCTTGTCATCATTTGTGCAACTGTTGTTGACGAAGCAAGCTTCATGATGTCTGTGAAATTCATTGAGTGAAGCCAATCTGCATTGTTTCTAACTTCTGCTTTTTTAATGTCAACAAGTTTTGACATTTGTTCAAAATATGTTTTTGCATTTTCTTCAACTTGTTCTTTTGAAAGCGCAGGGCGAGTTTCGCTTTTTCCGGACGGGTCGCCAACCATAGCGGTTGCGCCGCCAACAATTAGGACAACTTGGTGCCCAAGCTCTTGGAACTGTTTTAACTTTCTCATAACAACACTATGACCAAGGTGCAAATCCGGTCTTGTTGGGTCAAGCCCGAGTTTTACTCTTAATGGTTTGTTGTTTTTTTCGCTTTCTTGAAGTTTATAAGCTAATGCCATAGGGCCGTCAGGCAAAATTTCAGCGCCTTCAGATAATAGCATTGCTTGGTCGATAAATTTTTGTTCAATTTTTGTTTCAGACATAATAAAAATCCTCTTTTCTGGCTCAATTATACCATAAAAAGAGGATTTTAATATTACTTGTTTTTAAAACCTATTTTGTTTTTAATTCTTGAACAAATTTGTAAGTCGATTCGATTGCGCTTTTGCCTAATTCAATTGCTTTTTTACCTGCTTTTTTGCCAGCTTCAATAGCGTCAGGTGCTTTTTCAATAACAAATTTCATACCTTTTTTGAGGTAATCTGCTGTAACATCCACGCCTCTTTCAAAGGTTTTGTTTAGCTTGTTATAGTCAATTCCACCTTTGAATGTTGGAACTTTAATAGGTTCTAATTTTTGTGCGTTAAATTTTTTTTGTTCCACTAAGCTTATTGGTTTAATCATAATTTACCCCTTCACTGTTTATATGATTATAACGCATGTGAATTATTTTTTTGTTAGCTGTTTTACAAAAATTTACAAATTTTTGCGGACAAAATTATTTTACTATTGTTCAACAATTGCGCCTTTTGGAACGACAACAACCCCGCCTTCAGACACGTAGAAGCCTCTGCGCCTGTCTTCGTCGTGGTCGAAACCTATTTCCATATAAGGCGGAATTACAACGTTTTTATCTATAATAGCTTTATTTATTTTTGCATATCTTCCAATTTCAACATTTTTCATTAAAATTGATTTTTGCACATTTGAATAGCTGTTTATGCGCACTTTAGGAGATAATACACAATCTGAAATAGAGCCGCCACTGATGATGCAGCCTTCCGACACAAGCGAATTTGTTGCGGTGCCTATTCTTTTATCTTCGTTCCAGATAAATTTTGCTGGCGGGTCGTTGTAATTAAATGTTCTAAGTGGCCAATCTTTTGAATATAGATTTAATTCAGGTTCATATTTTAATAAATCCATATTTGCTTGCCAATAACTATCAACTGTCCCGACATCGCGCCAATAGCCTCTTTCAGAAGGTGTCATTCCCGCATGTTCGTTTTTAGCAAAGTCATAAACAAAAACATTTTTGCCAAGCTCTAACATTAATGGAATAACATCATTTCCAAAATCGTGTGTAGAGTTAGGATTATTGGCATCTATTTTTAAAACTTCCACCAATGTTTCAGCGTCAAAAATGTAATTTCCCATTGAAGCTAAGCATTTTGTAGGGTCCCCCGGAATGCACTTTGGTTTTTCTTTTGGTTTTTCTTTAAAACCAATCAAGCGCCAAGACTCGTCAACTTCAATAATTCCATATTCTGAAGCAAGTTCTATTGGAACAGGGATTGCAGAAATTGTGAGGTCTGCTTTTTTGTTGAGGTGATAGTTAAATTTTTGCCTTACGTCCATTTTGTAAACGTGGTCCCCGCCAAACACACAAACTGTGTGGTAATTATCATCCGTGATAAGATTTATGTTTTGATAAATGGCGTCTGCTGTGCCTTTATACCAATTCCCGTCCACCCTCATTTGAGCAGGAACAGAATCAACATATTGCCCAATTGAGCCGGATAAATACCAACCTCTTGAAATGTGTTTGTTGAGGCTATCTGATTTATATTGCGTTAAAACTTTTATCTTGAAAAATCCGGAATTTACAAAGTTATTCAAGACAAAATCTATAATTCTATATCTTCCGCCAAATGGAACAGCAGGTTTTGCTCTATCTCTGGTGAGTGGATAAAGTCTTTTTCCTTGACCACCTGCAAGAATCATAGCTAGTGTTTTATTTGCAAACATAACGATACCTCTTTTCTACTCAATTTAACCATATTTTTTGCTTCAGTGCAAGGCTAAAATCATATAAAAGAATGGTTTTTGACTATTAAAATTGTTTAGTCACAATTGCAAAAATATCGTT
Source organism: uncultured Gammaproteobacteria bacterium (assembly GCA_964570895.1). Lineage (GTDB taxonomy): Bacteria > Cyanobacteriota > Vampirovibrionia > Gastranaerophilales > Gastranaerophilaceae > RGIG1918. The sequence goes on from CAZMZD010000002.1 coordinate 293,568, forward strand.
TCCGACAATAAAAATCATAAGAAGCATAAGTGCGTAGAAAAATATGGAATTTAAAATTTCGTACGCTCTTTCGTCGATTTTTCTTCTGGTGATTTTTTCAATTATAAGAAACATTAAATGCCCGCCATCAAGCGCAGGTATTGGTAAGATATTAATAAGCGCAAGATCAATGCTGATAATTGCCGTGAGCAAAAGTCCGTCCATCAAGCCTTTGTGCTGAATTATATCCCCGCCAATTTTTGTGATTGCAACAATTCCATGCATTTGATTAAGAGGCACTTGCCCTGCCACAAGCTGCCAAAGCCCCACAAGCATAAGCCTTGTGTTTTCAATTATGTAAGAATTTGTTGCTTTGAGCGCAGATTTTATATCTTTTGTTTCTGTGTATTTTTGGGTGTATGAAATTTTTAAGCCCAAAACGCCTGACTTATCAGGAATTACATCTTTATATTCAATGGTTTTTTCATCTCTTGAAATTGTGATATCAAAAGGCTTGTAGTAGTCTGCATAAGCTTTTGCAAGCTCTTGAAGAGCGGTATCTTCTTCAAGGGTTATTTTTTTGGATTGCATTTTATCTCTTAGGGAAATTTCTTTTGTGGTTAATTTTATTTCTTTATCTTCAAGTTTTTTAAGCCCAAGAGCCACTTCTTTTGTCACTGTTAATTTTTCTTCATAAGTTCTTTTTGGAAGAAAAATTGTATCACCTTTTTTTGCAATTGAATTTTCATCATATTGTTTGTTTAAAGCCAAAATATTTTTTAAAACTTCATCTTGTTTTTCTTTTGAAACTTTGCCGTCAAACGGTTTTGCGTTTTGCAAAACAAAGAAAAATTCTTGCGGGTTATCAATTTGCAAGTTATTAATTTTGGTTAGCCTGTCGCCTTGCATAATGCCTTTTGAGAGAATGTTTGAAGTGTTTTCAGGTTTGTTTGTGCCGGCGATAAAAACTTCATAAGTGTTTGTTGGCATTTTTTGATAATAAAAAGCGCAAAATAAAACAAGGATAAATGCAAAAATCACATTGCAAGCAACCCCTGCAACAAGAATAAAAGCTTGTTGCCAGCCGTTTTTATTTTTAAACCTTAAAGGTGAATTTTCAGGAAGAATTTCTTCGTCTTCATCGTTTAATTCTTCTTTATTTTCAGGGCATTTATCGTCCGGAAATGAAACATAGCCGCCAAGCAAGAAAGAATGGATAAGAAATGTTGTTTCGCCGAATTTCTTTTTATATAAAGTTGGTCCAAAAGGAAGGCCTATCGCGAATTTTGAAACTTTAACTCCCATAAGTTTTGCTGCGATAAAGTGCCCAAGTTCGTGCACAATTATAAGTAAACTTATTAAAAGAAGCATTAAAATAATGTTCATTATCTATCCTTTTTGTTCCCTGTAAATTTATATAAGCCAAACCAAGAAGGCGTATAGCTTTCTTTTAAATCTCTCAAATCTCTTCTTAGATACTCGTTTTCATCTTCTAAAATTTTAACCCTTGCGGTGAGCCTTTTGTTTTCTTCAATAAAAAGGGCAAGATTGCCGTCTTTAAAATTATCGGGCGAGAGCATATTATTCACTTGCTTCGCAATTTTTTTTGAAATCACGCGTGCAATCATATTTAAAGTTTTTTCTGAAATATCGAGTTTAAAGCTGTTATTTTGCGCAAGCGCTTGTTCCGCCTGTGGCTGTTGAATTTGTGGTTGCGCTTGGGCTTGGGATTGAACCTGTGGCTGAACTTGTGCTTGCGCTTGTGGTTGTGGTTGAGTGTTAGTATAAGCAGGCGGCGCCATTTCTTTTTTTGCTTGCGCCTCTTGTGTCATATATATTTTATTTTTTTCGTTTAAGAAATTTAAAATTTGCACGCAAGCATTATCATCAAAAAATTCAACACCTTCGCCATTTTCAAATATAGCTTCAATTTTGAGTTCTTTTAAATAATTTCCAAGAGTTGCTTCGTCGCAGTAAAAATTTTCGCCTGCAAGTTTTTTTATAAGTTCTTGTTTATTGTAAATTTTTACATTTTCCATTTCAATTTCCTTATATGGTTAATTTTACAATAGAAGCGCCCAATTAAACAAGCTGCACTTTTTCTTTTATTTTGTAAAATACTTTTGCATTTTCAACAAATGCTTCAGGATTGTGTGTTACATAAAATTCTTTTTTGCCTTCTTTGTATGTTTCAATTGGGTTTTTGAAATAATTTTTTACAACACTTGCAAAGATTTGCGCAGGGTTTATAAAAATATTTTCATCAACTTTTTTTGCAAAAAGCGGAATTAAATATGGGTAGTGAGTGCAACCGAGCACGATTTTATCAGGTTTTTTGGATAGTGCTTCATCTAAAATCGAATAAACATATTCAACGCTTTTCTTGTCGTCATACAGATTATTTTCAACAATTTTCACAAAGTCGTGGCAAGGAATTGCGCAAATTTTTGCGTGCGCGTTATGTTTTTTAATTTCTTCTTCATATTTTCCGCTTTTAACAGTTCCTTCTGTCGCCATAATGGCAAGGTTTTCGTGTTTTGAAATTTCACCTGCGCAAGATGCGATAAGCGAGAAAATTTTTATTTCAGGAAATTCTTTTGTGAGTGTGTCGTATGCTAAAGCAGAGCTTGTGTTGCACGCCATAACAACTGTTTCCACCCCTTTTGATTTAAAGAATTTAATTGTATTTCGCCCGAAATTTATAATTTCTTCTTGCGTTTTGCTTCCATAAGGTAAATTTTTTGTGTCGCCAAGGTAGATAAAATCATCGTTAGGCATTAAAATTTCAAGTTCTTTTAAAATGCTCAATCCGCCAACGCCGGAGTCAAAGACGCCTATAGGTTTATTTGAAAATTTATAATTTTGCTTCATCTTGCTTTTTTACCTTCTTCAAATATTTAATTATACCCTTTGATATTGCGTCCGCAATTTCTTTTTGCCTTTTTTTATCGCAAAGACCTTGTAATTCTTCGTGATTTGACATAAATCCTGTTTCGATGAGAACAGCAGGCGCTATTGTGTGATTTATAACATAAAATTTAGACTTCATCAAACCTCTATCAATAGTATTCCATTTTTTAAGGTTTTCTTGGGTTGTCAAATTTTCTCTTATTATTTGTGCTAATTCAAAACTTTCATCTCTCCACCAATGAACTTCAATCCCTTTTGCATCCGGCGACATACTTGCGTTTGCGTGAATTGAAACATAAATATCCGGATTTGCTTCATTTGAAAAATCAACACGATCTTGCAGAGTTATTGTTTTGTCAAATGGCAAAGTCATCAAAACTTCAATTTTTTCTTTTAAAAGATTTTTGCGAACAAGGGCTGCAATTTCTTGGTTTAGTGTTTTTTCATTTACATTTTCTCTTATTGCACCGGTGTCTGAGCCGCCGTGCCCAGGGTCAAGCACGACCCTTTTATAGCTTTGAATAACAAGTTTTGGCTGTTCAATTTTCTTTTCAAGCTTCACCACAAGCTTTGTTGGTTTTAGGCTTATCTTTATATTTTTCCCGTCAGGCGAAATTTGCGCAAGCACTTTTGTATCTTTTGAAGGGAAAGAAAAACGAGTTTTATCTGAGGCTATTCTTGTCATTTTTGATTGCTTAAGGCTCTCGATAGAGCTTATTTTCTGAAACATTTCAGCCGATGGTGAGGTTGCGTTTTCAATATCTAAGTGGAAGTAATTTCCTTCTTCAAATGTGCTAAACACAACAGGGCTTGTGAAGTTTATGTCAACAAGCGCGTTTTGCCCTGTCTCTTGCGCTTTGATATTTGTGATGGATGTTAGAAAATCGCACACTTGAGAATTTGTTATATCCCATCTTTTGCCAAGGAATATTTTTTGCATATCAAAAGACGTGACAAACCTATATTCAAGCGCGCCCGCCCCTTGGATAACTATTCTTATTGTGTTTTGGTCAAATTGCCCAACCCTTAAAATATCCCGTGCGCCGATTTGCCCTGAAACAACACCACCTGAATTTCCTTTTGGCGCTTCGATAACATAGCTTTCTGATATCAATTTTGGGTTCACTCTTGCATTTCCAAGGTCAACAACCAAACGTTTTGGCTCTTGGAGTTTTATTATTTTTTTAATATTAACTTGCCCAACTCCGTTTAAAATCAAGCCTTTTTCGATTTTATCAATCGACTCTAAATAAAAATCAGACGACAAAACGCCTTGGTTGCTTACATTTTTTGTTTGCAGAGTTTCTTCTTTTCCTGTCGTTTCTGTTATCTTTTTAAAATTTTCATTATAGCCGCTGTTTTCGTAATTTTTGTATACATCAATATAATTTTGACTTTTTGCAATTTGTGGTGAATATTTTAAAATAAGCTGGTTGTAAGAGCTTATCAGGTTGTAGTCCGCCGCTTTTTTACCTTCAGGAATATTTAAAACAAGGCGCACAACATCGGGTGATTTTTGAAATTGCGAAATTTTCACTTCGCTGATTTTGCCCCAAGGAATATTCCAAGTTTTATTGGGCATTGCAAGTGTCGCGCCTTCTATATCAAAATAAACCCTTGTTGGGTTCGAAAGCACTCCTTTTTTAATCGGGTTATAATTTGTGTTTTGCACAAGCTGAGTGCCGCCTTGAGAAACAAGGTTTGAAATCGGCACTTGGTTTGTGTCTAGGTACCCTGTGGTTGTAAAAAGAATTAAATTGTCAGAGTTATCAAAAACCGCGTCTTTAATTTTAATTGCAGCACTCGCTGTGTTTTGCGCTAAAAACACGACAAGAAAGGCAAAAACTCCCAAAAGAAATTTTTTGATAAAACTCTGCATAAAACAATCATATCATTAAATAGATTAAATTTTTAAGTCTTTATGGTGGAATTTTTTGTTTCCGGAGGCGTAATCTGCAACAATTTGCCCATTGCCTTCGAGATAATATTTGTAAATTGTGAGCCCATCCAGCCCAACAGGGCCTCTTGCGTGCGTTTTGTTTGTTGAAATGCCAACTTCTGCACCAAAACCATATCTGAAGCCGTCTGCAAATCTTGTGGAGGCATTATGGTAAACACCTGCTGAATCAACGCCTGCCATAAATTTTTTAGCGTTTTCACTGTTTTCTGTAATGATTAAATCTGTGTGCCCTGAGCCGTATTTGTTTATATGTGAAACAGCTTCTGCAAGCGAGCCCACTTCAATTAAGCTCACCTTCTTTTCGCCGTATTCTGTTGAATAGTTTTCAGGGTTTTCAACAATTTCAACATCAGCGCGCACAAGTGCTTCTTTTAATTCGTTTTTATACGGATAATTTTTGTGCACAAGGATTGTTTCGACCGCATTACAAGCGCTTGGATATTGGATTTTAGCGTCAACACAAATGTTTTCTGCGTAATCTTTTTTTGCAAATTCGTCGACAAAAATTGTGCAAATTCCTGCTGCATGCCCAAGAACCGGAATTTTTGTGTTGTTTTGAATAAATTTCACAAGCGAGTTTGAGCCTCTTGGGATGATTAAATCAATATATTTATCATATTTAAGCATTTTTTTAACATCTTCTCTGCTTTTTATAAGGCTCACGCAGTTTGAGTTAAAACCATCAAGCGAATTAAGTGCTGATTTTATAATTTCAAAAATAGTGGAGTTTGTGTTGTTGCTTTCTTTTCCGCCTTTTAGAATTACCGCGTTTCCGCTTTTTATTGCAAGCGCCGAAATTTGAGAAATCACATCAGGCCTTGCTTCAAAAATTACCCCAATAACCCCTATTGGTGCGCTAATTTTAGTGAGCGTTAAGCCCTCATCTAATTCTCTTTTAAGTAAAACTTTGCCAACAGGGTCACTAAGTGCTGCTACGTCTTTAATTCCTTGAATCATATCGCGCATTTTATTTTCATCAAGTTTTAATCGCCCGTATGTTGATTTTGTAATTTCGCCGGAGTCAACAAGTGCTTCAGCTTCTTTTAAATCGAGCGCGTTTGCTTCAAAAATCTTTTCTTTGTTTTCTTCAATTTTTTCTGCAATCTTTAAAAGCGCTTCGTTTTTTCTTTCCGTTGTTTCAAACATAAGCTCTAACGAGGCTTTTTTTGAAGCTTCCGCAATATTTTTAAAGTCTTCCATATTACTCCTTACAAAATAACTAAATTATCTTTCGAGATTATATCATCGCTAATTTTGAAGCCAAGAATTTTTGGGATGTCTTCCGAATGTTCACCCATAATTTTTTCAAAATCAGGCGAATTATAGTTTGCAATTCCTCTTGCAATTTCTTTGCCTTCAGAATTTAAAACAGAAATCACGTCGCCTGCGCCAAATTTTCCTTCAAGCTTTGTGACGCCAACAGGCAAAATGCTTTTGTTTTCTTTGGTAATTGCAAGTTCTGCGCCTTTGTTTATGTAGATTTTCCCTTCAATGTTTGTGGCGTATGCTATCCAGCGAGCTTTTGAAGAAAGAGTTTTGTTAGGCAGGAATTTTGTTCCCGTATCTTCGCCATCGAAAAAGCTTTTTATTACATGTTCTTTGTTTCCGTTCAAAATAACTGCAAGAGCACCCGAATTTGTGACAACTTTAGAGGCTTCAATTTTTGTTATCATACCTCCTCTTCCGCCGCTTGAAGCACCGGAACCGAGAGCTTCAATTTCAGGTGTAATTTCTTCGACAACTTTTATGTGCTTTGCATCTTTATGTTCTTTTGGGTTTTTATCATAAAGCCCATCTATATCTGAAATTATAACCAACATATCAGCATCTAATTTGCTTGCAACAAGTGCTGACAATTTATCGTTATCTGAAAAACACACATTTTCAACTTCAGACGTTGAAACGGCGTCGTTTTGGTTAATTACAGGAACAACCCCGCATTCTAAAAGCCTGTTTAGGGTGTTTCTTAAGTTCAAATATCTTCTTCTGTTTGAAAAATCATCTTCAACCAAAAGGATTTGCGCAATTGTAATTCCGTGTTGAGAAAAGCAATCATCCCAAATTTTCATTAAGTGCGGTTGCCCAACAGAAGCACAAGCTTGTTTATCAAAAAGAGAATCTTTCGAAGTGTTTTTTGGGTCAAGCCCAAGTTTTTTTGCACCTAAACCAACTGCGCCGGATGTTATGACAATTGCATCGTGCCCATTTTTAATTTGCTCTGCAATGTCTGATACATAGCCTGTTATTCTGATTTTATCTATATCTTTTTCTTTGTTGCGGAGTGAGTTTGTTCCGAATTTAAAAACTAATCTTTTTGCCATAAATCGATTTTAGCATAAAATTGGCATGCAACAAAGCATGAAAAATCATGAATTTTTCTTTATTTTTGTATTTCTGGTTATTTTTTAAAATATAGGTTTTTTTAAAGTGGCATGGTGTTATCAAGTATTAATTAAGTTTTTTTAAGAAATATTTATGTAAATCTTTTGTTAAGAAAAAACTAAATCCTAAAATCCTTTAAAAATACGATGAAATAATGGAACTACATATGTAAAATTGTATTATATTCAGTTAGATATCAAAATAAATTTGCCCAAGGAAAATTATTCAGATACTATATTAGATAAGTAAGGTATCGAATCCAAAAACATTCCTACCAAGGAGGATAATTGTTAGAAAACGGTTACATACAAATTTACACAGGTGACGGAAAAGGCAAAACAACAGCAGCGTTGGGATTGGCATTGAGAGCGCTGGGACATGGCTGGAAAGTTCTTATCATTCAATTTACAAAGGGTGATAAGGGTACTACATATGGTGAAATAGCTTCATCAGGTCGCTTTGCGGATAACTTAGATGTTGTTCAATGTGGGCTTGATAGAGTATGCTATTCTCACAATACAAATATTGAAGACTATAAAGAAGCAAAACGTGGCTGGAACATTGCAAAAGATGCAATTGCAAGCGGCAAATACGGTTTGATTATTCTTGACGAAATCAATATTTGCTTAGACCTTGGAATGTTAAAACTTGAAGAAGTTAAGCAAGTTTTAATGAACAAGCCGAGAAACTTAGAAATCGTTTTGACAGGAAGACGTGCTCCTCAAGAGCTAATTGCTATGGCGCACTTAGTTACTGAAATGCAACCTATCAAACACTATTTCGATATCGGCGTGATGGCAAGGAGAGGTATCGAGTACTAGATAGAGAAAGATTTTAATGGGGAAATGGGGGTTTAGAAATTCTATACTCCCTTTTTTTATGCGAGCGAAGGTTTTTCTCTAGCGCGACGCGCTTAGAAAAACCGAGCGAGCCTTTAGGATGTGAGAGTTGGTCTAATACGTCATCCTGAATTTATTTCAGGATCTTGCCAGCCAAGTAGCACTGCAATAATTAATGCCAAGCTCCTTAAGTTTATAAGATGCTGAAACGAGTTCAGCATGACAATTTGTATATTAAGTTGTAGGATGCGTTTATACGCACCTCAATTGTTTTGCACAAAATCCAAGACCATTTCACCATTTTGCCAATCAACCCTACAAAACATTTATTCTTTGTCCACTTTTCTTTTTTGATTTAAAATATAAACATAAGGAGATTTTGATATGTATTATGTTTATGTAAAAGAAGAAAATTTGTTCGATTCTAAAAGGCTAATTGGCGAATACAGAGATGTTGACAAAGCCTATGAAAGAGCGGATAAAGAAGTTGCAAAAAATCCTAATGTTAAATATTCTATCGAAGAATCAAACGGAAATGTTGATAATTACGGCGAATTAATCACAACTGTGGTTAAGGAAAACTAGCCCAAAATGTCCATAGATAAAGCAAGAGAACACTTAGCGCGCTACGGGGCAGAAAGTAAAATTTTAGAATTTGAAACTTCTTCTGCAACAGTTGAGCTCGCAGCGATTGCAGCCGGAGTTGAACCTGCAAGAATTGCAAAAACCCTCTCTTTTGATGTTTCGGGTGAAACCGTGCTTGTTGTTTGCGCGGGAGACGTGAAGGTTAAAAGCGGGAAATTTAAAGCATATTTTAAGGTTAAACCAAAAATGCTCGAATTTGCCACGGTTGAAGCGCGCGTTGGGCACGCTGTGGGCGGCGTTTGCCCGTTTGGTGTAAATAGTGGCGTAAAAGTCTATCTTGATAATTCCCTAAAAAGATTTGAAACAGTTTTTCCTGCTTGTGGAAGCGATAACAGCGCAATTGAGCTCACATGTGAAGAGCTTGAAAAATTTTCAACAGCAATTAATTGGGTGGATGTTTGTGAAGTGCGCGAAACCTAATTATGCGCGCAGTTAACGCTAAAATAAGCAATTTGCACTGAACATTAAAATTATTTTTTCATTTTTGCAAAAAATCCAAAAATGATGGCTAAGCAAATTGCCCCAGCTATTATATATGCCATATTTTGGCTTAAATTAAAGCCGATTTTAGCTGACATTATAAAACTCATTGTCATAAAACACATAAGCAAACTTGGGACAAGCGTTATCCAAAAGTTTTTCTTGTTTTTGTAAAGATAAATTGAAGCTACAAGCAGCACAGGGACTGAAATTAGCTGATTGCAAAATGTGAAATATCTCCACACTAAGAAGAATTTTTCGTTGTCTAATTTTGCGTAAATTAAAACTCCAACCACAAGCAAAATTAAGGCAAACGCCGTAAGAACCCTGTTTTTGAGCTCCTTTTGCTCTATTTTAAAAGTTTCTGCAATTATAATTCTTGCCCCTCTAAGTGCCGTGTCGCCTGAAGTTATTGGAAGAGTGACAACTGCAAGGGCGATAACCCAAGTGAGCGCAGCGGGAACAAAGTTTTCCGTGATAATATTTACGACATTTACTTTGCCAACTAAATCATCAGGCACAAGCCCGTGTGCGTATACATGCATTGCGCCTGCTGCCCAAATCATTGCAATTAAGGACTCTAAGCACATCATTCCGTAAAAAATTTCTTTTGCATCTCGTTCGTGGCTTACGGCTCTTGAAATGATTGTCGATTGTGTTGAATGAAAGCCGGAGAGCAAACCGCAGCTCACCGTCATAAAAAATATAGGAATAAGCGCAAGATGCTCCGGATGTCTGTTTAAATTATGAAAATTTATTTCTTCAAGGGTTATTCCGTGCGTTATAAAGCCAAGCAAAATAAGCCCTGTGCCTAAAATTAAAAGCGCCCCAAAATACGGGTAGCATTTACCTATGATTTTATCTATCGGAAACAGCGTTGCAACAATAAAATAAAGCAAAACCGCAGAATATAAAAACACCATAATCGGGTTTGCAAGCGAAAAATCCTGCACTTTAAAGCATTCCGCAGCAATTATATCGCCCGAGCTATACAAAAACACGCTAGATACCATAACAAGCATTACAACAACAAGAAGCAAGAAAAATTTGTTCGCCGCGCGCCCGAGATATTTTTCAATTAAGCCCGTGATTTGTGCTCCGCCTTCTCTTATAGATAGCATTCCTGTCGCGTAATCGTGCACGGCGCCCATTAAAACGCACCCTGCAGGAATTAAAATAAAAGCAATTGGTCCAAATAAAATCCCCTGAATTGCTCCTAAAATCGGCCCAATGCCCGCTATATTCAAAAGTTGGATTAGCATATTGCGCCATTTTGACATAGGCACAAAGTCGACCCCGTCATATTGTTTGTGCGCCGGCGTTTCGGTGTCTTGCGGCGCAAAATTTTTCACAACAACTTTTGAATAAAAAATATACCCTAAAATAAGAATTAAAATTCCAAACAAAAATGTAAACATACACCCTCTTGATTAACTTCCACAAAATTATTATAAAGCATAAATTTTTTTATAATATAATTTTTTTATGTTCAAAAGTTTAACGCCAATTATTTTGCTCACAATATCAAATATTTTTATGACTTTTGCTTGGTATGGGCACTTGCGCTATAAAAGCAGTGCGCTTTGGGTTGTAATCCTCGTGAGTTGGGGAATTGCGTTTGTTGAATATTGTTTTCAGGTTCCTGCAAACAGAATCGGGCACCAATTTTTTGATGCAGCACAGCTTAAAACAATTCAAGAAATAATCACCCTCATTGTTTTTTGCGTGTTTTCTGTTTTTTACCTCAAAGAAAACCTCAAATGGAACTATATTGTGGGTTTTGCGTTTATAATCCTCGCTGCGTTTTTTGTGTTTAAGAAGTGGTAATTGGTTTGCTGTACTTGCGGTGCAAATAAACGCAGTCTACAACTAAAATATTTAACCTGTCATCCTGAAAGCGTAGAAAATAAGGATAAATCCGTAATTTTCAAGCTGTTCAGGATCTTATTAACCTTGAAGCGTAACAATTATTGTCAAGTTTCATTTTTGGTAAGATGCTGAAACGAGTTCAGCATGACGTATTTTTATTGCGCTATAACTAAAATATTTAATCTGTCATCCTGAATTTGCGAATTTCCGTACGAACAGAGTCGAGTGCAAAGCACGAGCGAGTTTGGTTAGCGAGCAGAAAAAGCGAAAACGGCGCAAGCCGTGAAAGCGATGTCTGTGAGCACAAAGGAAATTAAAGAGAATTTCAGGATCTTATTAACCTTGAAGCGTAACAATTATTGTCAAGTTTCATTTTTGGTAAGATGCTGAAACGAGTTCAGCATGACGTATTTTTATTGCGCTATAACTAAAATATTCAATCTGTCATCCTGAAAGCGTAGAAAATAAGGATAAGTCCGTAATTTTCAAGCTGTTCAGGATCTTATAAATATTGAGGCGCGACAAATAATGTTGAGTTTCATTATCAGGTAAGACCCTGAAACTATGCAAAGCGAAACGACGAAGCAATGCGAGGAGATTGAGCCTGTATGCGTTAGCTGTTCAGGGTGACGTCTTTTGTCTTGTTTTGTCGGGCAGCAATAAAGGTGCGTATAAACGCACCTTACAACTGTTACAGCTTCGCCCAAGCAGAATAACTAAAAATTGCAAGAAGTTGAAGTAACTTTGCTGTAATTTAGAACAGGCCTTGCTTGGTAATCTTCATCGAGCCAAAACGGGATTAAATTGCCCATGCTTATGTCCCCGATAGAGCCTGAAGGATGGTCTTTTTTAGTGGAATAATAAGTGCCGTTTCCATCTATATCAACAAAAGCAACAAAAGATGTAACAGGCACGGTTGCAATCACGGAAGTTGCCCCCGAAGTGTTTTTATACACTGTTCCGTCATCATTTTTTTTCAAAATATTATGTGCCCTGCAAACCGGTTTTCCGTTATCATCACTTGGTGCCCAAAGGTAAAATTTCATACCGTTTAAAGCAGTTATTTCGCAAACATTGTTTTTGCCATCAATTGCGCTCGTTGCCAAATTAACGTCTTTTGTCTTCCTTGTTGTGTTCATAGTTTCATTTATGCCTTTGCATAGTTGCAAAACAGGCACATTGCTATCGTAAGTTGCTTTTGGGAACCTGTGGTCCGTGTAATCTGTTCTTAAAACAGCTTCTCTCATCGCTTCAGACAATGTTTTTTGCGCTTGTTGATATTGATATTTATAATGAATTTCGCGAGGTTTTATAATGCTTATGCTAAGCGCCATCATAACTCCGATAATACCAAGCGTGATTAAAATTTCAGTTAAAGTAAAAGCTAATTTTCTCAAGACATTTCTCCGTTTATACACCTTTTAGATGAATTATACCACATTTTTGATATTTGTAACTTTTTTGATACTTTTTTATTGATTTGTGTTACAAAAATTGATATAGTGGGTATATATAATTTACATGTGTAATTTATTATAGGTGGCTGCCATAGTATGTATTTTAAATATGGAAAAACGAGTGAGAGATACCTTTTTAGAGGGATAGTTTTGGCTGCTTTATGTCGCTTTAAAAAATTGTAAAAGGAAAAAGAATTGAAAAAACTTATTATTAAAAACAAAACAGCATTTACACTTATCGAGTTGATGACAACTCTAACTATTATGGCAATAATTATCATTGCTGCAATTCCTTTTGCAATGAAAAAAGATATTCAAAAAAGAGCAGTTGCGGGGCACATCGGCGTTTTTGAATGTTACTATGACAAAGAAGGAAAATTGATGCAACACTGGCGAAGCAAAGATGGCTCCACTAGCAAAGTTGAACCTATTCCTTCCGGAAAAACTTGCAAATTTAACCCTAATGCAGATTATGCAAAAGGCGCTAAAAACTTCCAAATCATTGCAATCGGTGGCGGTGGCGCAGGCGGAACATATAACACTCAAAGTTCAGATACGGAAGTTACAAACGCTGTTCAACACTCAATCTCAAGCACCGACACTTTAGATAGCAGCCATATTGCTACCCTTATAAAACACGGCAGGTTAAAATTCGGCACGCTTTCAAACGCGGGCGGCACAAATGCTTGGTTTTGGGATGGCAATACTCAAACAGAGCAATGTTACAATGATTTTTGGCGCTCCGACTGCTGGTGTTACGGCAAAAACTCTTACACAAGCAACACTTGTTATTGTAGCAACCCAGACCATCAAGATTTCAAAGTTACTTGTAGAAGAACTGCAAACAGTTCAAACATGGACTTTGTTTCAGTTAACAACTATGGTTACAGGCTTTGTGCTATATCGAAAAATAGCGATTTGCTTGATAATCCCGTTAAAGAAGATGACATTTTTCAAGCAATACACAAATATTATGGCATTGGCGGAAGTTTCCCTGGCGGCGATATTGTCTATGACATTAAAGCTCCATCAGGCCTTGCATCTTGTGCTTGCTTGAATGACCCTGTTGGCGGTGTTGATGGCAGTTGCATGGCAGGGAGCATAAAAAGTTCTGTTGGTGGTAGCGCAGGTGTTGCATACAGCTACTCTACATACACAGGCAAAATCCGCGGTGCTTATATGGGAAACTCTTTTTTAACAACAGATGGTTCTTGTGATGAAAATGCAGCCGCAACGCCTTCAAATCACTGCAATTCTAACTTGAAACTTGCAGGCACAACTTTTGGCTGTGGAACTAAAAAACAAAATAATGAATGTTATGACGGGAGTATCCGAAGCGGATTTGATAGAGGGTTCCCTAAAATATATGCATGGGGGAATAGTTATAACAGTAACAAAAAAGATCCGTCACATTGGTATGAACAAATTGATATGTCGTACACAAACAGAGAAGGCAGCTTAGCAGATTACGGTGGCGATGTTCATTTTAGGCTTGTTTCAAATGCAGGCAATAAAGCTCATGCGATTATTCCAAGCGGTGCCCATGGGAGCGATCCGTATTACGGAGGCGTGAGGGTTCAGGCCGCTTCAAGCCCTGTGAATAGTAATTTTGATGGCTTTATATCAGGGCGCCAAGGTTTCTACAGTTCAAATAACGCAAGCGGTGCATGTGGTGATCCGCCTAATACTTATTCTGCGACAGCTTCGAGAATATGGAAAGTTAAAGGTTCTTGCGAAGGTAGTTGTACGTATAAATCTACTTGTGGTTCCGGTTCTAATGCATATACATGTTGGCCAAGTGAGGATTGTGCTGATAGTACCGATTGGGCTGAATATTATCCAAATGAAACTCAGCAATCAGCCTACAAGAGCGTTAGAAATAATTGCCTTTGCACTTGTGGCACAAGTACAAATAATGAAAAGCAATGGACTGATTCCAAAGGCACTTGCGAACATTTAAACTGCTGCAACAACTATAACAAAGGCAGCAAGAAATACACAGTAAGATATCACACAGGAACAAGCTTCACAAACACTCAAAGCACAGGTACGGCAGAAGTTGATAACGTTGAAAGAACAGTAAACTGTGGCGATCATCTCTATGTATATCGTCAAATCAAACAAGTTCCATTCGAACGTGCATTCGTTGCCTCTGCAGGTCAAAATGGCACAATTAAACAAGCGTCATACCCAAAAATTGATGAAACTCTTGTTCTTGAACCGGGGATTGGCGGCAAGGTGGGCGGAACTATTGCAGCAAACGGAACTCCATCAACCGTAAGAAGAGAATCAGGTCAAATTATAGTAAATGCAACAGGCGGGCTTAAAGGCTCAAGCGATAAATTAAACGACACTTGGGTTGGCCCATGCATGTTATTTAGCTTACGTGAAAGCTTTGACGAGGAAAACCCCGGTTGCATGTCACGCCATGATGTGATGAGAAAACCAATATACAATGCTCTCCTTATGTCAAATGCTCCATACCTAAAAAGCACAGGTGGCGGCGTGTTAGATAGCGAAGGCGCCACAACAAACGGCGTGAAGCTCACTCCTGGGCTTGGTGGCAACGGCGCATACGCAAACGTATTCCCTGATAGATTCTTATTTAGTAAAGCAATTAGAGATCAAGTTCGTATGACAACAAATTATATAGGTCCAAAACAAAGCCAAAATTGGAAAACCAATAACAAAGATGACGAGCTTACATTCATTGGGCTTGATACGTTTACGACACCGGAATTTATTGGCAGTAGCAAAGTAGTTGAAAGCTTTGCAAGCAGTTTCCACAAAAGGCTGAGCAAGCTTGGAACGGCTTCTAGTAATTTCTTAAATAAAGATAACAGACGCAATGGCAGGGTGCCTAACTTCATGGAAGCAACAAACGGTAATAACGGAGCAATAGTAATTATATGGTAATAAAAGAAAGGTTGAAAAATATGTTTTTGACCAATAAAAAAAGTAGAGCGTTTACTTTAATAGAATTAATGACCACAACTGTTATTATGGCAATAATTATCATTGCTGCAATTCCTTTTGCAATGAAAAAGGATATTCAAAAAAGGGCAGTTGCGGGGCACATCGGTGTTTTTGAGTGTTATTATGATAATAGTGGCAACTTAAAGCAGCATATAAGAACTAAAGACGGGCAAGAAACCACCAGCGCTGTCACAGGAACGACTTGCAGATTTAACCCTAACGCAGATTACGCAAAAGGTGCTAAAAACTTCCAAATTATCGCAATTGGAGGCGGAGGTGCTGGCGGAACATATAATACCCAAGGTTCAGACACGGAAGTTTCAAGCGCTGTTCAAGCCAAAATCCAGAGCACTGACACTTTAGAGAGCAGCCATATTGATACTCTTATAAAACACGGCAGGTTAAAATTCGGCACCCTTTCAAACGCAGGCGGTGCAAGCGCTTGGTTTTGGGATGGCAACACTCAAACAGAGCAATGTTACAATGATTTTTGGCGCTCCGGTTGCGTGTGCCACGGCAGAAACTCTTACACAAGCAACACTTGTTATTGCAGTAACCCGAGCCATCAAGATTTCAAAGTTACTTGCAGAAGAACTGCAAACAGTTCAAATATGGACTTTGTTTCCGTTAATAACTATGGCTACAGACTCTGCTCTTTAAATAAAAGAAGCGATGTTTTCAATAATGATGTTAATGAAGACGACATTTTCCAAGCAATACATAAATACTATGGCATCGGCGGAAGCTTCCCTAACGGGGATATTGTCTATGACATTAAAGCTCCGACAGGGCTTGCATCTTGTGCTTGCTTAAATGACCCTGTTAGTGGCTCTCGTGGCAGTTGCATGGCGGGGAAAATTAAAACTTCAAGCGTTGGCGAAGCAGGCACTGCGTATAGCTTCGCATCTTATACCGGTAAAATCCGCGGTGCATATATGGGGAACCAATTTATAACGACAGAAAATAATGTGGCGTCGGTTGATGAACAGGGTATTACAAATCATCCTTCTAACCACTGTAGCAGCGCAATGAGCCTTGCAGGAACTTCTTTTGGTTGCGGAACAGCAAAAAGTAACGCTGAATGCAGTGGCACAACAAGCATCAAAAATGGAACAGGCAGAGGATTCCCAAAAATATATCATTGGGGAAACAAATATAACACAGGCGTTGTTAACACGAGCTCCCCTTGGTACCAAAAAATTGATATGACATACACTCACCGTGAAGACTCTGCAAAATTGCGCGAATACGGTGGGGATATTCACTTTAGGCTTATTTCGCACAGTGGTAGCACAGGGCACGCGATTGTTCCAAGAGGTGTGCATGGCGATAACCCATATCAAAATAGCAGAAAAGTTGTTACATCTTCAAGTGCTGTGAACTCTAACTTCCCTGGGTTTATCTCGGGGCACCAAGGCTTCTATAGTGCAAATAATAAACAGCCGGCTTCTTCTAATTGCGACTCTCCATCGAATAAATATTCAGCTACTGCTTGGAATACTGTTTATGAAGTGAAAGCATCTTGTAGTGACAGGTGTTCTTATAGCTACACTTGTGGGAGTAATACATGTCATGGTAGTCATTCTTGTAGCAATACAGGTTATCACTCTCCGTATTATCCAAAGCAAACTAAGGCACATGCACAATGTTCTTCTGGTGGCCCTAGTACTTGCGAGGCTTCCTGTAGTGTAGATGATGATATTCCTAGTGAACACACTGACTCCGCAGGCACTTGTGAACACTTAAATTGTTGCTATAAGTTCGGTAAAGGTAGCAAACAATACACAGTAAGATATCACACAGGAACAAGCTTCACAAACACTCAAAGCACAGGTACGGCAGAAGTTGATAACGTTGAAAGAACAGTAAACTGTGGCGATCATCTCTATGTATATCGTCAAATCAAACAAGTTCCATTCGAACGTGCATTCGTTGCCTCTGCAGGTCAAAATGGCACAATTAAACAAGCGTCATACCCAAAAATTGATGAAGCTCTTGTTCTTGAACCGGGGATTGGTGGCACAGTGGGTGGCACTATCGAAGCTAACGGAACTCCATCAACCGTAAGAAGAGAAAGCTCCGGCCAAGTTATAGTAAATGCAACAGGCGGGCTCAAAGGTTCAAGTGATAAATTAAACGACACTTGGGTTGGCCCATGCATGTTATTTAGCTTACGCGAAAACTTTGATGTGAATAATCCCGGTTGTATGTCACGCCATGATGTGATGAGAAAACCGGTATACAATGCTCTTCTTATGTCAAATTCTCCATATTTAGAAAGCATTGGAAGAACAAATAATAACTTAACCCCAGGGCTTGGTGGCGACGGCGCATACGCAAACGTATTCCCTGATAGGTTCTTATTAAGCAATGCAATTAAAAATCAAGTTCGTATGACAACAAACTACATCGGACCAAACCAAAAGAACAATTGGAAAACGGGCAGCAAAGATGACGAGCTTACATTTATTGGGCTTGATACATTTACGACACCGGAATTTATTGGCAACAGCGGCTTTGCAAGCAGTTTCCATAATAGAATGGACCAACTTGGAACGGCTTCTAGTAATTTCTTAAATAGAAACGCAAGGGCTAACGGCAGGGTGCCTAACTTCATGGACGCAACAAACGGTAAAAACGGAGCGATAGTAATTATATGGTAATGAAAAAAGAAAAAATTAAAAAAATAGCATTTTCGCTTGCAGAAGCGATGATATCAATGCTTATCATTTCCGCAATTGCAGTTATGTCAATCAAGCTTTTTGCAGGGCAAAAGACTAAAAAAGCGGCGGATATGGCGCACCATATTATGGGCTGTTATATCACTGAAGATGGCAAAGTGGCGGCAATGTCTATGAGAATTGGAAACTCCAGCACGCTTATGACTGAAACGTTGGATACTGCAAATGCGGGCACGGTCACAGGCAGCAGTAATCCTGATGAAGGCATTAATAGCATCAAATTGTTTATTGGCACTGATGGCGAACCTGCTTCATCGCATTTCAATTATAAACCGGTACCGCTAACAAATGGGGACCGTTCTCCATTTTGCGCAGTTGATGTGACTACAACTTTAGGCTCAACTGCAAGAACAGTTGCAATGATTGGCGGCGGTGGATATGGCTTTATGTCAGAAAATGCAACTCATGCAATGTATAACCGCCCTGGGGATTCAGGATATTTTGCAACATTTACAAATATAGACTTTTCGCGCCCAGGGATTTACCGTTTTTACCCGGGGCTCGGTGCCAAGCCAACAAGTGGCACTGCAGACACCCAAGCTGTTGGAACAGAATCAAACAAAGAAGGCAAACCAAGCAGAGTTGTTTACACACCTGCAACAAGAGATGAAAATGGCAAGCTCACAGAAGACCGTTCAAAAGCTGAAACCCTTGCTGAGGTTCGTGGCGGATATAGCAGAAACCACTATTACCCGCTTGGCGCGGTTAGAATATCGGATATCGGGTGTGACGACTATTTATCTTGCAGGTTTGATGTAACTGAATTTAAAGTTGCAACAAGCAAGATAACTGATGTGCTCAGTAGTAAATGTGCCGGTAAATCAGGTTCGGCATATAGTGAATGCAGGGACAAAATTATTGCTGATAGCGCGAATTGGTCAAGATATACATCAAGCAGCCAATTCTTAACCGCAAATTCTTATAAGAATTACGTAACAAAAGTTGTGCCTAATGCCAGCAGCTATGATGAAACAAGGTCTGAATTTGTGGGAATGAGCGGTGCGGATGCTCATAACGCTTATTATATGGGTGGCACAATGTTAGCAACGGTTGGCGGAAACCAAATTGTAATTGGTATGAATGACCCTAACCCAAGATGTGCAAATGATTTATATAATTATCTAAAAATCACTGCGAACAGTGGAAGACCAACAATGTTTACAGGCGCTGACAGTTATCTGTATACTTTTGGAACAGGCGGTGCTTGCTCAAATTATCACAATGCGACCGCAGGAAGCAATGGTATGGCAGGCAGGGGCGGTGCCGTATTTATCATTTGGTAAAAATATTTAAAACATAAAAAGGATATAATATGAAAAAAAAGATTGCCTTTTCTTTAATGGAAGTTATAACACTGTTATTCATTCTCTCTGTGGTTGCAGCCTCAACAATTCCGCTTATCACAAAAAGAACTTTGAATGAAAGCCATGGTTGGTATGCTTGTTATCATAGGGTTAACTTAAATGGCGAGGTTGATACAGGCACAATGCGAGAAATTCGTGTTGAAAATAAAACTGAAAACAGAGAGCCAAACACAATTGACCATTATGTTACTCAGTGTTATTTTGAATTCCCGACAGGCAATCCTAGACCAAAAAAATATACAATCACAGCAATTGGCGCAGGCGCTAACTTGACTGCTGGCCAAAGAAATGCAAGCTTGGTTAAAGTTGAAGGCGCAGGCACTTACGAATATAGAGACCCTAACCCTGAATTAAGAAGGCACCGTGTTTTGTCTGATGTGTGGGGATACCTTATGAGCCCTGTCACAATAAACGACATAGTTTCAAGAAGACTTAGGCACGCATATACAGAGCAACACACATATTCGGATAATACTGTAGATAATAGTTATCAAACTTATCCTGCAGGCTTGTATGGCTCAAATTTTGGTGTTGTTAATGCGACATGTAAGGGCAATAAATATACCTTCTGTACGGCAGTTGCAGGCGAATATGTTAGAACCGAATACAGGTTAAATGATTCTGACCCAAATGAATTCCAAAGACTGACAATTAACGTCGGTGTTCCAAACACTTCGGAACTTAGTCTAAGCGGTTATGGTTCAGAACCTGCGAATAGGCCTGTATCACCACAAGCTATGCAAACAAGAGTTACAGACGCAGCAGGAAGCAACATTGTTGTTGCTCAAGGTGGCTATGTTTACCAAAGAAGCAATCCTGTTTCGAAAATTATAGTTCCTGTCTATGATGAGCTTGCATGCAAGCAAGACGGGCTCCAGCTCTGCCCGCAGGTGAAGGGTTGCACAATGAATGATTACAGAATTTGCATGGATAGCGGGTTTATTACAGACTCTCAATTCTTAGCGCAAATGAGAAATAAATATCCGATGGATAATAGTTCTTTTTGGTTAACTAACAGATTGGTGCATACCCCGGGGTTGTTTGACGGTCAGCCTGAATATGAAGCATTTATGAATATTTACAATACAAAGCTTCCTGACTCTGGCGAATACAAAAACAGAATACTTGCTTTTGGCGACCCGACTTTAGTATATTTCACAAAGAGAAATAATGCCGGTTCTCCGTTTGAAAACATTGTAAAACCGGATAATTATACTGATTGGACATTCCGCATTGATAAAACATATTACCCAAGCGGCACATACGGCGGTTCTATTTATCATGACCAAAATGCTCGCCCTGGGATGGTATTTATCACGTGGTAATTTAGAGGAAAATGATGAAAAAAGCTTTTACAGTTGCAGAAGGTCTTGTCACGCTTGTTATTATGGGCGTGCTGGCAAGTGTTATGGTGTCTACCGTGCTTAAAGAAAAGCCGGATAAAAATAAAATTATGATTAGAAACGCATACGCAGAGCTCACGGGCGTTGTCAGCCAACTTGTTGCAGATAGCACTCTGTACCCTGATTTTGCAGAATTTGGGCTTGGCGATAACACACGCGTTAGTGTGTGGTATGGCGGTACGAGCCTTTTCATGGGCGATAATAGGGAAAAAATGTGCGTTGGCATAAGGCATTATTTTAATGCTATTACGCAAGAATATATCAAAAATAACATAAAAGACGGCAACATATTAAAGGAAATACCTTGCAGGGCAGACTTTTATACAAAAAATGGTGTCAAAGTGAGGTTTGAGGTAAATAAAAATAACGAAGAGGACTATAAACGTTACATCATAATGGACGCAAACCCTGCAAACAGCAGAGAAATTGAATGCGGCGAAGATATGGACACGCTAAGAGTTCGCATTACAAAGTCAGGTAAATTATATATAGCAAACTCAGGTTGCGCAGAAGCCGCTAAATCGATTATTAAAGAAGCTCAAATTAGATAGGAAATTTATATGAAAATAAAAGCCTTTACGCTTGCAGAAGCGATAGTGATGATAGGAATTCTTGGAGTTATAACTGCGGTTGCAATTCCAACTATTGTTAAAAAAGATTTTAAGACGGACACAAGCATTCGTGCTGCTTCAAAAGCTTACGGTGCGCTCGCGCAAGCTGTTGCAAATATAGTTCAAGACGGATATTATTACAAAAATTTTGATAGAGCAGGCCTTGCAGACACCACCACAGGCGTTGATGTTTTGACAGGAAAACAATACACAGGAACTGCCCCCAAAAAATTCATAAATATTTTAGCTGACACGTTTTATGTTTCAAATAGTTCTCATAGCACCAGCGGCACTTCTTACGTGCAATTTGATACACCGGATGGGATTAGATGGAAGTTGGTCTGGAATACTTCGACTTTCAACAGTTTAACAGCTCCAATGCGTGTTTTTGTTGATACCAATGTTAAAAACGGCACGGATTTTGAATGTAGAAATTTAAGTCAATGTAAGGTTATAGACACTGTTGTGTTTTTAGTGCATAGAAACGGAAATGTTATTATAGATGGGATAGACACAAACCCTGCAATTTGCGTTAATTCAAGCAGTATTTTAACTACATCGTGCGGGACTGCAAGCAGGTATAATGACCCAACATTTATAAAGAAAATTATGGGTCAATATGAAGGAACGACCGTTCAGACCAGCCATTATAATTAGGAGTAAACAAATGAAAAAAGCTTTTACATTGCCGGAGGCAATTATATGTGTTGGGATAGTGGCAGTTATTGCTGCGATTATGATTCCTGGGCTTATTAAAACAAGGCCTGATGAAGAAAAATTAATGCTCAAAAAAGCATATAACACGGCCTCGGAAGTTATTTCGTATCTCACAAATGATGTGAGTGTTTTTTCAAGAATGCAGGCGGATGGTTTTGCAGATTCGCAAGTGTATAAAGATTTAGACGACGTGACATATAGCGGCAACACGAAATTTTGTAGTGTGTTCCGCTCTAAAATAAATTTGGCAACTGAGGGAACTGTTAGTAGTAATAAGAGTTTTGCTTGCAGTGTAGATTTTACATCTATTGACGGGATAAAATGGAGAGTTGCAACAAACCCTGCAAGTACCCTTCAAAATGATATATGGAACAGAAAAGATCAAGAAAATTATGTGATAATTCAAGTTAAGCCTCCAAAACCTTCTGACGCCTCTTGGCGCACAATTAATGTTTCAAGATTTGGCAGAATGACAATTGAGGACAATGATTTTGCTGATATAGTTGCTGATACTAATTTAAATAAAGGGTAGTGTGCAGTTGTTAATTATTGCGCGCGACTAGCATAGCTGCTTAAAATTTTTAAAAAACACCTCTTAAATTAAGAGGTGTTTTGTTTTGGAAAGAGGAGAAAAATGAAAATTAGCAAACAAAACTTAAATTAGCACCTTCTTTTTCTGTTACTTCGTTGTTTTTAGAAGAAGCTTCGCTTTCGTATGAGAAAGGATTTGAACCTTTTTTATCTTTATTTGTTTGGAAAACTTCAATCATTGAATTTGGATTGAATTTTGTTTCAAATTCTTTAGCTGCGCCTTCAGAAATTGAAACTGTCATATTTCCGTTAACTGCTTTTGCTGCGTCTGTTTTGTATGTGTTTAGCGCTGCAAGTGAGTTTAAAGTGTTAATTTGATTAGGAGTTTGAACATTAAGCCCAAGATTTGAAATTGTGATTTGTCTTTGAGCTTCGATTGAAGTAGCTCTTGAGTAAAAATCAACGCCTTGAAATTCTCTAGTTTGAGCAACTCTTGAAGTGTTGATTGTAGCATTGTTTTGAGCTCTTTGGAAAATTTGTTCGCTAACTTTTTGAGCTGAAGCTAAATCAACATTTGCCCATTTAGATGAATTATTGATATTTACCAAACCCATTGTCATCTTGTTTCTTATCTCCTTACATATTGTTTATCGGAGAGTTGATGTCAAAACTTTAGGTTTTAAGTTTGTTTTGTTACAATTGTTTACATTACATTTGTGTGCGAGTTTAATGTGCGCGTCAATTGGGTTTACTGTGTAGCTCGTAGGCTGGGCATAATTGATCAACCTACGAGCTAATTTTTCAAAATTTTTATCACAAAACAGAAATTGCGGAGAGGTTTTGCGGTCACAGCATTGGTTGTAACACGCGGGGCATATTTTTGTTAAATAGCTTTTTGCAAAAGCTCGACTGTGATTTCTGAGATAAAAATTTGAAAAATGGCAAGGGCAAAGCAAAAGCCGTGTTTTTCTTTTTCGGTTCGCTTTTTACACAAGGCATCAACCTTATCTCTAATGCTCGTAATCTCGCATAAGAGCTAAGGCGTTCTTTTTGCATCGGCGTTTGAACAAAAAGAAAAAGTGAACAAAGGGTAAGATATTATGCCAAGTTGCATTATTTGGCAAGATCCTGAACAGCTTGAAAATTACGGTCTTTACCTTATTTTCTACGCTTTCAGGATGACAGTTTATATATTTTAGTTATCACGCAACAAAAACCTGCCACCCTGAACTTGCCTTCTTTTGTCGAAATCTATTGACTTCATGCAAAAGGGTCCTCTGGGAGTGGTTTCAGAGTCTTATCGGCTAATGAGGCTTGATATTGTTCCTTGTGCTTCAAGGCTAATAAGGTTCTGAACAATGTAAAGGGAATAGGGGAAGAATGAGTCTTATATGACCTTATTTGCTTAATTTTTCAATATAATTTTTAAGCATTTTAATTTGCTTTGGTTTGATAATTTTGCAATCCCCACGTTTTAGCCCTGTGAGCGTGATTGTTGCATGGCTTATTCTTTTAAGAGATAAAACCTTGAAGCCAAAATGCGCAAACATTTTTCTGATTTGCCTGTTTAAGCCTTGGTATAGCGTTATTTCAAGGGTTGTGACACCTTGGTTTTTTTCTAAAATTTCGGAATCGCACCAAGCAAGCTTCCCGTCTATTTTAATACCTTTTGCAAATTCTTGCAGGTGTTCAATTTTAATTTCGCCATCTGTTGTAACGCGATATTTTTTTGGAATTTTAACTGATGGGTGCGCAAGTTTGTTTATTAAATCACCGTCGTTGGTTAAAATTATAAGCCCCGTAGACTCTTTATCCAGCCTCCCGATAGCTTTCAAATGCTTCACTTCGTCCGGCAATATGTCGTAAATTGTTTTTCTTCCTTTTTCGTCAGATTTTGTTGTGATATAGCCTGCCGGTTTGTAAAATCTCCAATATTCAAATTCTTTTGGCGGGCGAACAGCTTTGCCGTTTACTTTAACGACATCTCTTTTTCTGACTTCCCAACCGAGCTGCGTAACGACTTCGCCATTTACCGTAACTGCGCCTGATGACACGAGTTCATCGGCTTTTCTTCTTGAATAATCTGAGGAAAGTGCAATGTATTTATTAATTCTCATCAAATTTAACCAATGTTTCGATTTGAATATCGGAAGGGAGTTTTTCTCTTCCGCCCAAGCCAACTAGTTCAATCATAAAGCCTGCGCCAACGACTTTGCCAACACTGTTTATAAGGTCAATGCAAGCTGCCGCTGTTCCGCCTGTTGCAAGAAGGTCATCCATAAGAAGAACTCTTGAATTTGGCTCAATTGCGTCTTTGTGCATTTCGATTTTATCTTTGCCATATTCTAAATCGTATTCGATACTGATTGTTTCGGCAGGCAATTTCCCCGGTTTTCTAATTGGAATAAAACCGCAACCAAGCTGATATGCAACAGGCATACCAAAGATAAAACCGCGACTTTCAGGCCCTGCAACATAGTCAATTTTTTGGTCTTTAAATTTTTCGACAAAATAATCGATAATTTTTTTCATTGTTTCAGCGTCTTTTATGGCAGTTGTGATATCTCTAAAAATAATGCCTTTTTTTGGAAAGTCTTGAATACTTCTGATTTTGTCTTTAATTTCTTGCATTTTATTCCTCTTTGGATTTTGATTTTTTTGTTTTTGGCGCTTCTTCTTTAATATCTTCAGGTTTTTCGTCAGCGCTTTCTTCTTCTGTGTCAGCTTTTTCTGCGTTTTCGTTTTCTTCAGTGTCGCTTTCTTCTTCAGCTTCTTCTGTATCTTCTTCGCTGCTTTCTTCACTATCAGACTCTTCTTCATCTTCAGAGCCTTCTTTTGCGGCTTCGATTTTTTCTTTTATTTTTTCTTCAACTTTTTCTTCAAGCTCGCATCTTTCAGCGTTTTCTTCTTGATTTTCATCGTCATCTGATATTTCATCAAGAATTTCTTCGCCTTCTTCTGCGATTTTTTTAGCTAAAGTTTTTGCTCTATCTTTAATCATTTCTTCAAGTTCAAGCACAATTTCTTCTGCCTTAACTTGAGTTCTTTCTTCTTTTTGTTTTACGATTGCATCAATTTCTTCATCATCGCGTGCACGAAGAACAGGAATACTTAAGTTCAAAATTGTTGCATTTTCATTTGCGTCAATTTGAAGGTTGAAACTGTCTTCATCAATTTCCATATATTTTGCAATGCATTCAAGCATTTCTTCTTTCATAGATTGAATTGCGCGTTCTGAAAAACCGGCTCTATCTTGCATTAAAACAGCTTTAAGCCTGTTTACAGCCATATTTTTTGTGGGGTCAACTTCTTCTTGTTGAGTAAAGAAGCTCATGACCTTATTATAAAGTTCCGTAAAAATATCCTTCATTCCATCTTTCATTTTTTAGCCTACGCTTTCTTTCTGAAAAGTTTTTTGATTTTGTCAACCAATGTTTTTGGTTTGTCGATATCAAGCCAAGGGATATCTTCGCCCATGATTCTTCTTGCAACATTGAAATAAGCCATCCCTGCAAGAGATTTTTCATTGTTTACAATCGGTTCACCTTTGTTTGTTGAAGTGATAATCCCTGTGTCCTCCGGAATTATGCCAACAAGCTCTGCGCTTAATATTCCGACAACGTCTTCAACACTCATCATTTCATTTGTTTCAATCATATTTGGGCGAACACGGTTGATGATGAGTCTATATTTTTTAACATCTTCTTTTGCTTCAAGTAGCCCGATAATCCTGTCTGCGTCGCGAACAGCGCTCATTTCAGGAGTTGTTACAACAATTGCTTCGCTTGCGCCTGCAACTGCGTTTTGGAAGCCTTGTTCAATACCTGCAGGGCAGTCGATTAAAATATAATCAAAATCGTGTTTTAAATCAGCGCAGATTTCAAGCAACTGTTCTGTGTTTAGGGCAGATTTATCTCTTGTTTGCGCCGCTGCGAGCATGCACAAATTCGGAGTTCCTTTGTCTTTTACAAGCGCTTGTTTGAGTTTACATCTTTTTTCAACTACATCAACAATTGTGTAAACAATTCTGTTTTCAAGCCCAAGAAGTAAATCAAGGTTGCGAAGCCCGATGTCTGTATCAATTACGACAACTTTGTTGCCTAATTTTGCAAGAGCGGTGCCTACGTTAGCAGAGGTTGTTGTTTTTCCAACCCCACCTTTTCCACTTGTAATAACTATAACTTTCCCTTTGCCTTCAGGCTTAGGTTCTTTTTTGGCTTTTTTAGGAGCTTTAACGGCTTCCTCTGTTTTTTCTTCTTTAGTTTCTTCTGCTACTTCTTCGCTTTCGCAGTGTTCGTGGTTGCATTTGCAATTTTCTTCGTCGCATTCGCAATCGTCGCAGTTAGTGTCTTCTGTGTGGCAATCGCATTCATTTCCTTCTTTGTGACATTCGCATTCGCCATCACATTCACATTCAGAATTTTCTTCGTGGCATTTGCATTCTTCACCTTCTTCATGGCAGGTGCATTCGCCATCGCATTTGCATTCAGTGCCTTCTTTGTGACATTTGCATTCTTCACCTTCTTCGTGGCAGGTGCATTCGCCAGAGCATTCACATTCATGCTTTTCTTCTGTTATTTCTTGAATATCGTCATTTTTTTGATTTTCAAAATTTTCAGCCATAGTTATTTCCTTAGTTTAATTTATACAAAATAATACCGTCTTCAGTTAATCTTGCTTCTTCAGGAGTGCAAGTTGTTGATTTAATAATGTACGGAATGTTTGTTCCGTCTGGTCTTCTGGAGTATGTGTCCGCAATTCTTAATTGAACAGCGTTTAATTTGAGGGCTCTAATTCTTGCGTCTCTGTTGCCTTTAATGCCTGCGTGTGCAATTGAGCCTAAAACACCCCAAACAGTAATGTCGCCCGTCGCTTTAATTTCGCTTCCTGGGTGGCAATCGCCAATTATAACAATGTTTCCATCATATTCTATAACTTGCCCGCTTCTGAGTGTTTGAGTTACATAAATTGTTTGTGTTGATGTTGCAACAACCGGTTCATCGGTTGGTGCTTCGTAGAAATTATATTCTTCGCCATCTGAAATTTCATCCGGTGCTTTTGTGTAAGCCGGCATATCTTCATCCGGTGCAAATTCTCTCGCTTCAAGCCTTGCAGGAGCTTCTTTTGGAATTTCAGAGAAGATGTATTCTATTGCTTCGCTTTGCGCAAGTTTTTCTTCTTCTGTTTTTTCTGCTGCGTTTTCAAAACCGATTTGCGCGCTTTTCATAATTGCTTCTTCAATGTTTATATCTTCATTTTTTGCAATTTCTTCTTTTGTTTCAGGGTTTGAAAAAATATCTTTTAATTCTTTTTCAACCATTTCTTGAACAGGTGGAAGCACTTCTTCTAACTCTTCTTGCGGGAAGTTGTTTGCGATATTAACTTCTTCTTTTGGTGCTTCTTGTTCAGGTTTTGGTTCTTCAATTTTTGGAGCGCTAAATTCAGAAATTGTATCTGCTTCCACAGGGCGAATTTCGCCCATATAGATACATCTGATGTTTAGAGAATCGCAAATCGATTTCATTTCAGAAGATGTGGTTTCAATTGAATTTAACTGCGAGCCATAGCTTGTAATAAGGCTTTTAATGCTCAACAATTGAGATTGATTTAAAACCATTTCTCTGAATTTAAGATTTATTCTTTTATCTCTGGCGTTTGGCAATTCAAGCGCCAAAGAAACGTTTGTGATTATTTCGCTTGATGTAAAACAACCCGTTAAGTCTATTGTAAACATATCATTCGTGTACATAACTTTCCAACCAATTAACTAATACAAATAATAATTCAAGCATATAATAAAAAACTATTAATTACAATTATTTGTATCGAAAGATTAAACACTAAGGGTTAATTGTGCGAAAAGCTTGAGAAACAAGTTGCAATTGAGTGCTGAATGTTGCGTCGATAACGCCATTATGAGTTGTCACTTTGCAGCTTCCTTCTTCAATTTCATCATTAGAAATTAAAGTTATTTTTACATTTTCAGCTTTTGTTTCAAGCACTTCCGGCATTGTTTCGCGGAATAATTTGACATCTTTTGAATTAAGCGTGACTGTGATTTTCGAGTCGCCCATGTCTATTTCTTCAAAAACGCCAAGAACAATATTTTTTAAGACATCGTTCCCCAGCTCAACTTCTTTTTTCATAATTCTTCTTGCGACTTCAATTGAGAGCTCCAAAATGTCTTGAGAAATTTTTTCATACATTACGTTTTTATATTCAAGAAACTCTTTTATTGCGGATTTTAGATTAATAATATCGTCTGCTGCTTCTTGCATGCCGGATTTATAACCTTCTCTCGAGGCAAGGGTTCTGATGTTTTCAGCTTCTTCTTGAGCGCGCGAAACAAGGGTTCTTTCGTCAATTCTTCTGTAGCCCCTTCTTCTGTCCCCTCTTCTTCTTTCATCTCTTTCTTTGAAATCAAGAGTTGAAAAATCTTCTTCGGGAATTTCTTGGGCTTGCGCTTCTTTCAAGCTAAGTGTTTTCTCTTCTTTTGGCTTTACGGCTTGCGAAGGAGAGCTTTCACTTTGTTTTATTTGATTATTTTTCTTTTTAATTATCATATTGCTTTTTGTTGAATATAGTTAAACAGCGCGCCTGCTATTCCTGATGAAATTTCTATATCTTCATTTTTTGTGGCGCTTTTTATTAATTGTTTAATCAATGGCCTTTCTGTTTCCAGCATTGATTTTATAAATGCAATGTTAGCTGAAGGCATTAATTTATGCAACTTGTGGATATATCTTGTGCCTGAAATAACTTTTGGTGCCGGCAAAATTGCTTTAACTTCACTTATACATTTTGAGGTGATATTGACATCAACCTTGCCTTCTAAATCTTCCATTTTTAAATAATCGTTTAAAATTTGCGCTTCTGCGTCGTTAAATTTTGAAAGCAGATTTTCTTTTTTTTCTTGATTTAAATTTTTCAAAAGGAGCGCAACGGAAGCTAGTTTTAAAAGTTTTGTGTCGCTCATTTGAGAAATGACAGGGTGTTCTTCAGCTGCCACCATATTATCTACATTTGATTGCGCTTCTGCGTTTTCAAGAGCTTCTTCCGTAATTACATTGCGGTTTTTCAAATCTTCAAGAGCAGCTCTGTAACTTTTATCAACATGGTGCTCTACAAGAGGGATGATTTGGTCTTGTGGAAGATTTTTCATAATTGCTTGCTTTGCAATTTCAAAAATCGTAAAAGCAATTTTTTGCAAAATTCCTTCTCTTAAATTTATATCAATTCCTGCTTTTGCAAGGTCAATCGACTTGTGAAATGTCCATTCGCCAATAAACTGCGCAACAAGAGAAGCTTGAGCTGCGTTGAAATGGATATTTTCATCTTTTATAATGGCGTCGCCAGCAAGAAAACAGAATTTATGAATAACCATTCTGATAAATTCTTTGTCTTCAGCATTAATTTCTGCAGGGATAATTTCCGCAGCTTGGGTTGATAAATTTTCCGCAAACGCCTGCGGGTTAAATTCCTCTACATTCTCCATTACATTTTCTGACATACTAGTTATCTATCCAACTTTGTAATTTTTGCACTGCTTCATCTTCGTCCATATCTTCAAAATCAAGGCTGAGTTCGTCTATGTTTTCAAGCAAATTTTCAGCAGAGTTTTGTGTGTCTATTGGGTTTTGCGCGCCTTGTTGTTGCAAAACAGTGTTTTGTTGCTGAATTTGCTGAATTTGAAGATTTTGCATTCTTTGTTGTTCGATTAAATTTTGAGCCATTTGAGCTTGCCTTTGAATAAGCTCAGTTGCTTTTGTATTTACATCTTGCAATTGTTTGTCTTGTTCTTCTGCTTTTTCTCTGAGCAAATACATTTCTTCTTCTTGTTTGCGAGCTTCAATTCTCACTTTTTTAGCTATATGGTTCAAGCCAAAGCCAAGCCCTGCAAGAAGAACCAATCCCACAACCCACCAAGGGTTTCCGCTTTCTTCCGGTTTTGGCAATTTGTTAATTTCGTCCGGTGCCAAAATGTCAGGGTCTGGGTCAATAAATGCGATAGACACATTTTCAGGGTTAACTTTTGGGCTTGCAGCGTGTGCTATAAGCTCTTTTAAATCTTCATAAGAAACCGATGAAGGAATTTTCGAGTGTTCAATTGATACGGCAATTGAAATTTCTTCAATAACCCCTGCTTTTTGATATTCGTTAATATGAGTTTTGCTTACGCCATATTGAGTTTCGCTTGCGCTTCTTGTGTAGCTTTTATCTTGATAAGCAGCGCCGCCGCCTGGGGTTCCCACTGTTCCGTATGGCAGGTATGTGCTTACAGGGCTGCCGTTTCTGCTATCTGATGCGCTATCGCCCATTTTTTCGTTAAAATCTTGTTCAGAAACAGAGGTTTTTGAGTTCGGGTCGTAAATTATGCTTGATTTTTCAACAGGTGTTTGAGTGAGGAATGTTGAAACAGTTACAACATAATTTCCTTTACCAACAAGCCTGTCAAGCTGCGCAGCAACTTTTGTTTGCATATATCTATCGTTTTCTTGAAGCTTACTTAAAGCATCATTTGAAGCGTCAATTATGCTGTTATAAGTGTTGCCGTTAGTGTCTGTAATTGCGATATTTTCTGATTTTAAATTATGAACAGCACCAAGCAATAAGTTTGTGATTGCTTTGATTTTCATATTATCTAAGCTTTCGCCAGCCGGAACAACAAGCTGAACGGTTGCTGTCACGGGTTTTTGTTGCGTTGCAAACATAGATTGTTCCGGAATTGAGATGAAAACTTGAGCATTTTCAATAGGCGGGATTTTTCTTATTAATCTTGCAAGTTCCCCGTTTATTGCACGAGCAAGTCTTATTTTTTTATCTTCTTTTGTTGATGTAAAATCGCCTTTATCAAAAATTTCAAGCCCTGTGTGTTCGTCAATCAAACCGCTTTTAACGATTGCTAAAAGCGCTCTATCGCGTTCAGACATCGTATAATTTTCAAGATATAAAACAGATTTCATACCGTCTGCTCTTCTTTTGGCTTTAATGCCTTCGCGGGCAAGAAGCGCTTGAACTTCTAACGCTTGACCAATTTTTTCAGTTGTGAAAAGGTCAAGGGTTTCTTTAATTACAACTTCGTCAACCGCTCTTGTTTTTCCTTTGGATTTTCCGCCACCTGAAACAGAGCCTACAATAAGACCAAGCACGATTAATACAATCACAACACCTGCTGCAATTGCACCGTATAAAACTCTTTTATCTTTTAATAATGCTTGAAAGTCCATTTTTTAACTTAAAATCCCCATATTTAATTATACTATATAACGGCTAAATTTGAATATTCATTACTTTTTCATACGCTTGGAGTATTTTTGACGTTGCGGTTGTTGCCATTGAAACTTGAATATCGGATTTTGCAATTGCTGCCATGACGTCGTGAACATCGGCACTGCCTGCAATTACGTTTTTCATAACAGTGTCAGGCGCTTCAATTTCTTGGTTTAAATTTTGTACTAAACCGCCGAGCACGTCTTTAAATTCGCCTTTTTTGACACCTGTTGTGCCATCAATTTGCATTTCAGACATAAAATTTGAAGTTTTGCCTACGATATCTAAATTTATTTTTGGTGCGAAGCTCATATTTTACCTTTCTATAAATAATTCTTTAAAATTGATTTTACGTAATTTTGCGTTTCTTTATATGGTGGCACCGTGCCGTATTTTTTAACTGCGTTTGGGCCTGCGTTATAGGCAGCAAGCGCTAAAATCGTGTTACCGTTAAACTCTTCGAGCATACTTTTTAAATACTTAACTCCGCCTTCGATGTTTTGAGCGGGGTTTAGAGGGTCTTTAACCCCAAGAGATTTGGCGGTTGTTGGCATTAATTGCATAAGCCCGAGCGCACCTGCATGGGATTTTGCTTTTGGGTTATATCCGCTTTCTTGTTTGATAACAGCTTGAACGAGTTTTTCGTCGACACCATATTTGTTAGAAATTTTTTCGACAAGCCCCAAAATTTGCTCTTTTGTGTAATTTCCGCTTGTGTTTGAAATGCTTGGTTTTTCAGCGATTGGGCTTGTTTTTTGAACTTTTGATACTTCACTTGCTGCTTGAATTTTATCAAGAGTTGCGCCTGATGTTATTAAATTTCCGAATTTCGTGTTTGATAGAACAGGCGGAAGGTCAAGCGAGAAAGGGTTATTTTCGCTTGGAGTTGTTTTAATTTCTTCAAGCATTGTTTTGTTTAAAACATCTGCAAAATTACCTTGTGCCCCGTTTGTCTTGTTATCTGCTTCGACTTGTTCAGTGTAGCCAATGCGCGCAGAAAGTTGTTTAACCCTTGCAAGAGCGCTCGCCCTGCCGCTTGTATTTATATAATTTTGAATATTTGGACTAAACATACTTTCTCCCTTATCGAATTTAACGATAATAAGTCGGAAAAATTTAATAAAATCGCAAATTATCCTCTAATTTAAGGATAAAAAAGCAAAAGTCCAATAAAAATTATATTAAATTATGACAAACTTCTAAATTGTAGAGCTTGTGCAATGTGGCTTGCTCCAATATTATTTGAGCCTTCAAGGTCGGCTATTGTTCTTGAGATTTTTAAAATTCTGTCATAAGCTCTTCCTGAAAGGTTGAATTTTGAAATTGCCCCTTTTAACATTTGCTTTGAGGCTTCGTCAACGTTACAGAATTTGTTTATATATTTTGCGCTAAGTTCCGAATTGGTGTGAATTTTTGAGCCCGCATATCTTTCTTCTTGTATTTTTCTTGCTTTTATAACTCGAGCGCGAATTGTGTTTGAGCTTTCTCGCTCTTCTTTTATGTTGGTTAATTCTTCTTCAGTCAGTCTTGCGACATCAATTTGAAGGTCAATTCTATCAAGAAGCGGACCGGAGAGCTTGCCTTTGTATCTTTTAATTTGAAACTCGGAACAGGTACATCTTTTTTTGGAATCTCCATAATATCCGCAAGGGCAAGGGTTCATAGCGCCAAGCAAAATAAAGTTTGCAGGATATTTTACACTTCCTTGTGCGCGCGAAATTGTAACATCGCCATCTTCTAACGGTTGCCTTAAAACTTCAAGCACGGCGCGCGGAAATTCAACCATTTCGTCTAAAAATAACACTCCCCTGTGAGCAAGGGTAATTTCACCAGGTTTTGGAGTTGAACCACCGCCAATAATTCCAACCGCGCTTGCGCTATGGTGCGGCGAGCGGAATGGCCTTGATGAAATTAATGGTTTTGAATTATCCAGCAAACCTGCTATTGAATAAATTTTTGTAAGTTCGACTGCTTCTTCTTTTGTGAGCGGCGGAAGAATTGATGGGAAAGCTTTTGCAAGAAGGGTTTTTCCGCTCCCAGGGCTTCCGGACATTAAAATGTTGTGCCCGCCGGCTGCTGCAATTTCAAGAGCTTTTTTTGCGAGTACTTGCCCTTTAACATTTGCAAAATCAAACTCAAATTCTTCTTTTGCGTTTAAAAAATCTTCAATATTGTTTTTCTTTGTGGCAAGCGGAGCAGCATCTTTTAAATAGTCAACGACTTCTTTTAATTTTTTGGCGCCTAAAACTTCAACAGTGTCAACAAAACTTGCTTCAGTTAAATTTTCATAAGGAAGAATAACTTTTTTAATTCCAAAATTATGAAGTGACGAAACAATTGCAAGAGTGCCGTTTATCGGGCGCAAATTGCCATCAAGAGAAAGCTCGCCAAGAAACGCAATTTCTTTGCAATCATTCTCAAAAACCTCTTCTTTTTGGAGAATGCCAATTGCCATTGCAAGGTCAAGGCTTGTGCCTTCTTTTTTAAGGTCAGCAGGTGCAAGGTTTATGACCACTTTAGTTTGCGGAAAATGGTAGCCTGAGTTTTTAATTGCAAGCTTAATGCGCTCTTTTGCTTCGCTCACTGCGGCATCCGGCAAACCTACGATTGAAATTTGCGGAATTGAATTAACCGTGTCAATTTCAGCTTCGATTTTATATGTTTCCAGCCCAACAACTGTTGCAGATGTGATTTTTACTACCATAGGAAAATTATAACATAAAATTTTCGCCGACGAATAGACATAATGTTAAACTTTGTAACGTTTGGCTTATAAATGCAATCAATTCTACGGAATTAATAGAGTAAATATGCTGTGTGCTTTGCGGGTATGACATATACATTATTCATAATTGATGTTTCGTAATTTTTTTGCGGATTTTTTTCTAAATTCTTTAAACTTTTAATTACCATTTCGCGTGTTTTAAGAGTTCCGTACGGTTCTTTTTGTGCCAGATTTTTAAAATAAGCAAGAGCAGGACGCCCTCCGTTTGCGATATAGCTGCAAGTTGCAATTGAGAATGTTTTTTTGGTGTCTTTTGGTTTTCCATCTTTATCAAGCAACTCAACCCATTTATTATTTTCTTTGATGTATATTTGCGCAACTTTGTTATCATCTTCGGTAATTTTTCTATCAATTTTTAAGTTGGATGAATATTCAAGGAAATTAGGATTTTTTTCGCCCTCGTTTTGCCCTGCAAGAGAAATTTCAAAAATGTTTTTTAAATCTTCAGTCGTAACATTTTTTATTTTGTAAACCTCTTTGTCAACATTTACCACATCGCATACATTATAGAAAGTAATAGCCTTGCCTTTTTGCGGTAATTTTTCTCTAAAATCTTGCGTTAGCATTATGCCGATATCAGAATTTGTCGCCTCTTTTATTGAATTTGCCATAAAAGTTCCAAGCTGCGTTGGTGCAGAATATTCAAAATTGTATTCATCCCTTGTTTTGAAAGTGTGTTGTGATTTTGCAACAACTTTGTTTAATTCTTGCTTTTTATCAAGAGTATCCTGATAAACTTGGCTAACGGCCAAAGGGTTGCTTATGTTGATGTTTGAAATAACTGATGGGTTTTTGGTTAATGGTGCGTAATTGTAATTATAACGGTTGCTTTCAAAATCAAGTTTTGGAAACTCAAAACCGTTTTTTGTGCGCTGAACTTCATAAGCGCATTTTCCGCAAGGGGCAGGGTAGAGCACCCTTGTTTCGCCGTGTTTGAAATCTTCAATGCTGTGCGGATGTCCGCCAGACACAAATTTAATGTTTTCTATTTCTAAATCATCTTTTGCATAGTCAAGAATTTCATTTACATATTCATTGTTCACATGCGTCATAAGCAAAATTTCATCTGGCTTTTCTTTTTCAATTGCAGGTTTGATTGTGTTTTTTAAAATATCTTTAATGGAAGCCATATTGTCTTCTTTTTGATTTTTTCTTTTTGTTTCCGTAAAGCCTGTGATTAATATTTTCTTCTTTTGCTCGTTAACAATATCTTCAACTATAATATATGGCTTTATAAAATCTTTAATTTCTTCCGAGTTTTCAAACATACTATAAGCTGTTGCGTTAACTATATTAATGCCATTTTTGCTAAACCTTTTTAAAATATCGGCGCCATCTTTGCCGTTTACGTCTTTTTTCATGAGCTTTCCTTCAAGCTCAACATTTCCAAGGTTGAAAATAAGATTGATTTTAGGATTATTTTTATGAAAATTTAGGTATATTTCAGCTTGTTGTTCTAAAGAAAAAATGTCCCCTAGAAAATCGCCACAATCGAGCAAAAACACCGGTTCTTTGCTTCTATTCGCCCTTTTTTCAACTTCCGTTAAAACGCCGGCTGTCATAGGAAGTCTGCCATGGGAATCTGAAACAGTGTAAAAAGTGCCTTTAAAACTTAATGGGTTAATGTGCATAAATAGCTTTCAAAAGTTACATTATATGAAAAACAGTAAAAAAAATTTTTTGCTCAAAGTGTTGAATTTTTAAAACGAAGCGCTGCGTATAAATGCGCCCTGCAGCTTTGTCAGGCAGTGCCTGACCTACGTGCTTGAGAGAATACTTAATTAAATTGCAGATAAAAATTTATCTACAATTTAATTAAAACTCCCGAAGATGGATTCGAACCACCGTTAGAAGAGCCAGAATCTTCCGTCCTGCCACTAGACGATTCGGGAATATACTACAATTATAAAATAAAATTTACATTTTGGCATGAGTTATTTTGTTTTTTGTTTTTCTTTTGCAAACTTTAGGGATTAAAAAAAATAGGTATTTTTATCTAAGTACTTTTACTTAGAGAAAAAATAAATAAAAGCCTTAATAATGTTTGTTGAAATGAGTGCAAATGGGAAAACATTAAATGAATGAATATAATAATATAATTGAAAAAATATCAAGTCTTCAAAAGCAAATAATGAAAAATTACAACAACCCTGTACTTAAAAATTCTGCAAAAAATAAATTGCTTCAAAAATATAATCAGCTTGAAGTTTTAGGTAAATCTATTTTTCGACATAAAACACTTTTGCAAAACGGTTTACTTACTGAACAGGACAAAAAATATATTTCAAATATGGTTTTGAAATGTGGAATAAGTAATTATAAATATGTTTGGCATAGTGAAAACTCAAACAAGACTTGCAGAGAGTGCGCCTCTCTTGATGGAAAGGTATATAATTTTCAAGATGAAATTCCTGAACACATACATCCTAATTGTAGATGCTGGGTGGGAATTATAGACAATAAAACAAGTAAGCAGGGTAATGAAGAGATTAAAAATGTGTATCCTCAGGAAAAACCCGAAAACAAAACAAAGGATTGGATTATGCCTTGTAAGGGTGTGATATCAAGTAAATATGGTTTGCGGAGTGCCCCTAAAAATGGCGCAAGCAGCAATCATAATGGCTGGGATATCAAATGTCCAGTAGGAACTCCTGTTGTTGCAATAAATGATGGAACAGTGATTGCAGCTGGAGTTGCAAATGGATATGGACAATATGTTGTGATTGATCATGGAGTGATTAACGGGACCCAAGTAACAAGTGAATACGGGCATATATCATCTTGGAATGTAAAAGTAGGACAAAGGGTGTCAAAAGGTGAAGAAATCGCAAAATCAGGCAATTCCGGCATTTCAACTGGTCCACATTTACATATAACAATAAGGCATGGAAAGTATCGTGGCGTATCAGTTGATCCTTCAAAATATTTGGATTATTAATTGCTTCTCGCTCGCTCAACTTGTATACAATATTTTTTTACGATGGCTATTTTTTTGTCGGCATATTCTGTTATGTTTACCAGCTTTTTTGTATCAATATTGTTATCTGTAAAATATGGATATAGGTAATCTTTGTAGGTGGCAGAATTATCTGTTGCAAACGGTTCGAACTCTGTGTTTAAGTATTTTTCTTGCGTAATTTGCATAATTTTTGTATACAAATCCAAATCCGCAGACGGAATGCGCAACTCAGCAATTAAACCCAAATTCATATATTCTTGATTGATATAATTGTCTTTAGATATATTGTTATTCAATAATTTGTTTTTTAATTCTTCTGCTTCTTTGGTGTAGTTATCAATTTTCTTGATAACAAGAGGATAATTATTATTTATAATTTCTTCTACTTCGTTTTTATATTGAGTCTTTAAGGATTTTGGTATTAAATTATTTTGTCGGGTATTTTTGTTTGATTTTAAGTAAACAAAAAAAGAACAAAAAATAAGAACTAAAAATAAAAATATCAATATTCTTTTCATATAGCAATTTTAACACATTTTGAAATTAGTTGAAAATTGCCTTTTGGGTTTTAACAAATGCTTTAATATCATTTCAAAATGTAACAAAAATTTAAGATGGAATTATCCAACTAGCAAAAATTTTTAACTTCATGATTTGTACGTCTAAACACATTGTGAGGAAAATGTTAGATGAAGATTAATCCGATTAGCACTAATTTAGTGCAAAAAACAAAAACTGTTGGGAAAGTTGTTAATAACAAGGTGGAAAACCCAATTGTGCAAAATAATTTAGTTTTGCCAAATGATTATACAAAACTTGCTTTTGCTTCAAGCAATTTAAGTTTTACGGGCAACAGACAAGTAAGAAACATGAAAGCTAATTTCACTGCGGAAGCCCAAGATTTATATGCAACAACGCAAAATTTTGCAAAAAGTATTGGCGCAAAAGAAATTGAAACTTGGCATTTCTACTACAATTCTCTTCTTGCCGTAAAAAATTATATCCAAGAACTTGACGAAGGAAGAGCAAACTACGACCAAGAAACTCGTTTGAAATTGCCGTTTGAGCTTGAAGCTATGGTGGCTGAAAATTGCACTGCTTTATCAAATGAAAAATCAAGAGCAAAAATAGCCGAAGTCATTGATAAGCATATTGAAATAATGCAAAAAGACTTCATCCAAGAAGAAATCAACAAGCCTCAAAGCAAAATCAAGGCGCCTGTTTTATCTAAGCCGACATTTTCTGAAGAATGCGCGGATGATTTGACTGAAACATACGAATTAATGGCAAGTCAAATGGATTCTGATACTTATTATGACTCATTCTTTTTCTCAACTGCATACAACGCAAAAGATAAAAAATTAACAAAAGAAGCGTGGAATTTAGTTTTTGACCTTCAAAACGCTCTAATGGTTGATGATGTTGACAAGAAAAAGAAAAATCACTTGCGTTTTTATGACGAAAAAGCTGATGTTATCTGGAAAAATTTAAGCCTTAGAAATGACGCAATTTGTTTGTATCCGTCAGATGATACTGCGTCTTCTCAATATTTAACTTCAAGTTTTATAAATTTAGTGAACAAGCCAAATCAATCTTACAAGGGCATTGATCCTAAAAATACAAATATTGTGCTTTTGAACAAATATGCAACTTTTGATTATTTGAACAACGCGGTTAAAAAAGCAAAACATGACCCTGAAAACAACGGAAAAACAACGGTATTTATTGCTGATATAATGGATTTGTTTAAGCCATCAAACGGTCAATTAACCGAAGCTGATGTTAACACTTTGATAAACGAAGCAAATAGCAAAGAAGGCGACAACAGAAACGTAAGACTTGTTCTTACAATGACTCCTGAAGTTTATTATGCAAACACTCAAAAGGGCGCAGGGCTTGCAAACATTTTCTCTAAATATGCCGTGCAAACACTCCCTTCATTAAATGCGTCAGATGCTATTGCATTTTTGACTGATGAAAATGGTATGAAATTCGTTCAAAACGAAGCAAAAGGCGAATTTTCAAAAGAAGTTATAACAAAAGCTGTTGAATTAACAGCGCAAGACGGCGGAAATTATCCTGATAAAGCGATAAATTTATTGTCCGGCGCAAAAAAATATTATATTGATAAAGATGAAATCACAACAAAAGATTTAGAAACTTTTGTTGCCGAAACAAAAAAATTAAGCGAAACATCCGGCGTTGGCGATGATATAAAAGTGGTTTACGACACAGGAAAAAGGCTTAGTGACATCGTCGGAAGCCCAATGACACGCGCTGATGCGGAAGCAATTGTTAATCAAATCAAAACAAGAACAATCGGCACAAAAGGAATTAGTGCATATTTAGATAACGGCACATCATACGGCGGCGGAAGAAGACACACTGCAGAAGCAATCGCAGGCGAAGCCGGAATTCCAATGATAACAATTAACGCTCAAGATTTTGCTATTAAAGACATTGATATGTTATCTCAAAATGCTGATTTATCTGAAATGAAAATCAGAAAAATCGTTTCTCTTGCAAAAGCTCAAGCGGAAGCAAACCCTAATAAAACTGCGATGATATTCATTGAAAACTTTGATAATTTTGCAGCGAACCCGATGTATGGCGTTTCTTCAATTTATGAGCAAAAAGCGTTCTCGCAATTGTTATCTGAAATGGAAAATGCAAGGAAAAATGATGATGTAAACTTGGTTGTTGTGGGTTCTGTTAATATGCCTGAAGTGATTGATATGAACATCATGAAGCCATACAAATTCCTTGACTCAATCATTGTTTTCCCGCCTCAAGATACAAACGAAAGACAAGATGTTCTTAATTACTATGTAAACAAATTAAATATTGAAGTTGAAGGCGAAACAGACGAAGAAAAACAAAAAGTTATTAACGATTTAGCTGAAACAACAAGAGGTTTCACGGTTGTTGATTTAATTTATTTGCTTGAAACTTCAAAAAGCGTTGTGGCTGAAAGAGGTAAAGATAAAATCGGCTCTGCTGATTTTGTTGAAGCATATTTAAGAACAACATCAGGAAGGCCAAACTTGGCATATATTCCTGAAGCAAGAAAGAAAATCGTGACATCGCACGAAGCAGGGCACGCACTCACTTTGCAATTAATGTATGAAATTGCCGAAAAACAAGGTATTGCTTGGCACCTTCCAAATAAAGTGAACTTCATAACGCTTGACCCAAGAGCTAACTACGGCGGCGCAATGTATCCTAAAGGCTCTGAAAATGAAGAATTGAGCTTTGAAGCTATGATTGCTGAGATGATATGCACATACGGCGGTCATGCTTCTGAAAATGTGCTATACAACATGTCCGGTTCATGGGGCATTACAGGCGATATGGAACAAGCGGAATCCCTTGCAAGAATTGCTGTTTTAGATATGGGCATGGGGCCTAAAACAGGCGTTAGGCACGTAAGAAGAAACGCTCTTGGCGCGCCTGATGTTTCAAATGAAAAAATGCGCGATATCGAAGCAGACTGCGATGCGTTCCACAAAGGTGCAAAAAATATTGCAGATGAAATGATTAGTGTATACAAAGGCTTTGTTGAAGAATTCACAGAAAAACACTTTAGCAAAGTGGGAACAGGGGAATGCCTCGTTTCGTCTGAAGAATTTATCAATGAATTAAATGCTTGGAGAGAAGCTCAACCAAAAGAAAAACAAGAAGAAATAAAAGCTCTTGAAAAAGAAGTGCTCTCTGATATTGAAAAATTAAAAACAGGGGAATATATTAAAAGATAATTTTAATATATTTAGTCAGATTGAAGCAAAAAAGCGCACTTTGTGCGCTTTTTTGCTTCAATATGCATTAAGTTAGTAAAAATAATTCCAAACGCATAGTATTTATAGATGATTTAATTGTATTGCCAAGTTAAAAAATGTATAATAAGCGTGTTGATTGGTTAAGTTTAGTTTTATGAAAGGTTTGAACATGAGCGATAGTTACACAAAAACCACGAGAACTTCGTATTCAGATAATATTAAAAATTCAATTGGTGGCATGGTTGTTGGGGTAATGTTATTTATTGTATCATTCATTCTGCTTTGGTGGAATGAAGGAAATAGCGTTCGTTTAATGCAACAAGAGGATTTTATTAAGAAAAATGCGATAGTTGTGAGCTCTCAAACAGTTAACAGAAGCAATGATTTTAAATTGATTGCGACAAACGGAAAAGTTCAAACAAATGAAATATTGTTTGATGGAATAATATCAATGAAAAAGGCGTTGAAGTTGGTGAGAACCGTTGAAATGTATCAATGGGTTGAGGAAAAACATACCCATAAAAAAGATAATGTTGGTGGAAGCACAACAACTACTACGACGTATACTTACAAGAAAAAGTGGGACAGCAAAGAACATAGTTCCAGCGGCTTTGAAAAAAGAGGATATGACAATCCAGCGTTTCCTCTTAAGTCAAAAACCGTGAGTGCCCGCCAAGCAACAATGGGCGGATTTGAAATTTTTGAAAATCAAACCTCGCGCATTCAAAATTATCGCGATGTTGAAACACTTAGGCCGCTAAACGGTTATAAAATCATAGGAAACTATTATTACAAAGGTAAAAGCCTTTCTATGCCGGAAATTGGTGATATAAGAATTTCGTATAAGTTTGTTCCTTCAGGCTCTAGCGTTTCAATAGTTGGCATGCAAAATGAAGATAATACAATTGCCCCAAAGATGACAAATAGTGGTTCTGTTTATCTTCAATATGATGGCGTTTTAAGCTTAGATGAAATGTTAGCTAAATTTAAGAAAACAAACACTATGACAACTTTTATAGCAAGGTTTTTAGGCTTTCTTTTAATGTATGGCGGTATGACTTTATTTGTGAAGCCAATTGTCGCAGTTTCTAAATTTATACCAATTTTGGCAAATGTTATTGAGTTTACATCTTCTTTAATGTTGGCAATAGTTGCTTTTGTCCTCTCGCTTATCACAATTGCAATTGCTTGGCTTGCATATAGGCCGGTGTTAACAATAATTTTGTTATGCGTTGCGGGAATTATAATCCAACAATTAAAGCAACATATACAAAATAAAAAATTTCAAATGCAGGGTTAGATTTTGATGCCCAGCAAGCGCACTGACCTGTAAATTTGACAAGTTTGAAGTTTAAGTATTAAAAAATAGCAAAGGGTGCTTCAGTTGTTAGCGAGCTTGCGAGCTGTACAAATGAAGTATGCGCAGGTGCGGTAATATAATTGCTCTGATTGCCATAAATAGGGAATTTAATTATTCAATATTCAAATTTTTAAAGTTTTCAATATCTTTAAAACTTCCCCAATTTTCATTATACAAATTTTGTTTAACAAATTTATGAAATGAAGAGTATTTCCAATCTTTTACAGATTCAACATAACAGTGTTTCACGGGATTATAGTGAATGTAATTTATTTGGTTATTTAAATCATCTTCATCGGTTATTGTATGCTCAAAATATCTATGTTGAAATATGCCTTTTTCACTTTTATTTATATAGCCGTAGGTTGGGGTTTCTACCCCAACATCATAATTTTTTGAAAAGTAATATTTTATGGATGTAATTATCTTGGGATATTCTTTTATATCTTTAGGGTTTAAAATTATATGAATATGGTTTGGTAATACGCAAATAGCCACAATTTGAAAATTAAAATATAGTTTTGCGTTTTTTAATGAATTTCTGAGCAAATCAATATTTTGAATAAAGATATCTTCGCGATTGTATGCAACAATAACTAAATGGATGCAACTATTAGGAATAAAAACCCGTTTATAATTCATAAATCAATTTTACAATAATTTTTTTGTTGGGGTAGAAACCCCAACCTACAAGTTTATAAAATTCTGCAGTTAAGCATTAAAAAATAGCAAGGGTTGCTTTAATCGTTGGCGAGGCACGAGCCGTACGAGTAAAGTATGCGCAGATTGCGTAAGAAAATCAAGCTTTGCTTAGATTTTCAAGCAAGCCAGAAGAGCGCACTACAGCGGAGAGCGGAGCAGTCAAGGCGATGAGCCTTGCTGTGGTTGTAGTGGCGATTTCGTAGCAAATGTAATTAAAAAATTAAATATATTTTAAAAGTAATATGTTGTATTTATAATTTTATTATGATTGACATAAATTATAAAAATTTAATTCAAATACACAATAAAGCAATGGTTGATTGTAGCGATAAATATAAATTTGACCAATGTTTAAATGCAATTTTGACAAAATTTTATTCTAATTTAGGAGTGTACAATACTCTTTATTGGGAATTAAAACATTATAATGAGGCAAGAATTATAGCGAGAAGTGCAATTGAAAGTGTCTTACTTTTTTCTTTTTTAATTACACATCCTGATAAAATTCAAGAATATTATGATGAATCTATGCTATTGCAATTTAGAAATTCTTTTATTGAGATGAAAGAACTAAAAACAGAATTATCAAAGATGTTATTTGACAATTCTGTACTTCAAG
The DNA here is from genome assembly GCA_964570895.1 of uncultured Gammaproteobacteria bacterium. GTDB lineage: Bacteria > Cyanobacteriota > Vampirovibrionia > Gastranaerophilales > Gastranaerophilaceae > RGIG1918. The sequence goes on from CAZMZD010000002.1 coordinate 337,903, forward strand.
AATATGAAGAAAGTTATAAAAAACAAAATTTAGAATTATTTAAACTGCTATCTATTACAAGACAAAAAGATATTTTAAAAACACTTTGTATTGACGAATATATGTTTAATGATAATACTTTTAATAAACTTGATAAATATTTAAGTAGATTTCGACCAAAATCTCAAAAATTTAATGATTTCTTTGGTTTTATAGATGCGTTGCCTAATATGCAAATAAGATTAAAAGAATTTTTATTTTTGCATTATAATGTTTATTCTCAAATTTGTCATAGTTCTTTATATAAATGTATAGATAATACTCGCAAAATTGATATTTTAAAAGATTTTAGTTTATTTAAACGATTACTATATACAGTAATAATGATATGTGACTATGCAAAAATGCCAATTGATATAAATCATAGAACTCTAATTGATAATGAAATTAAAAACTTGAATATAAAAATGAATTCTTTAATTTGCACAAAATAGTATCATAATATTGTGTTCAGCAATTTGTAAATTTGTTTTAATTTATTAGGATTTTCTTCTATTATTTTTAAAATTTCTTTTTTTAATTCTTCATCAGATTTGTGATGTTCAAAATCAAAAAGTTCACAAGGTTGAACTTCTAAAATTTTAGAAATTTTCTCTAAATTTTCAGCAGTCGGGTAAAAAATGCCTCTTTCAATATTAGACAAACTTTTTGTTTCAATACCCATTTTTTCAGCAATAAATTCTTGAGTATGTTTTTTAGATCTTCTAATCTCTTTAATTTTTAAACCTAGTTTTTTCTTGATATTCATATCGTCACCTCTATGAATTATCAAATATAAATAATCATGATTTAATCCACTCAAAAGGTATAAAATATATTGATTTTAGAAGTTAAGCATGGATAATTACTTGTAAAACATAGTATTGACGATTTTAAGAGAAGTTTTACAGGTATTTTTATGACAACAAATACAAGTTTGAATGGTAGTTTATCGAGAGCAAAACAAAATAAGCAGGATGAATTTTATACGCAAATCAAAGATATTGAACAAGAATTAAAACATTACAAAAAGCATTTCAAAGGAAAAGTTGTATTTTGCAATTGCGATGATCCTGAATGGTCAAATTTTTGGAAGTACTTTGAATTAAATTTTAATTATTTAGGATTAAAAAAATTAATCTCCACGCATTATGAAGATGATAAGCCATCATACAAACTTGAAATTATTGGTGACGTGACTGGTGATGGAAAAGTTGACTATAAAGATATTATTAAAACTCCTTTAAAACAAAATGGGGATTTTAGAAGCCCTGAAGCCATAGAAATATTAAAAGAAGCAGATATTGTTGTTACAAACCCACCTTTTAGTTTGTTTAGAGAATATGTTGCGCAATTAATAAAATATGATAAAAAGTTTATTATTATTGGAAATCAAAATGCTTATACTTATAAAGAAATATTTGCATTAATCCAACAAAATAAAATATGGTCAGGAAATAAATCAGGTGATATGGAATTTAAAGTTCCTGATTATTATGAGCCAAGGGCAACAAGATATAGACAGGATGAAACAGGTCAAAAATGGCGAAGCATGGGGAATATTTGTTGGTTTACCAATTTAGATATTTTAAAACGACACGAAAGTTTAATTTTGTATAAACAATATAACCCTGAAGAATATCCAAAATATGATAAATACAATGCTATAAATATCAATAAAGTATCAGATATTCCGCTAGGTTACGAGGGTGTTATGGGAGTTCCTATAACATTTATAGATAAATATAATCCTGAGCAATTTGAACTGATAGGGATTGACCGCTATGTTGCAGATAATCCTAATTACGGAAAACGTTTTACGCTTAATGATAAAGAAGTATACGCGAGGATATTAATAAAAAAGAGGTCCAAATGAAAATAGAATTAAAAGAAGTTAAAATTAGAGATTTGGTTGAAAATTATATAAATGATGATGAGAACGGTGTTACAGGGTATAATGGACTATTAAATATTAGACCTAAATATCAAAGAGAATTTGTTTATGGGGCCAAGCAACGAGATGAAGTTATCAGAACAGTCCGTAAGGGTTTCCCATTAAATGTGATGTATTGGATTATAAACGAGGATGGCACTTTTGAACTTCTTGACGGACAACAAAGAACGGTTAGTATTTGTGAATATATAAACGGTTCTTTCTCTTTAGATTATCAATTCTTTCATAATTTAGAAAAAGACGAGCAAGAACAAATCCTTGAGTACCCATTAATGATATATGTTTGCGAGGGGCAGGATTCCGAAAAATTAGAATGGTTTAAAACTATTAATATTGCTGGTGAAAAATTATATGACCAAGAATTAAGAAATGCTATATATACCGGCGAATGGCTAACGGATGCAAAACGACATTTTAGTAAGACAAATTGTCCTGCACAAAACATAGCCAGTGATTATTTGGCAGGTTCGTCAATTCGTCAAGATTACTTGCAAACAGCTATTAAATGGATATGTAATCAAGAAATGGAAATTGAAGATTACATGGCTTTACATCAACACGATACCAATTCGAATGAATTATGGATATATTTCATGGGTGTTATAAATTGGGTTAAAACAATTTTCCCTAAATATAGAAAAGAAATGAAAAGTATTGAATGGGGTTATCTTTACAATCAATATAAGGATGATAAACTTGACACCAAAACTCTTGAACAAGAGATTAGCCGCTTGATGCAAGATGATGATGTAACTGCTAAAAAAGGTATATATGAATATTTATTATCAGGCAATGAAAAATATTTAAACATTAGAGCTTTTACGCAAAGTATGAAACGAGAAACTTATGAAAAACAAGCAGGAGTTTGCTTAAATTGCAAGCAACACTTTGAAATAGAGCAAATGGAAGCCGACCATATAACACCTTGGTGCGAAGGTGGTAAGACTATTTCAGAAAATTGTCAAATGCTATGCAAAGAATGTAACAGAAGAAAGTCAAATAAATAATTTCAATTTAAATATTGACTACTATGGAACTAATTGTTAACAATTGGTTTCATAATTTTAGACAAAATAAATTCTAAAACCTCTTGGATGTGTTTATCAAACCACAAGACTATTTATACTGCGAAGACTCGTTCAACGCGAGGAGCAAGGGGGTGTAATCTCACTCATTTAAACCTAGAAACAAAGCATTAAAAAATAGCAAGGGTGAGATTCGAACTCACGACCTCGCGGGTATGAGCCGCGCGCTCTCACCAACTGAGCTACCTTGCCATGTTTAAAAAGTTATTAAGTTGTGAATTTTGGCGGGGTACGGTTTCGGCTCTGCGACAAAGCTCCTCGCTTTCTCGCTGTCGCCTCACACACTTTGGCTCGCTCGTTTTCATTAAGTGCAAGCACTAAATTCAAACTTCGCTTCGTGAGCTACCTTGCCATGTCTTAAAAGTTATTAAGTTGTGAATTTGCGCTTTGCGCTAAAAAATTCTGAGCAATCTCAAAACCTTACTTTACTAGTATCTATCAAAAATAAAAAAATACAAGAATAAATTAAAAATTTTGTTATATAATGTTGCTAAAGCCATTATAAGGAATTGTTTATGAATGACATGCTAGAAAAAATCGAACAAATAGAAAAGAATTATATAGAATTGGGCATAAAACTTTCTGACCCAAAAATTGCGCAAGATTATGAAACTTTCAGAGATTTGTCTAAAAAAAGAAAATCTATGGAAGAAACTGTTAAAACTTATCACGAATATAAAGAAGCAAAAGACGCAATCGCGGAAGCGCGCGAAATGTTGCATGCCGAAAAAGACCCTTCTATGAAAGAATTTTTGCAAAACGAAATTGAAACAAATGAAGCAAAAATTCCTGAATATGAAGAAAGAATGAAGGTTTTGCTCCTCCCGCGCGACCCGATGGACGACAAAGACATCATGCTTGAAATCAGAGGTTCTGCAGGCGGGGACGAAGCCAACATTTTTGCGGGCGACCTTATGCGTATGTATTTAAGGTTTGCGCAAACTCAAGGCTGGCAAACACAAGTTCTTTCAATTAGCGACTGTGAAGCTGGCGGTGTGTCTGAAGTTGTAATTTCGATTAAAGGTGAAAACATTTATTCAAAATTAAAATATGAATCAGGGGTGCACAGGGTTCAAAGGGTTCCACAAACAGAATCTCAAGGCAGAGTGCACACTTCAACGGCAACAGTTGCGGTTATGCCGGAAGTTGACGACGTTGAGGTTGAATTAAAGCCTGAAGACCTTGAAATTTCCACTGCGCGTTCCGGTGGTGCAGGCGGTCAAAACGTAAACAAAGTTGAAACCGCGGTTCGTGTTTTCCACAAGCCAACAGGCATTATGATTTTCTGCACAGAAGAACGTTCGCAGCTCCAAAACAAAGAAAGAGCGCTTCAAATCTTGAAAGCTAAGTTGTATGACATGGAAGTGCAAAAACAAATGCAAGAAGTGACAGACCTTAGACGTTCGCAAGTGGGCACGGGGGACAGGTCTGAAAGAATTAGAACATATAATTTCCCTCAAGGGCGCCTTACAGACCACAGAATTAACCACAACTTGAATGTGTGGACTGTAATTGATGGCGAACTTGAAGAACTTATCAACCTTCTTGTTGAATATGACCAAAAATTAAAACTTGAAAAACTTGCGCAATTAAAATAGTTTTTCTGTTTTATATAATTATATAGCATATATAATTATCGAGGTTTTTGCATGGAAAAAATTAATTTTGGCTCAAATATATTCAATAAAATTAAATCAGATAAAACTTCTCCAAAAAATGAAAAGATAAGTTGCAAAAACCATAATGCAAAAGACGAATTTATAAGTAGCAATAAAGCGGCAAATGGCGCAAAGAAAAATGTTGCCCTCTCTGCCTTTGGCACGGTTCTGCTTGCAGCATGCGGAATTTTTGGAAAACGACTTCCAAAAGCTGCAAAAGCTGTGATGATACCAACAGGCATTGCTTCAAGCCTCGGCGGGATTGTGCTATCACTTAAGGGCGGCAAGGGAAACGGCACGAACACAATAGAAGAAATTTTGCCTGACGGAACAAAGAAAACTTGCGATATTAAATTAAATCCGGATGGTTCAACTCTTGAAAAAGGCAAATTAATAAAGCCTGACGGAGTTGTTGAAGAATACATTGAGCACAAAGATAAAAATGAACATCCTCTTTATGTAGAAAAAAATATAAATCACCCCGATGGCAAAAATTATCATTCAAAAGTATCTTTAGTATCTAATGGTGAACGTATAGTAAAGACAAATAGGGAAGTTATAGAGACTGATGGAACAAAAATTATTTTAGAAAACCATTTTGCTGACGACGATTTTTTTGCGAAAGAATTTGAATTGATAGCGAGTCCTACTTCCATATGCGATTCCGCTGATTATACAAGAACAAAAATCGAGCCAAACGGAGTACAAACCATAAAAAACAAAACCACAGAATACACTGATGACGGCGGGAGTATTGTAAATATAGTAAAAACGGTAAAATATCCAAATGGCACTCAAGATATAGAGCAAACAAAAGTTATTGACCACGGCACGAAAAAAATTGAAGAAAAAGAGGCTTTGTTTGCTAATGGTGAACAAATTAAATCCAGAGAAGAAACAGAAGAATTCGAAGATTACGGGAAAATGAAAACAGAAACTGAATCAATATGCCAAGATGGTAGCGTTAAAAATTCCACCAAACTTCGCGACTCTAAAAATGGTGAAACAGAAACAATAGTAACGAAATATCCTGACGGAAAAGTAAAAGAAGAAAAAATATATAGAGCACTACCTATTTCAAATTTAAAAACAACAAAAAGCGAAGCAAAAATTATTTATCCTGACAAAAAAGAAGAAAATATAGTTAAAGAATATGAATACGACGATAAGTCAAATCTCACAAAAGAGGTCACAACCAAAACACTTCCGGATGGTACACAAACACAAGAAGTGTTTGAAAAATCGTACGAGTATAATGACGACGGTTATTTAGTGGGGACAGTTGAAACCAAAACAAATGCAGATGGAACAAAAGAAGCGACCAAAACGGCACTGAATTACGAATTTGGCACAACAAAAAGAGGAGTAAAATTCCCAAAAACAAAAGAAATCTGCACAACTTATTCTAATGGAACAACAGATACTGAAAAAGTTACATACGAATATGAAGCTGATGTCGAAAATTCTACATCTAAATATTATCCGGCACCAACAAAAGCGGTCGGAGAAAAATATTGTGCAGATGGCAAAGTGCATAAGTTTAATGAATCTTACATCGCTGCAGATGGAGATCACGTGTCTTTTCCGCAATCCGAAACGGGTATAACGACTTTCCCTGATGGCGGGTCAAACGAATATAAAATCGAATGGTCGCAAGAAGCCAAAGTTGAAGAAGGTGTTTCACACTTTAAAAATGGTGATGTAAAAACTTATAAAGAGGTTTACGACACGCATCTTCCGGATGACCAAAAGATTAAAGAAGAATATACAATAACTCACCCTGACGGAACTGTTGAAACTTCCAAAAAAGTGCTTGGCGCGCTGGGTGAAATGATTGAAGTCGAATAAGTATTATCTTGTTAAAAGATATTCGCTTAAAGAATTTTTCCAATCGGGAAGTTCGTTGTTATTGTCTAAAACACTATAAGTTGGGCGTTTTGCGGGGCGTGGAAAATCGCTTTTATCAATTGATATAACTTTTACATTTCTGTTTTTTAAAATTTCTTTTGTAAAACCGCTCCAGCTTGTGTGCCCAGAGGAGCAGATGTGATATGTTCCAAACGCTCTTTCCTCTTTGATGATTGAAACAATTTTTTGTGCTAGGTCGCGTGTCCAAGTCGGGCAACCGATTTGATCGTCTACAACCGAGATTTCATCTCTGAGGTTTGAGAAAGTGAGCATTGTGTTCACATAATCTCTTTCGCCTTTGCCATAAAGCCAGCTTGTTCTTATAATATAGTGTTTTTTTGTGATTTTTCTAATTTCTTCTTCGCCCAAAAGCTTTGATTTTCCATAAACTGAAATTGGGTTTGTTGCATCGCTAATTTTGTATGGTTCTTTTTTTGCCCCGTCAAACACCATATCGGTTGAAACATATAAGATTGGCACATTTAATTTTTTTGCGATTTTAGCAATGTTTCTTGTGCCCATTTGATTTACAAGATACGCTTTTTCAGGGTCTGTTTCTGCAAGGTCAATATTTGTGTATGCCGCAAGGTGAATAATAAATTCAAGCGAAACTTTGTTCATAATTTCGTTTGTGAGCTTAGTGTTTGTGACATCAAAAATTTTAGAATTAGTCGCCCAATATTGCCAACCTTCTGCTTCAAGCATAGGGCATAATTCCTTGCCCAGCATACCTGTTGCGCCTGTCACTAAAATTCTCATATTCTTTTTTTCGAAGGGGTTAGCCATAATTATTACTGAACGATAACAAAAATATATGGTAAAATCAATTTATGAAAAGAAAAATTTACATTCTGATATTAATTTTATTTGTGGTGGTTTTGTTTTCTTCTTGCCTAAAGCGCGATACGGCGGATGTCGCGGTAGAGAAAACTGAACTTAAACCGCTTAACATTATAAAATATGAACCAATTTCAACTGTCACAAAAACAGTTGATGGGGTTGATTATATTTTATCTCAAGCGCCTGTTGGCAAATTTGGCGGGGAGCTTGTGACTTCAACAATAGGCGAAGGCCCTAAAACGTTTAACCCTTTTAATGTGAACGACGCCACGAGTTCAACTTTCACAGAGCTTATGTTTGAGGGTTTGTTTTCAACAAACCCATACACCGGCGAAATTGAACCGAGGCTCGCAAAAAGCTTTAAAGTTTTGCCTGATAATATGACTTATATTGCGAATTTAAGGCGCGGGCTAAAATGGTCTGACGGGCGCGAAATTACAGCAGATGATGTTTTTTACACGTATGACACCATAATTTTTGGCGGTTACGGAAACACCAGCACGCGTGATATGCTGATGATTGAAGGAAAACTCCCAACTGTTTCCAAAATCGATAAATACACCGTGAAATTTAAAACGCCAAAGCCGCACGCTCCGTTTCTAAGGAGCTTATCCGGTGCAATTGCGCCAAAACACATATTTAAACCTGTGACAGATAAAGGAAAAGACGCCTTCAATTCTTTCTATTCAACAACCACGAAGCCCTCTGATTTTGTTGTGTCGGGCGCTTTTATAATGGAGCGTTACACTCCTGCTCAAAGAGTTGAATTTAGGCGCAATCCGAATTATTTTATTATCAATTCCGATGGTAAGCGCTTGCCTTATTTAGATAAATACACGGTGCAAATTGTTGGTGATTTGAATAACGAAACTTTAAAATTTCAAGCCGGTGAAATTGATATTTTAACTCTTCAGGGCTCTCTTGTTCCAAGGTATAGAATGCTGGAAGAAAACTCGGACTACACTTTGTATAACCTTGGGCCAACGACTTCGACAACCTACCTTGCGTTTAACATGAATAATAGAAAAAGCCCAAAAGGGAAATATTATGTTGATGAAATTAAGCAAACTTGGTTTCAAGATTTGAACTTTAGGCGCGCAATTGATTATGCAATAGATAGGGATAGCCTTGTTTTGAATGTGTTATCGGGCGTTGGCGAGCCTTTGTTTTTGCCGGAGTCGCCAACAAGTATTTTCTTAAATAAAAAACTTGCTTCAGGGCACAAAAGAGATTTAGCTAAATCGCGCGAGCTTCTTGAAGCGAGCGGCTACACATGGGATAAAGATGGAATTTTGCACGATAAGTTTGGTAACACGGTCGAATTTGAAATGCTTACAAATGCAGGGAACACCCAACGCGAAGCAACGGGTGTCAGCATAAAAGAAGATTTGGCAGAGCTTGGAATAAAGGTTCATTTTAAACCGATTGATTTCAATTCTCTTGTGAACAAGCTTACGAATTCTCTCGAATGGGATTCTGTTATAATGGGGCTTACAGGCTCTCCGCTTGAGCCACATGGCGGGAATAATGTTTTTTGCTCTTTTGGCACTTTGCACTTGTTTAATCAGCGCATTGAGTTTGATAGAAAAGACCCAAAAATTTTGCCTTTCGAGCGCGAGCTTGATGATTTGTATGCCCGCGGCGCGCTTGAGCTCGATTTTAGAAAAAGAAAAGAGATATATGATAAATATCAAGAGATAATTTACCGCGAAAAACCTTTTATTTATTTGTATTCGCCTGTGAATATCGTTGCGGTGAAGAAAAAAATCGGGAATATTAAACCGACAGAGCTTGGCGGCGTGCTTTATAATATTGAAGAGCTGTATATTAAATAGAGGTGTGCGTTAAATAGCCTGTAGGTTGGGGTTTCACCCCAACAACACAAAACATAAATCCAATTTTTCAAAATTTTTATCACAAAAGCAGAAAGAGGGAGAGGTTTTGCGGTCATGGCTTAAATTATAAAACGCAAAGCATATTTTTGTTAAATAGCTATTCGCAAAACCTCGACTGCGATTTCTGAGATAAAAATTTGAAAAATGGCAGGAACTAAGCAAGAGCCGAGGTTTCTTTCTTTTTGTTTCGTTTTTCTTTCTTTTCCTTATGGCGACTGAATGAAAAAGAAAGAAAAACGAAAGAGGTGTAAAATGTTAGGTTGCAGCAATTGGCAAGATCCTGAACAGCTTGAAAATTACGGCTTCACCTCATTTTCTACGCTTTCAGCATGACGGTTTCAGTTTTTTGTCAGGCAATGTCTGACCTACGGGTTGTCAATTATTTAACGCTGTTGGGCAAGTATGCCCAAATTACGCGTTTGCCACAATAAAGGTGCGTATAAACGCACCCTACTGCTACAGACTGCGCACTTGCCGAAAACTTTGGTGCGATAAGATAAATAAGTATAAAAATGCGCACTTTTTAAAGGTTTTAAAGGTGCGCATTTTGTGTTTATTGTGTTGTTGTTTATGTATCTATATTTTCAGCATAAATTGCGTTTGCTTCAATAAATTCTCTTCTTGGAACAACATTGTCGCCCATTAAGACATCGAACAATTGGTCGCAAAGCATAGCGTCTTCTAAAGAAACTTTCAAGAAAGTTCTGCTTGAAGGATCCATTGTTGTTTCCCAAAGCTGTTGCGGCATCATTTCGCCAAGCCCTTTGAACCTTTGAAGCTGAATACCTTTTTTACCTCTGTCTTCAATGATTTTTTGCAATGAGCTGAACGAATTAATTGTTTTTGTTCCTTCCGGAGTTTCAACAATAAGCTCTTTTTCTTCCTCAATTAAATAAGGACGAATTTTTGGATAAGCTTTTTTAATTCTTTCGTATTCATTACTTTTAATCATATTTTGAGTAATCATAACGTCGTCAATGTCGAGCGCTTCGCTAGAAAGCTTAACTTTGATGTAATATTTCATAGTTTCAGCGTTTTGCCCCATTGAAACGATATAATTTGCTGCTTCGGGAATGCCATAGTTTTCTGCGTGGTCTTTTAAATAGTTTGCAAGATAGTTTGTAATTTCTTGCATTCTTTCTTCATTTGTAAAATCATCCGCAGTAATTTCAGAACGAACAAGCCCGCGGACAATAACGGATGGCATTTGGTTAATAATCGGATTGTTAAATGAACGATAAAACGCGCTCATCGAATAAACAAGCTCTTCAAGAGTTTCGTCTTTAACAGATCTTGCACGAGTTTTGTCATACAAACAAACATCTTTAATTCCACGTTCTCTAAGTTTTTTGTCTAAAACTCTTTCGTCGTATAAATATTCTGAAGATTTGCCTATTGTCAGCTTATAAAGTGGCGGTTGTGCAATATACACGTGGCCTTGGTCGATAAGCGGACGAGCATATCTAAAGAAGAATGTCAGCAACAATGTTCTGATGTGAGCACCGTCGACATCAGCATCGGTCATAATAACAACTTTGTGATATCTTAATTTTTCAAGGTCGACTTCGTCAGGGTTTTTGGAAATGTTTATGCCGAGCGCTTGAATAATGCTCTTAATTTCGTTGTTGCCATAAATTTTGTCGAGCCTTGCTCTTTCAACGTTCAAGATTTTACCTCTAAGCGGCAAAATTGCTTGGAACATACGGTTTCTGCCTTGTTTTGCAGAACCGCCCGCAGAATCACCTTCGACGATGTACATTTCGCATTTATCAGCTTCACGGCTGGAGCAGTCTGCAAGTTTCCCTGGGAGAGTGGAGCTTTCAAGAGCCGTTTTTCTTCTTGTTAACTCTCTCGCTTTTCTTGCTGCTTCTCTTGCGCGTTGCGCTTGAAGCGTTTTTTCGATGATAAATCTACCTTGTTTTGGGTTAAATTCAAGCCATTCTTGGAATTTGTCGCGGATAGCGTCGTTTACCGCAGGAGTTACTTCTGCGTTTCCAAGTTTTTCTTTTGTTTGCCCTTCAAACTCTGGGTTAGGAATTTTAACCGAAACAATTGCAGTTAAGCCTTCGCGCACGTCTTCGCCCGAGAGGTTTGCTTCTGAATCTTTTAAAATATTATTTTTTCTTGCGTAATCGTTTAATACACGAGTGATTGCGTTTCTAAACCCTGTTAAGTGGGTTCCGCCGCTGTGTGTGTTAATGTTGTTTGCAAAACTTAGCACGTTTTCTGTGTAAGCGTCTGTATATTGCATTGCAATTTCAACTTTTATATCATCAATTGTTTTGTCGATGTAGATTGGCGGGTCAAATAAGCACTCTTTATTTTTGTTTAAATGCTCAACATAGCTTGAAATACCGCCTTCATAGTGGAAAGTTTCTTCACGTTCTGTTTTGTCGTCATGGAAAACAATTTTTAAACCTTTGTTCAAAAACGCCATTTCGCGAAGCCTTGAAGATATCACATCTCTATCTATTTCAGTAGTTTCTGTGAAAATTTCAGGGTCCGGCCAGAAAGTTGTTTCAGTTCCTGTTTTGTCTGTTTCCATAATTTTTTCAACAGGGTGGATAGGTTCGCCACGCATATATTCTTGCCTGTGCACCCAGCCTTGACGAGAAACTTTAACAACCATTTTTTCAGATAGCGCATTTACAACAGAAGCGCCAACGCCGTGAAGCCCGCCGGATACTTTATAACCACCGTCGCCAAACTTTCCGCCGGCGTGAAGAACTGTGTGGACAATTTCAAGAGCTGATTTTCCTGAATCTTCTTTTATGTCAACAGGAATGCCCCTTCCGTTATCCGAAACCGTAACGGAATTATCTGTATGAATTGTGACATGAATGCAATCGCAATACCCTGCAAGGCTTTCGTCGATTGAGTTATCGACAATTTCGTAAATGCAGTGGTGTAAACCTCTTTGAGAAGTTGAACCGATATACATACCGGGACGCATTCTTACTGCCTCTAAACCTTCTAAGACTCTAATATTACTCGCGTCATAGGTTTGTTGATTTGTTGTGTCTGTCATGTAAATTTCCCCTAAATCGTTACTAATATTATATTACAAACACATTTTCTTGCAAATTTGTAAAGATTGTTTTTTATTAATTTAAGGGCTGATAATGTGCTAAATACAAGGCTAAATGGCAAACAAAATTCTATTTTATTTAAAAACAAATTTTTTAGCGCAATCGAACATGCTATCAAGCAAACCTTCATTGATTTTCGAATCAAAACCGCCTTTGTTGAGGTAATTCACCATAACATTTATCCAAATTTTAAACACGTCATCTTTTTCGATGTTCGCGTGCAGGCACATTTTTTCAAGTTCTAAATAATTTATTGGTAAATCTTGGTGCCCCCTTAGGATATCAACGATTTTGAGCCTTTGTTTTTTGTCAAATTTTCTTAAATATTCTAAAGTCGATGAGTTCGATTCTTTAATTTTACTTTTAATAAATTCAAGATTTTCATCTAATTTTTTTGTTTCATCTTCAATAATATATTCTTCGAATTCTTCAGGCAAAATATCCATAACGGTTGCAATTCGCTCAAGCGTTGTGGAACGCCCTGAAAATGGTATTGTTTCATCAATAAGGTTATAAATGTAAGATAATGTTACGCCTATCATTTGCGCGAAATCTTTTTTATGAAGATTGTTTTCGTTTAAAAAATTTCCTAGTTTTATTGAACTTTTCTCTTTTGTTGCGGGTTTTTTAGACATTTCCTCCCCCTAAATCATTTTTACTGTTATAATGATAATTAAATGAGTTTTCTTTTTAATGAGTTAATAAGCTAATTAAGATAGATGAGATAAATTTCGTTTAAAATTAAAAGGTAAAAATGAAAGCAATAATTGGTCTTGGAAATCCTGAAGTTAAATATGCACACACTCGCCACAACACCGGTTTTATGGTGCTTGATGAGCTTTTAGGCAGAAAAAATTTAACACTCACTGAAAAATTTAAAGGTTTTTTTGCAAAATCAGGTGATGTTTTATATTTAATGCCATCAACTTATATGAATCTGTCAGGCGAAGCAGTCATTGCGCTTACTAATTTTTATAAGCTTTCAAATAAAGATGTTTTGATTGTGTTTGATGATGTGAGTATGGATTTAGGGCGGATGAGGTTTCGCTCGGAAGGCTCTGACGGCGGGCATAACGGCATTAAATCCATAATAAATAATTTAGGCACAAATGTTTTTGATAGGCTGAAGGTTGGAATTGGCCCAAAAGACCCTAGAATTCCATTAAACGACCATGTGCTCGGCAATTTTAGAGCTGATGAAGACGAGCTTTTAGCTAAAACTGTTAAAAAAGCGGCAGATGCGGTCGAAATGTATATTGCAAGCGGCATTAAAGAAGCACAAAACAAGTTTAATTCTTGATTTTGTTTAAAATCTGCGCCGGCTTTATTTAGTGCTAATCTCTCGAGAAAACTTCAAGCTCGAGAGGGTTATCTGATTTTATTGGGTTAAAATACGCGCAAGAAGCCACCATTGCGGCGTTATCGGTGCAGAATTTCATCTGCGGAGCGTGCGTTACATAACCTTTGTTGCTTAATTCTGCAACTTTTCTTCTAAGCTCGCTGTTTGCTGCAACTCCGCCTGCTAAAACGATTTTTTTGCAATTGTATTTATCTGCTTGATGTAGCAACTTTTGAATTAAAGTTTCGCTCACGCATTCTTGAAAACTTGCTGCAATATCGTATTTTGGAAGCTCTTTGCCGTTAAATGATTGGACAAGCCTTAAAACTGCGGTTTTAAGCCCCGAAAAACTGAATTCATCTTCGCCAACCCTTGCGCGAGGAAGCTTGAAAGCATTTTTATTTCCATCGGCCGCCATTTTATCAAGCATAATACCCCCGGGGTATGGAAGCCCCATGAGGCGAGCGACTTTGTCGTACACTTCGCCAACAGCGTCATCTATTGTTTGAGCCACGATTTTTTGCTTGTCGTAATCTTCAACGTAAATAATTTGCGTGTGCCCGCCGGAAACTAAAAGCCCCATAAAAGGAGGTTCTAAGTCACTTTCAAGAAAGTTTGCGCTAATGTGCGCTTGAAGGTGATTAACCCCAATATATGGTTTATTATGCACAATAGAGAGTGTTTTTGCGGAATTTAACCCTACAAGAAGGCAACCCACAAGCCCGGGGCCAACTGTCGAAGCGAACGCGTCGATATCATCGGGCGCGACTTGAGCTTCTCTGTATGCTTCTTTAATGCAGATATTAATTGCATCTAAGTGCTCGCGTGCTGCAATTTCAGGGATAACGCCACCAAATTCAGCGTGTGTTTTTATTTGACTTGCAACAACATTTGACAAAACTTCCCTGCCATCTTTTACGATAGCGCAGGCAGTTTCGTCACAACTTGTTTCAATCCCTAAAATTAGCATATTTTCACCGTATTTTTTATAAAAATTTTTGTTTGTATTTTATTTTTCTTTGATTATATAATGATAGCATGAAAAAATTATTCTTGTTATTAATGATTTTATTTTTCCCACTTTGCGCAAATTCAGCTGAGCTTCCAAGAGCTGCGGTTGATTATTACAATGCTGGGATTGACTATTATCAAACAGGTAACATCGAAAAATCAATCCAATCGTTTAAATCCGCAATTCAGCTTTCTCCGGATTTTTACGAAGCGTATTATAATCTTGGTCAAATCCAATTTGCAACAAACAAGCTGGATGAAGCTATTGCAACTTATTTAAAAATTAATTCTTTAAGACCAAATGATGAAGAAAATATTTATTCTCTCGCGCAAGCCTATTATAAAAGAGGTTTCCTTACAAAAGCGGTTCAATATTATAAAAAAATAACTCCGCAAAGTTCTTATTATATGAAAGCTCAAAACGACTTGGCAAAAGTTATTTCAAGGCAAGAAGAATTAAAAGCGCAAGCGGAAGCAAAATTGCTTGAAGCGCAAGAAAAAGCGGCTGCAAATTATGTGAATGTGACAACGGCTGTGACAAATGTTGCGCCGGCACTTGATGTTAAGCCTGCACAAGTGGCGCCTAAAACACTTTCGCTCACAAAAGTCCAAGCGTATGAAAACATTAAAGCGCCGTCAGGGGTTGCGGTTGATAGCAAAGGTAACACTTACGTTGCAAGTTTTGCAGAAAATGCAATATATAAAATTGGCGAAACCGGCGCAAAAACGTTGTTTGCTAAAGCTGATATTTCAGGGCCTGTTGGGCTCGCAGTTGACGAGTTGGATAATGTTTATGTTGCGAATTACACTTCAGGAAATATTTTAAAAATTAACCAAGCGGGCATTGGGGCTGTGATTTTAACTGTTAAAAATCCTTATATAATCTCAATCAATAAAGGTTTTCTATACATTTCAGAACAAGTTTCAAACACTGTTTTAAAATATAAATTATACGAATAATTTTTTAAAAGATAATAAAAAACCCTTCTTATACAAGAAGGGTTTTTTAGTTTTATTTATTACCTCAATTATTAATCGAAGTTAAGAGTTGTTTGCCCATTGTCTTCAGGTGTTTTTTGAATTTCAATTTTTGGCTCGTCATCTTCTTTTGGTTCAACGATTTTTGTGATTGAAACAACGGAATCGCCATCACCCAAGTTTTGAACTTTAACGCCTGTTGCAGGGCGGCCTTGTCTTGAAATTGATGAAGCCGCAACACGAGTTACAACTCCGTTTGCTGAAACAACCATAATTTCGCCATCTTCTTCAACAATTGTAAGAGCTACAAGCCTTGATGATGAAGACTTAAATTTAGTTGCGATAAGCCCGAGCCCGCCTCTATTTTGTGCTCTAAATTCAGATAGTTTTGAACGTTTGCCGAAACCGTCTGATGTCACAACAAGAAGGTCTGCGTCATAGTCTTTAGGAACTACGTCGCAACCTATAATAAAGTCGTCTGCGCGAAGTTTCATACTTGTTACGCCTCTTGCAGAGCGCCCGAGCGGCCTTAGGTCTTCAATAGCAAATCTGATTGCCATACCGCAAGAAGTACCAATAATAACTTCGTCATTGTCTTCTGCAAGTTTTACCCAATTGAGCGTGTCGCCTTCGTCGAGCCCGATTGCGATAATGCCCGTTCTTCTGATGTTTTTGAAGTTGTCTAAACCAATTCTTTTAATGTAGCCTTTTTTAGTTAGCATTATAAGATTTGTGTTTTCGCTAAATTCAGATACAGGAACGATTGCCGTGATTTTTTCATCTTGGTCGATTGGAAGAACGTTGATGATTGGCAAGCCCTTAGCTTGTCTTCCGCCTTCTGGGAAGTCATAAACATTTAAGCTGTAAACTGTTCCTTTGGATGAGAAGAATAAAACTTTGTCATGCATCATTGCAGTGAAGAAGTGTTCAACATCATCGTCCTCTTTAGTTTTCATTCCGCCTTTTCCGCGAGTTGCGCGGTTTTGACGTTCAAATGTGTCAAGAGAAATTCTCTTAATGTAACCTTGTTGAGTTACAAACACGGCCATTGCAGTGTTTGGAGTCAAATCTTCGATTGAAACTTCGCCTGCATCTTGAACAATTTTTGTTTTTCTTTCGTCGCCATATTTTTCTTTGTCTTCGTTTAATTCAGTTTTAATAATGGCGAGAACTTTTGCCCTATCTGCAAGGATTGCTTCGTATTCTTTGATTTTTTCAAGCAAGTCATTATATTCTGCTTTGATTTTATCTTGTTCAAGCCCTGTCAAACGGCGGAGTTGCATTTCAAGAATTGCGTTTGCTTGGTCAACATCAAGCCCGAAGCGCGACATCAAACCTTGGCGAGCAATTTCTGTTGTTGCTGATTTTTTGATAAGTTCGATAACTTCATCAAGCGCACCGAGCGCAATCATTAAACCTTCTAAAATATGTGCTCTTATGCGAGCTTTTTTTAAGAAGAAGATTGTTCTTCTTGTGATAACTTCAACTCTGTGTTCGACAAATTCGCTTAAAATTTCATATAAATTCAAAAGCCTTGGTTGTTTGCCGACAAGAGCAACCATATTTACACCAAATGTTGTTGAAAGTGAAGTGTGCTTGTATAAGTTATTTTTAACGACATCAGGTTTTGCGTCACGTTTAAGTTCGATAACAATTCTCATGCCTTCACGGTCGGATTCGTCACGAAGGTCTGAAATGCCGTTAATTCTGCCATCTTTAACAAGTTCTGCAATTTTTTCAATAAGCTGCGCTTTGTTAACTTGATATGGAATTTCATCAATAATGATTGCAGTTCTGGCTTGTCTTCCGCCGCCGCCTGCAAGTTCTTCAAAGTGGCTAACGGCAGACATTTTGATTGAGCCGCGCCCTGTTTCATAAGCTTGTTTAATGTCTTCTGTGCCAACAATTGTTGCAGCTGTTGGGAAGTCCGGACCTTTAACATATTGCAAAAGTTCTTCGTTTGTAATTGATGGGTTATCAATAACTGCAATAAGACCGTCAACAATTTCGCATACGTTGTGTGGCGGAATGTTTGTTGCCATACCAACTGCGATACCTGAAACGCCGTTCAATAAAAGCATTGGAAGCCTTGTTGGAAGAACGGTAGGTTCTGCAAGAGAACCGTCAAAGTTTGGCTGAAAGTCAACTGTTTCGCAGTCAATATCAGCAAGCATTGCAGTTGTGATTTTGTGCATTCTTGCTTCTGTATAACGCATTGCAGCTGCGCCGTCACCATCGACTGAACCAAAGTTTCCATGCCCGTCAACTGTTAAATATCTTGTTGAGAAATCTTGTGCCATACGAACAAGAGCTTCGTAAACCGCGCTGTCGCCGTGTGGGTGATATTTACCAAGAACTTCACCGACTATTCTCGCACATTTTTTAAATGGTTTGTCAGGTGTCATGCCAAGTTCGTTCATGGCAAACAAAATTCTTCTGTGAACAGGTTTAAGTCCGTCCCTAACGTCAGGCAACGCTCTGCCCACGATAACGCTCATAGCGTAGTCTATATAGCACTTTTTCATCTCTTCGCGGATGTTAACCGGAATGATTTTTCCATGGTCAAATAAATTAGTTTGGCTCACTTATATTTCTCCTCTTCTTACCTATATAATACTATAAACAGATTAAATAGGTAAGTATGCTCAAAAATTCTTAACAAATTCAATCAATAACCAATTAAAAACAGTTTTTGCTTGCACTGTTGAAAACAGCATTTTTTCTGCTGTTTGCGCTTTTTTTAAGTCTAAGGTGGCGCATTGCATAAAAGAATAATTACCTAAATTATTTTTGATAAGGTCACACAAATATTCTTCAATCATTAAAATTATCTCGCTCGCGCTATATTTTCCGTCTTTGAGCGAATTGAGAAGTTCTTGAGAAATTTCAAAAGCAGCATCAAGTGTGAAATTTGGATAATTTTTAAACAAATCTGCAATAAATTCGTAATTTGATTTTTGAATGCCTGATGGCAGTGAAAAAATTTGAGAACGTGAAACAATTGTTTGAATAATATCCTCCCTGTTTTTTGTAAGGAAAAAGAAAGTTGTGTTCTCCGGTGGTTCTTCGACGGATTTTAATATCACGTTTGAAGCTTGGTCTTGAAAAATTTTATGGTTTATATGTGACGGGTGCCACTCTTCAGGGAGCGCATAGCCAAGTTCTCTAAACTTTCCGGCTTGTTTTTCTTCATGCTCTGTAAGAGCTTCGCCTTTTGCGTTTAAAAATATGAAAACTCTGTGATAGTCTGATGTTTCAAGAAGTTTTTTGTTGATTGCTTGGCATTGTTTAGTTGAAATTACGGTTTTTGAGCCTGCGTCCATATCTTTAAAATCAATTGGGGTGACAATGGTTACGGCAGGGTGTGAAAAAGCTCTTATCCAATTGCAATTTGTGCAAGTGCAGCGCTCACTGCCATCTTTTTCGCAATTTAAAATTCTTGCAAGTTCAAGTGTGAAAAAAAGTTCGCCATATATATCTGACCCTTCAAATATCACAGATTGTGGGAATTTAGCCTCGCCACGCGCCATTGCTTGCAATTTTTCGTTAAAATATCTTGTGGTAAATTGGAAATTTTCGCTAAAGATTTGATTTAACATAATTTCCCTCCGAGAATTACTTGCTCAAAGGCAAGAAGCGGGTCTGAAATTTCTCCTGATTTTAATTTAAATTCAGCCATAGTTAAATTTTGTTTAATTTGCACGAGTTTTTTAAGCGAAACAGAAGAAATTTTTTCTAAATCAATGCTCACTCTTTTTGGGTTTTGCCCGAGTTTTGAAGCAAGCTCATAGCTTGACATGGTGTTCGAATAATATTTCAGCTGAACAAGTTTATGTATCATTGTTTGAAGAAGTGCGATAATTTCAAGATAATGTGATTTTTCAAGCAAATTTGCAAGTTTTTCTATAAAAGTTTCGCAGTTAGAATTTACCATTAAATCAACAAGCGCGAAAACATCTTCATTTACGATAGACACTTTATTCACCATATCGAGTGTTATTTTTTTGTTCGGATATGCGTATAATTTCAATTTTTCAAGCTGTGAATCAATATCCATTAAATAAGTTCCGGACAGCTCAACCAAGGCTTTAATTGTGTTATCTTGAATTTCAATTTCTTTTTCGCGCGCTATTTCTTTAATAACAGGGATGTATTTCCAATCTTCATAATCTCTGAATGAACTGAATTGAGCGATTTTTCCAAGCTTATCAAGTGATTTATATATTTTTTTTCTGGCGTCCGGTTTTTTATCTTCTTTTTTTGGAATTTGGCAAGTGAAAACAATGTGCACTCTATCTGAAACAAGTTCAAAGTCTTTAATTATTGCTGCCACTTCTTCATCTTGCAGATACTGTTTCTTTTGATTTAAAAAATATTTTTCAGCTTTGATGATATGTAAGCTATCTCCAAAAAGCATGGGGGTTGTTCTTAAAATGCTTTCTAATTCTTGAAATTTTGGGTTGTCATATCTTTTGTAATTGAGCGCATTAATATCCCCTTTCAAAACACTTTTTTTAAGTTTTGAAATTTCTTTGTCTATAAGATAATCTTCGTCACCCCAAAATAAATATAAAGGCATTTTTTAATCTCAATTCTTCTTGAGATTATTTTAGCACAAAAAAAGACGACTCATAAAGCCGTCCTTTTTAAAAAAATATTTATCTTAGAAAACGAAGGTGTTTTCTTTAACTGCTTGCATAATTGTGTTTCTGTATGCGATTGAACCAACGATTGAGCGAACTGCTGCAACCATTGCGATTTGCGAATCAAGTTTATTGATTGCGGAGCCGACGCCAACTGCGCTTGCGCCTGCTGAAAATGCCATAGGCACTGTGTTTGTTGTAAGTCCGCTTGAGCTCATAACAGGAATATCAACATTTTTAACAAGTTCTGTTGTGTTTGTGATTGTATTTTTTGCAACCTCGATTAAGCCCATTCCGCCTCTTGCTTTTTGTGCGAGATTTGCAACGCTTTCTGTTTGAATCAAATCAACTCCTAAAAGTTCTAATTTTTTAGCAAGTTCGATTTGTTCGTTAACGGGAATAACCCCAGGGATTGTCACACAAATAAAAGTGTCGAATTTTGAAACTAAATTCATTGTTTCAAGGGTAATGTCGTAAACTTCGTCTGCCGTAAGGCTTCTGCCTTGTTTATAATATGTTTCATAATTGCCGATTTCAACTGCGTCTGCTCCGCATTTAACTGCGCTTAAAAGAGCGAACGGATTGATTGATGAAGCAAAAATTGGCAAATTTGTGTTCGCTTTTGCAACTTTTATAACTTCAGGCGTTGCTGCCACATCAACCGCGCTTGCAAGCCCTGCTTGTGCTGCTGTTGCAACTTTCTTAACGAGGGTTAAATTATAATTATTAATGCCTGCAATAACTTTGATTGCTCTTTTTTCTCTTAAATGTCTTTTGAAAACTTCAATTTTTTTCATTTATTTAATTCCTCATTTTAAGAATTTTTCAAATGCTATCATAAGATATTAAAATAGGCAATTTAAAAAACTCCTCGATACTTTAAATTTCTTTATATGATGTGTATCTTACCTCTTTCTACATTAATAAAAACTTTGAAACTTAAAAAATTGACTTTTTTATTTGCCATGTTAATTTTTGTAAACTTCGCATGTGCAACTCAGATGGCTTATTGCAAGTATTCAGATTATGAAATGCAAACAATTTCGATATATGAAAAAACAAATCCTTCAATCGTTTCAATTGAAGCAGACATGAAAGAAGGTGTTTCAACGGGAACGGGCTGCGTTGTCACATCGGATGGCATAATTTTAACAAGCATGCATGTTATAAATGGCTCAAAAAATATTGAAGTAACGATTTATAATGGTCAAAATTATAAAGCTGAAGTGGTTGCCTTGCTTAAAAATAACAATGATTTAGCCCTTCTTAAAATTAACCCAAAAGTTCCGCTGACCCCTGCAAAATTTGGAAATTCAGAAAGGGTGAAAGTGGGGCAGCGGGTGCTCACAATCGGCAATCCTTTTGGTTTTAACGGCACTCTTACGACAGGAATTGTATCCAGAATTGATTACGAGCGAAATAAAATTCAAACAGACGCCGCAATTAACCCCGGGTGCTCCGGCGGGCCTTTAATTACGATGGATGGCGAAATAATCGGCATAAACCAAGCGATATATAACCCTGATAACAATCGCTCTAATATCGGGATAGGGTTTGCTGTTCCAATTAATAACGCTCTTGAATTTTTAAAAACAAAGCATGTTGTTCAAAAATAAATTAATTTTTATCAACCCACACATAAGTGCTTCTGTGTTTTGTTTCTTTAAACGGGTTATTTGCAAATTTTTGGGGATTTTTCTTTGGAATGCTTTTATTTAACGCATTCGCTTTTTTATTTATATCTTTTATTGTCTTTATAAATTCTTTTATTGTCATTCGTGTTTTCCTATACTTCTTATTAATTATCAGGCTATTTTTCTAAATTTTTAACCCCAAAAATATTTATTTCATCTACTTCATAAGTACAATTTATTTGTTAAAAACTTGTCTTAACTTATTTTTTTGGTATAAAATACACTTATATTGATTTTGGGGATATTATGGATAAAAAAGACAAGCTCGAAGATGTTAAACAACGCGGTTTTTTTGATAAAATAAAAAACCTGTCAACCAAAGGTTGGCTTATAGTTATCGCAGTGTTTTTTGCGGCGCTTCTTGTGCTTAGGGCAGGAAGTTCTATTATGTATAGTCAACTTTCAAAAATTCAAATGGCAAAAGCTTCTGTTGCAAAAGTTGCTGTTTCAACGGTTGAAACCCGCGAAATTCGCCCAACTTTAGACGCTCCGGGGCGCGTTGTTTCAAAAGAAGTAATTAATGTTGTTCCAAAAGTTGCAGGAACGCTTATTAAAAGGCACTTTAAAGATGGTGATTTTGTTAAAAAAGGGCAACTTATTTTAACGATTGACCCGAATAAATTTGTGATTGAAATTAACAAATGCAGGGCAAATCTTCAAAGTTCGATTGCGCAAGCGAAAAAAGCTGACTTAGACTATGACCGCGCTAAAGAACTTCTTGCTCGCGATTATATTTCACGCGCTACATACGATGACACTGTTGCAAAAAGAGATATGGCGCACGCTCAAGTTAGCGCAAATCAAGCTCTTTTGAATGACGCTTTGAGGCTATACGGTTATTCAAAAATTAAAGCTGAAGCAACAGGTAAAACCGGCATTTTGAAACTTGTTCCGGGGAACTATGTAACTCCTGAAGGTGGTGCTTTGGTTGAAATTATGAGCACGGACCCAATTTATATTTTATATTCACTTGACTCAAAACAATTTACGGATTTGCGCGACAATGCAATTATGCCAACCGCAGACCAAAAAGACCCAATTCACCTTCAAGTGACATTGCCAAACGGTAAAGTTTATGAGCACCAAGGCACGGTTGATTTCTATGACAACAGAATTTCTGAATCAACAGGCACAATTGAATTCCGCGCAACAATTAAAAATC
The DNA here is from genome assembly GCA_964570895.1 of uncultured Gammaproteobacteria bacterium. Classification (GTDB taxonomy): domain Bacteria; phylum Cyanobacteriota; class Vampirovibrionia; order Gastranaerophilales; family Gastranaerophilaceae; genus RGIG1918. The sequence goes on from CAZMZD010000002.1 coordinate 361,177, forward strand.
CTGACAATGTGCTTGTTCCTGGGGATTTTGTAAAAGTTAAAGTTTTCTCAAATAAATTGAAAAATTCAATAGTTGTTCCGCAAACAGCCGTTCTTCAAGACCAAACAGGGCGCTATTTGTTCACAATTGACGAAAACAATAAAGCAAAAATGGTTAGAATTAAAACTTCCGGTCAAGATGGCAATGATTGGATAGTTTCATCAGGGCTTAAGGCTGGGGATAAAATTATTTCTTTGGGCGTTGTGAGCGTTAGAGATGGCGCAACGGTTCGTGTTTTAACGGATGAAGATGTTAAAACATACCAAGAAATGGGCGCAACAATTGACGATGTGAACGCTAACCCTGAAAAATATAAAGACGTTAAAATTTCGCCTGAACCTGAAAAGAAAAAGGCTTCTTCAGGGTTTATCTAAAAACTTAAAAACGTAGTTAAAAAAATACTTAATAAATAAATACGAGGAAACAATGTTTTCAAAGATTTTTATCGAAAGACCAAGATTTGCAATAGTAATATCTTTAGTAATAATTTTAGCGGGGCTGATTTGTTTAAAAACAATCCCGCTTGAAAAATATCCGGTTGTTACGCCGCCACAGGTTCAAGTGACAGCGTCATACCCGGGGGCGTCTGCAGACGTTATTGAAAGTACGATTGCGACAGTTATTGAAGCGCAAGTTAACGGTGTTGAAGATATGTTATATATGACATCTTCAAGCCAAAACGGAAGTTATACGCTTCGCGTGTTCTTTAAAGTCGGAACGGACCCTGACATGGCGGTTGTAAACGTGCAAAACAGGGCTTCTCTTGCAACGCCAAGGTTGCCTGAAGATGTTAAAAAATACGGTCTTACGATTAAAAAATCAACCGCAGGTAACGCGATTGTAATTTACGGTATATATTCACCGGACGATTCAATTGACCTTTTGACTGCTTCAAACTACGCTTCAATCTTTATTAAAGATGAACTTGCCCGTGTTCCGGGCGCTGCAGACGTTCAAGTGTTTGGTTCTCGAGATTATTCAATCCGTGTGTGGTTAGATTCTCAAAAAATGACAAGCCTCGGCGTTTCGCCGCTTGAGGTGTCTGCTGCAATTCAAGCACAAAATGCTCAAGTTCCTGCAGGCGAAATTGGTATTGAACCAATGGCAGTTAAACAAGATTTGAAAATCACCCTTAAAACCCGTGGCAGGCTTGAAGAAGCAAAAGATTTTGCAAACATAATTGTAAAATCTTCTCCATCAGGCGAAGCAATCAGGCTTAAAGACATTGCAAAAGTTGAGCTTGCGGCAGAAGATTATTCTTTCAACGGCAGATTAAATTTAAAACCAATGGCGGTAATTCAGGTTACACCACTATCTGACGCGAACGCAATTAACCTTGCGGAAGAGTCAAATAAAAAAATGGAAGAGCTATCAAGAAGCTTCCCAAAAGGCTTGACTTATCAAGTAATTCGTGACGAAGCTGAGTTTATCGAAGAAAGCTTGGCAGAAGTGGTTCATGCAATTGTGCTTGCAATCATCCTCGTTGTGCTTACGGTTTATTTGTTCTTAGGCGATTGGAGAGCTTCCCTTGTGCCGTTTGCCGCAATCCCTGTATCTTTGATTGGTACGATTGTTATATTTCAGGCGTTCGGGTTTACCCTTAACACTCTCACGCTCTTTGGTTTCGTTCTTGCCGTCGGCACGGTTGTAGACGACGCAATTGTTGTTGTCGAGAACGTGCAAAGGCACATTGAACAAGGTTTGAAGCCAAAAGAAGCCACTCTTGTTTCCATGGAAGAGGTTTCAGGCGCAGTTATTGCGACATCGCTTGTTCTTATGGCAGTGTTTGTGCCTGTTGCGTTTATGTCCGGCATTCAAGGTAAAATGTTCCAACAATTCGCAGTTACAATTGCAGTTTCAATTGCCTTTTCAACAATTATGGCGCTCACATTGGCACCTGCGCTTTGTGCAACAATTTTAAAATCTAAAGAAGAATTAATTTCAAGAACAATATTTAATCGTTACAGAGATTTTCACAAACATTATTGGGAAACTCATAAATCGGCTTCATTTATTGATAAATTGAAAAATTCAGGCGAATATCTTGCTTATATATGGGATGTTACCCTTAAAAAATTTAATATTTGGTTCGATGATGTTCGCGATAGATATTTAGTCTGGTCTGAATATTTTGTGAATAATGCTAAAGCAACTTGGATGTCATTTGCAGGTTTGCTTGTTGCGCTTGTTCTTTTATTCAATGTGCTACCTAAAGGCTTCTTGCCTGAAGAAGACCAAGGCGCTGTGCTTATTGATATGCAATTTACAGATGGTTCGACTTTATCTAAAACAGGCAGAATTTCTGAAAAACTTGAAAAAGAAATTTTGCAATTAAAAGGCGTTACTAGTGTTCTTGGTTTGATTGGCTATAAAGGCGAAAACACAGGGCTTTTAATTGTCGATTTTGCACCTTGGAAAGATAGATTGCCAAAACATTCGCCTTTGAATATTTTTAAATCTAAAGAGCAAAAAATTGCAGATGATTGCACTTTGACGGGTATGAAAAGAAAGATTAATGCCCTAATTGCGCAAATTCCTGAAGCAAAAATGATGGTATTTTCCCCGCCTGCAATCCCTGGGGTTAGTATGTTTAGCGGTGCTGAATATCAGCTTTTGGATAAAGGAAACAGAACTCCGCAACAGCTTGGTGAAGAATCACTCAATTTTATTGCAGCAGTCACCAAAGACCCTGTAATTTCTCGTGCATTTACGCAATATAACTTCAACAACCCGCAAATGATTGTGGATATTGATTATCAAAAAGCGCTTGCGCAAGGTATTTCAGTTGATGAAATTTATGCGGCGTTATCTTCGCAATTTGGTAAATCGTATATAAATGACTTTAACAAATATGGCCGTGTATTCAGGGTTATGGTTCAAGCTCATGACGCATTTAGAAGCACGCCTGAGGATATTTTAAAGGTTTATGTTAAATCTAAAAATGGCATGGCGCCATTGAGTTCAGTTGTGAATTTGGTTGAAACAACCGGTCCTTACGCAATCCAAAGATTTAACATGTATAAATCTGTTCAAATCTCAGGTATGCCTGCAACAGGTAAAAGTTCAGGTGAAGCAATTGATGCCATGACAAAGGTTTCAAACGAAGTGTTGCCTTCAGATATGACATACGCTTGGAGCGGCACAACTCTGCAAGAAATTGAGGCTTCAGGGCAGTTGGTTGCAATTATGTCAATTATCATCATCTTTGTATATTTGTTCCTTGTTGCGCTTTATGAAAGCTGGATGTTGCCTGTCGGCGTTATGTTAATTGCACCGATTGCGATGGTTGGGGCGTTGCTGTTCCAATATCTTGGCGGGTTATTTATCTCTGCTTTGTCGCTCGACCTCTATGCTCAAATTGGGCTTATTATGTTAATTGGGCTTGCGGCAAAACAAGCAATTCTTATTGTTGAGTTTGCAAAAACTGCTCATGAAGAAGGCGCGACAATAAAAGAAGCTGCAATGACGGCTGCAAAAATAAGATTTAGAGCTGTTATGATGACAGTTATTGCATTCGTGCTCGGTATTTTGCCGCTTGTGTTTGCGGTTGGTCCTGGGTCAGAATCAAGGCACTCGCTTGGCATTACCGTATTTGGCGGAATGCTTGCAGCGGCTATCATAGGTACAATTATGGTGCCTGCATTCTATGTTCTTGTTCAAGAATTGGTGGAAGGTTTTTATAAGAGAAAAAGGAAGAAAATAAGTGTTCAAAAAGATAAATAAAATAGCTATATTATCAAGTTTTATTTTGCTTTTGCAAGCAGGTGCTCTAGCGCTTGACGCTGAAAATAAACAAATAGAAGAGTCTAAAAAAGAAGAGGCTCAAGCGGCTGAAGTTAAAGTCGAAAAATTGCCCATTAAAGTTATGGGCGATATAGAGGCAAAGCAAGAAAACGCTGCGCCTGAAAAAAATAAAGCCAAACTTTTTGGGAAGAAAAAAGTTGACTACAGCGAATATTTAATTCCGACAGAAGGCTATATTCCAATCGGCAATGCTCACCAAAAGCCTGAAATTGTTGAAGGTTCTGTTTCAAAAGGTGCAGAATTTAACCTTGCAGACTGTTTAGAACTTGCAATTGCAAACAACCCGAAAATTAAAGCAGCATACGCAAATGCAGCTGCCGTTAAAACAAAAAGAGGGCAAACAATTTCAAGATACACTCCGAATTTAACTTGGACATCTTCAATTGCAAGAGTTAAAAATGATGTGACATCTTCTGCAGTATCTATCAACAATTCTGCTTACGCAAGATATCTGTATGGCTCAATTGGCGTTTCTCAGCTTGTTTATGACTTTGGAAATGTTCAAAATCAATATACAATCGACAAATTGAACTATGAAGATAGTGCTGATAATATCGACGAAGTTGTTAATGAAGTTATTTATCAAGTTAAAGATGCTTACTATTATGTGATTTTGGCGATTGAAAATAAACGCGTTATTCAAGAAACTGTTGAGCAATTTGAGCAAACATATAATCAGGCACTTGCATTTTATCAAGTTGGCGCAAAAGAAAAAATCGCTGTCACAATGGCAGAAGTTGACCTTGAAGACGCTCGCGCTCAATTAATTCAAGCGAATTATGCGGTCGATGTTGCAATTTCAAGGTTGAATAACATTATGGGTTTGCCTTTTATTTCGCCATATACGATTGATTCAAAGCTTCCTTTTGAAGATATTAAGCTTTCAATTCAAGAGGCGGTTGAAATCGCAAATAAAGAACGTCCGAAACTTAAAATGGCGCTCACGAAAGTAAAAATTGCAGATGAATATGTTAAGCTTTCAAAGAAAGCATTTTTGCCAAGAATTGAAGTTCAAGGCAATTTCTCTGCAGGCCAACGTGAAGATATGGATAGCAAGAATTGGTATAACATAGGCGGATTTTTAACTTTCCCGACTGTTAACCCCGTTCTTATTAAAAACCAAGTTGATGAAGCAAAATTTGCTTACGAGCAACAAGAACACACAACGCGTGCTGAAATTAACGATATTTACTATGAAATTCAGCAAACTTACGCTAAGCTTTTAGAAAAAAAAGAAAGAGTGCCTGTTGCAAAAAAAGGCGTTCAAAAAGCGTATGAAAACTATCAAATCGCGCGCGGAAGATATAGAGTTGGGCTTTCTGACCCGATTGAGCTTAAAAGTGCACAATTAGATTTGTTAAACGCTCGCCTTGCGTATTTAGAAACATTGTATCAATACAATAATGCAAAATCAGTTCTCGAAAAATCTATCGGGCAAACTTTGAGAGGGGAAGATATGGGCGCCGAACTCACTCCGCCAAAGGATGAACCGCCTCTTGATTTTGTTGAAACAAACAAAATATAATTTTGCAACTTTGGCTTTAAACTGTTAAAATTTTACTATGACAAGCGATATTAAAGCTCAAGTGAAATTAATGCCAAAGCTCCCTGGCTGTTATCAGTATTTTGATAAAAACGGGGAGATAATTTACATTGGCAAAGCGAAAAATCTATATAACCGCGTGAACAGTTATTTTATCGGGCATAAAGAGTCCCCTAAATTGCAAGTTATGGTCCCGCAAATTGTCCGCGTTGAATGCATTGTTGTTGATTCTGAAATTGAAGCTTTGATTTTAGAAAACGAATTAATTAAAAAATACAAACCAAAATACAATGTTCTTTTGAAAGATGACAAAAAATTTCCGTATTTTGTGATAACAAAAGAAGATTATCCTCGGATTATAATTGCCCGCAAAGCAAACCTAAATCCTGAAAAAGGCACTTATTTTGGGCCTTATACAGATTCTCGCGCAATGCATGTGACACTTGATGTTTTGGGCAAGATTTTTCCGCTCAAAAAATGTAAAACCCCAAAGTTTAACACCCGCCCTTGTCTTTATTACGACATAGGAAAATGCCTTGCGCCTTGTCAAAAAATGGTAACTCCTGAAGATTATCAAGCGATGATTAAAAATGTGGAGCTTTTTTTATCAGGCAAGCAGATGGAGCTTGTAAAAATTATGCAAACTGAAATGCAGCTTGCTTCAAAAAACAATGATTTTGAGCGGGCAATGGCGCTTAGAGATTGTATTCGCGATATTTTAAAAACCATTGAAAAACAAAAAGTCGTTTCAGAAAACACTCGTTTTGACTATGACTATATTGCAACTGCAAATTCTGGAAACCTTTACACTGCTTCGATTTTAGAAGTGCGCGAGGGAAGGCTCATCGGTAAAAAAGATTTTGAATTTACGCGCTTTGGAAATGCAAAACAACAAGAAGTAATAGAGGCGGTGCTTAGCGAATATTATAGCGCTGTTCAAGATAAAGATTTGGTCAAAAATATAATAATTGAAACCGAGATTGATGATGTTGAAATGTATAAAAATTGGCTATCTGCAAGGCGGGGTAAACAAGTAAACATCAAAACTCCAAAGAAAAAAGCCGAGAGCGAAATTTTATCTATGGCAAAAACGAACGCAAATTATCATCTTGAGCAGCTGCAAATTAAAGAATTAACGGCTATTCAGAATGATTTTAATGAGGTTGGAGTTTGGATTCAAGAAAAACTTTCTTTGAAAAATTTTCCGCATATCATGGAATGCTATGACATTTCGCACACGCAAGGCGCAAACACTGTTGCAAGCAAAGTTGTTTTTCAAGACGGTATGCCAAAAAAATCTTTATACAGAAAATACAAATTGCGCACCATATCAAAAGGCGAAGTCGATGATTTTAAAAGTATGCGCGAAATTTTAACAAGAAGGCTGACTAGAATTAAATCAGGGCAAGACAAAAAGCCTGATTTGATTATTATTGATGGCGGAATTGGACAGCTTTCAAGCGTTATGCAAGTGGTTGAGGAACTTGGGCTTAAGGGCGAATTGGATATTGTTTCTCTTGCAAAAAGAGAAGAAGAAATTTTTATGCCGGAGAGTTCAACTCCTGTGATTTTCCCTATAAACTCGCCTGCGCTTCATCTTTTCCAAAGAATTAGGGATGAAGCACACAGGTTTGCAATAACTTTCCACAAGTCGCTTCGCGCGAAGCAATTTAAAGAATAATATTATTTTTAACGCTTCACAAAACTTTACATAAACGCAATTTTTGCGACTTTACTTTCTTTATTAAAGTAAGGAAGTTTATAGGAAGCAACACATGGGGTGGGTTACATTATCTTTTAAAGGGCGAAATCTGCTTGCCGAGCAGCAAAGAATTGAAGGCGAATTATTGCAAATCGATTCTGACTTGCGCTTGTTGCAATCCGAAATGGCGAGCTTTACGGAAGCCGGAGCTAAATTTCATTGTTGTAATAATGGTGTGTCAAATCCATATATGAGTGCAAAAATGCAAACAGACACATTTATCAAAGAAAATGCGTACTTTGACCCAAAAACAAATCAATATTACACATTGTGCAACAAGAAGCCTGTGAAATTTAATCCTCAAGAATATTTCTTGAATATCATGAAGCAAGAAACGAAAAAATATATGGAACAGATGATGCATTTTATGAGAGACAAAGAAAACGCAATTATGTTGAAAAAGCAGCAGCTTGAAATGAAATTGCAATTAATACAAGCTCAAAAGAAACAAATTGATAGCGCCAAAAAAGAAGCTATTCAAGAAAATGTACCAAGATTTGCTTAAGGCGCAAGATATAAAACACTAAAATAAAGCCCCTGAATTCAGGGGCTTTTATCTATTCGTCTAAATAACTTTTATCTACTCTTTTTCCGTTTGAGTTATATTCGTAAGTTGTTTCATACCAATTGTTTGTGAAATCGGTATTTATTTTTTCTTTCCAAACATAATCGCCATATCTGTTATGTTTATACACTTTTTCCGTGTTGTAATATTTTGTTGTGTTGCTGTTTAATTTTTTGCCTGTCCAATCTAATCTATTGTTTGAATCATAGTAATAGTCTATAAAATAGTCTTCTGTGCCATCAAACATATTAACTTTTTCTTTTGAAATCAGGTCTTTATCGTTATATTTATATTCGCTTTTGCCTGTTATTGCGCCATATTTTGAAAAATATGTTTTGCCTGTAACTAAATTGCTTTTAGAATCAGTGTATTCTCTTTCGCCTTTTGCGACATCAGCCACAATTCCAAGAAAATCTTTCATATCTTCGTATGTAAAATCTCCGTGCGCAGTGTTTCCTGAATCTATATTACTTTGCTGCCAAGCTTTAAATTCGTCTTCGCTAACCTTGCCGTCATTATTCTCGTCTAGTGCGCCCCTAAGCCCGCTTTTGCCGCCAATAAAGCTTTTAATTTCGTCGCCTGTCAAAAATTCATCCGCGGCGCCGCTTTTGTTAAGCCATTGTTGGTTATTAAAAAGATGATTAAATATTTTGTTATTTTTTAACTCACTGCAAGTTTCCGCAGTGTTTTTAAGTTTAATAGAGTTGAGCCCACTCATGTTAACATTGAAGCTAAATGAATCTGACATTATTATCACCCTTTCATTACATACTCTTGTTTTCTTAATCGGATTTTTTATTTAAAACTTTAGTAAAAACGAGCATAATGTTACATAAATTTACATTTTCTAATAAAAATGCGGCTCGTTTATAAGCCGCATATGATGTTATTATTTATTAACCTTTTTGTCTAATATTCCGTTTTCGTCCGAGTCAATCGTTGTTCGCTTAATTGTGCCGTCAGAGTTTAGCTCGTCGCGTTGCGTATATTTATTGCTTTTTTCGCTATATTTGCTGTATATTTCCGTAATATTGCCATCCGTATCATATTCGTATAGTTCTTCAAAATATTTGTTATTTTCGTCCGGATTTACGTATTTCATGCTCAACTTGCCGTTTGTGTCATAAACTTCCACTTCGTCAATGGTTCTTGTCTCGCCTTCATCGGCGTAATCTGTGTTTTTACTGATGGTTTCGAGCTTGCCGTTGTCGTCATAACTATAATAAGCTTTACTTGAAATGCTTGCGTCTTTTTTATATCCAATTTGTACGTCAACTTTTGTTGGGTCCTCTTCTTGCATCACGTCTTCTGTTCCGTCTGCAACATATTGGAACCTTTGTAAAACTTCTTTCATTTGATCAAAGGTGAAGTTTTCATGTGCTTTGTTTCCGTTGGCAATATTTTCTTGTTTCCAAGCATTGAATTCGTCTTCGGTAATTACGCCGTTGCCATCTTTGTCTAAGTGTTCGCTCACAAAGTGCGCAATTTCATTGCCGTCTAAAACGCCGTCTTCCGGATGAAATTCAATCATGCCATTTTCATCTGTTTTTGTTTCGCTTAGCCATTTTTCATTTTTTAGCAAATGTTGGAAAATTTTATTGTTTGCAAGTTTGTTATGAGCGCTGTCATGTGTAATGGCCATATCGCTCAAGCCTTGCATGTTAACGTTGAAATTAATTGAATCACTCATGTTTTTCCCTTTCATAAAAATACACACATCCTATGGAAGGGGTATCGTTATTTTAAACTTAAAACTTTAGAGTTTTTGTGGTGAATTTTACAATTGTTTACAAACTATAAAAATAAAGCTCTGCAAATAAAAACTGCTGCAATAATGCCGATTATGTCTGCTAAAATGCCTGTCAGCACGGCGTGGCGCATTTTTTTAATTCCGATTGCACCAAAATAAACAGCGAGCACATAAAAGGTTGTTTCAGAGCTCCCAACGATAACCGCGCTTAATTTTGCAGCATAGCTATCAACCCCATTTGAATTTACAATGTCAGAGAATATGCCAAGCGTGGCAGAGCCTGAAAGCGACCTTGTTACCATTAAAATTAGGGAATCGGCAGGAATTTTGAGCGCCTCAAGAGGCGCTTGAAGAAGCTCTGCAAGCCATTCAATGGCGCCTGATGCTCTAAGCATTGCAACCGCTGTCATAATTGCAACAAGATATGGAATAATCCTAACTGCAACTTCGAAACCTTCTTTTGCACCGGTGGTAAAGCTATTGTAGCAATCAACTTTTTTTATCATCCCAAAGATAAGGATAGCGCTGATGAGTGCCGGTATAATTAATATTGAAATTGTGCTTAAAATCTCTGTCATCTAAACACCCTTTCAAAAATTTTAGAAATAATTATTGCGGATATAAAAGCAATTGTTGTAACCATAATAGCGGGAAGTATAATCTCTGTTGGGTTTTTGGCGCCGGAGGCGGTTAAAATTGCAAGCACGCTTGTTGGAACGAGCTGAAAGCCTGCTGTGTTCATTGCAAGAAAAGTGCACATGCCATTTGTTGCACGTTCTTTGTCCCTATTGTTTTCTTGCATATCTTCCATTGCTTTTATTCCAAATGGTGTTGCAGCATTTGCAAGCCCAAGCGCATTTGCTGTGAAATTTAGCGCAATGGCAGATATCGCGGGGTCATCTTTTTTTAAATCTTTAAAAATCAGGCGAACAAGAGGAGAAATAAATTTCGCAAAAGCTTCAATTAGCCCTGAATTTTTTGCAATGTTCATAATTCCAAGCCAAAATGCCATAATTCCAATAAGCGAAAAAGCAATTGTCACGGCTTGTTTCATCGAAGTTAGCAAAGCGCTCACAACTTCTTGCATTGTGCCGTTAATTAGCCCGAATACGAATGAAATTAATATTAAAAAAACCCAAATGTAATTCAAGGCAACCTCTAGCCATTATCGAGTGACAAATAGTAACTTTCGCCGGCTTCAGTGATTGAATATTCTTTTGTGCCTGTTTCTTGAGAGCCTTCAATAAATTTAACGTAATTTCTTGAAATTGCTTCGTTTAAAATAGCGTAATCAACAAGTTTTTCTTTTGCTGCATAGAGCTTTGAGTTTAAAAATTTGATAGAGAAATTTTTAATATTTAAAACATTTTTAATAAAATATGCAGTGATTATAAAATCGTCAAAAATGCCGTTTGAGAGTTTGTTGTGCATAAATTCAGGCAAATCCGGCTCGCGTTTTGGCTGATATAAGTCAAGCCCTTGGTTTTGATATGCGCTTTCTTGATATGGCTTTTGAGCAGGCTCGTTATTATAATTTTGAATTGCTTGATTTTGCACATTGTCGTATGCAAAATTGTTTTGATTTATATTTTGTGCATAGCGAAAATCGCCTGTTTGAGCATTGTTTGCACTTTGTTGTTCTGAATAAATTTCATTAAAGCTTTTTTGAGCCTGTTCTTCTTTTGCTTCAAAATTGAATGAAATTTTTTCTCTAATTTTTTCTTCGTTGACTTGCGGTTTTACTTCTTCTTGCTGTTGTTGATATTGTGTTTGAGCTTGATATTGTGCGTATTGAGCTTGCCCATAAGTTTGCGTTTGTGGCTGCGCTTGTGCTCTATACACATTTTCGCTTTGTGGCACGTATTGTTGATTTTCAACTTTTGGAGTAATTGCTTGAGCTCTTTGCTCCATAAATTTTTGCTCGTAATTTACAGTTTCAACTTGTCTTTTTTGAGGTTCATATTGCCTTGGCATAGGCTTGTTGCCTGTAAAAATTGCCAAATAATCATTCATTTGAACTTCTACAAGATGTCTTTCTTTGGTGTTAAATTCAATTTCAAAACCATCTAAATTAGCTTTTAATTTATAATATGCCACGATATTTCCTTAATTAAATTAATTTCTGTTCTTTAAAATTTCTTCGCGCCATTTAGCGAGTTGTTGTTCGACAAATTCAGCGTCATCGCTTGAAAGTTCAATTTCAATTTCGCCTTTCTTCATTTTGAAAACATATTCTGCCATGTTATCTCCCCTTTTTTATTTTTTCTAATATTATCTAAGCATAAAATTAAACTATTTAAAAATATTTTAAGCAATTTTAACATTATTTAACACAAAACAACGGCCATTGCATATTCCTTTGCATGAGAAATTGAAACATCGCCGTCAATTTTAACGCCTTTAATGTACAATGATGGCTTTTTAGAGTCTTTTGCAAGAATTTCAATTTCGCAAAAAGGTATGTCTTGCCCTCCTTTTGCCTTAATGTATGCTTCTTTTGCGCAAAACCTTGCGCACAAGCTTTCTTCAGGCTTTGCTTTTGAAAAACAATAGTCAAGCTCTGCGGGCGAAAAAAGCCTGTTTAAAAATTTCTCGTCTTTTTCTCTTGTTTTGCCTTTAAACCTTGAAATTTTTTCGATATCACAACCAATATTCATAAGTGTTATTATACTCTCTTATTTTGTAAATGTGTGTAAAAATTTTAGCGAATTTAGGGTTAATTTTCCCTTGAAAATCGCCGCTTTTCTAAATTTCTTGTATTATTTTTCCTTTGTATTACAATTGTAATTATGACACTTACTTTTCAGGAATTAATTTTAGGCTTATCGAAATTTTGGTCGGATAACGGCTGTGCTATTATGCAACCGTATGATACTGAAAAAGGCGCAAGCACAATGAACCCAGCCACTTTCTTAAGAGCGCTTGGGCCGGAACCTTTTAATTGTGCAATGCCTGAACCTTGCAGGCGCCCGACTGACGCACGATATGGCGAAAACCCTAACCGTTTAGGGCACTATTTTCAATATCAAGTTATTTTAAAACCTTCGCCGGAGCGCGCTCAAGAATTATATTTAAAATCTCTTGAAGCAGTTGGCATTGACCTTTCAATGCATGATGTTCGCTTTGTTGAAGACAATTGGGAATCCCCGACATTAGGCGCTGCTGGTGTTGGCTGGGAAGCTTGGCTTGATGGCATGGAAATCACTCAATTTACATATTTCCAACAGGTTGGCGGAATTGAAGTTAAACCTGTTGTTCTTGAAATCACATACGGGCTTGAACGCATTGCGATGTACCTTCAAAATGTCGACAATGTTTACGACGTTATGTGGAACGAAAAATTGAAATATGGCGATATTTATCTTCAAAATGAAATAGAACAATCTAAATATAATTTTGAGTATTCTTCTGCAGAAAGATTATTCAAACTTTTCGACTTGTATGAAGAAGAAGCAAATTCTTGCTTGGAAGCTCGTATTGTTCTCCCTGCTTATGATTGGGTTCTCAAATGTTCACACACATTTAACCTTCTTGATGCTAGGGGTGTAATTAGTAAAGATGAAAGAATGAATTATATTTTGAGGGTTAGAAAAATGGCGTCTGACGTTGCAAAACTTTATGTTGAACAACGTAAAGAATTAGGTTTCCCTCTTTTAAAAAAATAAGGATAAGCTGGAAAAATGAAAAATGAAATTGATGAGTTGAATGCAGTTTCGCGTCAAGAATTAGGCGTGATAACTAACTTCTTGAAAAATATTTTCAAGTTGAAAAATCCTGACGAACTCATAAATAATGCTGAAAAATCTAATTTAAACAAAACCCTTGGCGCGTTTGACCTTATAGTTCTTGGCGTCGGCGCGATTATTGGTAGCGGCATTTTTACGGTTGTGGGCATTGCAACTGTTGGCGGTCCTGAATCTGTTGGCGCAGGGCCTGCGCTCATTGTTTCTATGGTGCTTGCTTCAATTGCCTGCATATTTTCAGCTCTTTGTTACAGTGAATTCGCGGCTATGATACCGGTTGCGGGTTCTGCTTATGTTTATACATTTGCAACCATGGGCGAATTGATGGCATTTGTCATCGGTTGGGTTTTAATGCTTGAATATTTGCTCGGCTATATTGCGGTTTCAAGTGCTTGGACGGGCTATCTTTTCCAATTTTTAAAAGGGTTTGAAGCATATTTGCCTGCTTGGATGGTTAACCAAGATTTTTGGGTTTTTGAAATTGGAAAACTTTTTGGAGTTTTACCTATCACCCTCAACATTCCGGCAATTATTGCAACAATTGTATTTGGCTTGATTTTAGTTAAAGGCACACGTGAATCAACCAGAGCAGCAGCTGTCATGGTTGTTATAAAACTTGCGGTTATTTTAATGTTTGTGCTCACAGGGGCTTTCTTTGTGAAACCTGCGAATTGGACACCTTTTGCGCCTAACGGTTTTGAAGGTATCTTTATGGGCGCGTTTATAATTTTCTTTGCATACATCGGTTTTGACGCCATTGCAACCGCTGCAGAAGAAACTAAAAATCCTCAAAAAAATCTTCCGATAGGGATTATTGGTTCACTTCTTGTGTGCACGGTGGTTTATGTGCTTGTTGGGCTTGTGCTCACAGGGGTTGTGCCACTTGCAGAAATTGATATTCAAGCGCCTGTTGCTCATGCTATGCGCTACATTGGGCAGGATTGGGTTGCAGGGTTTATTTCGATTGGTGCTCTGACAGGGCTCACAAGTGTGCTTTTAGTTTTAATGCTTGCAGGAACAAGAATTTTATTTGCTATGAGCAGAGATAAGCTTCTTCCTTCTCCGCTTAAAATTGTGCACCCAAAATTCCAAACACCTTATGTTGTAACGATTTTATTTGTAATTCTTGCAATTTTAGGTTCACTTTTCTTGAATATTAATGTCGCTGCCGAACTTTGCAATTTTGGCACACTAACTTGTTTCATAATCGTTTGCCTTGCAATCATAATTTTGAGAAAAATTGACCCAGAGCGCAAAAGACCGTTCAAAGTGCCTTTTGTCCCTGTGTTCCCGCTTATGGGTATAATTTGTTGTGGCGGCTTGATGATATATTCAATGAAATCACTTACAACTTCAAGCATGTTATTCCCTGTGTGGCTTGTTGTCGGCGCAATTATATACTTTTCATACGGATACAGAAAAAATAAAATCGAGGAGCAAGATAAATAATGAACTCCTTAAAATTACTAGCTAGCAATTTATTAAAAAAGAAAAATTTAAATGAGATATTACAAGAGGCTGAAAAGTCTGAATTGAAAAAGACTTTGACGATTTTTGACCTTATCGTTATAGGTATTGGTGCAGTTGTCGGCACAGGGATTTTTACAATAGTGGGCGTGGCTGCTGTTGGCGGCCCTGAATCTGTTGGCGCAGGCCCTGCATTATCTCTTTCAATGGTGATTGCCGCAATTGCTTGCATATTCTCGGCTCTTTGCTACAGTGAGTTTGCTTCAATGATTCCTGTTGCAGGTTCTGCCTACACTTACACTTATGTCACGATGGGTGAATTTATGGCGTGGATAGTGGGTTGGATTTTGATGTTAGAATATGCAATCGGAAACATCACAATTGCCGCAGCTTGGACAGGGTATTTTATGGAATTCCTTAAAGGATTTTCGCATATTTTGCCTGCTTGGCTTGTAAATCCGCCTATTTGGCTTATTAATGATTTTAGAACGGCAAGTGCAATTTGTGCTAAGCAAGGGCTTGATTTTAACACGGTTGTTCCGCATTTTTTAGGCATTCCGATATGTATAAATGTGCCCGCTATGATTATGATTTTGGTTGTCACTATGCTTCTTGTTCGCGGAATTCGTGAATCTGCAAAAATTGCAAGCATTATGGTTGGGCTAAATCTTTTTATTATCACATCTTTTATATTGGTTGGCGCTTTTTATGTGAAACCTGAAAATTGGGTGCCTTTTGCACCAAATGGTTTTGAAGGTATCTTTATGGGCGCGTTTATAATTTTCTTTGCATACATTGGTTTTGACGCTGTTTCAACAACAGCTGAAGAAACAAAAAACCCTCAAAGAGATTTGCCAATCGGCATTTTGGGCACGCTTTTAATCTGCACAATTATGTATGTGTGCGTGGCGCTTGTTTTAACAGGTATGGTTCCGTATAATTTAATCGACACTCAAGCCCCGATTGCAAACACAATGCGCCTTGTTGGCCAAGATAAACTAGCCGGCTTTATATCTGTCGGAGCGCTTTGCGGTTTGAGCTGTGTGCTTCTTGTTTATCAATTAGGCACTACGAGAATTTTATACGCAATGAGCCGCGATAAATTTTTGCCTTCTGTTTTACAAAAAATTCACCCTAAATATAAAACGCCGCACGTTGTAACTTGGCTTTCCGGCTTGATTGTTATGCTCGGCGCTTTGTTTATGGATTTGAATATATCAGCTGAGCTTTGCAACTTTGGCACATTCGCTTCATTTATCATAGTTTGCGTTGCAATCTTGATTTTAAGAAAAACAGATCCGGACAAACCAAGGCCGTTTAAAGTGCCATTTGTGCCGTTGTTCCCAATTCTTGGCATATTATGCTGTGGCGGCTTAATGTTTTATTCTATGGGTTCTCTTAAAACATCTGCTGTCCTGTTCCCTCTTTGGGTGCTATGCGGCATTATAATCTACGTTGCATACGGATATAAGCAACAAAGAAAGAAATAAATTTTAAACTTAATTACTTGCACAAAAATGCACGCATGCTATAAGTATGTGTGCATTGAGTTTAATTTTTGCCTGTGCCTAGGACGTTATTTATTTAATTCATAAAATATTTCTTCGACCCACTTTGCGCCTTTTTCAAGAGATTTTATATCAAGCGTTTCGCGCGATGAGTGCATATTTTTAATGTCTGCTGCGCCAAGCAAAAGAGGTTTGAATTTTTTGTTGAATTTATTTGCTTTATTTGCCCAAATGTGCGTTTCTGCGCCTGCGTGGAAGGATTTTACACTGTGCGGAAGGTTGATTTTATCTGCCGCAGCGCGCGCAACATTAATCATTGTTTCATCGTCTGATTTTTCAAACATTGGCATATGATTTTTAATATCAACTTTAACAAGCGCAAGCCCTTCGTATTTTTTGTTTAGCTCTTTAATTGTTGTTTCAATTTTTTCAATGAGCGTTTTTTTGTGTTCGCTAGACGAGCTTCTTATTGAGTATTTTGCGCAAGCATAGGTGTTTATAATATTATCTCTTGCTTCTTCAATAAGCTCTTGAGTGAAATTTTTATCGGCGCTCGGTGCAACTTTTTCAATTGCCCCGCCAACAATCGCACCGGCATTAAGAGAAGTTATCGTGCCTGCTTCATCGCTTGCCCAAACACCGCTTGGAAGTGCGCAAATGGCTTCTGAAATTACATTTATTGCGTTTAATCTAGTTTTATCCCAAATGTCGTTTCCGGAGTGCCCGCCTTTAAAAGTTTCGACTTCGAGCAGCATTTTTGTATAATCTGCCCCTGCAAATTCAATGTTCCCAAGAGAATCTGAATCTAAAACAAGCACATATTCGCCATTGAATTCGTCAAAATTAACGTGGTTTATCCCTGTCATTCCCACTTCTTCATCGCGCGTGAAAAGTGCTTCAAGCCCGCCATGAGCCAAATTTTTATTTTTCACCGTTTCAAATAGTTTTAATATTGCGCAAATTCCAGCTTTGTCGTCTGCGCCAAGTGTTCTTGTGCCGTCAGTTTTAATTATGTCGCCTTCTTTTACAATGCACACCTCTTCATCGCCGCCCACGACATCCATATGGGCAGAAAAAATTAGAGGTTTCTTTGTGGTGTCTGTTGCCTCTAGCTTTAAATATAGATTGCCGTAATTATCTTGTTTTGCGCTAATACCAAGTTTTGCGCAGTATGATTTAATAAATTCAATAACGCCATCTTCATGGAGCGATGGAGATGGAATTTTTGCAAGTCGAATAAAAAGTTCTTCAATATTCATAAAATTTCCTTTTTCTGTATCAGGATAATTTTATTACCTTACGCCCACTTTTTCAATATTTTTTTCTAACTCGCGCGCAATTTCGTAAAATTCCGTGTCTGAATATGTTTTTTCGTTTTTTAATTTTTCATCTAAAATATCTTTTGCTACAAACTTTTGCAGATAATATTTTTTTGCACCTTTAATATTTTCTGAAATTTTAATTAAATCTTCAATAGATAATTGCGAGCGCACAACAGTTGTCCGAAACTCATAATCAACACCGGAATTCATAATAATTTCGATAGATTTTTTAATGTTTTCTATATCTAAAAACCTTCTTGTGATGTTCGTATATTTTTCAAACGGCGCCTTTATATCCATTGCAATATAGTCCAAAAGCCCTTTTGATATAAGGTTTTTAAGAACTTCAGGGTTTGTTCCGTTTGTGTCTAATTTCACAAGAAAATTAAGCTTTTTGCATTTAATTATAAAATCTTCTAAATCATTCTGCAGAGTCGGTTCGCCGCCAGACACCACAATAGCGTCAATTTTTCCAATCCTTGTTTTTATAAATTCAAAAAAATCTTCTTCTAAAATATATTCTTCTTTTTTAATTAGCTCCGGATTGTGGCAATATCCACAACGAAAATTGCACCCAATTGTAAAAACAACGGTGCAAATTTTCGATGGATAATCCACTAAAGAACTTTTTTGAAGTCCGCCTATGAGCATGATTTACATTCTGCTTCCATTCTTTGGAATTTGAAGGTTTTTCTTGTTTTAAATTCTGCTTGTTTGCCTTTGTTCCATTGGCTGACAGGGCGAATGTAGCCCACAATTCTTGAATATACTTCGCAAGCTTCTCCGCATTCTGGGCAAGTTGTGTGTTCGCCTTTTAAGTAGCCGTGAGTTGGGCACACGCTAAATGTTGGCGAGAATGTGAAATATGGAAGCCTATAGTTTTCACAGATTTTGCGAACTAAATTTTTCATAACTTCAATGTCTGTAATTCTTTCACCTGCAAAAATGTGAACGGTTGTTCCGCCTGTGTATTTTGTTTGAAGTGCGTCTTGATGGTCAAGATATTCAAAAATATCATCTGTATAATTAACGCTCAATTGAGTTGAGTTTGTGTAATATGGTTGCGCGCCTTCTTGATATTCTTCTTCGTTAGAGCAAATAATTTCTCTTGAAGTTTCTTTGTCTAATTTTGCAAGACGGTAGCTTGTTCCTTCAGCAGGAGTTGCTTCCAAATTATAGTGGTTGCCTGTTTCTTCTTGAAATCTTCTAATTTCTTCGCGCATAAAGTCCATTGTTTCAAGAGCGAATTTGTAACCATCCGCATGAGCAATATCTACACCAAGCAAGTTTTTGCAAGCTTCGTTCATGCCAATAAGCCCAATTGTTGAGAAGTGGTTTTTCCAATATACGCCGTGGCGAGCTTTGATATCTCTTAAATAGAATTTTGTATATGGATATAAATTTTTCTCAGTCAATCTTTCGAGAAGTTTTCTCTTAATTTCAAGAGAGTTTTTCGCAAGTTCCATTCTTTCGCGAAGTGTTGCAAAGAACGCAGCTTTATCTTTTACGTTAAATGCAATTTGTGGCAAATTGATTGTTACAACACCGATTGAACCTGTTAATGGGTTTGAGCCAAAAAGCCCACCGCCTCTATATTCAAGCTCTCTGTTGTCAATTCTTAAACGACAGCACATGCTTCTTGCATCTTCTGGGTTTAAATCTGAATTAATGAAGTTTGAGAAGTTAGGAATGCCGTATTTTGCTGTCATTTCCCAAAGCCCGTCAAGGTCCGGATTATTCCAATCAAAATCTTTTGTGATGTTGTATGTTGGAATTGGGAATGTGAACACTCTGCCCGAAGCATCGCCTTTCATCATAATTTCAAAGAACGCTTTATTTATCATGTTCATTTCAGCTTGGAATTCGCCGTATGTTTCTTCTTGTAATTCGCCGCCGATTATAACGCACTGGTCTTTATAATAGCTTGGAACTGTTAAGTCTAAAGTTATGTTTGAGAATGGCGTTTGGAAACCAACACGAGTTGGCACATTCATATTGAAAACAAATTCTTGAAGAGCTTGTTTTACTTGTTCGTAGCTTAAATTGTCATGGCGAATGAATGGCGCAAGCAATGTGTCGAAGTTTGAAAACGCTTGTGCGCCGGCTGATTCGCCTTGCATTGTGTATAAGAAATTAACAATTTGACCAAGTGCCACTCTAAAATGTTTTGCAGGGGAAGATTGAACTTTACCTTTAACACCTGTAAACCCTTCTGATAAAAGGTCTTTCAAATCCCAACCTACGCAATATACGGAAATGATATTTAAGTCGTGAATGTGAATGCTTCCTTTGTTGTGCGCTTCTTTAATTTCAGTCGGATAAATTTTATTTAACCAATAATTTTTGCTTATATTTGAAGCGAGGTAATTGTTTAAGCCTTGAACAGAATATGACATGTTGGAATTTTCATTAACTTGCCAATCGAGTTCGCTTAAATATTCATCGACCATTGAAATGTTTGCATTTTGAGCAAATTCGCGCATTCTTGCATGTTGGTCGCGATATAAAATATATGATTTTGCAGTTGCTTTGTAATCCGATGTAAGTAATACATGTTCAACCACATCTTGAATTTCTTCAACGGTTGGGGCTTTTAGGTTGCTTTGTTTTGATTTCATTAAGTCTGCAACAATTTCAACAACTTTATCAGTTAATTTTTTTGCTGTCGATTCCCCAAATTCTCCTGTTGCTTCAGATGCTTTTTTGATGGCGTTTGTGATTTTGTCTGATTTAAATTCTGTAATTTGACCATCTCTTTTTAAGATTTTTTCCATTCTAAATTCCCCTTAGTCTCGTAAGTAAAATTGAATTGAGTATTCCGATTGTCACGGCTGCGGACCAATGTAGGACTTTCACCCTTCTTTCCTCAATCCGAAGATTATCATAATTAGTATAACGCGAGCATGGGGCATGGAAAAAAAATTATTTTAAAAAAATAATCTGCATGTATTATTTTTTAACATTTTATTGTTACAAAAAGTTAACAAAGCGAACAAAAACAGGCAATATTTTTTTTCTTGAACTTTTAGTTATAATGAAAAAGTATTTTAGGAAGGATTATTATGATTGGTCGCATTAACAACGTAAATTCTTTAAATTATTTAAATAGCGCAAACAACAACGTTTCTTTTGGAAAGAAAAAAGCATACACAACAACCACAACCACAACGGTTAGTGAAGGTAAAACAAAAGAAAAAACAGGATTTTTCAAAAAAATCGGGCTTGCAATTGTAGGCACAATCGGCGCTATTTTCGCAATCGGTAAACTTTCAGAAATGAAAGACAAAAAAGGTGTTGATAACAATAAACCGGCTGACAATAAACCAAACGCACCTGTGGCAGCCGATGAAACAGCTCCTGCTAAAGAAGCGGTTAATGAAGCACCTGTTGAAGCAGTAGAAACCGCAGAAGTTCCAAATGAAGAAACCATAGCGGATGAAACACCTGTTGTGGCAGATGAAGTTGAAGAAGCGCCTGTTGAAGAAGCAGTTGCTGATGAAGCTCCAATCGAAGAAGCAGAAGTTATTGAAGACGAAGCACCTGTTGAAGAAGCAGAAGTTGCAGAAGTTCCAAACGAAGAAACCATAGCGGATGAAACACCTGTTGCGGCGGATGAAGTTGAAGAAGCACCTGTTGAAGAAACGGTTGTTGATGAAGCTCCAATCGAAGAAGCAGAAGTTGTTGAAGAAGAAGCACCAATTGAAGAAACTGTAGTTACAGAAGTTCCTGAAAATAAAGGTAAAAAACAAGCACAAGCGCTTTTAACAGCCGGTATGGCAGGCGCTGCGGTTGCAGCTCTTCCTGAAGCTAAAAATACAAAAGAAGTTTCAGCTGCGCAATACGCAGATGCTCAAAAAGCACAACTTGGCGCTATTAATGTAACAGTTAAAAAACCTGAAGCAAAAATTGAAAGCCCAAAAAATGCACCAAATAAAGAAATAGAAATTCTTGAAGATGCGTTTGATGTAAGCTTAAACGGTGAAAAAACAGCTGAAGAACTCAAAGCTACATTAAAAGAATTTAGACAATATGTGAAAGAAGCTAACAAAAACGATTTTGAAGATATCGTGGCAGAAGACGGTGGCGTGGTTGCTTTTGAAAAACATGTTGAATATCCGGAAGGCGAAACAACAGGTATTATTGATGAAGCAATTACAAAACACACTCGCGAACAAGAAAAACAAGAAATCTTAACAGCTACAAAACTTGACGCTCAAGGCAATCTTGAAGGAGTGGCAACATATATAAACGGAAGAATTGATAGCTTAACAAAAATGGCTCCAAATGGTGAAGTGACAACAATTCAAGCGGACGACAAAGGTGTTCTTGTTGCAAAAGGTATGAAACAAACAGAAGCCGGCGTTGCATTTGATGAAATTCTTAACTTTGAATATGTGGGCGACGATAGAAAACTTGTTTCTTGCGCTAAAGGTGTAAAAATCGAAAATGGCGTTACAGACATTGAAAAAGCATACAAATATGATGACGATAACAATTTAAAAGAATTTGCAGTGCAAGTTGCAATCGGGCCTGAAAACAAAGGTATTCTTGGAAATAACTATCAGTTTGAGTCCGATAATATGGTTGCAGCGGCATCATTATACAACGGCGATATCTCAGGTTTAGGTAAAGGTATGGCAGCTGAAGTATACACTTTTGAAAACGGTGAACCTGTATCACATGATAAAAACTGCGAATACAAAGTAAACATTTAATCAAAAATCAAATACATAAAAGAGCCCTTTTTTAAAAGGGGCTCTTTTTTTAAAATTTATTTGCTGGACTAAAACTAAAACGAGTTGTAAAATCTTTATATGGCTACAATTCAAGACTCTCTTGCAGAATTTAAAAAACATAATTTCAAACTTGCGGAAAAAATAGCAATTGAAAACATTAAAACAAACCCTCAAAATATGGCGCAAATTTTAGCTGCTATATTTAAAATTACGGGTCACTTAGATATTTTATCTGCGCCGGATGAAGTCAAACTCCCTGTCATTCAAGAGATTGCACCTTGGGAATATGGAGAAAAGAATTACGAAGGCGCAAAATTTTTCTATAACGAAATTTTGAAAATTGCCCCAAAAGATGATGTTGCACTTAATAACCTCGGGCTTATTTATGAAGATTTAAAAGATTATGAAAATGCGCAAAAAATGTATGAAAAATCGCTTGAGGCAAAGCCCACATATTGCGCGTTATATAACCTCGGTGTCATTTACAGAATGCATAAAAATATAGAAAAATCTCTCTATTATCTTGAACGAGCACTTGAATTAGAACCTCAAAACACTTATGCAAACTGCAGCCTCGGGATGACACACCTTACAAACAGAAATTTCTATGAAGGTAACAAATATTTTATAAAAAAACTAGAGCTTATGAACAATCTTGGGCTTCAAAACCCTTGGCGGGGCGAAGAGCGCAAAGATAGCACTCTTTTAATTTTCTGTGACGCTGGGCTTGGCGACGCAATTATGTTTTCAAGATATTTCGAAGAAACAAAAAAATATTTTAAAACGGTAAAAATCTGTGTCAGAAAAGCTTTGATAGATTTATTTAAAAGCAATTTTGAAGGTTTTGAATTTGTTTTAGATACAGACACTTTTCAATA
This sequence comes from uncultured Gammaproteobacteria bacterium, assembly GCA_964570895.1. Classification (GTDB taxonomy): domain Bacteria; phylum Cyanobacteriota; class Vampirovibrionia; order Gastranaerophilales; family Gastranaerophilaceae; genus RGIG1918. The sequence continues at coordinate 384,294 of CAZMZD010000002.1, forward strand.
CGACTATTTTGTTTTAGCGTCTAGCGTGCCATATTATCTCAAAATTGATTTTGACCATGTGCCTTTGGCTTCGGGCTATATGAAAGCGAATTATGGTTTGTATAAAGAATATAAAAAGGCTTATTTTGAAAATGACAATTTGAAAATAGGGATTGTTCCATACGCGGGCGATAAAGTTAGAAGAAACGCAAGAAACCGCTCGCTTACATACACGCATTTTGAATATTTCAAAAATATACCAAACAGCACCCTATATTCTTTTCAAAAACCTGATGATATTGATGAGAGCGTGCCTTCGTGGTGCCATAATTTAGGCGCAACATTTAAGGATTTCACCTGCACTGCTGCTGCTCTTAAGAACCTTGATTGCTTAATTTCAGCCGACACATCAGTTATTCATCTTGCAGGTGCTTTGGGCGTTAAGACATACGTTCTTTTGCCTTATGATTCCGATTGGCGCTGGTTTGATGCCAAAAACCCTAACGTTTGGTATGATTCGCTTGAGCTTTTTGTCCAACCTAATTTTTCAGATTGGAAAACTCCGATAGCTCAAATTGTTTCAAAAATTAGTGAAGATTTCAAATAACTTCGTCAAGATTTTTTTTCACAGGGTTTAATTTATTATGCAAGTTGCAAAAATTTTACCCCAAGCTGTGTCATATACAGCGCACAATCTTCAAGCACGAAAAGCAATGTCTTTTTCAGGGCTTGATAAAGATAGTTTTTTGCGGCAAAATTTTGAGTACGATAAATATAAATGCGCTTTGGAAAAAGCAAAAAGCACTCCTTCTGTTGCTCTAAGGTATGCTTCGGGCAACTTGCTCGATAAGCTTGAAGGTCTACAATATGGGCTGAAAACTTTTGAAGATGTACCAATAAAAGAAATTTATCACATATTAAAAAGAGGCGGCTCGCTTGAGCTTGCGCTTATAAGGGGTTGCACAAACGGCTGCAAGCATTGTTATGTGGGCGCTATGCCTCCAATTAAAAATGATGACAAACACATTTCCAAAATGAGTTTTGAAAATTTCTTGCAATTCACAAATGATTTTGCACAAATGAAAGATAGGCTGAAATTTAGCTACCCTAATTCGTACGTCACCTTTTTTAGGGATTCCGACTGTAAGGACGTGCATTTAACGGATTCTTTGGGCGGGGAGCATTCATATCAAGAAATAGGCAATATATTTTACAATAAAACAGGGATAAGAAGCGTTTTTGATACCGCCGGTTGGAATATAGGGGATATTGCAACACAAAAAAGAATGGAAGAGCTTGTTGAATATTACGCTAATAACAACAAAATGAATGAAATTCATTCGATGAGCATTTCTTTAAATCCTTTCGGGAATTTAATGTCATACGCAAATGATTTAGCGCTGCAAGGAAAAGATGAAGAAAGCGCGAAAATTCGAGATAAATATGTGAAAAATATGGCGAATGCGTTTTTCACATTCACCCCGCTTGTTAAAAACAAAAAATTCTCTGTAATTGGGCTTTCTCTTCCGTATAGCGCTGATAAACCACAAGAAAAAGGGTATAATGCAAATTCTTATTACATGCTTGTAAAAGATATTTTAAAAGAGCTTGAGAGAATGTACCTGTTTGATTTTAAAGGCGAACAGAGAATAATTAAAAAAAGAGGGCAAATTGAATCATATTTAGAAGAAATTAATTCTTTATGTTTGCCCCCAAAAACAAAAATTGGAAAAAGCGGGCACGACAACGATTTTTACTATAATCAAGAAAATCCAAGATACAATCACTCTGAAATCAAAAAAATGTTTAATGTGTTTATTGATACAAATGGCGAAGTATATTTAACTCGCATGACGGATTGCTATAAAACCCCAACGCAGCTTAATTTTGAAAACAAAGAAAAGCAAACTGCAACCGTCCGCCCAGAGCCAAAAGATATGATTGATATGGCGAAGTTTTATCCGTAATAAATTTCTTGTGTGCTATAATTTCTATTAGCCGAGGAATTATGCAAAAAAGTGTTCAAGAAAAATTTTTAATTACACCTGATGGGGTTAAGGTTGCAATAAACCATTACGAATGCGGAAATGAAAATGTTTTGATTGTTGCCCCGGGGTGGTTTATGACAAAAGACAGCAAAGCATTTTTGGACATTAGCAATTCTTTTTGCGAACACATTGATGTTGTAACGCTAGATTTTAGAGGTCATGGCAGGAGTTCAGGTTTTTATACTTTTGCTGCAAAAGAAATGCAAGACATTGAAACAGTCATTGAATTTGCAAAATCTAAATATAAAAATATTTATCTTATGGGGTTTTCTTTGGGTGGAATGATTTGCCTCAACTATGTTTCAAGCCATTCCGGAATACAGAAAGTGATTGCGGTTTCTCCCCCTTGCGATTTTTCTAAAATTGAAAATCAGATGTGGAGAAAAGAAGCATGGCTTCCCACTTTTAAGAAAATGGAGCTTAAAAGGTGGTTTTCAATCCGCCCTTCAATTTTTCCGCACAAAAAAATAAAAACGATAGACATTATTCAAAATAATACGGCGGAAACTCTATATATTACAGGGAAATTTGACCCAACTGTTCATATTTGGCACACAAAAGCGCTTTATGATAAATCAACTTGCAAAAAAGAGTTTAAATGTTTTGAGCTGGGCGAACATGCAGAAGATTTATTTTTGAGCTACAAGGAAGAATTTATGCAAATTTGCGTAGATTGGCTTAGGCTAAGAGAAAAAATAAAATTGAAATAAAATTTTACAAATAGGCGCAAAAAAACTTTGTTTGTGGTTTTATATATCTGTTATTAGATAAGTATGAAAGAGAAGGTTCTCATGTTGGGTATTGTTACGCTTGCCTCATTACAAAATATGAATTATGCAATGTTGCAAAGGAATTACACAGCAAGAGCACCACAACAAGTCGTAACACAGGATAGTACACGTAATTACACGCAAGTGTCACCGCTTGCATTTAGGGGAAACGCTATGAACATTAATTTATCTTCAGTACCTTACAAACAAGAGTTTATTATGCCAACGGCTAATAAAACTGAATTTAAAACATTTGACGAAGTAGTTGCAAAATATGAACCTGCAATGAAAAATGTCATCGAAAACTTTACAACAAGAGCAGGAAAACAAAAACAATTCTTAAATTGGGTTGGACTTCCTGCAGCGCAAATGAAAAAAGGCGAAAATGGCGTTAGTCATTTAGATCAAATTTATTCTCAAGCAGAAATTTTAAGAAAAAATGCAGATAACCAAAGACCGCTTGTTGTTCTTGGTATTGGCGGTTCAAAACACACTGCTGAATTTTTGCTTAATATGGCAAATGTTGAAAAAGGAAAAGTTATTTTCTATTCTGATATCGACCCTGTAAGCTACGAAAGCTTCAAGAAAGAACTCGGCGGAGATGTTAGAAACGCAAACTATTTAGTTGTTTCAAAATCAGGCACAACTTTCGAAACAAAAGATGGTTTCACGCGCGTTGAAAATGAACTTGTCAAAAAATATATGGAAGAAGGCTATGACGAACAAATTGCAAAAAATATGGCAGAAAAACACTTTGCAATTTGCACAGACGCAAATGCTACAGATAAAAACTTAAGAGGTCAAATCGGTTCTCAAAACGGAATTGGAAACGGCTATATTAAAGAATTATTTATTCATGATGATGTAGGCGGAAGATACTCTATGTTTGATGATTCAGGCATGTTTGCGCTTGCTTACGCCGGTGTTCCGCAAGAAACAACCGAAAGAATTTTAAAAGGCGCAATTTCTGCAAATGAAAAATCAACAAACCCTGAAAATGTTAAAAACAACGACGCAGCAAAAAGCGCAATCTTTAACGTATTTTCTCGTGCTAATGGCTACAACATGATTGGTCAACAATATTATGGCAAAATCTTTGAAGGCGGCGGGGAAAATTGGGCAAAACAACTTTACCTTGAATCTTTAAAGGACTTTGATTACACGGTTGGTAAAGCGCCCGACAGTATGCACTATGCAACAGAAGGTCAATTCAGCCCAAATAACAGAGATAAATACAATACTGTTATGACGATTATGAATCAAGACATTTCTAAAAATTATAAGAGATATACAAACGCAATTGCTGCAACATACAGCGAAACAACGCCAACAAAACTTGAAATTATTGATGTTGAAGGCGATAAATTAAAACCTGAAGCAATTGGTGAATACATCCAAACAAAAATGCTTGAAACTGTTTATATGGGTATGTTAAGACGTGAAGTTGAGGCTGCCGGCTCAAATGCTAAAATTGAGCAACTTCCTGAAATTTTGCAACCATCAGTTGAAACATATAAAAATAAATTCAAAGCAGGAAGCGAATTTGAATTAACCCCAGGTGGAAACTAAGGTTGAGCGCAAATTCAATAATATAAATTTAAAAGCCCCTAGAAATAGGGGCTTTTGCTATAATGTGCGATATAAAATTTTAATTTTGCGATTTGTTAAACAGTTCTTTAATTTCTGCTACTTTTTCTTTTGCTGTTTCTTTGTCTTTAAAAGAGTCTGCAATGCAGTGTTCTAAGTGGGTGGACAAAATGTTTTTTTCAACAGAAAGAATTGCGGAACGAACCGCCTTGAGCTGGTTTAAAATATCAAGACAATATCTTTTTTCGTCTATCATTTTTTTAATTCCCTCAAGTTGCCCGATGGCTCTATTAAGGCGAGGTATTTCGTTTTTGTGAGATGGGTGTTCGTGTTGCATATTTAGCCTCGTTTTCTACTGCTTTATTATATACCCTAGAGGGGTACAGGTCAATTGAGCTATGGTTTTTGTGGAAATAAAAACATTCCACAGGTCGGGGTTCTGCCCTGACAGCATAAAACACAAATCCAATTTTTCAAAATTTTTATCACAAAACAGCGGATTTTGTGTAGGGCGAAACGCGCGAAAGCAGGAGCGTTGGCAACGCCAAAAGCTCGACTGCGATTTCTGAGATAAAAATTTGAAAAATGGCAAGAGCAAAGCAAGAGCCGAGGTTTCTTTCTTTTTGTTTCGTTTTTACCAAAGGTATCACCTTATTTCTAACACTCGCAAACTCGCGTAAGAACTAAGGAGTTCTCTCTTTGCTCTGCGGCGCTTGAAGTGAAAAAGAGAGAACTCCTTGACTCTTTGCGAACACGTGAGCATTAGAGGCAAGGTGGTGCTTTAGCAAAAATGAAAGAGCAAAAAATAAACGCTATGTTGCATTAACTTGCAAGATCCTGAAATAAATTCAGGATGACTACGTGCTAAAGACTCACTGTCTTGGATTATTACTTCGCACTCCGTAGTCACTCGCTTTATTTGTAAAGCAAATTCCCGTTCGTTTTTATGTGGGTTCTCACCAATCTTGCATAATAAAAAGCCCTGCAACAGAAGTTACAGAGCTTTTTATGGGGCGGGTAGTGGGGGTCGAACCCACGCGTATCGGAACCACAATCCGAGGCCTTAACCACTTGGCGATACCCGCCATATATAATTTTCAATTCTTAAACTTTACGCTCGCTTTTTCAATCAGCGGTTCCGAAATCGGAACTTACATCTCTCGTGGCCGAGTAACCACCTTTGGCGATACCCGCCATATCTATACACTTTTCAACTTTACGCTCGCTTTTTCAATCAGCGGTTCCGAAATCGGAACTTACATCTCTCGTGGCCGAGTAACCACTTTTGGCGATACCCGCCATATTCAATTTTAAATCTTACAAATCTTCGCTCGCTTTTTCAATCAGCGGTTCCGAAATCGGAACTTACATCTCTCGTGGCCGAGTAACCACTTTTGGCGATACCCGCCATATGCAACTTCGTTCGCCCTTATCAAATGTCTATAAAAAGCGAACAAATCTAAGATATTTCAAACATGATAAAAAATCAAGAGTTCGCTTTTTTAGAGTAAAAATTTTTCTCTTTTGAAATTAAATCTAAGTTAATTTTTCTTGATTATCTCTATGTTTATGTCACAATAAAATTTATAGAAGTATTATTTTAAAAAGGGAAAAATTATGGCAAGACAAACACAACTCGATAAAGTCCGCAATATTGGTATTGCAGCTCACATCGACGCGGGTAAAACTACCACAACAGAACGTATTTTGTTCTACACTGGTAAAACTCACAAAATCGGTGAAACTCATGACGGCGCAGCTGTTACCGACTTTATGGAACAAGAAAAAGAAAGAGGTATCACAATTCAATCTGCAGCGGTTACTGCTTATTGGAAAGGTCACCAAATCAACATAATCGACACCCCCGGCCACGTTGACTTCACAATCGAAGTTGAACGTTCGCTCCGTGTATTAGACGGCGTTGTTGCTGTTTTCTGTGCAGTTGGTGGTGTTCAATCACAATCTGAAACAGTTTGGAGACAAGCAAACCGTTACGAAGTTCCTCGTATGGTATTTGTTAACAAAATGGACAGAACAGGTGCTGACTTCTACAGAGTTGTTGACCAAATTAAAAATAGATTGGGCGCAAATGCTCACCCAATCACTCTTCCAATCGGTGCTGAAGATAATTTCAAAGGCTTAATTGACTTGTTTGACATGAAAGCTGAAATTTATACAAACGACCTTGGAACAGATATCAAAGTTGAAGATATTCCAGCTGATATGCAAGAAAAAGCTCAATCTTACAGAGATGCGCTTGTTGAAGCAATTGCCGAAACAGACGACGCTTTGATGGAAAAATATTTTGAAGACCCAAGTTCAATCACAGTTGCAGAACTTAAAGAAGGTTTGCGCAAAGCAGTTTGCAACAACTTAATCGTTCCTGTAACTTGCGGTACAGCATTTAAAAACAAAGGTGTTCAAATTCTTCTTGACTACATTGTTGAATTAATGCCATCTCCGCTTGATGTTAAAGCTATCGAAGGCGAACTTGAAGATGGTTCTAAAACAGTTAGAAAATCATCTGACGACGAACCATTCGCAGCTCTTGCATTCAAAGTTATGACAGACCCTTATGTTGGCCGTTTAACATTTATGAGAGTTTACTCTGGTAAATTGACTTCAGGAAGCTATGTTATGAACACAGTTTCAGGCAAAAAAGAAAGAGTTTCTCGTTTAGTTCAAATGTATGCTGACCAAAGAAACGAAATTCAAGAAATCTACGCTGGCGATATTTGCGCAGCAGTTGGTTTGAAAGATACTACAACAGGCGACACATTATGTGACGAAAAAGCTCCTGTTATCTTAGAAAAAATGACTTTCCCAACACCTGTTATCTCGGTTGCTATTGAACCAAAAACAAAAGCTGACCAAGATAAAATGGGTATTGCTCTTC
>CAZMZD010000003.1:0-78261 GCA_964570895.1 uncultured Gammaproteobacteria bacterium
ACGGCTATTGCCAAGATACAGAGGATTGCCCGCTAAAAGTGCAAATGAGCCTTGAACTTGGCGATATTGAAGAAGTAAAATCTACGGTTAGGTCTTACCTATGATTGCATTTAAGATAGCAATGAAAATGGGGCTTGAGAGCTTTGGAATATATTTTTTATGGAGTTTCTAAAATGTTGGAAGAGAAAAAAGAGTACGTCATAAACGGGCGCAAGGGGTTGGAAATACGCTTATATAACGAATTCCCCGAGGATATTTTACTTGATAAGAGCCTTGTAGGGCTTGAAGGTGAGGAATTAAAAAAAGCGCTTAAAAAGCCTTTTTATTTAAGCAAAAATTTAACAGTTCAAATTGATTACAAGGGCGACACAGAGCTTTTTACAATCCCTAAAGGTTACGATTGGAACGGCGCGAATGTTCCGCCATTTTGCTGGCTTTTGATTGGACAACAAAAAGAGCCAAGGTTCAAACTCGCAAGTTGTGTGCATGACTATATTTGCGAAAATAAAGACGTGATTGGTTATGACAGATACCTATCTACGCTTATTTTTGAAGCGCTTTGTGAACACTTTGGAAGATTTAACGCGGTTAAAAGATGGGCGATGTTTCATTCAGTTGATAATTTTCAAAAGCTACAGGGGTGGAAGCCCAAGGGGTAAGGAGCGGATTTTCGGTAGGGCGAATACGAAGTGTAGCCCGTAAGAGCAAATAGCTCTATGGAGTGGAAAAATCTTTAACTAAAGATTTTGAAACGGAATACTAGAGCTATGCGTACCCGAAAATCCAAGAGAGCGGATTTAAGGAAGGGAAACAATGCAATTAAGTTATGAATTACTCGGAATATTATTAACAGTTGTGATACAGGGGTTATATGTGGCGTACAAAATTGGTCGGCTAGAAGAAAAACTTGTTAACCTTGAGAAAAAGCAAGATAAACATAATGAAGTTATCGAGCGAACTAGGCGCAATGAAATCGATATTGAAGTTATCAAAGAGCAAATTAAGGTTGAAAATCATAGGATAGAAGATTTAGAAGGGGTGCAGCATGAATGTATCAAACGAAGGGATTAACTTTATTAAAAATAAAGAGGGTTTGAGATTAGAGGCTTACAGGTGTTCTTCAAATGTTTTAACGATTGGCTACGGGCACACAGGGGGTGTTAGCCCTAACATGAAAATTACGAAAGAAGAAGCTGAAAGATTGTTTAAAATTGATTTATTGGTTCACGAAAACAATGTTAATAAACTTGTGAAAGTTCAGCTGGCACAAGGTCAATTTGACGCACTCGTTTCACTTGAATATAACATTGGGTACGGAAATTTCAAAAGTTCAAGCATATTGCGGTTAGTGAATGAAAGAAAGTTTAAAGAAGCTTGTACGCGTTTCTTGTTTGAAAACAAAAACGCAAAAACACCTGAAGAAAAATATAAAGGTTGTTGGGTTTTCAATAATCAGAAAAAAGTTGTTCAAGGGCTTGTGAACCGCCGTAAAGAAGAACAAAAAATGTTTGCTGAGTAAGGTTTTTCTTTTTTTGTGGAAAAAATTTAACCCGACTTTGAAAAATTAAGGTCGGTTTTTTTGTTTGTTTTAAAAATTATCCTTGCATTAAGTTGTCATAATCGAGATTGTGCGAACGAGCGTATTGAATAAATTCCTTTTCTTTTTCAGATACTCTTATTTGAAATTTAAGGACAACGCCGTTTGTCGGTTTTCTTCCGGCACCCTTGCGTTTTCCGCCACGTCCGTATGTTTCTTTGTAATATTTTTCGCCACTTTCTTCTTCCCATTCTTCGCGAGTAATCACTGTATATTCAGGTTTCATTTCCTCGGGATAAATTCCCTTGACATAACCATCATTATCTTTTACATAAATTAAATTTTTAGTCATAAGACCCCCTTATTTTAAATTTTTAATACGTTTTCTTGCTGCTTTCTTTGCCCATTCCGGAGTTTTGTTCGTTGTTTTGATAAAAATTGTCACAACGATTATCAACATTCCATCTTGATATGTATATAATGAGCGCAAATTTGAAGTTCTAATTTCGTACATATCAGCTTCAATTTTTTTAGTTGAAACTCTTTCAAGCCCTTCATTTTCGATTAAATCATAATCATCTTTTAACAACTGTTGCTGTTCTGATGTTAAATTTTTAAACTCATGTTCTGCTTGTTTGATTTTTTCAACTTTGTATTTCATTCTGTGCAATTCCTTATATTACTTATTATAACATAGTTTTAGATTTTGTCGACATATTCAAATAAAATTATTTAAAATTGTTAATAAATTTTTAAATTTTTTGGTGCTTTTTCAAAGATTTTTACTCAATAGAGCTATTTGCTCTTACGAGTTGCACTTTACAAAAATGAGCTGTCTTGAATTTTCTTAATCACTCAAGCCTGTCATCACTTCGCTATCGCTGTCGTAATTGCGGCTTTCGCTTTACAGGGCTTCGCCTGTCAGAAAATCCGCTTTTGGCGTTGCCAACGCTTCTGCTTTTACACGTTTTGCTCACTTTCATTCTTCCAAAAATTGCCTTTCGTTTTTCAGTTATCAAGACCGATTGAAATATATCGGTCATTTTCTTATGCTACGAATTTTAGTGTTTTTAACTCTTGAATAAACTCTCGGTTTATTAATTTTTTTAGATTATAAATAATTTTTTGCAGTTCTGACTTAGGTAAGTCAAGTGCTCCATTTTAAAAGACGCTTTAGGCGTCTTTTTTAGTGCTTAATTTTTTGGTGTACAAATACAGTTTATGCGATTAAAAATGTAGCGCTCGCCTCGGCAAGCCTCTTATCCTTTGGATATTAACTGCCCGTAATCGCTTCCGCTCAACGGTCAGTTGAATCCCGCTCCATTTTAAAAGACGCTTTAGGCGTCTTTTTTAGTGCTTAATTTTTTGGTGTACAAATACAGTTTATGCGATTAAAAATGTAGCGCTCGCCTCGGCAAGCCTCTTATCCTTTGGATATTAACTGCCCGTAATCGCTTCCGCTCAACGGTCAGTTGAATCCCACTCCATTTTAAAAGACGCTTCAGGCGTCTTTTTTAATGTTATTTTTTTAGTACTTAATTTTGCTCATTTCCTTTTCTTTTCACTTTTCTTGAGCTCGCAACCCTTGTTTCAAATTGACTTACTAAATCCAAAAGTTCAGGTGTTAAAATACTATACTCATCAAGAATATCTTTATTACTTACAGCTTTCATAAATTCATTTTGGAGCATTTCATAGCCCATGCTATTTTCTTTTAAATCTCTTTTTTGAATTTGAATTTTTAAAATCCTAAACAACACATCAACTTTTAAATTATCTATTAAATAAAATTTGTTGAAATAAAAAAATTTGAAGAAACGTTTGCCGTAATTTTTCCCTTCGTTGATGCCCATTTTGAGTAGCTCTATTATTTCCATTATAATATCCTTTTCCCTTAGGTATTTTGAATATTATACTAAAACCCTAAAAACAAAAGTTAATATATATACCGAGGTTAAACTTTTACAAAAGTTAACATGCGAGCGAAGGTTTTTCTTTAGCGCGACTGCACTAGATTTAAACGAGCGGATTTTCGGTAGGGCGGAGCGAAGTGCAAAACGTCATGCTGAACTAGTTTCAGCATCTGACCGATTAACGCAACATGACATTAATTTTGTTTATTTCATTTTTGCTAAAGCACCACCTTGCCTCTAATGCTCACGTGTTCGCAAAGAGTCAAGGAGTTCTCTCTTTTTCACTTCAAACGCCGTAAGGGAAAGTAAGAACCCCTTAGTTCTTACGCGAGCTTGCGAGTGTTAGAAATAAGGTGATACCTTTGGTAAAAACGAAACAAAAAGAAAGAAACATGGGCTCTTGTTTAGTTCCTGCCATTTTTCAAATTTTTATCTCAGAAATCGCAGTCGAGCTTTTGCGAAAAGCTATTTAACAAAAACACGTTTTACTCTTTGTGATTTAAGCCGTGAGCACAAAACCTCTCCGCAATTTCTGTTTGGTGACAAAAATTTAAAAAATTAAATTTACTCAATCTGCTATCCTAAAAAATCCAAGACAGCGGACGACAGTCCAGCGAACGCTACGAGGGCAAAGGTTGCTTTAGTCGTTTGCGAGCATTAGTGAGCAATTACGGGTAGACAAAACATCCTTATCCAAAATACGCAAATGATATCAAACTGTCTTGCACCCGCATTTGACGCACGTTTATTTTATAATTAAAATGAGTCACAATGGGTGTCGAAGATGGAAAAACTTTTGCCTAAAATCTTTTTAATAATTGGAATTCTGCTAGCTTTTTATAGCTTTTTTATTGAGCCAAATAAACTTGGAGTTACCAATTATACTATTCAAGATAAAGAGTTGGCCGGAATTAAAATTGTTTTTGCGAGCGATTTTCATATCAAACCTAATCAGCAAAAACGATTGGAGCGGATTGTGAATACAATTAATGTGCAAAATCCGGATTTGGTTGTGTCTGTGGGTGACTATGTTTCCGGTCATACGCAAAAATCAACAATGCAACCAAAGAAAATAGCGGAAGAATTAAGCAAGGTTGGAGCGAAATACGGATTTTACACAACATTAGGCAACCATGATGGTTGGTATGATAGACGGTCTATTCAAGAAGCTCTCGAGGCAAAAACATAAAAGTTCTAAACAACGAGAGTGTGAAATTAAATGTGAGAGGGAAGGAAATTTATATTGCCGGTGTTGAAGATAAAATGACGGCTTCTCCTGATGTATATGAGGCTTTAGAAAATGCGAAATCGCCAACCATATTTTTAACTCACACGCCGGATGTTTTTCCTAAAGTTCCAAGCCGTATTAATCTAACGCTTGCTGGGCACACGCACGGCGGTCAAGTGATATTGCCGGTTTTGGGCGCTTTGGTTGTTCCTTCTGAATATGGTGATAAATACTTGGCAGGCTTTATTGAAGAAAAAGGAAAAAGGTTGATTGTAAGCCGCGGAATAGGGGTTAGCGTTTTGCCAATTCGCTTTAATTGCCCTCCGGAAATTGTGGTTATAGAATTTGCGAATTAGAATTTGCAATAGTTAGATTTTGCTAAAAGCTAAGAGCAATAAAAATTCTATTATATGGTTAATCAAACATTAAAACGTCGAATTATTTATATTGACCAACTTATAAACAAACTCACAGTTTGTCATATTCTCTTTTTATTTCTTGAATATCTTGCCACATAAGCCATTTGGGGCTGCCTTTTTCTCTCGAGTCGTTCCTTAAAAGGTATGAAGGGTGGAAAATCGGCATTAATTTTGCGCCGTGAACAATATCTCCGCCTTGAAACCATTTGCCCCGAACTTTGGTTATTCCGCCGATATTGGGCAAAATGGACTGCACTGCGACATTTCCGCACAGCAAAATGATTTTGGGTTTTATGATATCAATTTGCGCTTTTAAATATTCAAAACAAGCCTCTTTCTCTTCCGGCAATGGGTTGCGATTTTCAGGCGGGCGGCATTTTATTGTGTTGCAAATATAAACGTGCTTTTCCCTTGCAAGCCCAACCGAGGCAAAAATTTTATCCAAAAGCTGCCCCGCCTTTCCCACAAAAGGTTTTCCTTGCTTATCTTCATAAAACCCTGGGGCTTCGCCTATCAGCATTAGTTTAGGGTTTGCCAAGCCATCGTCAAAAACAACATTTGTTCTTGTCTTGCTCAAAGGGCATTTTTCGCACATCAGGCACTTTTTTCTGATTTTTTCCAATTCATTTTGCATAATTTAGGAATTGTAGCACTTAATTTTTTTGAAGTAAATCCGGTCTATAATTGCTTTTCTCACACCTTGCCAAAATTGATAAGTTTTCTTTTTGAATTTCGTATCATTCAAAGGCATTATACCAAAAGTTGATGAAGTTAATTTAAGGCTTGATTGAATTCCTCAAATCTTGAAATGTGGTCGTCAATCTATTCTAAATCAAGAAATTACCGACGGACCAACAAAAGGTTGGCGAAAAATAAAAATTTTGATTCAGTAAAATCTCTTTTGCCAACTTTAGAGAAAGAAAAAGAAAATACATATATTAAAGAGTGTAATTTTGCAAAATCGAACGGGAAGAAAAACCGCAAAAGCAAAAAAAGTTTGATTTAGCAAATAAATATTAACAACTTCCATTTAGTTTAAAAATGTGCTAATATGTAAAATATAATTATGCAAAACAAGATAAAACTGAACCAAATATTGCAAAAAATACCACATGGGACTGTGGTAACTTCCTTATGGTTAGAAAAACAAGGTGTATCTAGGAGCCTTCGTAGCGCTTACAAGAAAAACGGGTGGTTAAAATCTTTTGGTAATGGCGCTTATTTAAAACTTAATGATAATATAGAGTTAGATGGTTCTGTATATGCCTTGCAACAACAATTAGATCTGTCTTTTCACTTGGGTGGAGTTTCTGCATTAGCTAAATTAGGTATAAATCATAATATTGCATTTAATAGAAAAACATACATATATGGCTATAGGGCAGAAAAAGTTCCTAGCTGGTTTAAAGAGAATTATAGCGAAGATATTGAAATAGTTAAGACAGAATTTTTACCCAAAGAATTAGGTTTGTTAGATTTTAATAACAAAGATTTCTCCATAAAAATTTCTTCCCAAGAAAGAGCAATATTAGAAATGCTGTATTTAGCTCCGGATAAAAATAGCATAAGAGAAATTTATCAATTAATAGAAACAATGTCTGTGTTAAAACCAAAGTTACTTCAAGAATTGTTAGAAAATTGTTCAAACATCAAGGTAAAAAGAGTGTTTTTATATTTAGCAAATAAATTAAATTATCCCTGGTTTAAAAAATTAGACATTTCTAAAATTGATTTGGGCAGGGGAAAACGAACTATCGAAAAAGGTGGCAAATTAGACAAAAAGTACAATATTATTGTTGGAAATATTGAGGAAATATGATTAGGCAAGAGTATTTAAATCAAGTTAGCTTACTTGTTAAAATTTTGCCATATATTGCAAAAGAAGATTGTTTTGCTTTAAAAGGCGGAACTGCAATTAATCTTTTCTATTCTAATTTGCCAAGACTATCTGTAGATATTGATCTAACTTATATTCATTTTGATTCCAGAGAGGTTGCATATACTAAAATTAATGAAGCGTTAGATAGAATTAATAACAACTTGCAATCGCTTGGCTATAAATCTTTTGTACGCGGAGATAAAGAAAAGAAAATTTTATGCCAAGATAATAATTATACAACTGTCAAAATAGAACCAAATTACACATTACGCGGTTGCATTAAAGAGCCCGAAAATGTATCAATTTGTGATAGTGCAGAAGAATTGTTCGGATATATTGATTTTCCAATATTGTCTAAAATGGAAACTTTTGGTGGTAAAATTTGCGCAGCATTGGATAGGCAACACCCGCGGGATTTATTTGATATTTATCAACTAATTCAAAACGAAGGGATTGCCGATGATATTATAAAAGGTTTTGTGGCAATGCTATTGTCTGCCAATAGACCGTTACCTGAAATTATTGCCCCAAATATTTTAGATAGAAAATCTATTTATCTTTCTGAGTTTCAAGGGATGACTAATATTGAATTTAGTTATGAACAACATATTGAAACATTGAAATATTTGATTAATCTTGTTCAAGAAAATTTAAGGAAGAATTATAAAAACCAATTACTAAATTTTGTTTCATTGAATGTGGACTTTGAAAGTTTTAATATTCCAAATATTGAAAAACTTCCTGCTATAAAGTGGAAAATGCAAAATTTGGAAAAATTGCGAGAGATAAATTTTGATAAGTTTAGACAAGAATACGATAATTTGAATAAAATTCTTGACTGAAAGTGATGGTTCTTTAGCAGGTATGGTGCAAGGAATGAAGAAACCAAAAAGAAATTTTATGAATGCGCTGCAGAAATATTATCTGCTTCATATACAAGATAGGTCAGAAATTCATTCTTAAAGGTTTTTTTATTGTCCAATTTGCCTTTATGGTGGTAATAGACTGCTTCTAAAATATCTTCGTCAAAATTCTTTTGTTTTAAATAATCAAGTCCAATTTTTCCATGATAAATATTGTTTTCTGTCCCTGCTCTTTGTATTAACTTCCCTATATCATGCAATAGAGATGCAACAACAACCTTTTTATGCATATTACTCCTCGCCAAATCAACGGATTATTTTATTGAAAAATAAAATAATTTTCATTATAACAATAATTATTTAGGTTGTCGAGCTATCGGGTTTGCAATATTTGCAAAGTGCAAACTAGTCCTCACCCTCTCTTTGAGCTTTCTTTTTTCAAAAGAAAAGGAAGGGGGATTAAGATAAATGCGAGCAAAGCGACGAGCGCGAAAGTATCAACATAGGCAAACATCGAAGACTGCAAAACCATTTGTTTATAGGCATAAGCGTTTGCTTTGTTTAAGGCGTATGAGCTTGAAGCGCCGGTTATAAATGTGTGCGTCCAGCTTGCCATTTTCTGTTGAAACACTAAATTGAAATTAGAAAGGTTGTCCACAAGGTAACTCTGGTGCATTTGAGAATGGCGCGCAACCAAAGTTGATGACATTGAAACAACAATTGCCACCCCGATAGTCTTGCAGAAATTATGCAAACTTGCGCCATTTGCTAAATCTTCTTTTGGAAGAGTGCCAAGAGCAAGGGCAGATATCGGAATAAAAGTTAGTATAACGCCCACCCCCAAAAGGAAATTCGGGATTGAAACAAACAAAAATGAAACCGCAAGGCTAACTTTTGTGTAAGTGAAAGTCGCAAGCCCTAAAAACAAAAAGCCAATCGCAATAAGCAACCTGCTATCATAAATGCGCATTAAATGTGGAATTATAACTAACATAACAAGGCAAGAAATAATCCTTGGCGCCATAGTCAGCCCGCTTAAAAGCGCGGTGTAGCCTAAAATATTTTGAATAAATTGCGGCGCAAGATACATCGTCGTAAACACAACCATACTCACGGCAGTCGAAATAACTGTTCCGATAAAGAAATTCCTGTCTTTGAATAATCGAACTTTCATAAAAGAATTTTTGTTTTCAATTTCCCATACGATAAGAAATGAAAGGCAAATTAAAGAAAAGCCCGCGAGCCAGCATATCCAGCCGCAATCAAACCAATTATATTGCTGTCCTTTATCAAGCACAATTTGCATTGAAACAAGCCATAAAATAAGCGCTGTCATACCAACAAAATCAATGTGATGGCGCCCTTGCTCCGGCTTTGTTTCAGCTATATATTTGCTTATCAAAATAAAAGATATAATGCCAACAGGAATGTTGACTGAGTATATGTAGTGCCAATTAAAGTTATCGACAAGAAAACCGCCAAAAGAAGGCCCCAATATGGCGCACACCATAACTGCAAAGCCAAATAATGACATTGCCACACCTTTCTTTTCTTTAGGAAAGGCAGATAGCAACACAGTTTGTGAAATTGGGGTCATAGGCCCGCCGCCGACCCCTTGAATAAATCTTCCAAGTACCATAATTTCAAGTGACGGTGCAAGGGCGCAAATTAGCGCGCCAAGGGTGAAAATTGCAACGCAAATTTTCATGAACAATTTTCTGCCAAACAAATGCTCTAACCAGCCGGAAAGTAAAATCAGGCAAGCGTTTGCCACCATATAAGAAGTCACAATCCACTTTGCTTCATCGGCAGTTGCTGCAAAATATCCTGAAATATGAGGAATGGCAACATTTGTTGCCGTTGTTGCAAGTGCGGAAAAAGAAGTCGGCAACAATATCGCAATAGATATTAACCAAATTGGAACTTTGCGCGCTTCCATAATTTATTTAACCTTAACCGTTGGAACAACGCTCATCCCGGGGATAATGTTTAACCCTGAAATGTCGTCTGTGATAAGAATTTTGACAGGAATTCTTTGAACAATTTTTACATAGCTTCCAACAGCGTTTTCAGGCGGAAACAAGCTCGCTTTCGCGCCAGACGCCATTTGAATGCTATCAACTTTACCTTTGAAAGTTTTTCTTCCAAAAGCGTCAATTTTTATTTTTACAGTTTGTCCTTTTTTCATATTGGCAACTTGCGTTTCTTTGAAATTGGCAACCACCCAAACATCGTCTTTTGCAATTGCAAAAAGTGGTTGCGCGGTTTGTATGTAATTCCCTTCTTCCACCGTTTTATGGGTGATTTTCCCGTCTTGAGCCGCGTAAATTTTAGTGTATGAAAGGCTTAGTTCATTTTCTTCTACTTCTGCTTCAAGTTTTTTGATTGTGGCAGACAATTCATCATATTTTGCTTTTGCAGATTTGTTTTCTGTTTTTGCAGTTGTTAATTTTGTTTTTGCGCTGTCATAATCTTGGGTTGAGGCAATTCCTTTTGAATACATTTTTGAATATCTGTCATATTCATTTTGCGCAAAATCTAATTCTGAAAAACTTTTTTCAACTTGATTATCGGCGTATACCAAGCCGGCTTTTGCTTCTTCCAGCTTTGCTTTCGATTGCTTTAATTTTGCTTCATAGTCTTTTGGGTCAATTTCAAGCAATAAATCCCCTTTTTTCACTTCTTGGTTGTCTTCAATCAAAAGTTTTTCAACTTGCCCTGAAACCTTTGGAGCAACCGTGATTATATGCCCTTCGATGAAAGCATCGTCTGTTGATTTGTAAAAAATTGAATTAATTGAAACAATTAAACCAAGTGTCACAAGAATAATCGCCGTCGTAAGCGGAACCACAACGCGCTTTTTCTCGTAAAAATGCCTTGTGTCCGTCATTGCTTCGTTTATTGTTTGCTCATCTGCCATTTTTTCTTCCTTTAAATTTGTAGCGTTACTTTATCGCGTATGTTGTCATATATTTTTTGCAAAGTGTTGAGTGTTGTAATTAATTCTTTTTCTGAAATGCCTTCTGCAACTTGTTTTCTGATTTCAAGAATTGTTGGGTAAATTTTATTTCTAAGCTCTTTTCCTTTTTCAGTCACAACAATTTTATAAACCCTTCTGCCTTTTGCTTCAGGGGTTTTTTCAATCAACCCTTTTTCTTTTAAGATTTTGATAATTCTTGCAACGTTGCTTCTATCTTTTAAAGTCAACTCAGAAATTTGCCTTTGGTACAGGCTAGAGTTTTCCATTAATAAGTCCAAAACTAAATATTGCTCCACTGTTATTTCAATTTTCTTTTTCTTAAAAGTTTGCGAAGACAAAGCTCTTGCCACAATACCTGTATTATAGATATTCGTTCCTATTCTTTTCCCTAAATTTATTTTTTGCATTGCAATACTTTCGGCTATTTTTGTAATAAAATAATTGTTGTGTTGTAATTATAACACAAGATAATTTTAAGGAAGCATTACATGAAAAAAATTTTATTGACAATATTGTGCAGTTTGTTTTTTGCAAATTGCTCTTATGCACTTGATACAAATGATTATTTAAATATTGATTGGTGGCAAAATTTTAATGATGAAAATTTAGTCAATAATCTTTTGGATGTATGCAAAAATAATTATGATTTAAAAAATGCTGCGCTAAAAATTAAAGCAAACGAAGAAATTGTTAAAATGCAATTTGCAAACGAGCTTCCGGCAGTTAATTTTTCAGGTGAAATTTCAAGAGATTTAAGAGCCCCAAGGCAGCAATTTGGAAGTATGTCTATTCCAAATTATTCTCAAAATAATTTTTATTTGCTTTTAACAGCCTCTTATGAAATTGATATTTGGGGCAAAAAAAGGCTGGAAACAAAAAGTAAACAGAAACAGCTTGAAATTGCACAGCAAGCGGAAAGGGCAACAATCATTTCTCTCACTTCTAATTTTGCAGCCGACTATTTCAATTTAATAAAAGTGGATAAGTTGCTGGAAATTCAAAAAGAATTAATTTCTGTGCAAAAAGAAATTCTTGCAAAAACTGAAGAAAAATACAAAATCGGGCTTGCGCCAATAACAGAAGTTTTACGTCAAGAAAAACTTTTAAACACCTTAAATGAAGAAGAAAATAATTACAGCAAAACAAAGGAAATATTAGAAAACAATCTCAAAGTTTATGTTGCAAATCAAAATGACGACATAAAAAGAAATAGGTTTGAAAATGTTTCATTGATTAATAATATTCAAGAACAATACAACTCAAGCATAGTTGAAAACAGGCCGGACTATTTGCAAGAAGAAGCAAACATTAAAAGAATAGGTTTTGATGTGAGGGTTGCTAAAAAAGAATTTTTGCCCTCGTTCACTATCTTTGGGCAGCTTGGTTTAAATGCATACACTATGTCAAGCTTATTCAGTTCCCCTTCGCAATTTTTTTCTGCCGGAGTGTTGCCCAATTTAGACATTTTTGCAGG
Source organism: uncultured Gammaproteobacteria bacterium (assembly GCA_964570895.1). GTDB lineage: Bacteria > Cyanobacteriota > Vampirovibrionia > Gastranaerophilales > Gastranaerophilaceae > RGIG1918. Next base: position 12,294 of record CAZMZD010000003.1, read on the forward strand.
CGGGCGAAAAATAGCATTTTTCAAAATGCAAAAATATAGATACGAAGAAGCTATGAATAACTATCAAAAAACTTATCTTGAAGCAATTAGCGAAGTAAATTCAGGGCTTATAGACTACAAAACAGCAAAAAATAATTATAAAGAAACGGCTGAAAAATATGCAACAGAAACTAAAATCTATGATTTAGCAAAAGAAAAAAGAGATATTGGAAGTTCGTGTGACCTTGATGTTCTATACGCAAAAGAAATTTATTTATCCACCCAAAAAGAACTTGTTTCAAATAAAATTAATTGCCTGATTGCAACAATTGGGCTGTATAAAGCAGCGGGCGGAGCAGATTTGACAAAAACAGAAGGCGAGATGTTATAAAACTTGCGCCAAGTTAATTGCAAAATTTAGCAAACAATTTTTTCTTTAAAGTTTTTAAGCCGACACCTATATACGTTGTTGTAAACATTGTCACAATAAAATAAAAATATGTTGTTTTAAGCGGAGCGTAAATCCAATAAATGTCGTGTTCGTTTTTGACGCTAATCGGAATTCCTTTCAACCACATTAAAATAACGGTTATTAAATAAAACACAAATAAATGATTTGCCATTATGTGATAAGTGTTTTGCCCCATCTGATATATAAATTTGTTGTCTTTAATATAAGGATATAAAACCTCGACCACAAACAAAGCCGCCCAAATGCCTGTTATGCTTGTTAAAATCGGCACAAGGAAACTGTCAAAATCGCCCCAAACTAAAATATAGCTTAGCCCTATCCCATCAGTCGGGGTAAAATCTTTGTTTGTGAGCCATAGAAGCGCTTGAAGTGCAATTATAAAAAACGCAATTTTGGGCGAAAAAATATTGTATTTCCCTTCAATATTATTTTTGTAAAAATATCCAAAATACACAAAAAACATTGAAAACAGAGTTCTTATAATAATTAGCATTGGGCTGTCAAATTTGCATTCGCCAAAGGTCATAGAAATTAGAGCAAGTGCAAAAAACACTCCAAAGTGAAACCATTTATTATCTTTAATTTTCTTTAAACCTTTAAAAATAAGCAAAAAGCAAATCATAGTTATAAAAAGTTGCAAAACAAACCACAAAGGGCAAGATAGAAATAATTGGTGCCCGTTTATAAATGGAGTTAATATATAGTTTTTAAGAGTAATCTCATAGCCCCAAAATCTTCCTGTTAATTTAAAAATCACATACGTGATAGCAAAATAAAATGCCATGTAGAGATAATATGGCGCAAGGAGGGATTTTGCTCTTCTTTTAATAAATTCTAAAACGCTATCTAAATACTTCTCTTTAAAAAGATAGCCTGATATAAAGAAAAATAACGCAAGATGGAAAGAATATGGCGGAAACATAGGAATAAGGGAGAATTCCAAGTGCCCCGAAACTATAATCATTATAGCTAGCGCTTTTAAAACATTTATTTTGTTGTTAAATAAATTTTCCATTTTTTAACCATTTTGCGTCGATGTAATTAATTCACAGTTTTTGAAAACTAATTGTTTTGCGTTTCTTTCAAAATTTCCTTTTGTTTTTTTGTGAGTATTGATTGAAATTTTTTATTGTTTTGCGCCTTAATTTCTTTTATTTGTTTTTCTAAATTTTCTATTTCTTTATCAATTACAGCAAGCCTTGCCTTTTGGTCGCGTATTGCAATTTTAGACATTTTTACCATTTTTGCTTCTTGTTTTTTCTCTTCGATTTTTTTCATAATTGGTTTTGTTTTTTTATAAGTTGCAAGGTTTATTTTGCGCGCTTTGGCTTTTTGCTTTTTTGTTAAATCTAATTTTTGCTCAAGCAAATTTTCTTCAAGAGTTTTTACAGGTTGATTATATTCATTTGGGCCCATTGGCAAAGTCACTGCCCTGTCTGCATTTGCAACAGAAACACTCAAAATCACAATCGCCATTAAAATCAAAATTTTTTTCATATTTACCTCTTTTGTTTTTTATATAGTATAGCGGAAAAATGGGGATTTGAAATGGGGTGAAGGAAATTTGTTGTTTTGGATTTTGGTTTGTCAGGCAGTGCCTGACCTAGGGGCTACGGCTACGGGCTTTAAAATTATGTTGTTGGGCAAGTATGCCCAACCTACGGGCTACGCTTTTGTCGCAATTAAGGTGCGCATAAACGCACCCTACCTCTATAAACTGTCACCATGAACAGCTAACGCATACAGGCTCAACCTCCTCGCATTGCTTCGTCGTTTCGCTTTGCATTGTTTCAGGGTCTTACCTGTTAATGAAACTCAATATTGTTTGTTGTGCCCTTGAGTCTACAAGATCCTGAACAGCTTGAAAATTACGGCTTCACCTAATTTTCTACGCTTTCAGGATGACAGGTTATATATTTAAGTAACGTGGTGCGCATAAACGCACCCTACCGCTAGTGTTCATCCAAGACTTGAAATATACCCCATACAGGTATATAATATAGATACCCCAAGAGGGTATATTAAATAAGGAAATAATTATGGCGCACACACATGAAATAACTTCCGCAAACGAGCAAAAAACCTTGATTGTTATTTTAGTCACAATATGCACTATGATTGCAGAAATTGCGTATGGCTACATAACAAATTCCATGGCGCTTCTTGCGGATGGTTACCATATGGCAACACACGCGCTTGCCTTGTTTTTAACATATATCGCCTACATTTTAATAAGGAAATTTCAAAATTCAGAGTTGTTTCCGCAAGGAACAGATAAAATCGGAACTCTTGCAGCATACACAAGCTCATTATTTTTAGGCTTAACGGGTATATGGATAATAGCGGAAGCGCTGCATAGAATATTTAATCCGCTTCAAATTCAATTTAGCGAAGCAATTATTGTTGCAATCCTTGGGCTTGTTGTAAACGGGGTTTGCATTTTAATTATGGAAGGCAATCATAGTCACAATCATCATAGCGTTTGCGCCCATAACCACAAAGATAGTGAACACCATGATGAACACCACCATGAACATCATTCAGATAAAGAAGACTATAATTTCAAAGCTGCATATTACCACATTTTAGCAGACGCTTTAACTTCAATTCTTGCAATTATTGCGCTTCTTGCAGGAAAATATTTCAACATACTCTGCCTCGACGCGTTTATTGGCATTCTTGGCGGTATTATGATTTTAAAATGGTCGGCAGGGCTTTTAAAAAACACTGTCGGCATACTTGTTGATATGAAAAAAGATTAAATTATCGAGTAAATTTAATCGTAGAAATTAAAATTTTCCGGCAATTCAGCCTCGACAAGCGCAATAAATTCCGGAAATTTTAATCCAAAAGCATTTGATATTTTCCAAAGAGTCGTGATTTGGGTGTCAGTGTCCCCTCTTTCTAATCTGCTTAACAACCCGTTTCCGATATCATATTCAAAAGAAAATTTATTTATTCCTTTTTTTAATTCTAACCGTTTTTTATTGACAGCTCTACCTATTGCGGTGAGTAAAATTTTCTTTCTTTCGTTCATTATTTTTAAATCGCTGTCCATTGCTAATATTGTATAATTGCATTGACTAAAGGGTATTGACTATAATCAATAGGTTGTGTTAATGTTTTTTTAAAATTTCGAAATATGAGAGGCGCCTATAATGCGAGCTGGAACAGGATTAAACAAGTTTATTTATACGGAAATATCAAACGGGAAAAAGCATTTGATAGTTCGGATATTTAATCTTAAATTATCTTTTAATATATCCCTTAAAAGCAACGCAAATCACATATACATAAAAACTCTTGCCGGCGAGCTAAAAAAAGTTAAAAAAATCAAAGGTTTAAAAATCAAGTTTAATAATGCTAATTCAACGGTTATTGTCCACGAACCGGTTGTAAAATTTGGAAATTGCACAATAGAGCTCGGCGAGAATTGCTTATTTGAAATTGGCGGGAAAACAAAAGAAGAGTTGGTGAAATTATCAAAAGTCCGTTTTGTGATGGTTAAAAATTCTAATATCACAATAGGAAATAATTTATTTTTTGGAAGTGGCAGTGTAGTGCTTAAGGAAGGTTCAAATCTTAAAATCGGGGATGATTGTTTATTTTCTTACGGCTTAACTTTTGGGCTTGGCGATGGGCACACTATTATAAACCCAAAAACAGGCGAGGAGTTTCCGGGTATAGGCAATGTTAAAATTGGAAATAGAGTTTGGATAGGAATGAATTCAACAATCCTCAAAAAGGCACAAATTGCAGACGATACGATAGTTGGAGCAAATAGCGTTGTGACTAAAAAATTTGATAAATCAAATGTTGCAATAGCCGGAAACCCTGCAAAAATTATAAAAGAAAATATTGCTTGGAGAAAATAGTTTTTCAAACATCTAGCAAGAAATAGTGCCTATATGATAAAATGTTTTTAAAAACTAGAGGGTTTGTATGAAAAGAATTTTAATTTTGGCGCTTGCATTGTTTTTAAACACAACTTTGTGTCACGCGCTCACATGTGAGGGGCAAAACAAACGCTGCACGGAATATTTCCCTGCAACAACCGTTGTTAAAGCAAAATATAAATTAAAAAACGGCAAAATCGAAGGAACATACAAAGAATTTTACAAAAATAAAAACCCAAAAATAATAGCAAAATATGAAAATGGGCTTCTTGAGGGCGAATATCTTACATATTATGATAATGCGCAATTGCAAGTTAAAGAACAATATAAAGAAGGCACGAAGCACGGTGTGTCATATTTGTATAATACAAAAGGAAAATTATTAAATTTAACTTCATATTATTATGACAAAAAACAAGGCTATAGCTATGATTTTCTTGAAAATATAAAACTTGAAAAATATTATGATGACGACGAATTAATTTTTGAAAAAGAATTTACATACGATGACACGCTCTTAAAAGAAAAAAGATATTTTAAAAATGGCGATGTAAAAACAACGGATTATTATTACAGCGATGTTTCAGATAAAATTCAAAAAATTATAAATTCAATAAGCGATAGAGGGAAACTTGTCGAAGTTTATAAAAAAACAAATTATTTGACGATGGAAACTCTAACTTCGATAAAAGATGAAAAAATTGTAAACACTGCAAGTTTTTACAATGATGGTAACAAAGTTATTTATTCATATAGACTTGAAAAAATAAACGGCAAGATTAAATCTGCAAAATTATCTGATTTCACAGATTATGGCGAATTATTGCTTGAAGAAGAATATACGAACTACTTAAAAAATCTAAAAGTTGTTGAATATTATCTAAATGGCAATGTTGCTTCTATTGAGCATTTTATAGAAAATCCAAAAACAAAAAAAGTAGATTTTAAAGAAGGCACTTTCTATACGTTTAACCCTGCAGGAAATATGACAAGCAAAAGAATATATAAAAATGATAAAGAAATTGACGCTTTTGTGTGGAATTATCATCCAAACGGCAACTATAGCTACGCCGGACGAATTAAAAACGGGAAAGCAAACGGGGTGCAAACTCTATATTATGACAACGGAAAAGTTGAAATTAAGTCTAATTTCGTGAACGGAAAACCTCATGGCGTATTCACAAAATACGGCTATGAAGGCGAAACAATTTTTGTTGAAAATTATGTGAACGGTCTTTTAAACGGGCAAAAAACAACATATTATAGAAACGGGAGTAAAGAAGCAGTAGTTAATTTTAAAAATGATAAACTTGAAGGCAGTATTGTCGAATATTGGGAAAATGGAAAAATAAAAACAAAAGGCGCATATCTTAATGACAAGCCCACAGGTTATTGGGTTGCATATAATAAAAAAGGTATACGCGAAGAAGAGTGCAATTACAAAAACGGCAAAAAATATGGCACTGCGAAGCAATATTGGGAAAACGGAAATTATGCCTACATTGACACTTATGAGGCAGATGTTCTAAAAAGCCGCAGAGCGTTTAACGCTTATGGCAAGGAACTTTGGAGCCAAAAATATTAATTTCTAAAATAAGCAATTTTTGCGCTTCACATGTTTTAAGGGTGTATGAAATTAAACCTCTCCCCGCAAACATTTAAAAGCCATTACAGGTTTTACACAAGCGAAGCAACGAGTGACCTTGACTTGCGCTTTATGAAGCTTGAGAGAAACGAAGATTTTCAATATAACACAATAGCAACAGATGATGTAAATGACCTAATGAAGGGGGTTTACGGCGAAGGGTTAATTAGTGCAGATGATAAATATGATAAAAAAATTGAGCGAATTTTAGCTTCTCGCGGTATTGATTTTAAAAAAACACCACTTCAAACATTACGAAATAAAGACAATATTTTATCAAGAATTGAATTAGATTCATACGACAAAGCAAAAGACTATTATTTGCTTGATATTGATGTGAAAAAATTTGATGAATTGTTTAAAAAAGACAATCAATATATAGGAAGATATGGCGAGCGCGGAATTGACACAAGATACGCTGATTTTATAAGATACATAGACACAGGTTTGCCAATTCACGCTTCAAAAGTGATAATTAAAGAAGAAGACGGCGAGCCGAAAATTTCTTTTATTGATGGTAGACACAGATATAGCGTTATGAGAGATATGGGCTTTGATGGGATACCTGTTTCTTTGGACGAGTCTTCAAAACTTATCGCTGAAAAATATGGGTTGTTGAAATAATTTTCTGTTGATAACTTTTTTGTTTTAACTAAAATAATGTTAAGAAAAAAAGGAAGCTAACAACATGAAAAATTTAATCAAACAAGGTAAAACAAAAATTGTTGCAACACTTGGCCCTGCGACATCATCATACGAAATGATTGAAAAACTTATTCTCGCGGGCGCTTCAATGTTTAGATTAAATACGTCGCACGGAAATGTTGACGGACATTTTGAAAATATAAAAAATATTAGGCTTGCAGAAGAAAAATTAAACTGCCATGTTCCAATTTTGGTCGACTTGCAAGGTCCAAAAATTAGAATTGGAAACATTCCTCAAGAAATTCTTATAAGCAAAGGCGATATTATTAAGCTTCGCGCCGGCGATTATAGAGAAGGGGAAGAGATAATCCCTGTTGATTATGAAGGAATTGCAAAAGATGTTTCAGCAGGCGATAAAATCTTGCTTGATGACGGGAAAGTGAAATTAAGAGTAATTTCCGTGGAAGATGATATTGTTGTTGCGGAAGTTGTGTACGGACAATCCATTAAACCAAGAAAAGGTTTAAACCTCCCTGGGGCAACGGCAAGCCTTGCAGCTGTCACAAAAAGAGATGTAGAATTTATTAAATTTGCAGTTGACCATGATATAGACTACATCGCGCAATCTTTTGTAAGGCAAGCAAGTGATGTTGAGCTTTGCAAAAAATATATCAATCAATTTGCAGGCTATATTCCGCTTATTGCAAAAATTGAAAAACCTCAAGCAGTTGAAAATATTGATGAGATTTTAAGTATTGCAGACGGGATTATGGTTGCAAGGGGCGATTTAGGTATTGAAATGTCCCCTGCGGAAGTTCCGATGGTGCAAAAAACTATCGTTAACAAAACAATTAAAGCAAGAAAAGTTTGCATTGTTGCAACTCAAATGCTTGAATCTATGATTGAAGAGCCTATCCCAACAAGGGCGGAAGCAAGCGATGTGGCAAATGCCATTATGGACGGCACAGACGCAATTATGCTCTCTGGCGAAACAGCAATGGGCAAATATCCGATTGAAGCAGTTAAAACAATGAGAGAAATTGCAACAAACACTGAAAACTGCCCGTTCTGCCTTGCTAATTTACACCATGAAGTTAGTGATAATTACGAAATTTCACCTCAAGCAATTGCAAATGCGGCAGTTAAAATGGCGCAAGACTTAAACGCAAAAGCCATTCTTGCTTTCACCCACACAGGCTACACTCCAAGGCTTCTTGCAAAACTTCGCCCTTCCGTTCCGATTGCTGCAATTTCAGACCTTAAATCAACTTGCAGAAGGCTCAACTTATATTGGGGTATAACTTCATTTTGCAAAAATTGGGATGATGTTCTAGATGAAAATATGCTTGAAAAAATTGACGAATTTATTCTAAATAACACTTCTTTCAAAAAAGACGAAAGGATTATTATTGTTGGCTCAATCCCTAAATTAATTACAGGAAGAACTAACTTTATAAGAATACACAGAATTGGCGCTTAATTAATCGCTCTTGCAATTATTTATCGTATCTTACTCTTTTAATTACAAAAACGAGTGGTAAAACAACAAGAATGATTATTGCGTAAGTTCTGTATGTAGACATATAGGCGGATAGCGTTGATTGCTGTATTAATTGTTTATATAACATCACGTTTGCTTTTGCTTGCGCTGTTACAATGCTTCCGCCAAATTGCATAAATGAAGTTACTAAATCATTATATCTTTCAATGAAAACAGGGTTTGTCATATTCAACTTGTCAACCAAATAATTTTGATGTATTTGAGAATACATTGAAACAAAAACGCCAACAGACGATGTGCCGACTGCGCAACCGATGTTTTTCACTAAATTTTGCAAACTTGAAGCGTTTGTCATTTCAGCATTTGTGACGTTAGAATAAATAAGCGTGGTTATTGGACTAATAACTGTCGACATACCAAAGCCAAGCACAATGTTGGGCAAAATTACATTTAAAATAGCAATTGAAAGATTTAAGTTTGAAAACATAAAAGAGCCGACCGCTATCATTGAAACCCCAAGAGCGACTTGTTTTCTCAAGTCAACAGTCTTTGCAAGGGCGCCTGTCATAAGAATACCGGCGAGCGAACCTATCCCCATAGGGCCTGCCGCAAGTCCGCTTAAATACGCGTCATAGCCGAGTAAACTTTGCAAAAACATTGGAAGAATGGCAATTGAGCCGTAAGCCACCGCAAAAGTCACTGTAATAACTATCGTTCCCCAAGTGAAATTCCAATTTTTAAAAATTTTAAGGTCAAGAAGAGGGGCGCGGGAAGCCATTTCTCGCCATATTAATAAAATAAAAGCAACAAGGCTTGTAATGCCAAGCTTACATATATATTCCGAGCCAAACCAGCCGTTTTTCTGCCCGTTGTCAATCATAACTTGAAAAGTTGAAACCCAAATTACGAGCAAAATAAAACCAAGAAAATCAAGCTTTTGCCAGCCGCGCGCTCTGGCGTATGGCGGGTCTTCGATTGATATTCCAACCATAATAAGCGCTGCGATGCAAAGTGGCACGCTTATGAAAAACACCCAATTCCAAGAACAATTTGTTGTGAGCCAACCGCCGATAATCGGCCCTAAAATCGGAGCAATGATAATTCCAAGCCCAAATATTGCCATTGCTTTCCCGTGTTCTTCTTTGGGGTAAGTTTCAAGCAAAATCGCTTGCGACAGTGGAACAAGGCAACCGCCGCCAAGCCCCTGCATAACCCTTGCAAAAAGCAAAGTTTGAAAATTGGGCGAAATGCCACATATAAAAGCTGACGCGCCAAACAGGGCGATGCAGAATAAGAAAAATCTTTTTCTACCAAAAACATTGGAACACCAATCTGTTGCAGGAAGCAAAATACTTGAAGCAATTAAAAAAAGTGTCACAATCCATAAACTTTCATCATTTGAAACCGAAAAAGCGCCGGCAATTGTCTTGAGCGCCACGTTTGCAATTGAAGTGTTTAAAACCTCAACGATTGTTGCAAGCATAACTGCTGCGGTTATCATTCCTATTGGTGCTTTTGGTTTCCATTCTTTTGTTGTTAGTGCTTCTTCCGGCATTTTTTAATCCTTTTCTGCAAGGTCCATCACGCTTTTGAGCAAAATGTCCAATTTTTCGTTAAGAATATTTATTTCATCTTGAGTTAATTTGCTGTTCATAAGGGCCATTAAATCAATAGCGTATGAGGCATTTTTAGACAAAATTTCTTCGCCTGCTTTTGTGATGTTTAAAACTTTCACCAATTTTTTATTTCTAACGCTTGCTGTGCGTTCAATAAAACCTTTAATTTCAAGCGATTCAACAAGTTTTGCCACTCTTCCTTTCTCAAGCACCAGATGATTTGCAATTTCAGCTTGGTGCATGTTGGGAGTGGAAGAAATTAAACTAAGCGCGGCATATTCTTCAATTGTCACGCCTGTTAAATATTTCTCTAAAATTTTCTTCCCGACAATTCTGGAATATCTGGAAATTTGAGTCATTTTGTAAAAAGCGGTGTCTGTTATATGCATATAAACCTTTAACCTTATGAGTTGAAAATTTAATTGGTTGAAATTTCAACTCTATTATATTATCAACTTAATTTACTAAAGTCAAATGCGTACCCGAGCGAAGGTTTTTCTTTAGCGCGACTGCACTTGTTGAGCAAAGCGAGCCGTAGGTTGGGCATACTTGCCCAACAATATGATTTTAAACTGTCATCCTAATTTTCTGCGCTTCCAACCCGTAGGTCAGGCACTGCCTGACAAAACAAACACTGTCATTCTGAACTCGTTTCAGAATCTTGTAAGCTCAAGGAGCATTGCATTAATTATTGCAACTTGGCATTATTTTTTGCCTTCTTCATTTTCTTTCTTTGACACTCAAGCGCCGTAACGCAAAGAAAGAAAATGAAGCAAAAGAAAGAAACATGGGCTTTTGCTTAGCCTCTGCCATTTTTCAAATTTTTATCTCAGAAATCGCAGTCGAGCTTTTGCGAAAAGCTATTTAACAAAAATATGCTCTACACTTTGCAATTAAAGCTGTGACCGCAAAACCTCTCCGCAATTTCCGTTTTGTGATAAAAATTTGAAAAATTAGATAAATAAGCTGTAGGGTGCGTTTATACGCACCCTACAGCTGCCCTCGGGGTGTTCGCTGGACTATCGTCCGCTCCTTACCCCTCGGGTACATTAATTATTGAAAAACCTCTGCAATATGCTATACTTAAAATGTTATATAATTTTGGATAATTACGGATTATGAAAAAATCGGCCTTTACTCTTGCGGAAGTTCTGCTTGTTCTTGGAATTATAGGTGTTATTGCGGCGGTCACAATTCCTGCTGTTACTACGTCAAATCAAAATAAAAAGTTTACTGCGCTCACAAAAAAAGCTCAATCAACTCTTCAAGGCGCAATCGATAACAAAATGGGCTACACATTAAGTAGACCTACAAGTGGCAACCTTATTACTTGGCTTGTTGCCGGAAGTGATTTTAATCAAGATACCATAAAATATGTTAAAAAAGATGACGAAACTATAACAACGCCTGATGGTATGGTGTTTTATGCAAGCGGAACAGCAGCGACAAATGGAAAATTAAAATATAGCGGCACGGTTTATGTTGATTTAAACGGCGCAGAAGGCCCAACTCAAACAACAATTGATAATGGCGCAAATCTTGCCGGTGTTGCAAATAGTGTTACAAATTTTGATGTTATAGCTTTTGATATTACACAAGACGGCGACGTACAAGTTACAAATACCAAAGCAAAAAATTACTTAGGATTATAGAGGATTAAATGAAAATAAAAGCATTCACACTTGCAGAAGTTCTTTTGACATTATCAATTATTGGGGTTATTGCGGCGGTCACAATTCCTGCGCTTAATTCATCAAATCAGAATAAAAAATTTCTTGCGCTCGCAAAAAAAGCACTTGTAACGCTTCAAGGTGCAACGGACGCTAAAATTCAGTTAACATCAAGCGTGCCAAGAAGCTCCAATAATTTTTTTGGTTGGCTCACAGATGAAGGCTCCGGCGATGAAGAAACACTTAAAACGATATTCCATTCCGATAAGACAGCAATAACGCCCGATGGAATGGCATTTTGCGCTAACACAACTTATCATACAAATAGCTCAACTAGGTTTAAAAACACGGGTAAAGTTTATGTTGACTTAAACGGCGCAGAAGGCCCAACTCAAACAACTGCTGATAATGTAGACGATCTTTGCGACACAACTTCAACAGCAGCCTTTGACGTTGTTATATTTGATGTTGACAACCAAGGCACTTTCACGCCAAGCGATACCAAAGCAAAGCAATACTTAGGAATGTAGGGGATTAAATGAAAATAAAAGCATTCACACTTACGGAAGTTCTTTTAACACTAGCCATTATCGGGGTTATAACATCGGTTACAATCCCAACTTTAATGGCGCAAAACCATGCAAAAAAATATCAAACAATGACAAAAAAAGCTATATACACTCTGCAAACAGCGGTTGACGCGAAATTTGAACAATCGACAAGTAAAATGACCTCCGGTACGGGCTTTTTTGGTTGGTTGAGAAATGCAGGTAGCGACCCTGATAACCATCCGGAAGATGTGATAAGGTGCACGAAATATAGATATAACAATAGCACAAATGATAGATGTCAAACAGCAGATGGAATTATATTCCGCGCATACAATATTAGCTATGATGACTCATATAAACATGGGGGCACAGCTGAATTTATGGTTGACATAAATGGAATGGAACCGCCATTTCAACATGGCGTAGATGAAGGCACGGGCACAAATTTTACTGACGAAGATATAATTTTCCTTGAAATGGATAGGTATGGCACGATAAGACCTATAACAAAGGGTAATAACGATAATGCCTTAAAATATTTCAACTTAGGAAACAACGGTTTATAATTTAAAAGCGCCTTTTACGAGGCGCTTTTTTAAAGGTTATATATTTGCGTTTTTATAAAACATTTTTTGCTTTTTGAAATTCTTTTTTAAATAATTTGTCTGCAAATTCAACAAACGCAGCGCATGGGCGAGTTTTATAAAAATTCTCATCTCTTTTTGTTGGGCTTGGCACATCTTTTTTAATTTTCAAATTAAGCAAATCTCGGCATAAAATTGAACCAAATTCTGCTTCAAAAGCGCCTGCAAGCTCTTGAATTTTAGAATAGTGTTTTCCCTTAAGTTCGTCATCATTAGGCACGCTATACCCGCTTGCAAGCCCTGTTAACATAAACAGGCCGGAAAGTGCTCCGCAAACTTCTCTCATGCGCCCCATTCCGCCCCCAAAAGAAGATGAAAGTTTTAAGCCTGTTTCAAAATCAATTCCAAATTCTTCGCAATGTGCGCAAAAAACAGCTTGTGCACAATTATAACCTTCTTCAAATAATTCTTTTGCAGTTTTCATAATTCAACCCGCTTATTTTTCAATCACGCCTTCGCAAAATTTTTGTAAGACTTCAGGCAATTTGCGATATAACTTACCTTCTTTTGAAACGGCAACAATTTTTACATCCGCTGTTGTATAAATTTGACCTGTTTCTTCATTTTTAATCACTTGATTAAAAATCATATGCAATTTGCCAAACTCCACAAGCTTTGTTTCTACGACAAGATTGTCTTCAAATTTTGCGCTCACTTTGTAATTTATGTTCAAATTCACAACGGGAAGCACAATATCCATTTCTGCAAGAGAGGACATTTTATAGCCAAAATCCTCACATAGGGCAATTCTTCCTGCTTCCAACCATCTTAAATAACTGCCGTGCCAAACAACACCAAAACTGTCTGTGTCTGCGTAATAAACTCGTTGTTTTAAAATATTTATCATAATTGTTTTTTATCACAAACTATTTTCTTTGCAAGAAATATAAACAATAATTTACACTTCCTTGCCATATGATTTTTAATGCTATAAAATTTTGTAAGTTGGTGAATTAAGAAGAGAAAGAAATTATGGAAGAAACAAAAAAAATGCAAGAAGTTTTTGAGCCCAATTTTTCTTCAATTTTTGAAGCAGTTGAAACTTCAGCTCAAAAATTTAAAGATTTAGACGCGATTTATGACAGATACAATTCTGTTTATCATACATACGGCGAAATGCTCGATGAAATATATAATTTTTCGCAAGGTATGCAGTCGCTGGGTATTCAAAAAGGTGATAAAGTTTGCCTTATTTCAGAAAACCAAGGCAGATGGTTTATTGCAAGCCAATCTATTTTAAGGCTTGGCGCTGTTTCAACGCTTAGAGGTTCAAACGCTCCGCTTGATGAACTTGATTATATTATTCCATTTTCTGATGCGAAAGCGGTAATTGTTAGAGATATAAAAACTTTTGAAAACTTAAAACCAACTTTTGCTAAAGTGAATTTGAATTTTATTTGCGTTTTATTTGCAGATAAAGAATTGAACAAAGAAGGGGTTAATTGTTCTTGTTATACATTCGATGAAATTAAAGAACTTGGCAAAAATCATGAATTTCAAAAACCTGAAATTGTGCCAACAGATGTGGCGATGATGTTATTTACATCAGGCACAACGGGCGTTCCAAAAGGCGTTTTGCTCTCTCATAGCAATATTTTGCACCAAATTGAAGCTTGTGCAAAAGATTTTTACGTAAAAGCAGGAGATAGAACACTTCAAGTTCTTCCTGTTTGGCATGCTTACGAGCAAATTGGGCAATTATATTACTTCTATAAAGGCTGCCATTTGCATTTCACAACGCTTTCAGGCTTAAAAAATGACTTAGCTGCATACAAAATTGACACGATGATGTCTGTTCCAAGAATTTGGGAAGCGGTGAAAGCAGGCATTTACCAAAAATTAAAACAAAAATCTAAACTTTTATACAGAATTTTTGATTTAGCGGTTAAAAACAGTATTTCATATAAAACGCACAAAATGTATGGCGAAAGAAGAATTACAAACAAATTAACTTACAACACATTATCTACAATTCGCCACAGAATAATCCGCTCTTTTATGAAACCGCTCCATATTTTATGTTTAAACACTTTATACAAAAAGCTAAAAGCTGCAGCAGGCTTGAATTTTAGATGTTCAATTTCAGGCGGCGGTGCGCTTAGTATGGCAGATGAATTATTCTACGACGCAATCGGCGTAGACCTTAGAATTGGCTATGGGCTCACTGAAACTGCTCCGGTGCTCACATTAAGAAGCACAAGAATGAAAAACTATTTAGGCTCTGCCGGTATGCCTGTTGCATACACAGAAGTTAAAATTGTTGACCCAAGCACAGGCGAAGAGCTCCCAAGATTTACAAAAGGGCTTGTTAAAGTTAGAGGCCCTCAAGTTATGATGGGTTATTATAAAGATGAAGCAGCAACTAAGGCAGCAATTGATGAAGAAGGTTGGTTTAACACAGGCGACCTTGGCTGGCTTACTTTTGAAGATAACTTAGTTCTTGTTGGCAGATTGAAAGAAACAATCGTGCTTTCAAGCGGAGAAAATGTTGAGCCTGTTCCAATTGAAGAAGCTTGCTTAATGAGCCCATATATTGAGCAAATTGTGCTCGTTGGTCAAGATAGAAACGGAATAGGCGCGCTAATCGTTCCATCTAAAGAAGCGCTTGAAAAATGCGGAATTAATATGCGCGACTTGAAGAGCCACAAAGATTTATCTATGGAAGATGAAGCTTTATCTGACTTATTCAAAAAGGAAATTAATAAATATATTAAAAATAAACCTAACCTCAGAGCATTTGAAAAAATCAAACAAATGGCATTTTTGAAAGAGCCATTCAGCACGGAAAACGGGCTTATGAGCGCAAGTGCTAAAGTTAAGAGAAATAAGGTTTTTGAAAAATACCAAGAAGTAATTAAGAAAATGTACAAATAATAAAAACAGCACGTAATGTGCTGTATGGTTAATAGACGGCTCTGTGCATTAAAATATTATCAAGCTTTAATATGGGTTTCCGATTTTCACCAAAACGGAAACCTTATTTTTGGCTTAAATTATCGTATTTGCTTTTAATAGTCATTCCTTGAAATGTAAATTAGGTTGCCCTAAAAAACCATTTCCTCCTCTTTGAAAATATACTACAATATTTTGGCTCAAAAAACATCATTCATGCAGTCGATGAAAATAAAGAAGAAATAGTCATGCAAAATTTGTAGGGAAATTATTTCGTGCCTTTTGTATATAAGGTTATTTTAAAATTCGCAACGAGGATTGATTTATCATAACCCCAAGGTGTTATTGAAATTTCAGGCAAACGAACAAGATATGGTTGCGCCAAAATGCCTGATAAGAACGCTTTTATTTGAGAATATGTGCCAACAGTGGTAAGCGCCATTTCGCAAATGTTGTAACCTTTAATTTCAGATGTAACAAGCGGGTCTGTGGCAGCTTGTGAATCGTAAGAATATTTAATTGATTTAATTCTGATTTTAGAATCTTTTGCAATATTTATCATTGTTTCAAATGGCTTTGCAAAAGAAGCGCCTGAACCAAATTGAATATCTTCTGTTTCATAAACTTTTTTTTCTGATGCAGCATCGCGTTTTTGTTTTGATTCATATATTTGCTTATTTTTTTCATACTGCATACGCATTTCTTCCAGCTCTTGCGTAGAATCTTTGAGACGTTGTTTTGCCACGTTGAAAGGTTCGATTGCTCTAAAGAAGCAAAACTGATTCATTGTTACAATAAGAACAAGTGGAATGATAAAAAACAAGATTGTAGGAACGCCTACCGCTTTTACATATTTTTGATAATCCATTCGCCCCTACTTTCCTTTTACCGGTTCTAATTGTATGTTATCTACTGAAGGTGGCTTTTCTCCAGAGTCAGAAAAGTCAAACGCATTTTTCTGTGCGTTAATGTCAGGCATTGTGCTGCCATCTCCTGAAGCATCAGACGAAGCGACCACAACAGGTGCTTTTTTCTTGTTTGCAGTGTTTGAAATTTCAAAGAAATAAACACGAGTTTCGTCTTTTGCATTAGGGTCGAATTTAACCCCGATTGTATCAGTAATTATCTTTAATTCTTTTAATTTAACCGTCGATTTTGGAGTCGTTGTTTTGATATTTTTGTAATAGTTATAAATATCTCTGATATTTGTGCTCATACCTTCAATCACAAGCCCTGAGTTTGTGTTGGCGTCAGGCGCTGCGGAACCTTGGTAATATGTGAGCCATACGCCTTGAGGCATATCTTGAACAACGGATGAAAGATAATTCATCATATCTTTGTTAGAAGCAACAATGTTTGCAGACAATTCATCAATGCTTACGGTATTGTCGTCAACTGAATATTTTTTCATTTCAGCTGCAAGCCTTGTTTTTTCTTGTTCGTTTTGTTCGCTTGTTTCATCCCAGCCTTTTGCAATGCTTGTTAAAACGAAGGTGATTGCGAAAGAAACCGCAAGTAGTATCATTGCTGTTCCGACGAGAGTATATCTTACAAAAGATATTGGGAAGGTGTATGTTTTTTCGCCAAAAGGAATAGGCAACGCTTCAACTTCGTCATTTGCGCCTTGTAAAAAGTCGAGTTTTAAAGGCAAAAGTTTGTAAGGGTATACGCAAGCCCCTATGACAGGGAATGAAATATTTTTGCCTGATTCTTTTGTTACGTTTGATGAAGTAGTAATAACAGAAGAATTGTTATATCTGTTAAATTCAAATACTTCAATTGCCCCTCTGAAACTTGATTCTAAATTCTTCTTTAGAAGTTCTGCACTAACGTTATCAGATTGGCTTATAATAACAAGTTTGTCGCTTGGGTTGTCTAATATGTTTTTACTTACGTTAGAAACAACGACTTGAAGAGCTTCTTCCATTGAATAAGATTTAATTGCAAGAGGTATTTCATTGAAAGAATAAATCCTGTTTCCTTCCATTCTGAAAATAGCATAGTTATTGCTATTAACAAGAAGGACGTCCCAAGTCGTGCCATCTGTGATTGAATCTTGCACAACGCCTGTATATACAAGCCCTTTTAATAAAGAAGAATACGAAGTTTCAATGCTGACTACATCAAGTTTGCATTCTTTAAAAATATTTTTAATTTTTTCAAGCTGTTCTTTTTGAATAGCCGAATAAACGTAATTTTCTAATTCAGGATTATCGTAAGAAGGATAGCCGGTTGCGCAGTGAGCAACGACAGCCTCAAGCCCTTCTTGAGTGAACGGATAGTGATTGACGGAAACGGTTGTAACTAATTGCCCATTTTTGTCTGCATCCGGAGCTTTAGGTGATAAATCTTCAAAACCAAAATGAACGTTTTGAATAGATAAGCAAACGCCCGTGTTATCTTTGATACCGAGCTCGGTTTTTAAACTACTAATGTTGTTTCGTATAATTTCGTAGTCAACAATTTGTCTTTGTCTTAAATCGTATTCAAATGTTTTTGAAGCATACTGTTGGACAATTTTCTTTTCAAAGTCCAAACGCATCATTTCTATATGTGAATGCTCAGTAATAGAAACACCAATGTATTCCTTTTTGCCCCCAGACAATAAACTATTAAAAGAATCTAGTATACTTTCCGCCATAACTCCAAATTATATATTTTCGTGCACATTAATATCTAATACTGATATTATCTATCATAACACAATAATTTTCAATAAATATTTTTTTTGCACAATATAAATCATTTAAAGTATAATAATTTTTATGGAAAATAATAAACAAAATTTAGATTTTATATATGGTAAAAACCCTGTCATAGAAGCTCTTACGACTAATCCAAAAAGAATTAATAAAATATTTTTTCAAGATAAAATCAGCTTTGACAACAGATTAAAAAAAATTATGGAGCTTGCAAAAAGTTACGGTATATTAACAAAATTTTGCAATTTAAATAATTTTTCAGAAGAAAAAATCTCGCATCAAGGCGTGATTGCAACAATTTCACCTGTGGAATATATTGATTTTGATGATTTTATGCAAAATTTACCGCGCGAAGGCTTTAAAAAAGTTATTATTTTGGATGAAGTTTCAGACCCGCACAATTTTGGGGCAATAATAAGAACAGGGGCATGCGCAGGTTTTGATGCAATTATTGTTTCAAATCACAGGTCTGCGCCAATTACAAACACTGTTGAAAAAGTTTCAATGGGAGCAGTAAACCACATAAAAATTGTGAAGGTAAACTCCATCTCGGCTATTATTGATTACCTAAAAAAAGAGGATTGGTGGATAATTGCAACAGAAGTTTTGGCAAAAGATAATTACTTTGACATCGATTATACCGATATGAATTTTGCGCTCATTATGGGGTCAGAAGGAAAAGGCGTTAGCAAAACATTGCTAAACA
The DNA here is from genome assembly GCA_964570895.1 of uncultured Gammaproteobacteria bacterium. Lineage (GTDB taxonomy): Bacteria > Cyanobacteriota > Vampirovibrionia > Gastranaerophilales > Gastranaerophilaceae > RGIG1918. The sequence goes on from CAZMZD010000003.1 coordinate 31,213, forward strand.
AAGCAGATTTCAGAGTAAAAATCCCTGTTAATTTTGAATCATTAAATGTTTCAAATGCAACTGCCGTTATAGTATATGAAGCCGTAAGACAAATTGAAATTAAAAAATCCCGCGTTATGCAAAATTCCTAAAAAATAGTATAATATTTTAATTAGGAGAAAACTTCTTTTATGAAAATACAAGACACAGAAGAAAATCAAGAAATAATAATTGATTTTGAAACTTCAGATGATGAAGATGAAAATTCAAGTCAAGAAAAGTCTGAAAGCGAATATAGCGCGCTCACTTCAGATGATTCCGTTAAAGCATATCTCCAGCAAATTGGCAAAATTCCTCTTTTAAGCGCAGAGGAAGAACTTGAATATGCAAAAAATATTAAAGAGAAAAAATGTAAATTATCCAGAGAAAAATTAATTCGCGCAAATTTAAGGCTTGTTGTTTCGATTGCCAAAAAATACATCGGGCGCGGGCTTTCTTTTCTTGATTTAATTCAAGAAGGTAACTTAGGCTTAATGAAAGCGAGCGAAAAATTTGATTGGAGCAAGGGTTACAGGTTTTCGACTTATGCAACTTGGTGGATTCAACAATCAATCACAAGAGGGATTGCTGATAAATCAAGAATGATAAGGCTCCCTGTCCACATGATTGAAACATTAAGCAAAATTAAAAAAGCGACTCTCGAACTTTCAACTGAACTTGGAAGAGCGCCTTCAAAAGAAGAAATAGCTTATAAAATTGGGCTTAGTGTGCAAAAATTAACAGGGCTTATGAAAGCTTCCCAAAGCACGATTTCGATTGAAACACCGACAAATCAAAAAGATGAGTCTTCTGTTATTGCAGATTTTATTGTTGATGAATCAAATGCGACACCGGATTCTAAAGTTGCAAACGATAGCTTGCTTGATGATGTTCAAAAAATGTTAAATCAATTAAGCCAAAAAGAAAAAGACGTGCTTATTATGAGATACGGGCTTGATGACAATGGCAGAAAGAAAACATTAGACGAAATTGGAAACCGTTACGGCGTTTCAAGAGAAAGAATAAGGCAAATTGAAAACAGAGCGATTGCCAAACTTAAAAAGCTTTGCAAAAATCACCAAAAAATGAGCGGTAATTTAAAAAATTACATTTAACTTGTTATTAAATTTCATTTATTTTATAATTTACATATTAGTTTTTGTGTTGAAACGGAAGTTTATATGTACGATTATATTAAAGGTGAATTAGTATCCAAAAATTACCCAAATATCGTTGTGGAATGCGCTTCTATCGGTTATTTAATTCTAACTAACCAAAGAAATATTATGGCACTGCCCGAGCTTGGCAACCCTGTTAAAATTTACACAAAACTTATCCATAAAGAAGACTCCATGACGCTTTGCGGCTTTTGCCAAAAAGAAGATAGGGTTATTTTTGATATTTTGACAAGCGTTTCAGGCGTTGGGGTTAAGATGGGGCTTGCGCTTCTTGATGAATTTACATCTGCGGAGCTTATTGGCGCTGTTATATCGGAAGATTATAAACTTATTTCAAAAGCAAAAGGAATAGGGCAAAAGCTTGCGCAAAAAATAATTTTAGAACTTAAAGATAAACTCACAAAAACAGAAATTAATGCAGAAATTATTCAAGCAAAATCTGAAAATTCAATTGTTTCAAAAGATACTTTAAAAGAAGTTCAAACAATTTTAATTTCACTTGGCTACACGCAAAAAGAAACGGATTTTGCCCTTGAAAACACGCAAGATAAAATTTCATCAGACGACACACAAGAGCTTTTAAGAGAAGCATTAAGCTTGCTCTCAAACGGATAGAAAAGGAAAAGTTATGACAAAAAAATTAAAAGTTTTGTTTGCATCGGCAGAAGTTGCGCCATTTTCAAAAGTTGGCGGGCTTGCAGATGTTGTTGGTGAATTGCCAATCTACTTAGAACGCGAAAACTGCGAAATTGCGATTTTCACGCCGCTTTATGGTTCGATTAACCAAGAAAAATGGGATATTAAAGAACTCCCTAATTCGGAACTCAGAATGAATATGGGGCACACGCAACATGTGTTTAAGCTTAAAACTTGCAAGCTTCCGCACTCTAAAAACATAAACGTATTTTTTGTTGATAACCCTAAATATTTTTCTTGTTTTGATTGCGTTTATCCGCAATGGGTGGATGAAATTTATGAAGCACAAAGATATGTTGCCTTTTCGCTTGCAATTTTAGAGTATGCAAAACTGTTGAACTTTAAGCCGGACATTTTGCACGCTAACGATTGGCACACGGCAATGCTTCCGATATACATTCGTTCAAATTATAAAAACGATGAATTTTATAAAAATACAAAAACCGCATTTTCAATTCATAACCTTGCTTATCAAGGCTCTGTTGATAAAAGTATTATCGATTTTGCAAATATGCGCTGGGATAATGTCTATAATTCCGGCTGTGTTGAGCACTACGGCAGAGTTAATTGGGTTAAGGGCGCGCTTCAATGGGTGGATAAAATTTTTGCGGTTTCGCCTCGCTATGCTCAAGAAATTCTTGGCGGAGAATTTGGCGAAGGAATGGACTATACTCTTAGAGGGCAAACACATAAAATTGCAGGTATTTTAAACGGCACAAAATACCCTGAAAAAGATTTCAATCCAAAAGAAAAAGCAGAATATAAAGCAAAAATTCAAGAAATGTTTGGGCTTCCAAAAAACCCCGACAGACCTCTTGTTGCAATGATTTCAAGGCTTGTATATCAAAAAGGGTTGGATTTAGTCGATTTTGCAAAATTTGAATTAATGAAACTTCCTTGCGATTTTGTTTTCCTTGGAACGGGCGAATTCGGATATGAAAGAATGCTTATTTGGAGCTCTAATAATTCAGCAAACATCCGCGCTTGGATTGATTTCAAAGCTGATTTGAGCGAAGAAATATACAAAGCTTCAGACTTTTTCTTGATGCCATCTTTGTTTGAGCCTTGCGGAATTTCTCAAATGATTGCAATGAAATATGGTTCAATTCCGATTGTTCGCGCAGTCGGCGGGTTAGATGACACAATCATTGCTTACAAAAATGAAAAAGCAAACGGCTTCAAATTCTTGGGTTATGACGCGCAAAGTATGGTCAATGAAATTAAAAACGCAATTTGGACATATTACGATAGAAAAGACGATATGAAACTGCTCATCAAAAACGCAATTAACTCAAAATTCACTTGGGAGGCAAGCGCTAAGCAATATAGAGCAGAATATGATAAAATTTTAAATTTTTAAGTTATAATACTCTAATAGAAAGAGGAATTAAGATATATGCTAAAGAAATTTTTTGCATTTTTTGCACAACCAAAAGAAATTGAAGTCAATAAAACTCCGGAAGAAATAAAAGAAATGTATCCAAAATTGCGCAGAAACATTTTCTTCTCATGCTTTATTGGCTACATTATTTTCCACTTAACAAGAAAAAATATTGCGGTTGCAATTCCATATTTAACACAAGACTTTGGCTATACAAACCTTCAAGTCGGCATTCTTGGAAGTTCGCTTTATTTAACATACGGGATTGGCAAATTTGTAAACGGAATTTTGGCAGATAACGCTAACGTTCGCCGTTTTATGCCAACTGCGCTTATTTTAAGTGCTGTTGCAAACATTTGTTTTGCGCTTAGTGCATTGTTTGTGACCCCTGGAAAATTCACTTTCTTTGGCTTGCCTAGCGCTTCAATTTTGCTTTGGTTATTAGCATTTTTCTGGGGTGCAAACGGTTGGTTCCAATCTATGGGCTTCCCGCCAATTGCAAAATCTTTAACATATTGGTTTTCAAATTCTGAACGCGGAACAAAATGGGCAATCTGGTCTACAAGCCATCAAATCGGTGTTTTTGTGGCAGTTGTTTTATCAGGTTTCACTGTTAAGCATTTTGGTTTTTACGGAATTTTCTTGGTTCCTGCCGTGATTTGTATTTTTGTGGCGCTCGGTTTAATTTGGGGCTTGCGCGATAAGCCAACAACCCTTGGGCTTCCTGATGTTGAAGAATATAAAGGTGAACCAAAACGCAAAGCAGATATCGACACTGAAGCAAATGTCAGCTATATTGAAATATTTAAAAAATACATCATTTTCAACAAAACAATTTGGCTTTTAGCTCTTGCTTATGTATTTGTTTACATTATCAGATATGGTACAGAAGATTGGCTTATTAAGTTCTTTGTTGAACAAAAAGGTGACACTATTGACCTTGCAACACAAAAACTCAGCTTCCTTGCTTTCTTTGGCATTTTGGGCGCAGTTCTTGCAGGGGTGTTTTCAGATGTTATTTTTAAAGGCAAAAGAATGCCTGTAAACTTGATTTATTTGGCAGGTGTTGCGCTTGCGCTTTTCGTTTTAACATTGCCATTTTCAAACAATTATCTTGACTACACTCTCGTTTCAATCATCGGTTTCTGTACAGCGGGTCCACAGCTTTTAATTGGCGGTTTATGCGCTGTTGAAAGCTCAAGTAAGAAAGTTGCTTCCGCGTCAATTGGTTTCACGGGCGTTTTTGGCTATATCGGCGCTGTTTTATCTTCAATGGGAACAGGTGTTATGATAGATAAATTTAATTGGCTTGGCGCTGTTTGGTTCTGGATTGCAGCAGCTTTTGTATGTATTGCAATATGCTTGCCGCTTACAATTCATGAATATAACGACAAAAAATCTTAATTAAAAAAATAAATAAAATAAAATTTAATTATCAAGCAGAATTAAATATTTTGCTTGATAATTTTTTCAAATTCATCGAGCAAATCCGCTTGCGGAACCTTTTTAACAAGTTCGCCGCGCATAAAAATATAGCCTTCGCCAATTGCGCCCGCAATTCCAAAATCCGCATGACGAGCTTCATTTGGACCGTTAACAGGACAGCCCATAGTGGCAATTGTTATATTTTTATCTAAATTTTTAAATCTTTCTTCCACTTGTTTTGCAAGTTCAATCAAATTTATTTGACATCTTCCACATGTCGGGCAAGAAATGAAATTTACGCCATTTTTTCTTAAACCTAATGCGCGCAAAATGTCGTATCCGACACGCACTTCTTCAATCGGGTTTTCAGTGAGAGAAACTCTAATTGTATCCCCTATTCCTTGAGATAAAAGCGCGCCAATTCCTATTGCGGATTTAATTGTGCCACCCCTTAAAGTGCCTGATTCTGTAACCCCAACATGAAGCGGGTATGGAATTAAATCATAAATCATTTTATATGCGTCAATTGTGGTTTGAACATCTGATGATTTTAAAGAAACTTTGATTAAATCAAAATCTTCGTCTTCTAAAATTTTTATGTGGTTCATTGCGCTTTCAACCATTTTTTCATGAAGTGGCGCTTGTTTTTCGTATAAATATTTTTCAAGCGAACCGGCGTTAATCCCAATTCTGATTGGAACATTATTTTTCTTCGCAAGTTTTACAACCGCCTTCACGTGCTCTCTTCCCCCAATGTTCCCAGGGTTTAAACGAAGTGCATCAACCCCGCCTTCAAGGCACTTTAGGGCAAGCCTATAATCAAAATGAATATCTGCCACAATTGGAATTGGGGATTTCTTTTTGATATCTTTTATGCACTCTGCACATTTTTTGTTTAAAACTGCAAGTCTTATAATTTCGCAGCCTGCATTTGCCAACTCTTTAATTTGAGAAATCGTGCCTTCAATATCGTCTGTTTTTGTGTTCGTCATAGATTGAACACTAACAGGCGCGCCTGCACCAATTTTCACATCACCGATTTTGATTTGTTTCTTTTCCATGCTATTATTATGACATGAAAATAGGAATTATATCAGATATTCACGGAAATTCTTTAGCGCTTGACGCGGTGCTTAATGATTTCAAGAAAAAAGGAGTGGAGAAAGTCTTTTGCCTTGGTGACCTTGCAATGGCAGGCTATGACCCGAACTATACAATTGAAACAATAAAAAATTTGCCTGATTTAGAAATAATCCAAGGCAACACAGATAAAATGATTGTGGAATTTGACCCAAGCATTATAAATAGGGTCAAAGACATTCCGCATGGCGCTTGTATGGCGCATGCCCTAATTGATGATATGAAAATTATCAAAAAAGAAAACGTGGAATACCTTGCTTCTCTTAAAGAAACAAAAGTGCTTGAGCTTGACGGAATTAAAATTTGCTTGTGCCACGGCACTCCAAGAAGGCAAAATGAAAACATGTTTCCGGACACTCCTGTTGATATTGTCGAAGAAATGGTTGCAGGTGTTGATGCAAACCTTATATTTAACGGGCATACGCACTTGCCTTGCGGGTTTCAGTTGAATTCAAATAAAACAGTTGTAAATGTTGGAAGCGTTGGGCGCCCTATGCAAGAAGACAAAAGGCCTGTTTATGTGCTTCTTGAAACTTTGGGCGAGGGCAAATTTCAGCTTTCTCACCAATTCGTGCAATACGATAACCAAAAAGCTTATGATAGAATTATTGAACGCAAGTTTCCTGAATGTGAAGAACTTGCAAAAATGTTAATAAGGACAAAATAATATGGCAGATGTTCACGGTTTACACCAAAAAGCAAGCTCGGCAATGATGGATGAAAAATATGACGTTGCTGAAAATTTATACTTGCAAATTATAGAAGTTGCTCCGTATGATGAAATTGCACATCAGCAATTGATGGAAATATATGAAAACACAAACAGAGAAAAATATTATCTCTCAAGAGCAAATTACAACATTGTTCAACAAAAATTTGAACATGCCATAAACGATTGCAAAAAAGCAATAAATGAAAACCATGATTCGCTTGTTGCGCACATTAAACTTGCAAGATTATATGCTTCCACAAAGAAAAATCTAAAAGCAATTGATGAATATACAAGAATTTTAGATTTAGATGAAAAAAATCTTCAAGCCTATAAAGAGCTTGCGGAATTGTATACCCTTGAAGGGAGCGAAGAAAGTGCTGTTAATACATTAAAGCACGCTTTAAAATTTGCAAGCAACAAAGAAGCAGAAGAAGTTAACAACATGCTTGCTAAAGTTTACTATAAACTTTCAGATTACGAAAACGCGCTTGGCGTTGTGCTTGATAATAATTTAAAAATCAAAATTTTGATTGAAGCAGGAAAACTTGAAGAAGCTGAAACATTAATTAAAGCAATCAATGAAGCTCACCTGAAAGGTGATGATAAAGCTGAATATTATGTGCTTTCTGCTCAATTTTATTACACGAAAAAAGAATTCGATAAAGCGCTTGAGCTTGTTGAAAAATATGTAGAAATTAAAGGAAATAATCCAATCTCATATCAAATGAAGGCTTTGATTTATGATGAAAAAGGTGATAATTTCTTGTCTTCATACAATTGGGGTTATTGCAGAAAAGCGCAAGGAAAATTAGAAGAAGCAATTATTGAATTTAACGACGCGCACACAGAAAACCCTAAAGATAAAAACACAATAATTGAGCTTGCAAACTTATATCTTCAAACAGGGGATAAGTTCACCTCGATTGATTTTTGGCAAAAAGATTATGAACTTGATGGAAATGATTATGCAAAAGATAAGCTTGCGAATTTCTATTATGAACAAGGCGATTATGTGATGGCTGCGCGATATGGAAAAGTGAAAGAGAAACCACAAAAAGCAGCGCAGAAAGAATATCTTGATTCTGAAGTTGAAGAAGAAGGCTTGCTTGATAAAATTATTTCTTTCTTTGCAAAAAAATAAGTTTTTCTTAAAAATGCAAGGTTAAATAAAAATATTGAAGCAAAAATGCGCACATTGTGCGCATTTTTGCTGAAATTAACATTTATTTGTTATTGTTTGCCTTTTAGAGCGGTTCTTACAAGCCCAACAAACAATGGGTGCGGAGTTTCTGGGCGAGATTTAAATTCAGGGTGATATTGGCAAGCAACATACCAATCGCATTTTGGATATTCGATGGTGTCAACCAAACGTCCGTCAGTGGTTGTTCCTGAAATCACAAGCCCTGCTTTTTCAAGCGTTTCTCTGTAATCGTTGTTTAATTCGTAACGGTGTCTGTGACGTTCGGAAATTACATCATTGCCATACACTTTTTTAATTTTTGTGTTCGCTTTTAATGTTGTTTCCCAAGCGCCGAGCCTTAACATGCTGTTTTGACCAACGGTTGATTTAAGGTCTTCCATAAGGCTAATTACAGGGTGTGGAGTTTGTCTTTCGAATTCAGAGCTGTTTGCGTTTTCAAGTTTTGCAACATTGCGCGCAAATTCAACAGCAGCACATTGGAAGCCAAGCGAAATACCTAAGAACGGAATATTGTTTTCTCTTGCGTATTTTAAAATATTAACTTTGCCTTCAATGCTTTTTGTGCCGTCTGCCCCAGGAATAACTATCGCTTCAACGCCGTCAAGCCTTTCTTTAACTTTGTCTTCATCTGTGCAATAGTCTGAAGCAATCCATTTGATTTGAATTTTTGCACTTTGCTCAAAACCGGCATGCTTTAAAGATTCAACAACTGATAAATAAGCGTCGTTCACTTCGTCGCATTCGCCAATTATGCCAACTGTCAAAGTTTTTGTAGGATTTTTTGCGGATTTAACAATTTTTTCCCAACTTGCTAAATCAGGTTTTTTGTTTGGCATATCTAATTTTTTCAAAATAACATTTGCAAGCCCTTGTTCTTCAAGCGCAAGCGGCACTTCGTAAATTGTTGCCATATCAACACATTCGATAACGCAATCTTTTGGAACAGAACAGAAAAGCGCGAGCTTGTCTTTTTCTTCTTTTGGAATTGCTTTTGAAGTTCTGCAAACTAAAATTTCCGGCTGAATACCAAAACCACGTAATGTGTTTACGCTGTGTTGGGATGGTTTTGTTTTGAGTTCGCCTGATGTTTGAAGATACGGAAGCAAAGTTACATGAATTGACAATGTTTTATCGTAACCTTCTTCTGCTCTAAATTGTCTGATTGCTTCGATGTGAGGCAAACTTTCAATGTCACCCACTGTGCCACCAATTTCCGTTATAAGAAAATCGGGTTTAAATTGTTTTGCGGCTCTTTGAATGCCTGCTTTAATTTCGTTTGTGATGTGCGGAACAACTTGAACTGTTCCGCCGTTGTATTCCCCTCTTCTTTCTTTGTTAATAACATTTGAATAAATGCTGCCAGCCGGAAGAGAGTTAATTTTGCTTAATGATGTATCGGTAAATCTTTCATAGTGCCCAAGGTCAAGGTCGGCTTCGCCGCCATCATCCGTTACAAACACTTCTCCGTGTTGGAATGGGCTCATTGTTCCTGGGTCAACATTCAAATACGGGTCAAATTTTTGGTTTGCAACACTGTACCCTCTTGCCCTAAGTAACTTACCTAAAGAGGCGGCTAGTATTCCCTTTCCTAAAGAGCTAACTACGCCGCCTGTAATAAAAATGTATTTTGTCATCTTCTCAACCCCTCTTTAACTACTTATTTTTGGAACCTTGAAGAAGTCGCCTTCCCTGTCGGGAGCATTGCTCATGAGCTCCTCTCTGGTCTGCTCATATATTTCGACATCTTCTCGCATTACATTTGAAAATTCAACAGCATGACTCATTGGCTCAACATTTGCGGTGTCAACTTCGTTCATTTCGTCAACATAGCCTAAAACATCGCCAAGTTGTTTTGAAAATTTAACTTTTTCTTCTTCCGTTAGTTCAAGCCTTGCAAGACGCGCAACATGCTCAACATCTTTTATTTGAATCATAAAATTCTTACCTCTTTTCAAAAGGTATTTTACAAAAAAGTGAACAATAATACAAGAAAAAAATCAAAAATTATATTATTTTTTTATTGCCGTCAACAAAACTTTTGATATTGCCGAGTTTTTCTTTAACAAAACAATCTGCGATTGTTTGCTTATAGATACGATTTAGGGAGCTTTTTATATACAATTCAGAGTTATCAACAGCTCGCCTTTTTGTGAAAATGCTTGAGCCGTTTAACCCTAAATTTATAGCTGCACCTATGCTATTAATTCTAGACATTTTTCTACCGTATCCAAAAATAGTGTTTATTCTATATATAATATAAAAATTTCAAAAAACAACATTTGCCAAAATTAAAAAAATTGTAACATGTCTTAACCTAAAAAAGGGTTTAAAAGTTTGAACCATGCCCGCATTTTTTGTTATGATTGTTCATAAGTTGATTATCTAAGGTGAGGAGAAAAAGGTGAATTTGACTATGGATGACAAAACAAATTTAGAACTTACCGAAAACGCGGTGAAAGTTCTTGAAAAAAGGTATTTAAAAAGAGATAAAGATGGCAATGTGACAGAAACTCCGCATGATTTATTTTTGCGTGTAGCGTCAACTATTGCTTCTGCTGATAAAACTTTTGGCGCAAGCGATGAGGAAATTGCAAAAACAACGAAAGAATTTTATGATTTCATCGCAAATAAATATTTTATGCCAAACTCTCCAACTCTTATGAACGCAGGAAGAGAGCTCGGGCAATTGAGCGCATGTTTTGTTTTGCCTGTTGAAGATAGCTTGGAAGGCATTTTTGAAACAATTAAAAATACTGCCCTTATTCACAAATCAGGTGGCGGCACAGGTTTTTCTTTCTCAAGATTGCGTCCAAAAAATGATGTCGTAAGATCAACAATGGGTGTTTCTTCAGGCCCTGTTAGCTTTATGGAAGTGTTTAACGCTGCAACTGAAGCTGTTAAACAAGGCGGCACAAGAAGAGGCGCAAACATGGGTATATTAAGAATTGACCACCCTGACATTCTTGATTTTATCCACTGCAAAGACGACATTACAAAGCTTCAAAACTTTAATATTTCTGTTGCTATTACAAATAAATTTATGGATGCCGTTAAAAATAACGGCGAATATGAATTAATTCACCCGAAAACAAAACAAGTTGTTAAAAAACTTAACGCAAGAGAAATATTCGACAAAATTGTTACAGGTGCTTGGCAAACAGGCGAACCGGGGGTTATTTTCATTGACCACATGAACTATGATAACCCAACTCCACAAATTGGCGAAATTGAATCTACAAACCCATGCGGCGAAGTTCCGCTTTTGCCTTTCGAAGCTTGCAACCTTGGTTCAATCAACCTTTCAAAAATGCTTAGAAGAAACCAAATCGGCGGGCTTGATATCGATTGGGAACTTTTGGAAAAAACAACAAAAACGGCTATTCATTTCTTGGATAACGTAATTGTTTGCAATAATTACCCGCTTCCACAAATCGAAAAAATGGTTCAAGATAACCGCAAAATTGGTCTTGGCGTGATGGGCTGGGCTGATATGCTTATGACTCTTGGCATTTCATATAAGAGCGAACAAGGTATTGAACTTGCTTCAAAAATTATGGAATTTATTGATTATCAATCTAAAGTTGAATCAATCCGCTTGAGCGAATTAAGAGGTAAATTCGCAAACTTTGAAGGTTCAATTTACTCTCAAGAAAATTATTTATATAATAAATATAAAGGCAAATCCGCAGGAGTTATTTCAGACGAAATGTGGAAGGCACTTGATGATAAAATCGCGAGAGTTGGGATTAGAAACGCAACTACAACATGCATTGCCCCAACAGGCACAATTTCAATGATTGCAGGCTGCTCCGGCGGTGTTGAACCATTGTTCTCGCTTGTGTTTATGCGTGACATTATGGACGGCACAAAACTTCTTGAAGTTAACCCAATTTTTGAAAATTATGCAAAATCACATAATTTCTATTCAAAAGAACTTATGGAACAAATTGCAACCGATGGTACAATTGCTCATATTGAAGGCTTAACGGATAATATTAAAAACACATTTGCAACAGCACACGATGTGACACCTGAATATCACATCAGAATGCAAGCAGCATTCCAGCTTCACACAGATAACGCAGTTTCAAAAACAGTAAACTTTGAAGAACACGCTACAAAAGAAGATGTTGCAAATGCATACATTTTAGGTTATGAAGCAGGTCTTAAAGGCTTAACCGTATACAGAAACAACTCAAGACTTGCTCAACCGATGAACTTAGAAAAGAAAAAAGAAGAACCAAAAGTTGAAGTAGCTAAAGTTGAAGAAACTAAAGAAGAGCCAAAAAAAGATGATTTCGAATTTGAAGTAAAAATCGAAAAAAGAGTTTGCCCTGAATGCGGCAACACCATCGAAATGGCAGAAGGTTGCTTTATTTGCTTAAACTGCGGTTACTCAGGTTGCAGCTAGAAAATGTACTTACATTATCTAAAATTAAAAAATCGTTTAGCAAGCTTTGTTTCGTCAAGAATAGCAAAGCTTGCTTTAGATACTAAAATAACCCCAAAAGAACTTAAAATGACACTTGATAATAAGTGTTTAGTGCTTGTTGCAAACCCTATGGATGAAGCTATTGGGCTTGCAGGGCTTATGCTCACATACCCCAAAAATTTTGAAATTCTTTTAATGACAACGGGTTACACAGATGAAGGCACAATTGGGGGGATTGCTTCTCACGTTGCAATTTCAGACGAAATTAAATTTGCTATGGAAACACTCCGCCCGCTTGGTTACAAAATTTTTGATATCCCTGCTGGGTGCATTCATAAGGCACAGAGAATTTTTGAAAAAATAAATATATCCGAAATTGATTATTTATTTTTGCCGAATGTATTTAGTAAAAACCCTGATGACATTGCGCTTTTGAAAAATGTTGCAAGTTTGCTTGAGGAAACTGAATATAAAAAGAATTTGAAAATAGTGTTTTTTGAAGTGAACTCAACGCTTATCGCGCCTAATTATTTCTTTGATATAACCTCAAAATTAAAACTTAAAAGCGATTTGATAAATTCATACAAAACAAGAACTTCAAATAAAAAATGGTTTGAAATAATCGAAGGTTTAAATCGTTTCAGGGGCTATCAAAACGGCTGTAAATATGCTGAAGCCTTCACTATTCTAACGGTTGAAGACTATCTTAAACTTGTTAAGTAAAATATTTTTTGCCTATAAGCTCATCAGGCATAAATTCTTGATATACATCGGGATTATCGTGCGTGTAAATGTAGCCGATTCCTGCGCCATATTTTGAAGCGTCTTTGTAGTGAGCGTCCCTTAAGTGTTTTGGCGGAAGGTAATCAAGCCCCGATTTAATGTCTGCCATTGCGTTATCTATTGCCATAATTGCTCTGTTTGATTTTTTGGCGCGCGCAATAAATTCAACAGCTTCCGCAAGAGCTATGCGGCATTCAGGCATTCCAAGCTCAAGCACGGCGTTATATGCGGCATTTGCCACTAAAATTGCCCTGAAATCGGCGCAGCCAACATCTTCAGAAGCCACCACCATCAACCTTCTTGCAATAAACCTCGGGTCTTCGCCAGATAGAAGCATTTTTGCCATATAATAAATAGCTGCGTCAGGGTTTGAGCCGCGAAGGCTTTTTTGGAAAGCGCTTGCAAGGTCATAGTGTGTGTCTTTAGAGTATTTTGGTGTCTTTTTTTGAGTTAATTGCTCAACTAAATCGACTGTGATTTTTTTATCTCTTGATATTGCAAAATAGCTTTCTTCAAGAACATTCAGTGCATATCTGGCGTCACCACCGGAGAGCATTATGATGCTTTCTTTTGCGCCTTCTTCAAATGTTACATCGTTTGGGAATGTTTTTGTTAAATAATTAAAACCTTTGTCTAAAATTTTCCCTAATGCGTCTGCGCTCAAACCATTCATCATGACCACTCTGCACCTTGAAATTAACGCAGGGTTAACTTGAAATGAAGGGTTTTCAGTGGTCGAACCTATAAGGTGAAAAGTCCCGTTTTCAATGTGCGGAAGAAGCGCGTCTTGCTGAGTTTTAGAGTATCTGTGAATTTCGTCAATAAATAAAATTGTTTGCCTTCCGCACCTCAAGCTCTCACGCGCCGCTTCGACAGCTTCTTTTACTTCTTTCACGCCGGATGTGACAGCAGATAGTTCAATAAAATCTGCATTATGAAACTTTGCAACAAGGCGTGCGAAAGTTGTTTTTCCGCACCCCGGAGGTCCGTAAAAAATGAACGAAAACAGCCTTTTTGACATAAGCAAGTTGTAAATTGGCGAATTTACGCCCACAACGCCTTCTTGCCCCAAAAACTCTTCTAAGGTTTTAGGGCGCAGAATTTCAGCGAGCGGCGCTTGTCTATTATTTTCTTCTAGGCTATCAAACAAATTCATTGTATAATTGTAGCATGATTAAAAAAGTTTTTTTAATTGTTTTAATAATTTTTGTGTTGTTTTTTGGTGTGAGTTTATTATGCCCTAAAAAAGGCGAAAATGAGTTTGTTTTTTGGACAATTCAATTAAAAGGTGTTGCAGATGAAATTATTGAAGCAAATATTAAAGATTTTGAAGCAAAACACCCTGAAATTAAGGTAGTTTGGATAGATATCCCAATTGCAGAAACGCAAAAAAGAATTTTAGCTTCAACGCTTTCTTCAACTCCGCCTGATTTAGTTAATTTAAACCCAGAGTTTTCATATCTTCTCGCGCGCCATGGGGCAATTGAATATTTTGAAGAAAAAGACACTGAAAATTTCAATAAAAACCTGCAAAATATTTTGCGCTATGAGGGCAAACCTTTTGCAATTCCTTTTTATGCAACATCTCCTGTGACTTTATACAATAAAGAAATTTATGATAAATGTGGTATTAAAAATCCACCCAAAACATACGACGAGCTGCTTTTAATATCTGAAAAAATAAAAAAATGCACTGGGGCGGAAGTGCTCTCTATAAACTTAAACGAAGGCGAAGTTTTCCCAAAAATCTTAAATAAATATGAAATTTATGATAGCAAAACCCTAAAACAAAAAGGTGAAAAACCTTATGAAATCTTTAAAACGATGTATTTAAATGGCTATGTTTCTAAAGAATGTCTTACAATGAATCATAGAGAAGTGATTGAAAAATATATGGCAAAAAGTGCCGCGACAGTCGTTGTGGGCACAAATTTTATAAAATCCGTTCAAGAAAACGCACTTGAGGTTTACAATAAAAGCGCTGTATCGGTGCAGCTTACAGGTGATAGCGGTAAATATGATGTTTCTCTTATGAATTTGCTTATTCCAAAAAAAGCAAAACACAAAGAGCTTGCGCGTGAGTTTGCATTACTTTTAACCAATAAAGAAAATCAAATTGCACTTGCGAAAAAAACAAATGTGCTTCCTGTGAACAAATTTGCGCTTGAAGACAATTACTTTAAAACCCCAAAAAACGCTGACCCGCTTGAAGTTGCAAGGGTTATAAGCGCAGGGCAATTAAACAATTTGATTGAAAAAGAGTTTTCCCCTCTCAACAAAAAAGAAATTAATGATATGATTAATAAATCAATTGAAAGCTACCTTATTTTAAATGAAGACACTAAGGGTGCAATTGAAAAAGTAAGCAAAGAATTGGAAGAAATTTAAGGAGAAATATGAGCTACATCGGATTTTTGGTAATTTTATTAACGGCGTATTTAATGTCTAACAACAAAAGAAAAATTAATTTAAAAACAGTGTTTGTTGGGCTTTGGTTGCAAATCTTGCTCGGTGTTTTTATTTTAAAAGTGCCGTTTGGGCAAGCGATGTTCCGCGAATTTGGTAAAGTTATAGAAAAAATCTTGCAATTCTCGCTTGAAGGCGGAAATTTTGTCTTTGGTTTTCTCACAAATAATCCGCAAAAATTGGGCGAAGTTTTTGGAAGCGGCGCGTTTGTTTTTGCACTCCAGCTTGTTGCAACTTTCGTTTTTGTTATGATGCTTGTAAATATTCTATATTATTACGGAATTATGCAAAGAACGGTTGCGTTTTTGGGCAAAATAATGAACAAATTGCTCGATATTTCAGGCGCGGAAGCACTTTCTAACGTGGCAAGCCCTTTTGTTGGGCAAGTTAGCGCACAAATGATGATTAAACAATATTTGCCGAACCTTACAAAAAGCGAAATTTTAACTTCAATGTCCGGTTCAATGGCTTGTATTTCTGTTGGCGTTATGGCAATTTACGCCGGAATGGGCGTTCCTGCGGATTATCTTCTTGCAGCTTCTATTATGGCAATCCCAGGGGGTATCGTTATTGCAAAAATTGTCTACCCTGAAACTGAAGTGCCTGAAACTATGAAAGATGTTCAGGTTGACAAGAAAAAAACAAGCGTGAATGTAATAGATGCTATTGCAAAAGGCGCTGCAGAAGGCATGAAAGTGTCTTTAAATGTTATTGCAATGCTTATTGCGCTTGTTGCCCTTATTGCAATGGTTGACTTTTTCTTAACAAAAATTGGCGCATTTTTATTCTATACATGCCACATAAACCTTGCAGGAATTGGCGTCGACCTCACTCATTTATCCCTTAAAATGCTTGTTGGCAAAGTTTTTGCAGTGTTTGCTTGGTTTATGGGCGTTGTTTGGTCACAAGCAGATGTAGTTGGGCAATTAATGGGCACAAAACTCATATTGAACGAAACAATTGGCTATATGGACTTAATTTCAGTTAAGAGCATGTTGTCTGAAAAAAGCTTTATAATTGCGACATTTGCACTTTGCGGCTTTGCAAATTTTGGCTCTGTTGCAATGCAAATTGGCGGTATTGGAGAAATTGCCCCAAGCATTAGAAAAAAACTTTCAAAACTTGGGATAAAGGCGCTTATCTGCGGTACGCTTGCTTCTTACCTATCAGCATGTATTGCAGGGGTTCTGCTTTCTTAATAAAAACTTTATCCGCAACTTAAAAACTTTATGGTAAAATTCATTCATCTAGAGATTTAGGAGATCAAGATGACAAGTTACATTAATGAAGTATTGGAAAAAGTTAACAAGAAAAATGCGGGTGAACCTGAATTTAATCAAGCGGTTAAAGAAGTTTTATCGACTCTTGAGCCTGTTATAAAAGCACATGAAGAAACATATAAAAAAGAGGCTTTGCTTGAAAGATTGTGCGAACCTGAAAGAATGATTGTGTTCAGAGTGCCTTGGGTTGATGACAATGGTCAAGTGCAAGTGAATAGAGGGTTCAGGGTGCAATTTAATGGCGTTATCGGGCCATACAAAGGCGGGCTTCGCTTCCACCCATCAGTTAACCAAAGCATTATGAAATTTTTGGCATTTGAACAATGTTTTAAAAACTCGCTCACAGGGCTTCCTATGGGCGGTGCTAAAGGTGGTTCAGACTTTGACCCAAAAGGAAAATCGGACAACGAAATTATGCGTTTTTGCCAAAGCTTTATGAACGAATTATATCGCCACATTGGGCATAACCTTGATGTACCGGCAGGCGATATCGGCGTTGGCGGAAGAGAAATTGGCTATATGTTTGGTCAATACAGAAAAATAAGAAACCAATATGAAGCAGGCGTTTTGACAGGTAAAGGCTTATCATACGGCGGTTCGCTTGCTCGTCCTGAAGCAACAGGTTTTGGGCTTATTTATTTCATGAGAGAAATGTTAAAAGAAAACAATAGTTCTTTGAGCGGAAAAACCGTTATCATTTCAGGAAGCGGAAATGTTGCAACATACGCTGCCGTTAAAGCAACTGAATATGGTGCAAAAGTTGTTGCAATGAGCGATTCGAACGGTTGTATATATGATAAAAACGGCATTGATATTCAAGCAATCAAGCAAATTAAAGAAGTTGAAAGAAAAAGAATTAAAGAATACAAAAATATTCATCCGGAAGCTGAATATTTTGAAAATAATGGCGAATATCAAGCAATTTGGAATATTAAAGCAGACATCGCGCTTCCATGTGCAACTCAAAATGATATCACGCTTGACGCTGCTAAAAAGCTTGTTGAAAACGGAGTTTTTGCAATCGGCGAAGGTGCAAATATGCCAACGACAAATGAAGCAATTGCGTATCTTCTTGAAAAGAAAATCTTGCTTGCTCCTGCAAAAGCTGCAAACGCAGGCGGCGTTGCAACTTCAGGGCTTGAAATGTGCCAAAACTCAATGAGATTATCTTGGACATTCGATGAAGTAAATTCTAAACTTGACGCGATTATGACAAACATATTCAAATCATGCAAAGAAGCTGCTGCGCAATATGGGCTTGGAAATAACTATGTTGCAGGTGCAAACTTGGCAGGTTTTATTAAAATCGAACAAGCTATGAGAGCTCAAGGCATTATCTAATTATAATAAATGCAAAACAAAAGCACCGAGCGTGAGTTCGGTGCTTTTTTAATATTGAATTGTTTTTAAAAACTATACTAAATTTTGAGCGCAAGTTGTATATTTTTCAATATCATAATCTTCAAGAATTTCAGTTGTTGCAACAAGAACTCTGTTTTCATCAAGCTTAATGCCTGCCAAAATTCCTTCTTCTTCCATTTTGGAGAGAAATTCATCGGCTGAAATTTTAGGTAATTTCAAAACAAATTCTTGGAAGTAATTTTCGTTTTCAATTTCAAAGCCTGCTTGAGTAAGTTTATGTGCTAAATTATGCGCGTTATCATAAGATTTTTTAGCAACTTTTTTAAAGCCGTTTTCACCAAGCAAACTTAAATATACGCAAGCCGTGAGCGCACAATGCGCTTGGTTTGAACAGATGTTGCTTGTTGCTTTTTCGCGCCTTATGTGTTGTTCGCGAGCGCTTAGAGTTAAACAAAAAGCAGGTTTTCCATCTTTATCAATTGTTTTCCCGATAATTCTTCCTGCAAGTTGCCTTTTGTGCGCATCTTTGCACGCAATAAACCCGCCGTATGGGCCGCCAAAATTAAGCGCTAGCCCACAAGAGCCAAAATCACCGACAATAAAATCAGCTTCCGGTGGTTCACATAGCGCGAGTGCAAAAATATCAACCGCAACGATAATAAGTTCCTTCGCGCGTTTTTCAGGTATTTCTTTAAGCTCGCCTAAATAATTCGGGAATTGATATAACTTTGCAGAATACTCTCCATCAGGGTTTTCGCCAACTGTGAGTTTAATATTTTGCGCCCAAAGGTAAGTTTTAATCACTTCTAAATAATTCGGGTTTATATTTTTATCAACCCACACAGATGGGATTTTGTTGATTCTAACAGAAGCCAAAAGCGCTTCAGCACAGGCAGTTGCCCCATCATACACAGAAGAATTTGAAACATCTGCTCCGCAAATTCTTGCAATGTATGTTTGAAACTCATACATTGCCTGCAGGGTGCCTTGTGAAATTTCAGGCTGATAAGGAGTATATGCAGACAGAAATTCAAAGCGCGAAGTGACAGCGCTGACTGCCGCAGGAATGTATCTTGAATATGCGCCACCGCCCATAAAATTAAGATAATCAATCTTATTTTCGCAAGCGAGTGCTTTGAGTTTTTTTGAAGCGGCAAATTCTGAAATAGGTTCATCAAGCGGCAAATCAGGCATTTTTGCGCCATCCGGAATTACGTTAAATAATTCCTCAACAGACTTAACGCCCACCGCCTCAAGCATTTGTGCCCTATCTTCTTCTGTATGTGCTAAAAAATTTTCCATAAATTATGAAGCTGATTCCTTATAATCTTCGTATTCCATAAGCCCGATTGAGTCTTCGCCCCAATTTGTGCAATCAACTTTCACAAGCCAAGAATTCCAAACGTCTTCGTTTAATTTTTCAGGTGAATTAATTAATTCTTCATTTATTTCAACGATTTTCCCGCCTGCAGGCATATAAATTTCGCTTGCAGCTTTAACGCTTTCAACTGTTGCAAAAGTTTCGTCTTTTTGAAATTCTGCGCCAATTTCAGGCAATTCAACAAAAACGATGTCGCCCAATTGTTCGACAGCATAATCGGTTAAACCAATCGTAAATACTTCACCTACATCTAAAATCCATTCATGAGATTTCGAACATAAAATTCCTTCTGGTACGTACGCCATTTTTTCTCCTTAATTCTTCACGCTATTCTTCTTTTGCACAAAAGGTTTTTTAACAATTTGGGCTTTATACAACTTATTTCTTACCATGATATCTATATATATGCCAATAGTTTTGTTAAGAAATATTGAGTTGTCTTCTAAATATATGTGCGCAAGCCCGATATTAGTGCCTTTCGAGGGTGCCGGTGCTCCGCTTGTGACAACGCCAATTTTGTTACCTTCGTAATATACTTCATATTCATGGCGCGGAATTGCTTTGTCTACCATTTCAAAGCCCACCAATTTTTTCTTAAGTGGCACCTTGCCTTCGATTTGCCCCATAATAACTTCTTTGCCGTTATAATTTTCTTTTTTATCTTTTGCAACGCTCCAAGCAAGCCCTGCTTCAATTGGGGTCGTGTCTTCGTCAATATCGTTGCCCCAAAGAGGAAGTGCAACCTCGAGGCGGAGAGTGTCGCGCGCGCCAAGCCCGATTGGTTTAATTCCAAACTCTGCGCCTTCTTCAAGCAAGGCTTTCCAAAGCTTAACCGCATATTTATTTTCAACCATTAATTCAAAGCCGTCTTCGCCAGTGTAGCCTGTTCTTGAAAGCATTAAATTAACCCCTGCAACACTCGCTTCTTTAATTGAAAAATATTCAGGTTGCACCTCTTCTGCTAAGCCTAATTTTGCAATTAATTTAGAAGCATTCGGGCCTTGAAGGGCAAGAAGGGAATAATTATGCGACTCATTTGCGATTTTAACATTGTAATCAAGTGAATTTAGAGTAATCCAATTAACATCAACATCAATTCTTGAAGCGTTCACAATTAAAAGGTAATAATTATCTTTTAATTTATAAATTATGAGGTCATCAATAATTCCGCCATTTTTATTTGTCAATTGGCAATAAACCGCCCTTGTGTCTTTTAATTTTGAAATATCTTGCGGAACAATGCTTTGAAGAAAATCAAGCGCGCCTTCGCCTTCCACAAAAACTTCGCCCATATGGGAAACATCAAAAAGCCCAAGAGAATTTCTTACAGTGTTGTGTTCGTCAATAATTCCTGAGTACTGTACGGGCATATCCCAGCCTGCAAAAGGAACTATTTTTGCCCCCATTTTTTCTTGTTCTTCATACAAAAAACTTCTTTTTCCCATATTTATCTCCTTAACGAGTGTAAATTCGCGGTAAGCGCACTTTAAGCCTGCAAGTTAGTTCGTAGTTTATTGTGCCTAAAATATTTGCCCATTCATCAATCGAAAACTTATTTTCGCCATCTTGCCCAAGCAAAGTGACAACTTCGCCAACTTCTGCTTCAACGCCTTCAGGAAGAGCTAACATCATTTGGTCCATCGTAATGTTTCCAACTTGTTTTATAATGTGTCCTTTGAAACCGGCTGCAATTTTATTTGAAAGAGAGCGCGAAACGCCATCAGCGTAGCCAAGAGGGATGGTTATAATTGTCATATCTTTATCGGCAACAAATTTGTAACCATAGCTTACACCTTCGCCTTTTTTAATTTTGTGAATGTTTGTGATACGCGCTTTAAGCCCGATTATTTGATTTAAATTTTCAGTATATTTTGCAAATTCCTTTTTTGAAAAAGGAGTGAGCCCATAGAGAATAATCCCAGCGCGCACCATATCATAATCAAGGTCATCACGGGTTAAAATTGCGCCGGAGTTTGCGCAGTGAATAATCAAACCGTTTCTATCAATTGAATTTATAACATTTTTAAATTTTGTTATCTGTTCATTGAAAATTTCTTCATCTTCAACATCTGCAAAATGCGTGAAAACGCCTGTAAGTTCAACATATTCAGCCTTTTTAACAAGATTTATAAAATCAACAGCAGAGTTTGCATTAATTCCAATCCTGTTCATTCCGGTGTCAATTTTTACTTGAACCTTTAATTTTTTGCCTGTTTTTTCGTAGATTTGGCGCGCCATTTCAAGGTGTTCTTCATTATAAATTGAGATTTGGATATCGTTTTTAAGAGCGTTTTCATAACCCCAAAAAGGCACTGCGCCAAGCACAAGAATAGGGTTATCAATTTTATTTTTGCGAAGCTCAAGCCCTTCGTCTAAAGTCGCAACGCCAAAATCTGTAATGCCATAAGCAATAAGCGTTGGCGCAAGCATTAATGAGCCGTGCCCATAGCCATCCGCTTTAACAACTGCCAAAATGCGCTTAGACTTTACATGTTTTTTTATTTCTCTTAAATTTTCTTCGAATAAATCGATATTAATTTCAACCCAAGCATCTCTTAAAGGGTTTGAAAGTGCGCTTCTCATCTAACTTTGCTCCCTTCTGGGAAACTTTTTTGAATTGCAAAAAGTTTATAAGTATTATATGCAAGCATAGCAATTGTCATAGGCCCAACACCCCCTGGGACGGGAGTTATAAAGCTGGCTTTTTCTTTAACATTATTGTAATCAACATCACCCGTGAGTTTTCCGTCTGCGCCACGCGTGATGCCAACATCAATTACAACTGCGCCATCTTGCACCATATCCGCTGTTATTAAGTGCGCCTTCCCTGTTGCGCAAACTAAAATATCAGCGCAAGAAGTGTGTTTTTTAAGGTCCTCTGTTTTAGAATGCGCAAGTGTCACGGTCGCATCTTTTGCAAGCATTAATTGCGCAAGCGGCTTGCCCACAATGTTTGAGCGCCCAACGATTGTGACATTTTTCCCCTTAAGGCTGATATTAAATTCTTCAAGGAGTTTCATAATTCCAAGCGCCGTGCAAGGAACGACAGACTCTTTCCCTGTTGCAAGAAGCCCTGCGTTATATGGCGTGAAGCCGTCAACATCTTTCATTGGGCTTATGCCGTTTATTAGCGCGTGGGAATCCAGATGATCCGGAAGCGGGAGCTGAAGAAGTATTGCATTCACTTCGTCATCTTGGTTTAATTCTTCGATTTTATCTGCAATTTCTTCTTGAGTTGCGTTTTTAGGAAAATTTATCATTAGCGAATTGAAGCCAATTTTGCGCGCCATTTCTTCTTTTTTGGATACATAAACTTTGCTTGCGGGGTCATCGCCAACTAAAATAACGGCAAGAGTTGGCACAATATTGTGTTTTAATTTGATATCTGCAACCATTAGCTGCAAAAACCTGAGGATTTCCCCGCTCACCTTTTTCCCGTCTATAATAACCGCCACAAATACCCCCAATCTTCAAGAAAATTATAACATAATATGACAAAATTGTATAAAATATTTGCAAGGAAAAATTTTTATGGTAGTATTTAGCTATCGGAACTTTTGATAAAGTGAAGATTGAACACAAGTTGCTCTAAAAGATTGACAATTTATTTAAACGAAAACTATGCGCCGGTAGCTCAGCTGGATAGAGCAACTGCCTTCTAAGCAGTAGGTCGAGCGTTCGAATCGCTCTCGGCGTAGATTTAAAAAAAGAGGCTAACCAAAGCCTCTTTTTTTATTGAAATTTTATTTGTTAATTCCTTAAGATTAATTTTCAATATTTAACAAATGCTCTGCAAGTGGCGCTTCTGCCCTGCCGTTTAGTTGTTTGTAGGTTTTTGCAAGGTTTTGCGCAGCGGCTTCAAGCTCGTCCCTCCATTTGAAATTATCTAAAACAAATTTTTCGCCTTTGGAAAAATCTTTGCTCAGTTGAACTTCAATAATTTCTTCAAGCATTTTTTTGGAAGCGGGAACCATTTTTTCTATATCAATATCCATAACGCCGTCTTTAGAGAGTTTGATTGCGCCTTCTCTTATTAAATAATTGCATTGCATAACGCTTCTGACTCTATGCGCTTGAGATAAAGTCGGTTTCGCTTTTAAAATGTTATCAAGCGCAAAAGTCACAAGAATTTCGCGCTTTTGCTCTTCGGTGTACATTCCTGCCTTGGTAAGTAAATCAACCATTGCGGCAGATGTCATATCGGCTTTATTTTCTTCAATTATCGACTTATATTTTCCAAGCGCTTCGCGCCCTTCGTTAGGCCCTAATGAATGTGCGTTTTCATGCCCTATCGTGAACCAATGACGCGCTTCAGGGTTGTAATATTTGTGTAATTCAGGGTTCAAAAGGGCGTCAAGTTTTTCTTGCTGCTTTTTGAGGGCGTCTGGGCTATCTGATTTTCTAATTTGCCTGTGGTAAATGTTTCTTCTTCCGCCGTCAAGATGTTTGATTGAATATTTATCTCCGTTCGGAAGATTTTGTGCCACGCAAAAACCGGCTCTGTAAGCTGCTTCCACGCCAAACAATGAAACAATATCAACATCCACCATTGTTTGTTTTGGGTCTTGGTCAAGTGAAAAACTTTGCTCGTATTTTTCTTTATACGGCATATTTTCTGCCATTAAAGGTATGTATTTTTTAATTTTTAAAATGTCATCGGTACCTTTTTGGTTTACAATTCCAACGCGAATGCCGAGCGAATCTTTTGGGGTGACTTCGATATTGTGTTTTGATATCAAGGCTTTCAATTTCTCATTTTCAAACACGGTGCCTGTCATCTCGTCGTCGTAATTTTCGCGCGCAATGGTAAATTCCAGAGGCGTATTTTGCAGTGTTGCCCATTTTTTATCCGCAAGCCCGTCAAGTTTTGGGTCGGCTTCGCGCAAGGCTTTTGCTTGCAAGGTTAGATATTCGCTAAAATCCGCGTTTGTGGAAGTTTTGGCTGCAAGCTCTAATTCGCACGCAATAAATTCAAATTCGTCTTTAAATTTGTCAACAAAATCAATCGCTTTTAATTTTTCGCCATTCCATTCGACGACTGTTCTTTGGTTTAAAATTTTAGAAACTTCTTCAGTTTCGCCATCTTCAAGCATTTTTATTAAAATTTCGTGAAGCTTCTTTGGCTCTAGGTCTTCAGGG
Organism: uncultured Gammaproteobacteria bacterium; assembly: GCA_964570895.1. Lineage (GTDB taxonomy): Bacteria > Cyanobacteriota > Vampirovibrionia > Gastranaerophilales > Gastranaerophilaceae > RGIG1918. Next base: position 55,807 of record CAZMZD010000003.1, read on the forward strand.
TAAAACCCTTTGCCTGAAAGTTCATGTATGCCGCGCGCCAGCTCAATTTGATTTGCGTTGTTATCAACTGAGCAAATGCCCATCTGTGCGTCGAACAAGATTTTTGTCAGTTTAGCGTCTTCGTTTCCTTTTTCAATTTCTTTATTCAAAAATTTTGCAAATTGCAAATTATGCGGGTTATCAAGCTTCATAAAAACATTATTTATGGCGTTACCTGCCTTAACCAAGTGGCAAAGTGCCTTTTTGTCGCCTTCTTTAAGGCTTTGATATTCTGCGCAATCAACAGCTAAATATTTTTTAGTTGTTAAAAAATCAGAATTCGTGCGCATTAAAAGCTCTTCATGTGGTAAACCAAGTTCGTATTTTTGCTGATTTATATTAGCGCTTTGCGCTTTGTGTGAAGATAAATTTTCTGCATTATTTTCAGGTTTTGTTGAATTAGATTGCTTTTCCATTTTGATACCATTCCTTATTTTGCTCACAAACATTATACAATATAAAGCGGATTTTCGGTAGGGCGGAGCGTGCGAAAGCAGGAGCGTTGGCAACGCCAAAAGCTCATTTTCGTAAGCAAACGAGCGAGCCCGTAAGAGCAAATAGCTCTATGGAGTGGAAAAATCTTTTAAAAGATTTTGAAACGAAATACTAGAGCTATGCACGCCCGAAAATCCAAGAGAGCGGATTTTAGGTAGGGCGGAGCGTGCGAAAGCCGCAATTACGACAGCGATAGTGAAGGGATGACAGGCTTGAGCGATTAAGAAAATCCAAGACAGTGAGTCTTTAGCACGTAGTCATCCTGAATTTATTTCAGGATCTTACCAATTAATGCAACATATATTATTTTTACTCTTCTTCATTTTACTAAAGCACCACCTTGCCTCTAATGCTCGCGTGTTCGCAAAGAGTCAAGGAGTTCTCTCTTTGACACTCAAGCGCCGCAGAGCAAAGAAAGAAAAATGAAAGAGCAAAAAATAATATCAAGTTGCATTAGTTTGCAAGATTCTAAAACAAAATACTAGAATTCACAAATTCAAACTCTTAAAAAATGCTTCGCAACCTTCCGTGATATCATCATAAGTTTCGTCAAAATTCCCTGTATACCAAGGGTCTTTGATGTTTCGCGGGTGGGAGGTGTAATCAAGCAGTCTTGAGATTTTGTTATCATAATCCGCGCCCACGATGTATTCTATATCTGCAATATTTTCTGAATCCATCGCAATTATATAGTCGTAATATTCATAATCGCTTTTTCTGATTTTGCGGGAGTAGTGTTCTTCAAAGCGGACGCCTTTTCTCCTTAAAATTTCTTTTGTGCCCCTGTGAATGCCCGCGTGGCACATTTCGTTATAGCCTTCTGTTCCTGCTGAATCTATTACGAATTCATCTTCCAGACAAGCATCTGTCACCATATTTTGAAAAATAATTTGCGCCATAGGCGAACGGCAAATATTTCCTAAGCAAACAAATAAAACTTTTATCATAATATCCTCATTATTTTTAAACATTATAATATTTTTTTCGTGATATTTGCAATGAGGGTATAATTTATCCTTGAGGAAAAACAAAATTTGCAGGCAAATTCGCTTTGTTTACTCTTCAAAAAGCTTTCTGATTAGCGGTTCAACCTGTTCTTTTCTTGAAGTCACTTCAGGGAGCTTTGCGTATGGAAGTTTTTGGAGTTCTTCAAAAACTTGCCTGTATGTGGCTGGGCTGTCTTTTATTTTTTGGTCTAAAATTTCGCTATCAGATTTTAAAAGTTCTTTTGCTCTTTTTTTAATGCCGGATGATGCAAGCAAATATGTGGTTTTGCTTGGTGTATCTGTAACCATTAAAGTCGTGCCGTTTAATTTGTCGCTTTTTTCGAGTTCTTCTAAATATTTTGCAAGGCGGTCTTTTTGTTCGAGCCTTTTTTGGCTTTCAAAAGTCAAAATTTGGCTGATTGAATAGCCATAATCTTTTCCTGCTTTAAAAATTTTCTTGTCGTAATCCACAAGTTCTTCCGGCGTAAGATTTTCAAGTGCTAAATCTCTTTGTTTTAAAAGTTCTAAAGAAAGGGCTTTTTCGTCTTTAATTCCTGCAATTTGTGCTAGTTCTTGGGCAATTATTAAATCTTGAACGGTAGTTGTGGCGGATGTGAAATTGTCAGTATCAGACACAATTGCGCACCACAGGATGCCTGCAATGTCTTTTGGAATTTCAATTGAATTTGCTTTGTAGTTTTTTGCAATCATTGTGGCGGTTGCGCCCGTGTCGCTATATTGAACAGGTATTCTCTCGCCTGTTGAAATGAATTCTTGTCTATGGTGGTCAATTATTTCTTTAATGTTTTTTCGCTCAATTCCTTGTGCGTATTGGTTTTCGCTGTTGTGGTCAACGAGTATAACTTCTTTTTCTTCGGGTTTTAAAATTTTATCGAGTGTTGCAACGCCTGATATTTTTCCATTGTTCGTAACAGGAAAAACGCTTTGTGCGCTTGTTTTCGCTTTTGTTTTAATGCTATTTAAATTATCATTTTCATCAAAAGATACAAAATTTTTGTTTGCAAGTTCGCGGATAGGGTAGCTTTGCTCAATTAATTTTGCGCTTGAAGATGTCCCAAATTTTGTTGAAAGAATTATTAGATTTTTTTCTTTTGCGAGTTCAATAATTTTTTTGGAAGGTTGCTTGTGTTTTGTGATGACAAGAGCCTTTGCGCCCCTGTTTATGACTTCTTCTTGGATATCTTCTCTATCACCAACAAGCACCATCGCGTCTTTCAAGCCGGATTTTCTTGTGGTATCAAAAGAATAAACGCCCATTTTAACATTACCCTGAAGGGTTTGATCTAAAAGTTCTTCCCCTGCCAAAACTTTAGCTTCAAGCAAGGTTTTAAATTTTCTGAATGGAATTTTCTTGAATTTTAATTCATCTAAAATATCGTCTTTTCTCAAATTAAAACGAGTAATTTTCTTTGGAGTGATTATTCCGGATATTTCATTATTTTTATTTACAACAGGAACTTCGTCTAAATTGTTGTTATACATAAAATTATAAAGTTCGCGGATGGAGCTGTTGTCTTGAATGGCAACATTTTTTGGCTCTTGTTCGTCTTTAACATCTTTAACTTTTAAGCTCAAATCCGTTGTGACTTTTGGCGGTTTGATGTTAAAATATGCGAGCGCAAACTCTGTTTCTTTGTTTATATCGCCTGCTGCAAGCGGGATAAACTCGTCTTTAGGGTCGCTTTTTAAAATGTTTGCAAGGTTGCTTTGCGCAATTGCAGAGCAAACAGAGTCTGTGTCCGGTGTTTTGTGCCCAATCACATACTTTTTACCCAAGAAATTTATATTTGGTGCAAAATTAATTTTCGTTAGCATATTTATTTAACGCGCGTGAAAATTTTTTTGAACCTTTATGTTAAATTTCTTTAAGCGCGCATTCAACATCAGAGATGATGTCATCGACATTTTCAAGCCCAACTGAAAATCTTACCATTGAAGGGTTTATGCCGCAAGCAACGAGTTGTTCGTCTGTTAATTGCCTGTGAGTTGCGCTTGCAGGGTGCAAAACGCATGTTCTGATATCTGCAACGTGCACTTCGTTTGAAGCCATTTTTAAGTTATCCATAAATTTAATTGCGTTTTGTTTCCCGCCTTTAATTACGATGGACATAACCCCGCTTTGCCCATTTGGCAAGTATTTTTGCGCTAAATTGTGATATTTATTGTGCGTAAGCCCCGGGTAATTAACGCTTTCGATTTTTGGATGTTCGTCGAAATATTTTGCAACTTTGATGGCGTTTTCACAATATCTTGCCATTCTGATTGCAAGTGTTTCGAGCCCGATATTTAACAAAAATCCGCTATGCCCTGATGGATATGCCCCAAAATCGCGCATTAATTGCATTCTTGCTTTAATGATATATGGTGCAAACGGGTAATCGCGAGTGTAGATTGTTCCGTGGTAAGAGTCGTCCGGCTCTGTGAAATCAGGGAATTTTCCGCTCGTGTAATCAAATTTACCGCTATCTACAATAACTCCGCCCACTTGAAGAGCGTGCCCGTCCATATATTTTGTGGTTGAATGAATAACTATATCTGCCCCAAAATCAATTGGTTTGCATAAAATTGGTGTTGCAAAAGTGTTATCCACAATTAGAGGAATGTTGTTTTTATGTGCAACTTTTGCAAATTTTTCAATATCTAAAATTTGAAGCGAAGGATTTGTTAATGTTTCGCCAAAAATTGCTTTTGTGTTCGGTTTAATTTTTGCTTGAATTTCATCTTCTGTCGCGTCGACATCAACAAAAATGCATTCAATCCCAAGCTTTTTTAAAGTTATGGCAAAAAGGTTTATTGTGCCACCGTATATTGCACTTGCGCTCACAATGCTATCGCCTGCGCTTGCTAAATTCAAAACGGACATTAAAGAAGCCATTTGCCCTGAAGATGTACACATTGCGGCAACTCCGCCTTCTAAATCTGCAATTTTCTTTTCTACGACATCAACTGTTGGGTTTGTGAACCTTGAATATATATGTGCTTTTGTTGGATCATCAAAAACAGCTGCTATTTCGTCTGTTGAATTAAAGCGAAAAGTTGTGCTTTGATATATTGGCATAACGCGTGGCCCGCCGTTTTCAGGTGTGTAGCCGGAATGTAAACATTTTGTTTCGTCTTTCATATTTCCCCCGTTTCTTAAAAATATTTTACGGCAGAAATAATGTTCTGACAATAAGTTTTGATGTGGGGTATGTAAGCTGATTTTGTGTAGAACAATTATGGTGTGTGCGAACGCGCCTTATGATTTTGTCAGGCAGTTCGTAGGTTGGGCATACTTGCCCAACAATATGATCTTAATCCGTCATCCTGAAAGCGTAGAAAATAAGGCAAAGCCGTAATTTTCAAGCTGTTCAGGATCTTTCCAATTAATGCAACTTGGCGCAATATTTTACCCTTTGTTCACTTTTTCTTTTTGTTCAAACGCCGATGCAAAAAGAAAAAGTGAACCGAAAAAGAAAAACACGGCTTTTGTTTTACCCTTGCCATTTTTCAAATTTTTATCTCAGAAATCGCAGTCGAGCTTTTGCGAAAAGCTATTTAACAAAAATATGCTTTATGCTTTACACTTTAAGCTGTGACCGCAAAAGCTCTCCCTCTTTCTGCTTTTGTGATAAAAATTTCGAAAAATTGGATTTGCGCTTTATGTTGTTGGGGTAGAAACTCCACTCTATGGGCTCACACTTAAAGCTCGCTCGTTAAAATCTAGTGCGTCGCACTACGATTTTAACTTCTTATGAAGAACGGCTACGCTCTGTCTGCCAATGCTTCTTTAATTTCTTCCACGCTCGCAGACATCGCTTTCGCGGCTTGCGCCGCTTGCGCTATTTCTGCTCGCTATCCGAACTCGCTCATTTGCGGGAATGAGTTTTTTGCTTCGCAAACACTCCGGCTCACAGCTCCGTTCGTGCAGAAATTCGCTCAACGCATTGCCATCACGAGCTTGCACACTATAGACTCGCTTGAAAATTTTTGCAAAAAACAAATTTTGCTAAAAATTTTCTTCGCTCGCAAAAAAAATTGGTCAGAATGACCAATTGGTTGAGTATGATTTTATTTAGATTAGAAACTTAAATTGCAACTTTTGATTTGCTTAAATTTGATTTAATTCCTTGTGCAAGGTCTTTTCTTCCGCTTTTTTCATAAATTTGTGTAACGGATTCAAGGAATTTTAAATTATCCATATTTATATTTGCTTTTGTTTCAGCTTTTTTGATTGTGTTTGTCGCCATGTGGTTTTGCATATTTTTATATTGATTTGCAATATTTTTCTTAGGTGCTGAATATTTTGGTCTTTCAGGCGTCATCGGGCTAGACACTTTTCTCAACGGTTGATTTAAAGTTGTGCCTTTCCTTACATTGTTTGTATATGGATTTTTGTTTTGAGCTTTGTTATATGAATTTAGTGCGTAGTTTTGAGTTGCGGCGCTTGGTTTTGTGTAATTTGTGTTAAGAGTTGCAATTTCGCTTTCTTTCAATTCTTTTAACAAATCGCTTTGCGGCATAGGAATTGCGCCTAAATTATCTTGAGCTTTGCTTGCGCCTTTAATTCCGATAAATTCATTATTTGCGACACTTTTATTTGCAAAAGCTTTTTTAAGCCCAGCAAGCGAGATAAGAACAACAACTATGCTTAAAACAAACATAAAGTCTATGTTCATGTTACTTAAAGCTTCTGAAGTTGAATTAACGACATTTGCAAATGTAAATTCGTTATCATCCCAATTGCTTTCTTCGAGTGATTCGTAGTTCACAGGCGAATATTTGCTTCTTGGTGCGCCCACGATAATTTCTTTTGTATCTTTAATTATGTTGGCAGGAGCTTCGATTGTTGCTTTTGTTTTTGCAGCGCCAAGCCCGTTTACGTAAATTCTGATTTTTGATTTGTCGATTTGCTGAATTATAACGCCGTCTAAATCTGAAACATCGTTATAGATTGTGTCGATATCATCTGCCGGAACAACATTTTTTAATTCAAAATATGCGCTGTTTTTATTTTCAACTCTTTTCTTAACTTGAGTTGCTTCTGTTGTTCTGATTTTTAAATTATAACCTGTGTTGTGTTGGCTAATTTCAACTGATTCAATAACATTTTCTACTGCAAAAACAGTTGATGTTGTTAAACTTATTACAGCTACTACTAATAAACTCTTTAAAAACGAACCTAATCCGTTCATCTCAACCTTACTCCCTAGTCATCATTGTTTGTATAGTTGTATAATAGCGAACAAGCATGACTTAGACATCAACCAAAAGATGGGCAAATTTATCAATCGATGGATTGATTTTTATATAATTTTAAGTTCAACCTCAAAAAATTTTTCAAAAAGTCTTTTTTTCTTTTCAAAAACTTCTCCAAAACCGATAATTTTAGAAATTTCAGGTATGGTTTTTATTTCAAAAATGTTTTTTGACTCATTATATTCAATTTCAATTTTTTCAACAAAGCAAAAATGTTCAAAATCAAGCATATCGGCAACTTGCAAAATGCCCGAGAGCGCTTGTGTTGTGGTTTTTGCTTCGTTGCTTAAGGAAGAATAAATTTTATGCTTTTCTTTTGGGCACTTGCCGCGGTGATACCTCACAAGGCAAGCGATAATTTTTATTTCTTCTTCGCTAAAACCTTCAATCCCGTTTTCAAGAATTAATTTTGCCCCGATTTTATTATGTTTCCCGCCAATTTCATCTTGAATGAGATTGCCTATATCATGCAAAATTGAACCGGCTGACAAATAATTTTTAGTATTTTTTAAGTAATTAAACCGTTCGCACTCGGTAATTTTCCCCAAAATTTCAATTGCAAATTTTTCAACTTGCCTTGTATGTTCTGTCTGAGATGAGCTTTTATAATAATTTTTAATATAATCATTTATTTGCATTTAAAAGCTCGCTAATTTTTTCAATGAACATTTCTTGGTTGAATTCAGATTTTTGAATGAAGTGATTTGCACCGGCAAGCATAAACCTGTTTTCCCATATATCTCTTGAATTAGAAGTTAACACAATTATAGGCAGTTTTAAGAATTTTTCTTGCTTCCTTATTTCTTCAACAAATTCAAGCCCTGTCATCTCCGGCATTTCATTGTCAGTTATAACTAAATCAAATTCGAGTTTTTGCATAATGTTAATTGCGTCTAGCGCGCTTGTTGCAATGCGCACATTATAACCCCTGCTTTCAATGATATTTTTTTCAAGAATTCTTGTTGTTTTAGAGTCGTCAACAACTAAAATTTTATATCTGCTGTTGTTTTGCAAAATGTTTTGAGTGTTCACCGATACAATTTTTGTGAAAATTCTTTTGTTTGCGTAATTTAGAATATCTGTTATGTTTAAAATCAAACAGGTGCTGCCGTTTGCAAGGGTTGTGATTCCTGAAATATTTTTAACTTTGCAAAATGGAGCGGGAAGTTTTTTGTGCAATATTTCTTCTTCCCCAATCAATTTTTGAACAATAACCCCTATTTGAGAATTTTCAGATTCGATAATTAAAAGGGTGTATTTTTCCTCTTTTCTTGAAGTATTTTCAAATTTCAAAATTTGCGAAAGTGTGTAAACAGGAATTACTTTGTTGTTATACACAAAATAGTTTTTGTTATCCTTTAAGAAAATTTCGTCTGTATTAATTCTTATAACGGTTTTTATGCTAGCTGCAGGAAAGACAAAAAGTTGCTCTGCTTCCATTGCGATAAATGCCTTTATTGTTGCCATCGTGGCAGGAAGCTCAATTGTTGTGATTGTTCCTTTACCATATTCTGTTGCAATATCAATTTTTCCGTTTAATTGTGAAATTTTTGTGTGCACTATATCGAGCCCAAGCCCTCTGCCTGATAGTTCCGTAATTGTGTCTTCCGTTGAGAACCCTGGGTAAAAAATTATGTTCACTATTTCGTCGTCAGGCAATTTTTCCGCTTCTTCAGTCGTTAAAAAACCCTTATCTAAAGCTTTTTGCTTTATTTTTTTAACGTCTAAGCCTTGCCCGTCATCTTTTATTGTGATTATGATTTTATTTTCTCTATGTTCAGCGTTAATTGTAATTACGCCTGTTTCTTGCTTCCCCCTTTCCTTTCTAATAAAAGGCGCTTCTATGCCGTGGTCAATAGAGTTTCTTAAAATGTGCATTAGAGGGATTTTGATGTCTTCTATAATCTTTTTATCAACACTTACTTCGCTTCCTTGAACCCTAAAGTCAATTTTTTTACCTTTTTCTTTTGCAATGTTATGTATCATCCTTGGGAAAAGATGGAAAATTGTGGCAAGAGGCAAAATTCTCATATTTTTAACCATAGCTTCAAGTTCGGTTGAAATTGTGCTCAAAGATACATCTTGCTCTTGCATATTTTTATGCAACAAATCAATTTGCGATAGGATATTATGGAATTTTTCCCCGTGGTTTGTGTATAGGGAAATAAGCTGTTTGTTATACGAAGACATATTTTGCAAAAATTCTTCTTGATTGCTCGATGTTTCAAATTCGTTATTTAAATATTTTTTATCGAAATATTTAATAAAGTGCCCGAGCTTATTCCAGCTTTTTTGCCATTCGATAAAATTGCTTTGTATGTTTTTTATAAGAGATAATTGTTCAGTGTTTTTAATTCTCGTGACAATAAGTTCGCCAATTTGATTAACGAGTTTATCAAGCCTATCGCTATCAACACGAAGTGTTTTGATGGAACTCGTGTTAATGCTTGCAATCCAATCGTTTGACGAAAAAGTTTCAACAGGCTGAATTTCAGCTCTGCGGTTTAGGTTCTCTATGTTGATGTGCGCAATGCTTAAAACAATTTTTAGGCGTTGAATAAGCGAAGTTTTAATTTCTTTGCTTTGCGCGTTTTCAGGTATAATAAATTCTTCCAAAATGTTGCGTAGAGCTTCTTTTGTGTCGCGTTCAGGGATTTTATCGTGTTTTTGATAGTAACTTATTACGCTTGCGAGCAAATTAAAAATAACAATATCTTCTTTTTCTTTTAATGAATTTTTAATTTTTGAAATATTTGCTTCAATTTCTTCTTTTTGATTGTTTTTTACATCAATATTTTTTATGTTTTCAGCTAATTCTTTTACAATGTTTTCAATCGGCTCGCTTTCTTTTATATCTTCTTTTTTCCCTTCAAGCATTTTGAAAACTTCGTCATAATAATTTTTGTGGTTTATTCCGCGCTCTTCACAATATTGCGTGAAAAGTGAAATTATTTTATCAACGTTGAAATCAAGTAAGGATAGCTTATCTTGGCAATTTTTATATTCTTCGTTTGGCTTATCTTTTAGCTCGAGCGCGATTTGATAAGCGCCTGAGATTGTTTCTTGAAAATCATTTATTGAATATGTGCCAGATGTTTTGTTAAGTTCTTCTAAATCTGAACTCAAATTTTTTGAATACGCAAAATCTGATTTTTGCCTGATTAAGGTGTAGTTGTATAAAATATTTGAGATTAAATTTTCGACTTTCGCTAAATCTTCGCCCTGCTCTTTTGTGTTTGCGCTTGCCACACCTTCTTCAAAATTGGTGATTTTATATTTTTCTTGATTATCGAAAACAGAATTGAGCATTGCGAAAAATTGGTCGTAATTTTCGTCTGAATATTCTATTTTCATCTCAACTGTTTTTTCAATTGAAATTTTTACATAAGCAAGCGTTTTTGAAATTATTTCTAAAATTTCAGAATGTGGGTATATTTTTCTTTCTTTAAAAAGCCCGATTAAATCTTCAATTTTATGCATAAGCGATTGCATGGAATTGAAGCCAAGCATTCTTGCAGAGCCTTTCAAGCTGTGCGCATCTCTAAATAATTGAAGGATTAAATCTTGATTTTTGGGTTGTTTTTCAAGCTCAAGAAGATTGTTGTCCATTGAGTCAACAATCTCTAACCCTTCGTATTTAAAAATGTTTAGAATTTCATTTAATTCTGTTTCGCTAAATTCCATCTAACACCTTAATTTATCTAGTTTTTAAAGGAATTTGAGATGTTGCCTGTAGTGTCAATTGCACCTGCGCCATTTTGATTTGCTGAACAACCTTTTTTCAAAATTGTTTCTAAATCTTCCAAATATTCAGATGTTTTTTTAGTGTCTTGTTTTATTTTTGCGCCGGAGTCATTAACTTCTTCAACGCTTTGAGAAATTTCTTCAATAATTGAGATTAATTTTTTAATATCCCCACCGATGTTTTGTGCAAGGTCAATGCCGGATTCAATTTCTTTTGCGCCCTCTTCTGTTGCCATAACGGTTGAGTTTGCAGTTTGTTTAATATCTTGAATGAGAGAAGAAATTTTAGCGGTTGCTTTTTTAGATTCATCGGCAAGTTTTCTAATTTCGCCTGCAACAACTGCAAAGCCTTTTCCGTGTTCGCCGGCACGAGCTGCTTCAACTGCCGCGTTTAGGGCAAGCAAGTTAGTTTGTTCTGCAATATCTTCAACAATGCCTGTTGTGGATGAAATTAATTGAATGAATTCTGACAATTCAAGAATTAACTCTGCAATAGTTTGAATTTTGTGCCTGATTGAAAACATTTTTTCAATGTTTGCTTCAATATTTATATTCTCTGTGCTTGAAAATTGTAGAGAATCGGAAGTTTTTTCTTTTGCTTGATTGATAACCGCGTCTAATTTTTCGTTGTATTCGCCAAGCCCTTCGGTGATTAGTCTTAAAGACGAGAGCTTCATAACGCTTGTGCTAAGAGCTTCGTTTTGAATGTTCACCGTTTCGCTCATTTTTGTCGCTTTGGAAATTGTGTCGTTTACCGTTTTATTTATGATTTTTTTTGTTTTTTTAATTGTGACTGCGCCTGATAAATATAAAAATATGATTGAAATTAAGAAAGCAAGCGCCAAAACAATCATTTCAAGCGCATGAGGTAAATCTAAAAAGAAGATTAAACAAAATGTTGCGCAATAAATTATCGCCATAAAAAGAGCGTCCGTAAACTGTTTTTTTCTAATTATTTTTTTAACAGTATCGAAGTTTTGGTTTATTTTATCCATTTTTTCTCCTTTTCTTTAAAAATAGAGTATAATCTATTCTATAACCTATTATATAAAATACGGCTTGCTAGTGCAAAAAAAGATGGATAAAATAGATAATATGAAGGAAACCGAATGGAATATTTAACAGAAAATTTAGGAAACGATGTTCGCGAGCTTCTTTTGTTTAAATTGGACGACACAATTTATGCAATCGATTCTTGTAAAATTTCTGAAATTTTAAGATTAATGAAGTTGGAAATTCCTGAAAGATTGCCGGAGCACGCAATTGGCATTTTGGAGTTAAATTCATATTTTATAAACGTGATTGACCTGAAAGGTATTTTAGACAAAAAAAGAATCAAATATACTTTGGATAATAAAATTGTAATTGTAAATTCAGAGGATAATATTTTTGCTTTTGTGGCTGATGAAATCATTGACATTAGGCGCATTAAAAAATCTGAAATCAAACCTGCGCCATACTTTGGCGAATATCGCTATTCAGAAGCTTTTGTGCCAATGGGTGATGATAATGCGGTTGTTTTAAATGTAGATATGTTGTCTGACAGAATTAAAAATTCAATTTTTAAAGACGGCACAGAAAACCTGATGAACGAAGTTTTCCCGACGGATGAAAATTCTTTGGTCATTTTGGAAAACAGAAAAAATGATTTAAAAGAAAAAGCTAAGTTTGAAAATTTAGCTAACTATTATCTTGAAGAAGATTATTTAAGTTTTCAAGTAAATCAGGATTTTTATTGTATCGATATTTCAAAAGTTAAATATTTTCACAAATTAAAAAGTGATGATAAAATTGTGAAAATTCCAAACACTCCAAATTATGCGCTCGGGCTTTTGAACATAAAAGGCGAGTTTATCACAATTTTGGATATTTGCGCTTATTTGAATTTAGGGGAAACTAAAGTTTCTGAAAATTCAATTGTCGTGGTGTTTGAAACGCCTGATGCAACAATGGGAATTTTGGTTGATAGAATTGGCGCAAGGTTTGATATTAATGGCGAAATTTTGAATGAAAATACTGTAAATGATTTTCAAATCACAAGTTTTGTGAATGATGAAACGATTTATTTGATTGTCGTTCCGGAAGAATTGTTTGATATCAAAAGGCTTTCGCTTTAAAAAATTTGTGCGTAAGAGCTGATGTATTCGTTTATTGTATTTATAAGCATTGGCAAAATCCACATAAGGATTAAAGAGCCCATAATTGGTTTGAATAAGAAGCTTAATTGAAATACGTTAACTTGAGGAGCGGTTTTTGAAATTATACCAAGGATAATATCTTGCCCGAGCGTTGCAAGCAAAACGGGCGCTGCAATTTGCATACCCATAAAAAGCACGTTGCTTGTGATTTGTATTAAATAATCCATGTTGATTATAGCGTCAAGCGAAAAAGAAGTTGCGTATATGGGGAAAATCGTAAAGCTTTTTAAAAAAGCATTAATAATCCAATACAAGCCGCCAACGCACATAAAAATATAAAAACCCAAATAACTGAAAAATGTTCCAAGGAGGGAAGTTTGAGTGCCTTTAGTCGGGTCAAGAACCATAGCGGATGACAAACCCATTTGTGTGTTTATCATATCCCCGCCGGCTGAAATTGCCGAGATAATACAATTTGAAATAAAACCTATAATTGCGCCAACAGCAAAATTTAGCGCCAAGCAAAGGAAAAGAGAAGTTTTATCGGGTATCATTTGAGGTTTTAAAATAGAAACGCAAATGACAGTGAGAATGAGCGCAAGCGGAATTTTTGCCATAGATGGTATAAATTTTGCACTCAAAACGGGAGCAAAACGGAAAAGCCCCAGCATTCTGGCAAAAATCATAATACCTGTGCCAAGTGCTAAATTTAGCTCAGGAAATATTTTTGCAAATTGTGATAAAACCTGTTCCATTTTTGATTTTTAATCCGTATTTTTAAAAATTCAACTATAAGCCAAAACTTTTAAGTAAATATATGACTAATCCTCTGATAATTTCCAAGAATATAAAAGCCACAATTGGTGACAAGTCTAGCATTCCGACGGGCGGAATTGCTCTTCTGAATGGTTCTAAGTAAAAATCTGCCACAATTCTTAACCCTTTAAACGGCTGATTACGCCAATTGATGTTGGGAAACCAAGTGAGGAGTATTCTCGCCACCAAAATTAGCATAAAAAGGTCAAATAACTTTGCAACGGAATATATTATGCCCATTAGCCTCTAGACCCCGCAACAGTGTTTTTGCAATTACATTCTTTCATATCATCAATATTTTTAACAATTTCTTTAAGTAATACTTGAAGATTTTTGATGTTATTTTTAAACACTTCAAGAACTGCGGCGTGGCTTACAGGATAGCAATCCGCAACAAGCCCTGCGTCATAGTCTGTGATAAGCGAAATGTTAAGTGGGCACATATCAAGTTCTTTCACAAGGTGTGCTTCAGGATATTGTGTCATATTGATAACTTCCCAGCCTTGATTTGTGAAAAATTTGCTTTCTGCTTTTGTGCTAAATCTTGGCCCAGGAATAACAACAACAGTGCCTGTTTTGTGGAAACTTAAGCCTAAATTTTCAGCAGATTTAATAGCAATTTCGCGAAGCGCTGGGCAGTATGGGTCAGCCGCGCTAACGTGCGTTACGATTGGTCCTTCATAGAATGTGTCTTTTCTGCCCCAAGTCCAATTAACATATTGGTCACAAAATACGATGTCCCCCGGTTTTACGTGTTTTTGAAGGCTTCCTGCAGCACATGGGCTTATAACATGTTTGCAGCCGATTGTTTTCATTGCCCAAACATTTGCTCTATAGTTAACATCTGCAGGTGTTAAGTGGTGTGTTTTACCGTGGCGCGGCATAAAAGCAACTTTTTTACCTTCGATTGTGCCAACTGCAATTTTATCTGATGTTGCGCCGTATGGTGTATCTATTTCATATTCTTCAATTTTATCTAAGAAATCGTAAAAACCGCTTCCTCCAAAAATGCCTATTGTTGCTAAATTTTCCACAGCTTGTGCCATATAAACCCCCTATAATGTAGTATTAATTTTAGTTTTAAACTTTTCAATTAGGCGCGAGTATGAATTTAATTGTTCGGAAAAAACGTTAAAATTCTCTGAAATAACTTGAATTTCTCCTCGCCTTATTAACTTTTCAAAATTTTTATAAATTTCTAAAGTTATATAATTTACAATATTACCATAATTATTGAATTTTGTTTTGTATTTTAAGTTTTTTTCATTCAATTGGATAAGTAGTTTTTTGACTTGTTCAGTTTCGCACCTTCTTCTTTGATATTCTTTTCCTGCTTTTTGAGCAAGTGCGATTAGCTCTTCAAAGTCTTTATTTGCTTGAGATAAAATTTCAATCAATTCATTTTTTTTGTTTTTGATTGGAGTGATGTCTAAATATTTTTCAGGAAATTCAATTTTTTCCGGCATTTGCGTAATACCCTGCGCAACTTGAGCAAGTGGAACATTTTTAAAGCCTGCAATTTCAGCCCCGCCGGTTGACGAATTGATAAGTTCAATTTGTTTTCCAAAAAGCCCAAAATTTCCTTTTGCGTATGCCTCATGGTGCTTTATAAAAAGTGCATAAGCGGTTTGTGTGGGTAAATCTTCGCCATTTTGACCTTTGACCGTATACAAATTTTTATTCAGTGTTTCAATATAATTTTCTGCCATGGCTCTTGAGTGTTTGTCGTTAATTTTTTCTTTTCCAAGAAGCCCGAGAAAATATTTTTCTTTATCTCTTGGGGTGATTTTATATTTTTTTTCACCTTCATCAAAAATGCACTCTAAGTCTTCATAAGCGCTTCCTTTTGCGTAACATGAGGCATCTGAATATGCAAGGTCTTGCCCGAGAAGCACGATTTTATCAAAATGCATAAAATCTGCCATAATAAGCGCCATATAAGTCACGGTTCCGCTTGTTGAGAGCTTTAAATTATTTAAAGAAAGCGCTTTCATATACCAATCGTTTAAAAAATTGTTTTGAGATAAAAATGTGATTTTAGCTTTTGCGTTTAAATCCCAAGTGGATGTGTGGCAGAAAGGTTCTGCAATAAGCACAGTGTCGCTTGTGTCGCAATCTAAAAGCTGCCCGCGCGTATCCCTTGGTTCTGTAATAAACAAAAAATCTGCCACTATGCCATTATTTTTTAGGGTTTTATATGAAGCGCCAACTGAAAATATTATAAACTTTTCTCTATTTTCCTTTAATGTTTCAATGTTTTTTGATAAACTCGGCCCAGCGCCTGCGATAAGCGCCACTTTGCCCCTTCCTTTATCTTTGAAATCAGAAATAATGAAAGAGTTTTGTATTTTTTCTAAATTATCTAATGAATTTAATATGCAAGCCTCTCCCACTTCCATAATCATCGCTTCTTGTGCGAAATATTGCCCGTGTGAATATTCAATTTCTTGTGCGACTTTATAAATATCATCTTTGTATGCTAAAAAATATGAATTTAAAAATGAGATATTTATTTTTGTGTCTTTATCTGAAATTTCAGATAAAATATCAGATAGATTTTGCAAGTCGTCTGTGATTTTCAAATTATGTTTTTCAAAATATTCTGTAAAATCAACCATTTCAAGCGCACATCTTAAAATTTCTATATTTTTTTCAAAAAGAATAACATTCCCTTTTGTGCGTGAAATAAATTCATCAAGAAGATAACCAAGCCCCACTCCATACACAATTTGCACAGAATTTTTAAGCTCAATTTCTTGAACTTTATCAACTATATTTTTTGCCTCTTCTGCCGCGCCATCTTTTGAATGCAGAGGAAAGCCGTTCACAAACAAATTGTATTCCCCGTTTTCATTTTGCGCGAGTTCAATATCCTGCTTAATGTTTGCAATTGAACTTACTTTTTTTGCAAGGCGCGGGTTTATTTGGGTAAGATGTTTGAGATTTTCTTCTAAAACTTTATTTTCCATACTCAATATGGTAACATTATCCATAATTAGTTGACAAACTTGTTGAGTTTTCTTAAAAGAATAATATGAAAAAATTTTTAATTTTATTTTTTATGTTGTTTAGTCTTGCAGCAAATGCAAGTGAATATGATATTGACGCATATTATGAACAATATCAAGCTCTTCAACCTGCGGATTTTGAATATATGTTCGGAATTGACTCTCATCAAAGCGAAGATTATTTAAAATACAACGGTTCGCCATATCCGCTCCTTAGAACAGCCGTAAATTTCGTGTTTAAGGGCACTGTCATTCCTCCGGGGTATTATCTTTTAACGCCAAGAGAAAAAAACGGGAAAGACTATATTTTATTTAAACAAGAAGGAAAAGTAAAATATGTTATTCCTGTATATGATAAAAAAGCGGTAAACATTGAGTTTTACGATAAATATATTCCGCAACCTAAAAAAACTTGGTGGGATAAGGTTTGTGCATTCGGCAACAAATTTGTTTCAACAACTTCTAAACAATCAAAAAGGGCTGCAATTCCAAAAGCTTACATTGATGTCAATCAAATAGGGCAGGATTTTTGGGAAGTTATAGTGTATTATGGTTTAAGTAAGTACTATTTACTTTTTGAACAAAAATAAGGGCATAATGAAAAAACTTTTAATTTCTTTTTTAATTCTTTTTTGTGCGAGTCAAGGCGCGTATGCAATTAATGATGTGCAGCAAGATTTAGGGCGCGTTGATAAGTATAAAATTACAAAAATTATAAAAAACATTGAAAAAACAGCAAATAAACGAGAATTAGACAAGTTCCAAACATATTATTCAAAGGATTTTGTGAACTTTGATAATTTTACCCGCAAAGAATATTTTTCAATGCTAGAAGACACTTTTAAAAGTTATTCGACAATAAAATATGACATCGATATTAAAAATATCCAAAAAACAAAAGACGGTTTAATTGAAGTGCATATTGCAGACAAAACAAGTGCAATTGTCAAAGAGCCAAAAGAAAGTTTTTCAAACGGATTTTTAAGAGGGATGAGCGAATATTATCTTTATTTCAAAAAAAATCCCGATGGCGATTGGCAAATTGTGAAAGATAAAGTTGTTGATGAAATTACGTTTTTAACTTATGGCGAAGCGACAAATTCTTTTATTGAATTAAATGCGCCGGAAAATATTAAACCTAATGAAGAATATACAATCGGGCTCACGGTGCAACCATTGAGCAAAGTTTTTATAATTGCGGCCCTTGCAAATGAAAAAATAATAAACCCGCCCGAGGCGTCTGAACCTATATTTAGAAAACTTCCATCAGATGGCATATTAGAGCGAATTGTGCGCGCTAATAATTGCGGCAACCATGAATATGCAATGGCTTCAGTTGGGTTCACTCGTGCCAATATTGCAGATGATTTTTCATCAGTTAGCTTTAGAATGTCCGGACTCGCATTTGTTCTAAAAAGAGTGAATATGGATTTAGTTGCGGAAAATGAGGTAAAATGAGCCCAAAATCTTCCAAAGCTTTTATTTTTTATATAGTTGCAACAACTGTTTTGCTTATGTTTTTAAACACAGTACGTGATTTAGTTGTAAAAAACATAATTTATTTTTCAGCAGAAAATAATCCTGTTTTTCAATTTGTTTATGCTAAAAATTCAGGCGCAGCTTTCAGTATGTTTGAAAATTTTGCAAAATACTTTGGCTTTATAGGGGTTTTGGCGGTTATTTTTATGCTTTGTTATGTGTATAAAAAAATCTTGTTTGAAAATAAAATCATGATTATTATTTCTGTTTTATTTACGGCAGGAGTTTTGGGGAACACAATAGAAAGGCTAACTTTAGGCTATGTTATAGACTATATCAAGCTTGCATTCGTTAATTTTCCTGTTTTTAATTTGTTTGATGTTATGATTACGATATCAATAATTTTATACATTTTGTATGTTTTATTTGGCGAAGATTTTTTCAAAAAATGTAGGAAGAAATTATGATAATTGAACTCGCGGAAAATTATATTGGCAAAAGGTTAGATTCTTTTATTCAAGAAGCGCTTAATGTATCAAGAGCTTATGCGCAAAAATTAATTTCAGAAAAAAAAATCTTTGTGAATGGCGAAAACAAAAAAAGTTCTTATAAAATTGCGCCGGCTGATTGTGTTCAATCAAGTGAGGAAATAGAAAAAGAACCGCAAAAACCAGCCTTGGCGGCGCAAAACATTCCTCTTGATATAATCTATGAAGATGAATATATGCTTGTTGTAAACAAGCCAAAAGGAATGTTGACTCACCCCACTTCTTATGACTCGTCAGGCACTTTAGTAAATGCGCTTATGGGTTATTTGGGCGAAAATTTATCGACAATTGGTGGTGATATGCGCCGCGGAATTGTTCACAGGCTTGATAAAAACACCTCTGGGCTTTTGATGGTTGCAAAAACTAACGAAGCGCATATTAATCTTCAAGAACAAATAAAATCCAAAAAAGCAGCAAGAAAATATTTAGCAATTGCGCTAGGTGATTTCAAGGAAGATGGCGGCGTAATTACAAAGCCGATTGCAAAAAATTTAGGAAACACAGTTAAAATGTATGTTCCAAAAGACCCAAAAGAGGGGCTTGACGCGAGAACAACATTTTATATTTTGGAAAAATTTGATGGCGCTGCGTTTATCGAACTTGAGCTTGCAACAGGCAGAACTCATCAAATCAGGCTTCATATGTCCAGCATTAATCACCCAATTTTTGGGGATAGCTTATATGGCGCAAAGAGTTTTCAAAAATTTTCTAAAATTAAAACCACAGAGCAGGTGCTTATGAGTTATTATCTCAAATTTAAGCACCCGATAACAGGCATGGATATGGAATTTAAGCTTGAAGAGCCTAAGTGGGACAGTGATTTAGTTAAAGTACTTAAAATTTTAAGAGGGAATGTATAATGAAAAATTTTTATTTATTGATTGCGCTTATTATATTTGCGGCGGTTGTTTGGGCAATTTTTTGCACACAAGTGTTTTTAAATTACGCTCAAGCAGCGCTTATTGTTTATCTTCTCGGGATTTTAACGGGCATTTTGTTTATGGTTAGAATTTTGATTTCTAAAAATATGAATAATGATAAATGCAAAAAACAACTTGAAAAAGTTGCAATTAATTCAGATGAAAACAGCTTAAAAATTCAAACTTTAGAAAATAAAATTCAATCACTTGAAATTGCTCTTAAAAAAGCACTTGAAGACAGAAACTAAACAATTTCGTTTTTAATTAATTCTGCTTTGATTTTATCTAAGCCTGCGCGGATAATTCTTGAAATGCGCGAAGGCGAAATGTCATATTCTTCTGATAAATCTTGTAATTTTTTCGCGTTGAAAAATTTTGCTTCAATTAAATCCTTCTCTCTTTTTGGAAGTTTTGAAAGAGCATCTTTTATTGCACTTGAGAGCTGTAAAAATTCAGCGTTTTCTTCCGGTGTTTTCTTTTCGTCGCGAACTTCAATTGGTTTATCGGCGTCCATCATTTCATCTGTTGATAAAATTGTTTTATAAATAACTTCGCGAAGTTCCACGCTTCCGTTTTCATCAAGATTTACTTCATTTTTAACACCATGCCAACGATATCTTCTTCTCATTTCGTTTCTTATTGCCCATTTTATGGCAGTCGAAAGATATGAGTCATTATATTGGTCAGAATTTTTGCCTGCAGTCAAAGTGTTAACGGTATGTATTCCAATATTCACAAGCTCTTCAAATTCAATTAAATGAGCAGAATTTAAGGACTTATACTCAACTTTTGCAATTTTGTTGACAAGTTCCAGATATGACCTGAGCCTAGCATTTTGTTTAATGTCGTCTTTTAAATTGTTCATAAAAAAACTTACTACCTAATTCAATAATAGTTTAAAACTAGGCATAAATCAAGTAGTTAAGAGTTTATTATATTTTTAATTAAATCTGGTTCTATTGAGGTCTGCTTTTCTCAAGCGGAAGTTTTCAGGCGTGATTTCAAGCAATTCATCATCTGCCAAGTATTCCATAGCCTCTTCTAATGAAAGGGTTTTGTGGGCTTGGAGAGTAACCATGACGTCTGCTGTTGCACTACGTGTGTTTGTTAATTTTTTACATTTACAAACGTTAACTGCGATGTCTTGTTTTCTGTTTCCTTCGCCAACAATCATGCCTTTATAAACTTTTGTTTTAGGCGTGATAAAGAAAACGCCCCTATCTTCAAATTGTGCAAGTGCGTAAGGAACTGCTTCGCCTTGTTCAAACGCAATGATTGAGCCCATTCTTTGTTTTGGAATGTCGCCTGCATATTCGTCATACCTATCGTATGTGTGACAGATAATGCCTTCGCCTCTTGTCATGCGGATAAATTCGCTTCTGAAGCCGATTAAGCCGCGGGCAGGAATGTTGAAGTCTAATTTAACTCTTGTGCCAATTGTTTCCATATTGCGCATAACAGCTTTTCTGCCTGCAAGTTTTTCAATGCAAGAGCCTGCGCACTCGGCCGGAACATCTATTAAAAGGTTTTCGTACGGTTCTGAATAAACGCCATCTATCGTTTTGAAGATTACTTCAGGTTTCGAAACTTGAAATTCATAGCCTTCTCTTCTCATTGTTTCGATAAGAATACTTAAGTGCAATTCCCCTCTGCCTGAAACCTTAAAACAGTCTGTTGTTTCTGTGTCTTCAACTCTTAAGCTCACATTTTTTTCGAGTTCATCATATAATCTTTTGCGGATTTGCCTTGAGGTTACAAACTTACCTTCTGTGCCTGCAAACGGGCTATCGTTAACAGAAAAATTCATTTGAAGCGTTGGTTCGTCAATTTTAATTAAAGGAAGTGCTTCAGGGTTATCAAGCGAAGATAAAGTTTCCCCGATGTTTATTTCTGAAAAACCTGCAACCCCAACAATGTCACCAGCTTCCGCTTCTTCAATTTCAACTCTTCCTAAGTCTTTAAAGCCAAATAGTTTAACAATTTTGCCTTTTACGATTTTTCCGTCCGCTTTAATCAAGGAAACTGTTTCTTGAGAGCGCATTTTACCGTTTACAATTTTACCGATAGCAATTCTTCCGACATAATCATTATAATCAAGCGTTGTAACATGGAATTGAAGATTTTTTTCAGAATCGCCTTTTGGCGGTTTGATGTTTGTCAAAATGCTGTCAAGCAAAGGTGTGATGTCTTTTGAATCGTCTTCCATATTGTATTTTGAAATGCCAAGCAATGAGCTTGAATAAACGATTGGGAAGTCGATTAATTCTTCGTTATCTGTAAGTTCCGTAAATAAATCAAATACATCATTTAAGGCTCTATCCGGTTCTGCGCCAGGTTTATCAATTTTATTTATAACAACAATAATTTTAATTCCAAGCTCAAGTGCTTTAGAGAGAACAAAACGAGTTTGAGGCATTGGGCCTTCTTGAGCGTCAACAATTAAGAGTGCGCCGTCCACCATACCAAGCACACGTTCAACTTCGCCGCCAAAATCTGCGTGGCCGGGGGTGTCTATAACATTGATTTTGTAACCTTTGTAGTCAATCGAAATATTTTTTGAAAGGATTGTAATTCCGCGTTCACGCTCTAAATCGTTCGAGTCAAGTACGCAGGCTTCAACTTGTTGGTTTTCGCGGAAAACACCGGAGGCTTTTAACATGCAGTCTACAAGGGTTGTTTTGCCGTGGTCAACGTGGGCAATGATGGCTATGTTTCTTAATTTTTCGTTTTGATTCATAATCTTTCTCTAATTTGTTAATGCAAAATAAATACTACCACAAACAAAAATTTCAAACACGTTTATTGTGCATTTTTCTTGTTTATTTGTTTAATTATTGGTAAAATTTAATAGTTGATTTGTCCGAGTGGCACGAAAATTGAGTGCAATTAGGCAACGGAGAAAGCAACGGTGTTGCTTTCGGATAAATGAGGCACAAGACACGCAACGCGTTCCGCCTCATCTGAATTGAAAATTTAATAGTTGATTTGTCCGAGTGGCACGAAAATTGAGTGCAATTAGGCAA
>CAZMZD010000003.1:78361-116919 GCA_964570895.1 uncultured Gammaproteobacteria bacterium
AACGCGTTCCGCCTCATCTGAATTGAAAATTTAATAGTTGATTTGTCCGAGTGGCGGAATTGGTATACGCGCACGATTCAGGTTCGTGTGAGGAAACTCATGAGGGTTCGACCCCCTTCTCGGACATTGTTTTAGTTTTTTAAATTCTTGTTGTGTAACGTTGATTTTTATGTGAATTTAAAATATTGTTTTTAGCTTGTAGATCAGGCATTGCCTGACAAATCAAAAACAATTTTGCGGATTTACGGTATCTGTGCGGTGCGTATAAACACACCCTACGACTATGTTTGCCTTTAGAAGGCGGGTTGTATATTTGATGGCGTTATGCTAAACAGAAGAGCATATGAGGTACAAGAAATTTTTGTCATTCTGAACTCGTTTCAGAATCTTTCCAATTATTGCAACTTAGCACTATTTTTTATTCTTTCATTTTGCTAAAGCACCACCTTGCCTCTAATGCTCACGTGTTCGCAAAGAGTCAAGGAGTTCTCTCTTTTTCACTTCAAGCGCCGCAGAGCAAAGAGAGAACTCCTTAGTTCTTACGCGAGTTTGCGAGTGTTAGAAATAAGGTGATACCTTTGGTAAAAACGAAACAAAAAGAAAGAAAATGAAGAAAGGTAAAAACAATGTTTCGTTTCAAAGCTTATAGGATCCTGAACAGCTTGAAAATTACGGATTTATCCTAATTTTCAAGCTGTTCAGGATGACAGTCCGCAGGTTGGCATACTTACTGACAGTGATGCGGTGCGCATAAACGCACCCTACTACTCAACCTGCAAACTCATTCTGCCGCTAATCATCTTTTTTTGCTTTTTTGACCATTAAAACTTTGTTTTCAACAGTAAGTTCTAATTCGTCTATTTCTGGGTCAATATCTAATAATTCCAAAATAGCTTTTTGTATCAACAACGCCCAAGCATTGCCACTTCTATACATTTTCTTTTTCATATTATTTCTCTTTTACTATACAAATACTTTACATCGTATAGACTTTATCTTATACTTTCTCATGTCTTTCCAAAGGAAATGTAAGGAGCGTTATGAAAGAAAATTCAAAAGACATCTTTGCGTTGTTGGAGAAAATATTCAAAGATATAGAAACAAGCAAAATATGACAATCAAAGAATTATCAGATGTCACGGGCATACGACAATCGTATTTGAAGAAAATCGAACGTGGCGTGGCGCGTAGAATAAATGTGTCGCACATTTTTATTTTTGCAAAAGTGTTCAGTGTGAAGCCTTGCGAAATTGTCAAAAATATATAACAGGCAATGCCCGCGCTTTGTGAAAATAAGTTTTTTACTTAGCAAGCACTTTGGCTTTGTGCTTCTGTTTGCTGGAAAATACGCGCGTGTCAAATTTTCCTTCTTTTTGATATAGTAAGATAATTTCCACTTTACCAATATAAAAATTTAGAGTATTTTGTTATTGTGAAATAGGAGATTTTTTATGAAAATTAGATATAACCCTCAATATGTTTGTTGCGATGAAATGATTTTAGATGTTGAAGGTAATGTCATTAATTCCGTTGAATTTATTGGCGGTTGCATGGGTAATTTATCAGGGATTGCAAGCCTTGTGCGCGGGATGACATTCGATGAAGTGATAAGTAAGCTAAAAGGTATTGATTGCGGCGGAAAAGGCACAAGCTGCCCTGACCAACTTGCAAATTGTTTAATCGAGGTTAAAAATATGCAAGCGCAAAAAATTAGCGGAAAAATTTAATCTTCTGAAGCCCAAATTTTATAATTAAAGGGTAAAAAACCGTGACATACAGGTTAAATATAAAGAAATTTAAAAATGTGCCCCAATTTTTGCCAAAAAGCAAAATAAATTCTTCTCTTGAATAAGATAGCAAAATAATTAGCGGTATGGCGCCAATTATTGCCCTTATAATGCTTTCTTTTTTAGATTTTGGCATTTCGAAATTTATAAATTTTTTCTCTATGAACCAACCCAAGCACGCGCCAAATGTGTAGCCGGCATATAAATAAGAACTCGGTTTCATTTTTTCAGGGTCGACAAGAAGTGCTCCGTTTACATAATCAAGAGGAAAGCTTTTGAAATGGATGTATAAAAGCAGGGCAAATGCAAACACAGAGCCGAGCAAGAGAATTATTAAACTGCCGTGCTTGTGGTTTTCTGCCTTTTTGAACGCGCAAAATATTGAAAGCATTACGATAAGGCTAATTAAAAAGCCAAAGACTATATCTTGAATTGTGTGCACCCCGAGGTAATTCCTTGAAAAAGCAACAAGGGCGATGATTATAAGCATTAGCGGAATAATTAATTTTGTGGGTTTTAAAAGCGCAATGCCCCCAAAAAGCGAGGTTGCCATAGACGTGTGCCCGCTTGGAAAAGAATATCCGCCGGCTGTTTTTAAAACTTCTGCGCTTGGCTGAATTTTGGAGCTTAAAATCCAAGGGCGGTAAATGCAAGCTGTCATTTTTAAAAATTGGTTAAAAACCTCAGCAACCCCTGTTGATAAGAGCAAAAACGCACCTTGTTTTTTGTTTATACACCAATAAAAAATGGCGATTATCACAAGCGGAATAAGAATTTCGCCAAATTTTGTCATAAAAATAAAGAAATTGTCAAATTTATTTTCTGTGAGCGCTCTAAAATTTTGCAAAAAAATCAAATAATCTATTTGAAAATTTAGAACTTCAGGTGTTTTTAATATTCCAAACATGGTTTTTATTGTATCATATATTCAAAGTGTGATAAAGGCTGAAATTATGATTAAAAAAATTTTAACGGTTTTAATGTTTTGCTTGATGTTACCTGCAAGTGCTTCAAGTCTTGAAGAAAAATATTGCGCCGCAAAACCCTATCCTGTAGGCGGGGCTGTTGCGTCCGGCATATCAAACATCACAGGTGTGAATTTCACAATGACAAAACTTGCAGAGCTTCAAATGCAACATATTTTAAAGAAAGAATTGAACTCAAATTTCAATGTGGAGCTTTATTCGTTCGGTGGAAAAAATTTAATAGATGGCAAATTTAAAAAATTAACGCTTTCTGCAAAGAAAATCAAAGCGGATGACATTAACCTTAGAGATTTTTACGGTGAAACTTTGTGCGGATATAACAGAGTTGTTTTTAAAGACGATTCAATTTTCTTTGATGAAAATTTCCTTTTTGGCTTTAAAGGGAAGATGACAAACGAAGATTTTCAGCACACAATCCTCTCTGACGACTATAAAAAAGCTATAAACAACATCCGCCTTGATATTTTTGGCGCTTCGTTTTTTAGATTGTCTGACCCTGTTGTAGAAATTAAAAACAATAGAATTTATATGTCTATAAAAGTTACGTTTTCAAATTTTATAGCAGAAAAAACAATTACTCTTAAAACAAACTACGCGCTCGAGCTTCGAAACGGGAAAATTGCAATTACAGATATTCAATATAGCGACGCTTTAGGGATAAGCAAAAATGCGATGTATACGCTTTTAAATATTTTAAATCCGTTCAAAATGCGCATACCGCTTGATGAAAACAACACAATGACAATTTACATGCGAGATTTCAAAATCGAAAATAATATAATAAACTTCGCAGGAATTTTACTTTTGCCCGAGAATATTTAGCGGATTTCAGGATCTTGCCTGTTAATGAAGCTCGGCATTGTTCGTTGTGTTTCAAGGTTAATAAGATCCTGAACAGCTTGAAAATTACGGCTTCACCTGATTTTCTACGCTTTCAGGATGACGGAATAAATATTTTGGCTCGTAGGTCAGGCATTGCCTGACAAACCAAAATAAATAGCCACAGGGGTGTTTTATTCTGCCATCCAAATAACGCACCCCGCAATTCTTAGCTGAATACTAATTTTCATCATTCAGCATTGCACAAAGTTCTTTTTTGATGTCATCTATGGAACTGCGCAAGTTATCGTATATCAAATTAATTGTTTTGAAGCTTATTTTGCGTGTGTCTTTAATATCATCTGTATTTAGAAAATAACTGCTACTTTCAGGCTTTTTATCATCCCATTGCGGGTAAAGAAGAATTGCACTGCGCGCGTTATGCAAGAGGCAATAAGTGGAAACCTGAAACACGTCTGCATTTTTAAAATCATCCGTGCTTCTAAATCGCTTATATTTTGTATCTATAACAATTTTTTCGCCACCATCTTCTTTTTCTAACAGAATATCAACAAATGTATTCCGCCTTTTGTTACTATCTCCCCTTAAAAGTTTTCGCCCTTTTTGCGCTCTAACTTCGCATTTAAATTTAAAACAATCTTTATGTTTTTTGATAAGTTCAAAAACAAATTCTTCGAATAATTTGTTCATATCCCAAATGAGCGCGATGTTTTCGAATTTGTTTTTAGATAAGTCCACGCTCGTTTTTTCGACAAACATTTTTGCAAGGTTAAAAGGTTTCTTAAAAAGCTCTTGATTGCGCGATAGCCTTATTTTGCCCGCTTTAAATTTATCAAATCTGACTAAATTAATTTCAGAATAGTAATTCATGATAAATTTTAAAGTTTTTTTGTTGTGGTTGTCGTTTGAAATGTTGTATAGACAAGTTGAAACAAATAAAAACAGCTGGTTTAAAAGGTTGTTTTCTGAAAATTCGTCATATTCACAGTAAAACTTTGCTTGATTTGCACAATTTAAGCGAACATTTTCCGTGAATTTGATTTTGCCTTTGAGATAATTTAGATTATCTTCTTCTCGAACGTATGTTTTTGGGGTTAATCTTTTTAGGCAGTCAAACA
This sequence comes from uncultured Gammaproteobacteria bacterium, assembly GCA_964570895.1. Taxonomy (GTDB): domain Bacteria; phylum Cyanobacteriota; class Vampirovibrionia; order Gastranaerophilales; family Gastranaerophilaceae; genus RGIG1918. The sequence continues at coordinate 83,093 of CAZMZD010000003.1, forward strand.
AAGAGTTTGCATATTCTTTTATTAAAATTTCTATAAACGGATTTTTTGCAGATGATAATTTTGTTTCATCAGTGATTTTTAAATCTAGATTTTTTGTGTACGAGAGCATAAAAATCAGATTTTTTAAAATATTTTCTTTTGCATCGTTAGCACATATCAATTTGGGCAAAATCTGAAAATGTAAGTTTTTATATTTAATGACCCCGACCCAAGAACTTGCCTTAACTCCACTTTTTGTAACGCACAGAGCAGAAGTCAATTTTTGACGCTCTAGATAAGCTTGCAAACCACCCAAAGCGCAGTTTTCAAGCTCTTTTTCTTCATATTCTTTAATTTCGATAGGTTCTGCCATATCTTTATTTTTCAAATTTTTCTTGCTTTAAGACGTTTAAAAAAATCTGTGACTTTGTCCGGTGTTTTAAATTCATACGCGCCTTCCTCGCATTCGCTCTCTAAAGCACTTGGGATATCTATTTTTTGAATAAACCCTGGGATAACTAATTTTAATTTTTCCCAATCGCAATAAAAATATTCGTTTAAAAGCGGAATGATTTTGCTGAACCAAATTTCTTTGAGAGTATCTTCGCCCGCATTTGCGTATTTTGTGTTTATAAAATAACTGTGCCCGATTTGATGGTCGCGGTCTAAAAGAATCTTGATTTTCTTATTTATGTTTTCAAAAATTTTCTTAAAACCACATCCAAAATCAGCAACAAGTTCAGGGTTTGGCATCATTTCTTTAAACGTAAACCTGCGGCGAAGCGCAATGTCAATCGAGGCAATTGAGCGGTCTGATGTGTTCATCGTGCCGATGATATACAAATTTTTAGGAATTGAAAATTTTTCTTTTGAATATGGCAGGGTCACCGTCAAATTTTCGCGTTTATCTTCTTCGATAAGGGTGATAAGCTCACCAAAAATTTTGGAAATGTTACCTCTATTTATTTCGTCGATGATTAGGACATATTTAGGAGGGTTTTGTTTTATATTATTTTTATCTTGATTTTCTTTGTTGCAATCATTTTTTATTTTTATAAGTTCTTTATAGAAATTAAAGAAGTAACCTTTTAATGGGTTGTTTCCTTTGTAATCTTTATTGAATTCTGTTGCAGTTTCATACTTTTTATTAGAATTAAATATTTCTTTAATCTTACCCAAATTAATCCTTCTATCACCTAGCTGATTGCCGAAATGGTACACTAAATTATTTTTTTCATATCTAATATTTTTTAAATTTAATAAATCGGAGCCAGTTTCATATTTTTCTTGGAATAATTTATACGCTTTGTCAAAATCAATTTCTTCGTCTTTGGTGATTGTATATAAATCGTTTTCTGCTCTATCGCAAATTTCTTTAAAAACCCCATCTTCTAATTTGTAATTCAGAGTTTCATTTTCCAAATCCGGCTTAATGCCCTCAACAAATTCTTCATAAGAATATGACTGATGAAATGTCACAAATTCAATTTGATGGTTTTCTTTTGCTTTGTCGAATTTTTCTTTTATGCTTGAATAGTTGCAAATATTGCCATTTTCATATTCAATGCAATCAGGGGCAATTATCTTCATTGCTTCAACAATTGTGCTATAAGTTTTTCCTGTCCCTGGTGGGCCATATAAAATTTGGTTTAGAGGAGTGTTTTTCATATATTCTTTTCTTTCTTGTGAATTGTTGTTTAAATTAAAAAGTTGTTCGATTTTTAAACAAAAATCGCCGTATTTATTTGGGCTAATGTCGGTTAAAGTTTTTTGAGGCCATTGTCTTATTTCAAGTTCATCGAAATTTGCCAAAAACTCTCCTTTATGTGTCCATTCAACTTTTCTTGTGCTTTTGTATTTTTCTCTTGTGCTATCGTATATATAATCAGATTTTACTATTCCTCTTCCTAAAATCACTGGATTTAAGCCTTGTTTTACATATACAATATCTCCAATGTTCATTGCATTTACAAATTCCCAATTTGCTTTGCTGTCATTGTTTGGTTTATTGCTGCGATTTTCTTTTTGTTTAATTTTGTTTGCAATTTCTTCTTGGGTGTTATATTTAGTTAAATCTCCAAGATAATCCCAACCTATTGCCATAATGTTACTGTTATAAAACTCGTCCCAATAAATTGATTTTTCGCCTGCTGCGTAAAGCCAATATTTTGTTAACAATTTATTGTTTTTGGGTTCTTTTGGAATACCATATTTTTCTTCTAGTTCTTTTGATTTTTTTCCAACGTGACAATTTGGCTCATTATATAGAAAATATTTTTCTATATCGTAATAATTTCGCGTTTGAGGTAAGCCTAGACACTTTTTGTAATATTCTTGCCAAGACCCTGCATGATAAAATGTAATGTACTGCGGGTATAAAATGCAAAAGTATTTGTGCGTATAGCCTTTGTTAAACAATCCGCTCGATGATGAAGATACGAAATTGTAAAATGAATTAAAATCTTTATTTTCAAGAAAATTGCTCGCGGTGACTAATTCTCTTTTTATATCTTCTGCTATTTTGATTGCATCCTCAAGAGAAACCTTTTCTTTTTTGTTGTACCAATTCCTTTTTCGATACGCAAGTACAAAATTTGTATCAAACCCTGCACTTCCCGAGCCAAAATCGGTCATTCCATTTTCTAACTCATTTTTTAATGAATTATAATTTTCTTCGTATATATCTTTAAATTGTTCTCTTATAACGTCGTCAGTTTTTTTGGGGTATGCCAATAGTTTCAATAATTTGAGCCCGTTATAATTTTTGATAATTTCAGGTGCAAAATTTTCTTTAAAATTGTTTAGTTCATTTATGTTGTAATCCATACCCACCCCTAATTTGTCTTAAATAAACTCTTTCTCAATTTCAACAATATTCATTTCTTTCACAAGCTCGGCGTAGGAGGTGTAATAGTCTGCCAAGGCTTGTTGATATTCAAGAATTAAATCAAAATATGCTTTTTTTGTGACCAAAAAACCTGTTAAATCAAGCTTGCCGTCTGCCAAAGCCTTAATTGAAGCGTCCAGCAATTCTTTTGAATTTGCAAGAAGTTCTTTGTTATAGAAATTTAAGTTTTCTCTTGTGATAACAAATTTTTCCCAAGCGTCCGTAATGTTTCTAAGCGCGTCTGCTTCAATGTCTTTATAATTCAGCTCGGCTTTTTCAATTTCCAATTGGGCGTTTTTAATTTCGGGTTTATAACTGTAAAGCAGAGGAATGTTAACGAGGCTTGCGCCGATATACGCGCCGGACATATATTTCCCCGTTCCTGAAGTCGAGCTTGTTTGATAGCTATATCCGCTTTGAATTTCAACATCCGGAATTAATTGGCTTTTTACCACTTCAAGGTTTTTTTGCGCAGCTAAAACTTCTTCGCGTGCTTTTTGAAGGTCAAAGCGCCTTTCAAGTGCGAAAGTTTTAATTTTTTCAAATTCTAATAAATCGTTTGTTGGCTCAATTGTCATCAAATCGTTATAATTCCCGCTCAAGCCGTCTTCTTTCGTGTCGTAATTTATGTTCGACGTGTTCATCACAGTGTTAAAACGGTTTTGCGAAAAAATAACATTTGATTTTGCATTGTTAACTGCCATAATGGTGCGGTTTAGGGCGATTTTTGCTTGCAGAGCTTCAGTTTCAGGAACCTTCCCTTTTTTTGCGTCTTTTTGAAGAGCGTCATAGAGCTCTTGAGCGAGTTTTTGCTGGTGTTTCAAAGTGTTTAAAATAGATTTTTTAAGAAGTAAATCAATGTATGACTTTCTAACATCTAAAATCAAATTATATTGCGAAAAATCTCGTTTATTTTGCGCAACGGACACTTCCGCTTGTGCAAGATGTTTTCTTTTCCCTCTTTTTAAAACTTCAAGCTCATATGTTGCGCCAATTTGTTGCGGGTTGCCTTCGCCCGCTTTTCCAAAATTTTGGAAAAAATTAAGTGAAGGATTATTCAATTTGTTTGCAGCTTTAGTGTTGTTTTTTGAAATTTCAACATCCATATCCAGCATCTGAATTTGTGGATTTGTATCAAGCGCCATCTGAATTGCTTCTTGAAGAGTGATTTTTTTCTCGTCAAGAATTGCCCAAGAGCATTGAGCAAACGCTATCAAAGCAAAAATTGTAAACACTATCTTTTTCATCAACTTATTTATTATAACGTATTTTTTAAAAAATCCAAAATGGCACGGGTAACGTTATTTAAAATTCACTTGCGGTTGTTTTTCAAGGTGTTTTCCGATAATTTTTTCCATCCAAACCATATTATACCAACGGTTAAATTTATAACCGCATTTATAAAAATTTCCAACAAGCCTGAAACCAAGGTGCGAGTGAAAATCCACGCTGTTTTTGGTTAAATATTCGTCGTTTTCTTCAGGGTAAGCAATGCACGTGTACATATTCAAAATGCCCATTTTTGCTAATTCCCCCTCAAGCGCTTCATATAATTTTTTGCCTAAACCGCGCTTATGGTGGAGTTGGTCAATGTATATTGTTGCTTCGCAAGCCCAATCGTAAGCTGGGCGCGCTATAAAAGTGTTTGCATAAGCAAAACCTTGAACTGTGCCATTTTCTTCAATAACAAGGTATGGATAGCGTTTTGTGATGTCTTCAATGCGTTTTGCAAATTCCTCAAGCGCTGGTGGAGTGTATTCAAAAGTGATTGCCGTGTTTAGAACGTAGTGTGCGTATGTGTCCAAAACCCTTGGCACGTCTTTAAATTCCACTTTTCTAATTATTATGCTCATTTGCTCGCCTTGCAACAATTGCCTACGTAAATATTATACAACTTTCTATTTAGTGATAAAAGTTTGAAAATTAAGCAAATTCTGGGTAGTTATTTATACATTTAAGTTGGCGCAGTGCGTGTAAATACACCCTGCTGCTATTTTTTGGTTTGTCAGGTGTACCTGACCTATGAACTATTAAATAAAATTAGTCCATATAGCACCATTATAGGTCCATTTTTCTGGGGTTAAATTTTCGTTTTATATCGCATCATCACTTTGAAGGTCTTTTATAAAAGCGTGTTTCAGAGGCGTTCCAAATTTTAAATCGCGGATTGCAGTTTTACCTAAAACTTTTTCGTAATATTTTGGATGTAAACCATTTGAAGGTCTGATTGAACGAACATTTTCAGATGTAAACTTTTCACCCTTTCTTATGTCTTTTACAACATACAAAGAACGAGCATACTTACGATTTGTTTCATTAACAGTATAATCAACCTTACCTAAAGCTTTTTCAGTTTCTCTAACTGCTTTTACCATATCTGCAAATTCCTCTTTATTAAGAGAAAAACCACTATCTGCACCACCTAAGGTCCTATCTAAAGTAAAATGTTTTTCAATAACTTTTGCGCCCATTGTAACCGCTAGAATTGGTGGAATTATACTCATTGAATGATCAGATAATCCTATTTTCACGCCTTGTGGCTCAAATTTTTCTATCATATCTTTAATTGTAATTATGTTCATATCTTCTAATTTTGCAGGATATGCAGATGTACATTTTAGAAGAGTTATATCGTTGTTTCCGACAGATTTACAAGCATCAATTGCCCCTTGAATTTCCTCTAATGAAGAAATTCCAGTTGAGATTATCATTGGTTTTTTAAATTTTGCAGCATATTTAATTAAAGGATAATCAATTGCTTCAAAACTTGCAATTTTATAAATTGGAACATTTATTGACTCTAAAAAATCAACAGCGGAAAAATCAAACGGAGTTGAAAAGAAATCAATTCCAATACTATCAGCATATTCTTTTAATTCGCCTTGCCAATTCCAAGGTGTATAGGCTTTTTGATAAAGGGTGTAAAGATTTTCGCCATTCCAAAGACTGTTTTCATCTTTTATTTGAAACTCTTCGTTTAAGCAATCAATTGTAATTGTGTCAGCAGTATAAGTCTGAACCTTAACTGCATCAGCACCAATTTCTTTTGCAGTTTTGATTATTTTTTTTGCTAATTCTTTATCCCCACAGTGGTTTGCAGACATTTCTGCAATGATATAAACTTGTTTGTTATATTGTAATTTATAATATTCATTATCTTGTGCAACAATTTTGTATCCAGCTTTAATAAAACTTTTAAAAGATGGAAGATTTTCTTTTTTTATATATGCAAAAATTTTATTATAATTTGAGGCTTTACTACACATACTTATTATGTTTGTTGCTAACCCTTTTCCTCTATAGTTGTTCGTAATACTTATTGAAATGATTGGTTCTTCTGTATTATCAATGCGTGCTTGTCCTATAAAATTATTATTATTATCTTCTATTATATAAAAAGGAGCATTTTCAATATTTATCCTATTTGAAAACCACTTCACATGATTTTCCCACTCTATTTTTTCTGTATGAATAGAATTAGCACGTACTTTGTCATCATTTGATAAATCAAAAATATTTTTAATATCATCAATATTGGCAAGACGAATATTTAATTTTTCATACATTTTGAATCTCCTATAAAGTCATCAAGATTGTATTTTGAATTTTTATTTGTTTCAAGTGTAACAATTGCATTATTAGGCAACATTTTTTTTATTCTACCTAAATTTAATTCACCTTTGCCCAAATTAAGGTGAGAATCGAATGGTGATGTTATATCCGCATTATCTGTTAAATGAAACATTTTTGGCTTAAGTTGCAAAAATTCTTCGCAATACTCATATACATCTTTTCCTTGAGAATTAGCAGAACAAATTGCGTGACCAAAATCTAAGCAAAAACCACAATTAGCCGCATCCATAACTTTTTTTATTTCGTCTAGATTATATCCACGACAATATTCACCGTGCATTTTATTAGGGATTGCAGCAAATGGTTTATTTTCAATCAAAGCACGAGGTTCATTAAAACTAGCAAGTTGCCTTGCAGTTTCTTCTATGCTTCCATCAATTCCTCCGTGGAAAATAATATATTTTGCTTTTAATTCATCAGCAAAAAGTTTAGTTTGTTCATAAATTTCACGATTACGCTCTACCATTTCTTTTTTTGCAAGATTAAAACCTTTAGCAAAATGTGCATTATGAATTATAAATGGAATTGGTAACAATTTTTTCCACATTTCAATTGTTTCAACAGATTCTGGAACAACAAACAATTCAATGTAATCAAAAACACCCATATTATAAAGTCTTTTTGCTTCTTCGTAATAATAGTCAGTGTTTATTGACCAAAGTTTTAAACCTATTTTATACATTATGTAAAACCTTATATTTTAATTCAGCCATTTTCCAATCATCAAGTGTATCTATATCTTGAATACAACTTTCATCCATTTCATAAGCAACTGTTTTTCCGCCAGAGATTTTGTCAGTCTTATAGAAATAAAACATACCGACATCGTGATACATTGCTTCTAAATCTTGGGAACGTTTTGGAGCATTTTCCGGTTCTCTATATTCTAAAAAGCCGCCTTCATTAATCCTTTGAGCTCTTTGAATTGGAAAAGAAAATTTCACAACAGGAATTAACCTATCTGCATTTGAATTAGTAAATTTATTATATGCCTTTTCAAGAATTTCGCCTGTCAAAAAAGGTACACAAGGATAAATACAGCAAATTTCATCAAATGTTTTTTCACGTTTTTTATACTCATCTAAGACTTCGTTTAAAACATCTGCCGTAGTTGCAAAGTCATTTGAAGTATTATCAGAACGTAAGAATGGAACTTTTGCACCATATTTTTCTGCAATTTGAGTAATTTCCCTATCTTCTGTTGAAACCATTATTTCATCAAAAATACCAGAATTTTGTGCAGATTGAATAGCGTATGCCAACATAGGCTTTCCCATAAATTCTTTTATATTTTTACGAGGAATACGTTTACTTCCACCCCTAGCTGTTATTATCGCAATAATGCTCATTATAAAATTCCTTTTAATCTTTTAACTATTTCTTTTAAATCTTTATTAGTCAAGTCAGGATACAAAGGAAGTGAAATACAATGTTTATAATAATTTTCAGCATTTGGATAATCTCCCCATTTATATCCAAATTGCTGGTAATAAGGTTGAGTATGAACAGGAATATAGTGAACTTGAAGATTTAAACCCACTTTTTTTGCTTTATGATACAATTCAGCCCTATCATTTACCAATATCGGATAAAGGTGAAAACAAGCATTTGAAAAATCTTTTTCTATCAAATGTTTTACATCAAGATTTTTATTATAATAATCAACAATTTCTCTTCTTCTTTGTTTAAATTTGTCCAATCTTTTAAGTTGTGAAATACCAAGTGCAGCTTGTACGTCGGTCATTCTATAATTATACCCGAGTTCACGCATTTCATATTCCCAAGTATTTAGCATTTCGCCATCTTTATGCATACCGTGTGCTCTGAATGCACAAAGTTTTTTATAAAGTTCTTCATCGTTTGTTGTAACTGCGCCACCCTCCGCAGTTGTAATTGTTTTAACTGGGTGAAACGAAAATACTGTCATATCAGAATATTTACAAGAACCAACTTTCTCTCCTTTATATTCTGAGCCTATCGCATGCGCAGCATCTTCTATAATGTAGATTTTTCTATCTTTTGGAAGAACATTGATTATTGCTTCCATATTACAACTTTGACCTGCAAAATGAACAGGAACAATTGCTTTTGTTTTATCAGAAAGATGTTTTTTTATTTCATTTGAATCAATATTAGCAGTTTCTGGAACAATATCTGCAAATTTAACATCTGCACCAACAAATTTTGCGCAGTTAGCACTTGATAAAAATGTAATTGGAGTAGTAATAACTTCATCCCCACATCCAATACCAGCAGCCATCATTGCAATATGCAAGCCAGACGTCGCAGAATTTACAGCAACGCAATATTTTGCCCCTGTATAATCACAAATTGCTTGTTCAAATTCTTTAACTTTAGGTCCACAGGTTAAATATGGTGAGTGCAATACTTTTGCAACTTCTAAAATATCTTGAATATTAATATTTTGCCTGCCATAACTGTATTTTTTCATTTTTAATTTTAATCCTTATCCACTATAATGACCGAGTATATTTTATATATGACTCAACTTTTTCCATCTCTAATACTTTTTCTTTCATTGTATCCTTCCACTCATCGTCTTTTATTTCCAAGTTTAAGTTTGTTAATTCGCTCGAAATTTTAAATTGACTAATATTATCAACGCCAAAACCTTTAAGGAATGGAAAAATTAAATGCCCATTTTTCCAAGCATAAAACATTAATGTACGGAGGTATTTCCAATGAATAAAATACAGGTTATTATTATAAAAAGTTCCAATTTTTAATCCTTTTGTATTATGACCTATATAATTCAGAAAAGCATCAGCTGAACCTTCGCCCTCTTTTAAAAAATCAAAATATTTTAACCATTCAGTGTTTTTAACCTTTCTACAAACATCAAATAAATCACCATCATACTGTAAAAATGCTACACCCAAAGTCCAAAATTTATTATTTCCACCACATTTAGTAACATGCATATCAAGAGAAAATATATTTACATCATTTTTAAGAGAATATATCTCTGCTTTTTTCAACAATTCTTGACCACGTTTTGGAGATAGCAATAACATTGTATCATCCGCATCAATATTCCAAAATTTCTTGATATTATGTTTTGATGCATGATAAATTGTAGTCATATGTGCATAAGCAGCTTTTTTCCAAGAAGTACATGACATTTTTTTTATCAAATTTCTCATGGTTCTATCTTTAGAACTTTTTATAAAATTTACATCAAGATCATAAAATTTTATTTTCTTTAAAATTTGAGCTTCTAAATTTTTATTATCACAAATAATATAAAGTTGCCCATTCTCTTCATGTATTATATCTATCCAATGTTGTAAACTTATAAACGTATAATCTTGTATAATATTTACTTTTAGATAATATACACGTCTATCTTTATTATTTTTTTCTTTAGGAAAGAATTTTATTTTCTGTATTTTATTATTTTCGTTATATTCATAATATAAAAAATTCATATTATTAAATTTTACAAGTCTTTTATTTTTTATTTTAATCTTTTTAATAAATCCCATTGATTTTCCCTTCCTTACATTTTACAAAGATTCATCTATTTTATATTTAAAAATAAAATTTTCATCTCGATTTTTATTAACTGCAAAAGCCATATCCAAACCGCTTGGTTTTCTATCATTAACTAAAATTCTCTCGCCCATTGGCATATCGGTCAAAAGATAATCATAGTGAATATTATTTTCTTTTAAAAAGTTTTTGAGAGTCGGCAGAAATTCCTCTTTTCTTGCCGTAAGCAAAACCACCTTATCATCAGGACTTAAAGTTTCAAAGAACTCTTTAACCCCCTCAAGCAAAGTGTCATAACCGTCAATTTTGTAACCGTTATGTTTTACTAAAGTTCCGTCAATATCCAATATCCAAGTATGTTTAAGATTTGATATTTTCATCAAAGGCTGAAATTTATCTACAATGAAATTTTTTATTTTGCGAATAATTGTTGGTTTTTGTTTGTGTAACTGTTGTTTCTCAAATTTTTTAAATTCTTTTTCTCGTTTTTGTTCTCTCTTTTCTATTCTTCTTTCCCTGTTTTGTTTATCATGTAATATAAAGCTATATATGGCACTATTTATAGCCAATAATCCTTTGTTATTAATTGGTTTAACAAATTCTCTTGCGATTAAATTTTCAATAATATTATTTAGGGTTTCTTGATTGTTAATCTGTCGCAATGCATCATATATAATTGAAAGTTCTTCCGGCTCTATATCTGCATCTTCAAGATTGGCATATTCTTTATTAATAAATTTTGTTAAATCATTATTTACCAAAAAACGTTTTATACCTTTTTCTGTTAGTAATTTTAAAATTAATTTTTCAGCAAATGCGTGCTCCCAATTATTCTGTTCATCTAAAGATTTATACGAATTTAAAAGATCTTGTCTTTGACTTATATAAAAATGAACTAGCAAAATACATAAAATAACAAAAAATATAACAATGACAAATAGCCAAGGTAAGTTTTTGTATAATAATTTAGCTCCGGTAGCTACTATAGCTGATTTAAGTACCATTCCTACAATTTCTTTTATTATTGCTTCCCGTACTATTTCTACTAATTTTTGAATATCCATTATAAAACCTCTTCTAGTTTAACAACTCCGTTATAGAACGCACCACAAATTGAGTCGTAGTCTTCCCAAGCATAGGTTGTTAAAGATAGCCAAATGATTGCGTGAAGTAGTTTGATTTTCTTACGGTTTACGTTCGGCAAGCATTCAAAGAAAAATTCTTCCATATCAGCCCAATTATTTGGTTTGATTGCAAATTCAACATCACGCTCTCTTATATCAAGAGTGAATTTTTTGCGATTAAATTGGTCGTATTCTCCTGCTAATGAATAATACAATTTTGCCCAATCGTAATCTACATCGCCATAAAGTTTTGTTTTGCCAAAATATCCACGAGGGTCGATTAAAACGGCCTTCATATTAAATGTATCAAACATTAAATTAGAAAATGTGCAATCGCCATGAATTAGTCGGAATTCTTTTGGATAGACTGTTTTAACTGCATTTATTAATTCTTCTTTATTAAAGAAAACATTTTTGTAATATCTACCATTTATTTTGATGAATTCTTTATTGGCAAATGGAACAAGTTTTTCAACCTTAGATAATCTGTCGAAAGTTTTATTTAAGAAATTGTCTTCAACATCTTGAATATTAACAGGTTGAGCTGGTTCTAAATTGTGCAAATTTTTCAATGCTTCAATTAGTTTTCTTAAAATTTCACGTTTTTGAGTTTTAGTTAAACAATCATATTCAAAAATATTTTTACCTTGAACACGTTTCATCTTGAGTGGTTCGTATTCAAAAATTTCAGGAATATTTTCAAAACCTAATTCTTTAACATGTTTGTACCAAGCAATTTCATCAACCGCAATTTTTTGACCTTGCTCGTTAATTCCACGTTTGATGATTATATCTCCGTTAAATTCCATTGAATTAAACGGACGACAACGAGGGGTATCATCAGTATTATCAGCATAAGAAAGCAATGTGCCAATTTCTTTTGAACCATACAAATCAAGTCTGTTGAAATTAATATTTTGTTTTTCAAGCCAACCAACCAAAGCCCCTTCTTCTGCAATGTTTTCAAGGATTTGTTTATTTTCAAAAATGAACAAACCTGCAACACCGTTTTCTTTTGATGGTTCTTTGACAAACTTTCCGTCAATATAGCTCCAACGGCATTCAAAATCTTTTGAAATACCAATGTAGTTTCCTCTTGTTGCAGGAATTTCAAAACCTTCTGATAAAATCAAGTCACACCACATAATCATAAATGGTTCATCATCTTTGTAATTTGCAATTGATTCTTTTATACCGGAAATTGTACCTTTTTTAGCAGCTTTTACAATCTTGAAATTATACTGAGAGCCAAATGCATTTAAATATTTTTCAAGTACATCTGTTTTATAATCTGCAATAATTGTAAATTCCGCATCAGGGAATTTTTTAAATGCATAAAATATGATTGGTAAATTATTAACCGGCACTAAACATTTAGGTTTATTTCTTGTTAAACCTTCTAATCTTGTACCCTTGCCACCTGCTTGAATAATGATTTTCATTTTATATCTCACTTATTAGCTTTTTCATATCTTCAACTGTTAACCATCTGTCATTGTTTCCCGAGTGGTACTCAAAATCAGGTGCAACGGGTTTTGCATTAGGATACTCATATTTTATTCCTGCGAAACTCATTTGTGGAAGAATAATATAAAAATCTTTAAATTCAATTGTATTCGGAGCATCTTCTTTTGTAATCATTTGTTCGTGTATTTTTTCTCCCGGGCGAATACCAACTTCCTTGATTTTTAAATCAGGAGCAATAGCTTTTGCTAAATCCGGCATTTTCATTGAAGGAATTTTTTTGACATAAAGTTCTCCCCCGTGCATGTGCTCAATTGCCTCTAAAACCATTTCAACAGCTTGTTCCAGCTTCAACCAAAAACGAGTCATTCTCATATCAGTAATTGGAAGTTCATTTGCGCCTTCCTCAACCAATTTTTGGAAAAATGGGATAACAGAACCTCTGGAACCTGCAACGTTACCATACCTTACAACTGCAAATCTTGTATCTTTTGAGCCGGAATAAGCATTTCCTGCAATAAATAATTTATCAGAACAAAGTTTCGTTGCACCATAAAGATTAATAGGAGCACAAGCTTTATCTGTCGACAATGCAACAACTTTTTTTACACCTTTATCAATCGCACAGTCTATTACATTTTGAGCGCCATGAACATTTGTCTTTATTGCTTCAAAAGGATTGTATTCACAAGCAGGAACTTGTTTTAAGGCAGCTGCGTGAACAACAACATCAACACCTTCAAATGCCCTCATCATTCTTTCTTTGTCTCTAACATCACCAATAAAAAATCTTAATTTGTCTGAATAAGGTTTAAACTCAGGCATATTCGACATCATAAATTGTTTAAATTCATCTCTTGAATATATAATAATCTTTTTTACATCAGGATATTTTCTTAAAACTGTTTTTGTAAATTCTTTGCCAAAACTGCCTGTTCCACCTGTGACTAATATAGATTTATTATTTAACATCTATTTGCTCCCTTCTATTAAAATTGCGTTCAAATGCATCTATGCAAGAAAACTTGCTTAAGTTATGTATCTTTGCCCCCATGTATTTTGAATAATCTTCAAGAATTTCATATTGCTCATGTGCTATAGAATATGCTTTAAATAATTCGCTTATTTTAAATGGAATTGTTTGACCCACATCTTTATATACCGGAGTATAATGTGAAATTTCGTTGTTATCATAACAATGTTTATCAATAATGCAAGGAATATTATCTTCATTTACTATTAAAGATAGATGCCAAGAATGATCGGCACCATATACAAATATATTTTGGTACCCAATATTTATTGCTAAATACAAACAAGAAACTAATACGTTTTGCACAGCGGGCATAGCTTTATTGGTTTTATATAGCGAATATAGTAAATTTCTATCCTTTGTCTGTTTCGTATTAGTATTAATATAAATGAATTTTATATATGGATTTGTTTTTAATAAACCTTTAAAAACATTGTTTTCTAAAGCTGCATTAGGCATAAATACAAACAAATTCCAAGATACATTTTTTAATTTTTCATAATCTGCCTCAATATGCGCCTTAATATTTTGTGAGGAGTTGTCCCCCCCCCAATATATAGGATCCATCAAGCACAAGTATCTAGGCTTAAGTTCAAAAAAATGTTCACTTTGCACAAAGCTATTTACAACAAAAATATCTTTATTCTTTATAAAATCATAATCGTTTTTATCTGCAAAGGTATCTTTTAAAGATGGGCCATTCCCTAAAATAACAACATCTGTAGTATTTTTACTTATTCCAAAGTTATTTGTTTTTATATTTGTTAAATTCACATTTCTATATTTTTTTTTGAATTTAATCTTTACTCCCATAACCGTTATTATTTTGTGGGTTCCTTCTTCATTATTTTTTACTGAAAATATTTGTTCTAAAATTTTCATTTAGTCAAACTCCCTATATTTGCTAACAAACCCTTCAACATCAAAAAACATTTTTTCAACATCTTTTATTTTTTCATCATCAAAATCCCACCAAGATATTTTTTCTAATTTTTCACAAATTTCTTTTGGGAATCTATATTTTATATGCTTTGCAGGTACTCCACCAACAATACTATATGGTTCAACATTATTGGTAACAACAGCCCCTGCTCCAACTACTGCACCATTTCCTATTGTTACGCCATCTAAAATTGAAACATTCATTCCAATAAACACGTCATTTCCTATTGTAATATTTTTTCGTTCTATAATTTTATCAACGGATGAATATGTCATACCATTCTGCTTTAATGTTGAATAAAAGCAAGGATTTGTACTGATACCATTGGTTGGATGAATTCCATACCCACAAACAAGATTTGGTCCAATGGAACAAAATTTTCCAATTGTAGTTTTGGATATAATAGAATTTTGTGCAATATAAGTTCCTTTCCCTATTGTTGTTTCTGAAATAGAAAAAGGTGGATATAGTTTTATACCTTCTCCAAATAATGATGTTTCTAAATTTTTGTTTTTCCTTTTAAATTTAATATTAATTCCCAATATTGTTATAACTTTATGAGTTTTATATTCATCATTTCTTATGGAAAATATTTGTTCCCAAAATGTCATTATAAATTCCTAACTTCTTTCTCGGATAAAAAACATTATACGCAATTTTCAACCCGTCCTTGAGTTCAGTTTTTAGTTTGAGTTTGAAGGTCACATTTTCATTATTTTGTGGCCAATTCATTTTTTCACTCGCTAAACATTATACTATCATAAATAAAACAGAAAGCATAATTATATTGAAGAATATTATCTTCCTTTATTTTTTTACAAAACAAACAAGGCTAAAATTCTGAACGGGCACGGTTTCGGCTCTGCGGCAAAGCTCTTCGCTTTGCTCTTACGTAGTCCAGTGTCGTATATGTCCACCCGTTCCTCACGGCTGTACATATACTCACATCCTAAAGACTCGCTCGCTCTCGCTAAGCGCAGTCGCGCTAGAGCTCGAGCTTTGCTCGGGCACAAAAAAAGAGCCTTTTGGCTCTTTTTAAAAGTTTGGGCCACGGATGCTTAGATTGTTTGCGAGCTTGCGAGCATTACAAGATAAGTATGCGCAGGCTTTTGTGAAATTCAAGCACATAGTGCGTAGAATTTAAAAAGACCAGCTGGGATGTAATCCCGAACGGGCACAAAAAAAAGAGCCTTTTGGCTCTTTTCAAAAGTTTGGGCCCGGAGGGATTCGAACCCACGACCAAGGGATTATGAGTCCCCTGCGCTACCGCTGCGCCACAGGCCCGTGACGACTTTTATAAAGTTTTCAAAATCCGTGCTCAATGCTAAGCACATTTGCTACTATACAGGAAAAAAATAAAAAATTCAACATTTAAAACACTCAAATTCTAATCTTAATAAATTATTTATTATTCCAATAGTTTGCAATAAATCGCAAAAGATAGTAAAATCTTCGTAGATATATCTAATACCAATTTGTAATATGGCAGTGATTGTGCAATCAAATAGAATTAAGGACTATATAGACATAATTCAAAAGGTCGCTCGTGTTGAATACAGGAGAGTCCCTAACCATATGATAGAATGCGAAGAGCTTGTTTCTATCGGTATTATTGCCATACAAACTTTAATCTCGGGAAAATCTGATGAACAGCTTGCCCATTATAATTCCTCATACATCGCAACTGCCGTGCGTTGGGCAATCAGAAACGAACTTAGAAACAGATACAAATGGTATACCCTGAAGCATAAAGCGGAGGATGGCGAAAGCGACAATATAGAGGACCAAGACGGGAGCACTTTGGATATTTCTCCAAACAGAGTTCGTGAAGCGGTTTACGAAACAATTCTTTCGATTGACTCTATTGCTTCTGCAAGTTCAGACACAGATTCCCCGTTTGATTTTATTAAAGACACAGGTGCTCTGCCGGATGAAAAAGCTGAAATATCAGAGCTTGGCAAGCTTGTGAAAGAAGCCATTTCCAAGCTTCCGCAAAAAGACAGAGTAATTGTTGAATACAGATTTTATAGAAATATGCAAGTTAAGCAAATTGCGGCGCAAGTTGGGCTTTCGAGCTCCAGAATTACAAGAATAGTTCAGTCTGCGCTTAATCAAATTCGTGAATATTTGCAAAAAAGAGGCTTATCAAGTTATTAGAAAGGAAAATGTTAATGTTGTGCAATTTGGAACAAAAACTTACGCAAGACTACAAAAATGCGGTTAATAGCGCGCTTAAAGTTTTAGGGAAAGATAATCTTGCCCTTATTATGCATGGTGTAAGTTTTCCTGCAGATAATAATTGTGACACAGGTTTTGGCACATATAATTCAGACGCTGCAAAAAGATTAATGGATTTTGCAAGTGGAATTTTTACTGCTATCCAATTAGGGCCTAACGGCAAAACAAAATCAGGGGATTCCAGCCCATATACAGGTACAGTGTTTAGTATCAACCCTTTGTTTTTGGATTTAAAAGAATTTACCACAAAACAAGGCGATAATTTGCTAAGCGAAGAAACTTTTAATAAAATCGTTTCTGCAAACCCTGCTTGTGGCACTCCTAGAGCTGCATACAGCTATGCACTTGGTGCTTATGAAACAGCTTTTGATGAAATTTGGCAAAACTACAAAAAGAATTTCTTTTCAAAATACAAAATGCCTTTTGCAAAATTTAAAAAAGAAAATGCGATTTGGCTTGATAACGACGCTTTATACGAAGCATTCTCGCTTGAAAATGGTTCAGATTTTTGGCCCAGCTGGTCTAGCGAATTAGACAAAAATGTTTTCAAATTAAACAATGTAGACTCCAAAAAAAGAATTAAAGAAATTTCAAAAAAATATGCAGATGTGATTGAAAGATATAAATTCATTCAATTCTTGCTTGCCCTCCAAGCTGAAAAAACAAAAGAATACGCAGCAAAAGACAATCTTAAAATGATTGCAGACAGGCAAGTTGCATTTTCAGATAGAGATATTTGGGCATATCAAGCATTTTTCTTGGATGGTTATTCTCTTGGCTGCCCTCCTGATTATTTCTCTGAAGATGGTCAAGCTTGGGGTTTCCCTGTTGTTGATCCTGAAAAACTTTTTGACAAAAAAGGCAATTTGCTTGAAGCAGGCAAACTTCTTAAAAGATTATATTTAAAAATGTTTAAAGAAAACCCGGGTGGAATTAGAATTGACCACACTGTTGGCTTGATTGACCCATGGGTATATGAATCAGGCAAACTTCCAAAACCGGAAGAAGGCGCAGGCAGATTGTATTCTTCACCTGCTCACCCTGTTCTTGGGAAATACGCAATTGCGCGCGATGAAGATACTGACAAGACCCTAACTCCCGATAAAGAAGCTTGGGTTAAAACTTTAACCGATGAACAAGTTGCAAAATATGGCTTAATGATTGAAAAAATCGTTATAGCAGCAGCTCGTGAAGCCGGGCTTGGCGTTGAAGCAATTGTTGCGGAAGACCTTGGAACCCTCACATATCCTGTTGAAGCTGTTATGAAAAAATACGCTCTTCAAGGCATGAAGCTTGTTCAATTTGTTGTTCCTGAAAAAGAAGACCACCCATACAGATGCAAAAACATTACTCCTAATTCTTGGGCTATGGTTGGAACGCACGACAATGAACCAATCAGAATGTGGGCTGAAAAAACAATTGCAGCAGGCGAAGCTGAACCATTTGTTGAAAATCTTATGCAAGATTTATACAATAATGGCGCGTTTGACAACCCATACGAATTCCGCGATAAAATGTTGCATGACCCGCAATTTTTGGCATTTACAAAACTTGTTGAAATTTTTGCTTCAAAAGCTCACAATATTCAAATTTTCTTCACTGATTTCTTTGGAATTAAGGAAGTTTACAATAAACCGGGGACATCAGGCGATGAAAATTGGAGCTTAAGACTTCAAGGTGATTTTGAAAAATTATACTGTGAAAAATTATCTTCCGGCGATGCGCTCAATCTTCCGCTTGCACTAAGCTTTGCAATTAGGGCAAGAGGTCATGAATTCGCAGCTGCTAATCAAGAAATTTTGACTACTTTAGGTAAATTTATATAATGAAATTTTTTCAAAAATTTAAAATATTTTTAGTTGCGCTTATTGTGCTTTTGGGCACAATAAGCCCTTCTTTCTCTGAATTTTCTTTTAGGGATTCTTCTCTAAAATTTGTTCATGTATCTGACACGCATATTTCAGATAGGGAAGACACATCGTATAAAATGCTTTCGCAGTCAAAAAATCTTTTAGCTGATTTTATAAAAAAAGTGAATAAAACACCTTCTGTTGATTTTGTGATTTTTACGGGCGATATGGTCGATAGACCTCAGCTAAATTCTTATAAAGACTTTTTTACAACATTGACCGCTCTTAAATATCCATCTTTAATGACACTTGGCAACCACGACGCAACATTTGTGGGCGGAGAAAATGATGAATATTTATCACAAGAGCAAGTTTTGAAGATTATTTCTGATTGCAACCCTAACCAAAAATTTGATAAAACATATTGGGCGATAACTCCAAAAAGAAATTTCAGAATGATTGTTCTTAATTTAAGGCCGGAAGAAAAAAGCTCAAACGGTTTTATATCTCAAGAACAGCTTGAATTTTTGGCAAATGAGCTTGAAGCAAATAAAGATAAAGTTGTTTTGATTTTTGCTCATCATCCTGTAGTTGAGCCATTTCAAAGCGAAAACCATAAAATCTTAAATTCCGAAGAAATAATGACACTTTTGCAAAAATATAAAAATCCAATTGCATATTTTTCGGGCCATTATCACACAACAAAAATCACAAAAATGGATAACTTAATTTTTGTGTCCACTCCATCGCTTGTGACATACCCTAATGCTTATAGGGTTGTAAATATTACAGATTATAAAGATAGAACAATTTTTGATTTTTATTTTCATGAAACAGATTTAAAAGACGTTCAAGCTCAAGCGCGAGCAAATGCAATTGCAACTGCAACTTTTTATGGCACAGAAAAAGACAGAACTACAACAATTTTGATTAAGAAGTAAAATATGGAAAAGAATTTTACAGTTAAATTTAGAGGTGTTAGGGGTTCGTATCCCACCCCTTCGCGCAATTTTTTACAATTTGGCGGGAACACTTCTTGCACTGAAGTGCATGCAGGCTCAAGGCTGATAATTCTTGACGCGGGCACAGGGATTATTGAGCTTGGCAAAGAGCTTATGCAGTCATACATATTATCTGCTGATGATTTTGCGCAAAGAGTGCCGATTAGCGCGGTGCTTTTGTTGAGCCATATTCACCAAGACCATATCCAAGGTTTACCGTTTTTTAACCCTGCGTATGTGCCACCTACTCGCCTTGATATTTACGGGCTTTCTGCCGGCAAAAAAACTTTAAGAGATAATTTATCCACTGTTTTGTTTGATAAAGTTTTCCCGCTCGGGCTAGAAGATGTTAATTGTGAGCTTACAATTCAAGATTTCACATCAACTTCTGTTCTTGTTTTAAAACAATCCGGCGAAAATATACTATTAAATTCAAACACTGTTTCAACTTATCAAAAAGAAGAAGGCGATGTTATAATCCGTGCGCATAAAACTTTTGCACACCCAAAAAATGGTTCGCTTTGCTATAAAATTGAGTTCGATAATAAAGTTTTGGTTTATGCAACAGACAAAGAAACTTATATCGGTTCCGATAAAAAATTTGTGGAGTTTGCACATGGCGCTGATTTATTAATTCATGACGCGCAATACACATATCAGGAATATGTTTCTTCTGTTTCGCCAAAGCAGGGTTTTGGGCATTCGACGCACCAAATGGCGGAAGAAACTGCAAAACTCGCTAAGGCAAAAAGGCTTGCATTTTTCCATTTTGACCCTAATCATAACGATGAATTTTTAACTCAAATTGAAGCTGAATTTTTAGCCAAAAATAAAGACTACTTTTTTGCAAAGGAAAATTTAGAAGTTGTTTTGTAGGCGATTAATTCTGACATTAATTCTTTTGTCCGTAGTGCAAAGTGCCAAAGCAGTGCTTTACGAGCCAATTTCGACGATTGACGCGCGAAATAATGCAAGCCATCATAACGAACTCGGGGTTAAATTTATGAAAAAACAAATTTACCCTCGTGCAATTGAAGAGTTTGGAATTGCCGCTGCGCTTGTTGTGGATGGACCTGAAACAGGGGTTTATTATAATAACTTAGGGCTTGCGTATTTAGGGCTTGCAAAACAAGATTTTACTCGTGCGGCTCTCTATGCAAAATCTGCTCAGTATGCCTTTGAGCATGCCTTAAGCTATGGAATTATGCAAGTTAGCTACTATGAAAATCTTGTTGAATGTTACGAAATGCAAGGAACAATCAACCAAAATATTAGATTATGCCTTAATTCTGATAGTGTTTATAACAAAATTTTGCTTGTTTTTCTGTATAAAAAAATCGGCAAAACCCTTGAGGCACAAACGCTTGCAGACATGATAGCGCTTGAATATCCTGACCTTATAATAATTAAAAATCTAAAAAAATATCTGAACAAATAAGCATAAATTTATTTAAAAAAATAGCCCAAAAGATGGAATATTTTTTGCGAAAAACACTTGCCAATATTGGCAAATACCAATATAATAGGGGAGTAACAATAGAAAGGGGTTCATAATGAACAAAGAAGAATTAGTACAAGAAGTTGCAAAAAGCGCAAAAGTTACTCAAAAAGAAGCTGCTGAAGTTTTAGCTGCTATGATCGAAACAGTTCAAACTGCTGTTGCTAAAGGAAATAAAGTTACTTTAGTTGGTTTTGGTACTTTTGAAGCTAGAAAAAGAGCTGCAAGAACTGGCCGCAACCCACAAACAGGTAAAGAAATTAAAATTGCTGCTAAAACAGTTCCTGCTTTCTCAGCTGGTAAAAAATTCAAAGATATGGTTAACAAATAATTTGAATTTTAAAAATTATAAAAAGGCTCTTTCAAGTTTTTGGAAGGGCTTTTTTATTACTCATATTTCGCGAGTACAAAAATTTGCACAATATTTTTATATGCGCGAATAGCAAACATAGGTAAAAAAGATAAAAAACCGCCCCTTAGGACGGTTTAAATCTATGTCATATATGTATAAACTTTGAAATTATGCGTTTCTTTTAGCGTAACATTCTTTGCAATAGATTTCTTTGCCTGTGATTGGCTTAAATGGAACTTTTGTTTCTGCGCCGCATTCTGAACAAATTGCATCATACATTCTGCGTTTGTTTTTTTGTCTGCGGTTTTTACGGCATTCCGGGCAACGTTTTGGTTTGTTAACAAGCCCTTTTTCTGCGTAAAACTCTTGTTCTCCAGCTGTGAATACGAAATCTTTTCCGCAATCTTCACATTTAAGGGTTTCGTCTTCGAACATTTAGTTTCTCCTTAGTTTGTAATTTTAGAATAAATCTTATTCTGTCGTTTATAATTGTAGTGGTTTTTTTTCCATTTGGCAAGAAATTTATTTGCATATAGCAAGGTTTTTTAAAATTTACTATACAATTTGTATAGTATTCGTAAACTTTTATTACAATTTTTGCATTACTATTTTAATTTGTGTAATAATCAATTTAGTTAATAGTCTAACCATTCCTTTCTTGACTTAATGCGGTTGAATTTCAGCCGCATTTTATTATCTATACTTGCCACTTGTTGCTGTTCAAGCTAGAATATAATGTGACAGCTTATGGAGTATGAGTTTTGAATTTTTCTAAAGGTGATTTAAATGTACCCGAATTTTTAAGAAAACATTTAGGAAGTATGGGAACTTCCAAAGAGCCGACTTGTTTATATGACATTTGGGCGTCAATTGTTGATAAATATGCAAATTATACAATCTTTAGAGATGAGTATTGCAAATATTCATATACAATGCGTGAATTTTTTGATAAAACCACGCAATTTGCAGCCGGTTTTCAAAAATTAGGCGTTAAGAAAAATTCAAAGGTAGCATTTTTTAGCGAAAACTCTTCAAAATGGGTGATTGTCGACCAAGCGGTTTTAGCTTGCGGCGCGGTGAACGCAGTGCGTGGTTCTTCTGCTCCAAAATCAGAACTTGAATACATTTGGGAACACTCTGATAGCATTGCCCTTGTGACAGATAGTTCAAAAGTTATAAAAGATTTAAGTTCTATATTTATGACCCATAAGCCTAAATTTATTTTATATATCGGAAATGAAAACATTGCGGGGTTTTCAGGGCTTTCTAAAATTCCTTTTTATACTTTTGAACAATTTGATGAATTTTCTAAAAACAGGAAATTTTGGAGAACAACGATTAATAAAAATGACCCTGCGACAATTATGTATTCCTCCGGCACAACGGGCAATCCAAAAGGCGTGCTTTTAAGCCATGGAAACATTATGTATGAAATGAGCGCAGTTCACCCTGTTATTAAAATTAAGCCTGGGCGCTCCACTTTGAATGTTCTTCCGATTTGGCATGCTTACCAAAGAACTTGCCAATATTATGCAATGAGCAGAGCTTGTTTGCAAAATATAACGAATGTTAGAAATTTCAAAAAAGATTTAACAAAATATTGCCCGAATTATATTTATTCAGTGCCAAGAATTTGGGTCATGATATATGACGGTATTCATCAACAAGTGCGCTCTTTGCCACTTTATGCGCAGTTAATGTTTAAATTTTTCTTGAATATTTCAAAAACTACAAAAAAAGCGAAAAGAATTATTAAAAATAGAAGCATTTATCATAACAGCAGCGATTTTACGCAGAAAATCATGCCGTTTTTTGTGGCAAATATATTAACGCCGATTGATAAATTTTCTATGAAATTTGTTTATAAAAAGATAAAAAATGCGCTCGGTGGCAAATTTATTAAAGGTATTTCAGGAGGCGGAGCAATTCCTGCCTATGTTGAAGACTTTTTTGAAGCAATTGGCGTGAACCTTTTTGTGGGCTATGGTTTAACGGAAACCGCCCCTGTTCTTACTGTTCGCAAAGAAGAGGACAACAAAATGTATTCAGTTGGGCCTGCGCTTCAAAATACTGAAATAAAAATTGTTGACCCGACGACTTTCGAAAAACTTAAAAATGGCAAAAAAGGTTTAGTTCTTGCTCGTGGCCCTCAAGTTATGCTCGGATATTATAAAGATGAAGAAGCAACTAAAAAGGCGATAACGCCTGATGGATGGTTTGTGACGGGCGACCTTGGCTGGTTTACGCAAGATAATTGCCTTGTAATATCGGGCAGATTGAAAGAGATTATTGTTTTATCGAACGGTGAAAATATCGGTTCCGAATCGCTGGAAGAGGCATGCGACGAGATAACATACATTAAGCAAATTGTTGTGACAGGGCAAGATATGCCAAGCCTCACGGCGCTTGTTGTTTTGAATAATGAAGAAGTTGCGAGAGTTCTTGGGGCAAAAAGCAAAGCTGTGACAGACCCTAATAACTTAAAAGATTTTAAAGCAATGCTTCTTAATGAAATAAATCAAAAAATTAAAAATAGGCCAACATTCCGCCAATTTGAGCGCATTTCAAACATTTATTTCTTAAAAGAACCGTTTACCATCGAAAACGGCATGATGACTCAAACGCTCAAAATTAAGAAAAATGTCGTGTTTGAAAAATATGCTGCCGAAATTAAAAAAATGTATAAAAAATAATTATTACAAAATGTAAATTCTGTTTTGGAAATCCTAAAGTTTTGCTACTGTGAGTCCGTTTTCTACCATGTATGACGTTACAGAAAGGATGATAGAATGTCAGAGATTAGGATTTCATACGACCCAGAGGCTATAAAACAGGTCACAGGGCTGAACGGGTTGAAGGGTAAAAATCTCGTTGCAAATGAAGTTTACGCACATGAAGATTGGCTGGATGACGCTCAATGTGGCGCAAATTCAACAGACCATGAGATATCTGGTACTGAATTTCTTAATTTTGCAAAGCACATTGATACTGACGGCGATAACAAAATAACTGACACAGAAATTGAACAATGGCGCGCCAGCAACAAATCTGTTGGCAATACTGCGCACAAAGGTTTTTCTGACGAAGAAGTTATGGAATTGTTTGACTTGGTTATAACTCAGGCAAATGAAAAAACCGGTAAAAGCTCCGGTAAAATATACACCGGCAGCACCGAAAGTGCCGGAAATTCGGTTTTTGACTTCAATTCTTCCGGCGGAGTGGGTAATCGTAGAACATTGCCTGCAAAAAATTATGATGCTTGGGCGGACAGCATTGATACAAGCAGAATTGTGTATGATGATGCCACTAGCTCTTCAGTAAAAAATTCTTATACCGTAGCAAGGGCGATTGACACAGAAGAAGCAAAAAGCAAAAATGTTGAATATGACTCAGCTGCTTTATCTTCTGCAAGTGATGATGTTGTTGATAGTACTTTGAAGCAATTAAGGGGCACAAATTTTGTTGTGCAAAATATTTATGCGCACGAAGAATGGCTCGATGGCAATAAATATGACGGAAAAGCTACAAATAAAAATGTCGACTTAAAAATATCCGGCGAAGAACTCGCAAGTTTTGCAAGCCACATTGACCAAAATAATGATGGCAGAATAACTTATGATGAATTTAAACAGTGGCGCGAAGATAATATTTCTGCAGGAAACACGGCGCATGCAAACTTTACTTATGAACAAGTGCAAGAAATATTTAATTCAGTAAACAAGCGCATTAAATAATTTGTGCTATATCAAACTAAAAGTGCTCTTCTATTTAGAGGGGCACTTTTTAGTATAAATAAATTGTTGTTTATGCCATTTGGCTAAAGTTTTCACTGCCGCTTGATGTATCTGCACCAGAGCTTGCGACATTTGAGAAAATTGAGGCGTCGCTTGCGTTTGCAATTTGAGTTTGAGTGTTGGTTGGTTGAGTATTTGTTGCTTGAACTGTTGCTAATTTTGTTGATTCCATATTATTTTCCTCTGCATTATCTTTTTTACTTTTGATTTGCGCCCCGCTTCTGCCTGTGATTGCATATCCTATTTTTTTACCAAGAGTTGAGCATAATATTGATGTTCCGACAAAACCAAGTTCTGCTGCAATAAACATGGCTCTTTTTTTGCCGTCTGACATATTTTTGGTTTTGCTTGAAAATTCCGTCAATCTTTTTTTAATTATTCCTCCGTTCGATGCGTTTTGAATAATGTTGTTTGCTTCTTTGGTCATCAAATCGCTTAATTTGAATTTTGATTTATAGTTTGCTAAATCCTTTGTGATAGTGTCGTAGCTATTATTTTTAATGGCACTATCCGCTACGTTTCTAAACGCTTTGTATAATCCTTCTCCTGCAAACATTGCGGAAAGCCCTGCCGCTTCTTCAATTAAAGCACTTTTTCTATCTTCGTCTTCTAAAACCCTAACTCCTGCTGCGCCGCATAAAAGAGGATTAACAATTTTGGAAGTTACATTAAATAGCTTTGAGCTTGCGTTTTCAACGCCTACTTTTGCTCCGAGTTTGTCTGCTTGTTGAACAATTTTGCCTGCGGATTTTGATATTGTTTTAAAACCGTTTACAGCTCCGTTTTTTGCAGTGTCGCACATTGCGTTAAAGCTTTGAACTACAGGAATTGGCGCACGGCTAGTATCGCCATTTGCGACTTTGTCTGCATTCCTTATACCAAAAACTATTGATGAAACTGCTCCCATGTAAAATTCCTTCCTGATATTAATATAAAGTTTTTTTAGGCACAAAAATTGCGCCGCATGGCGCAATTTTTAATAATTTGTAATATTTTCTTTAGGCTACCATCTTTCGCCATTATAATAAGCTTCGAGCTCTTCTTTTTCTTTTTTGCCGTTTTTGTTTGGAGCTGCTTCAGCTTTTGTGAGAACTGCAATAACTGAATCTTTCTTTTTGCCGTAGCCCCAAGTGAACCAGCCACCCCAGCCTGCTGTTTGTTTTTCAATGTCTTTTTTCATGTTTGAGCCGTATTTTGTTTTGTATGCAAACATAATTCTGTTAAGATCAGTGGTGCTTAAATTGCAAAGTATGTTTTGCAATTCTTTCCAATCATCGCATGCGCCATCAATTGCCTTGTGCACTTTGTCTGCTTGTTCGAAATCCCATTCGCAGTCGCCAATTTTTAGGGCATGTCCTGTTGATGAGCCGGAAGTGTTATTTGTCGCACCGGATGTTCCGTCGCTACTATCTGCGGCTGCAGTCGCATTTTCATTAGGCTTAATTTCGGAAGTTGGGTTTTCGACATCAATTCGGCTTTCGTCAATCATATTTGCCCATGCTTGATAATTTTGCATAGGTAGTGTGTATGGTGAATTTGGGTCATATCCGTCAACATCCACCATACGAATTTTGCCATTGTTCGTGGCTTGTGTCTCGCTATCAGCTTCATCTTCGGTAGTTGCTTTTGCGCTCGTGTTTGTATTTGTACTTGTAGCCTCAGCTTTTTCTTGTGTTGTATCGTATACTGAAGAGCTATTTGTGTGCAAATTGTACGAATATTCTTTGCCGCTACTTGGCTTAACTGTAATTAATGTATAGTCACCGTGGTCACTTGCTCTTTTTAAAACAACTTGTCCGCCGTCATAATAATAAGTTTTTGTTGTTCTTGTATTGTCTTTTGGCTCTGTTCCTGCCTTTAATTCGCCGACATTAAGCCCATATTCGTTTGATAAATGTCCAACTGCGTCTTCCCAATTGTCAACCGGTGTGTCAGCCACGGACTCTTTGCCGCTTTTTAAATTGTAAGAGTAGCTTTTATTGTCACCTGCTTCAATTGTAACAGTTGTATAGTCGCCATAGTCTTTTGCTCTTGAGAGAACGACTTTGCCACCGTTGCCATAATAAGTTTTTGTTGTTCTTGTGCTGTCTTTTGGCTCTGTTCCTGCCTTTAATTCGCCAAGTTCAAGCCCTTGTTTTTCGCTCATATATTTAACGGCGTCTTCCCAAGTTGAAACATCTGATTTTTTGGTCCCATTCGCAGTTGTTTCCGTCACGCCTTTTGCTTCATTTGCAAAATCTTCCCCAAATTCAGCGCTGATTTCTTGAAATTCGTTTTCGTCAATAATATTGTCGCTAAGGTATTTTGCAGTATACTCTTCAGCTTTTTTGCTGTCATTATTGAGTTTTCCTGCAAACAGATTAACGACCGCATTTTTTATTTTTTCAGTGCCGGAAATGTTTGTCATCTTGCCCTTCCTACTTCTTACCTTTGTTTTTGTATACGGCATAATGGCGGGTAAACTTTATATAATGTAACGAATTGTTAAATTGAGTTTAAAATTTTGACTACATAAAAAAGTCGAATTTAACAAATTAAACTTCAAAAATAAAATCGAAAATGTTAAAATGTTGACGAAGATATTTTTATCATTAAAAGATAAAAAAACGAAAGGAAATGTTGTGGTTAACAATTTAGTATCTTTAATCTCAAGTGCTTTTCAAGCTCCAATGATAAAACCTATCGAAGTAAAAAGCGATAATCCTTTTGCAACTTCCGAAAATTCTCGCTTTTCATTTAATGGAAGTGCGTTTTCAAGTAATAAAAATTACGGTAAAAATATGCCGGTGCAAGGCGGATATTTTGCAGGTTATTATAACAATAAGCCAAATATTGTGGGGCAAAGGCTCTATATTGAAGCTTAATTAGTTTTCAAAAAGCTCCTAAAAGGGAGCTTTTTACATATCGTCTATCCAGATAGCATTAACCGGACAAATAAGCGCTGCGTCTATGCAGTCTTGCTGGTTTTTATCCACAAATTCATCGTTCACATGTGCTTTTGTGTCAACCGTGAACACATCGGAATTTATTGCTTCACATGCACCGCAGCCTGTGCAGGAATTCATAATTGAAACATACATAATTTACTCCTTTCGTTAATTTCTTTAAATTGTAACGAAAGAGAGCTTTAAAATAATTGCCGATATTATTAATATTTTTTAAAAAAATTGCCTAAACAGGTGTTAGAATATATGAATTAATTTCTTTTTGCAAATAGCTGTATTTTGAATAATATTCTTCCGGGTTTGTTTTTGCGTCTTCAATTGTTTTTTCAAGCTCTATAAATTTGTTGGCAAGCTCAGGGTCAAATTGAGTTCCTGCGCAATTTTTAATTTCTTCAATTGCTGTTTGATGCGAAAGAGCGTTTCTATATGAACGAGTTGTGGTCATGGCGTCGTATGTGTCCGCTATTGCGATAATTCTTGCGCTTAAAGGGATTTCTTCACCCCTTAGGCCTGATGGATAGCCTGCGCCATCCCATCTTTCATGATGGCATTTTAGCCAATTAGAAATACATTTTAAATTTTTTATGTTTGCAATAAGTTTTTCTGCGTTTTCAGGGTGAAGCTTCATAACTTCAAATTCTTCGTCGGTCAATTTCCCTTGTTTGCACAAAATGCTCTGCGGTATGCCGATTTTCCCAATGTCGTGCAAAAGTCCTGCTGTTTCGATGTCTTCAAGTTCTTTGTCGCTAAGCCCGAGAGTCGAAGCAAGAATGAGGGAATATAAAGTCACCCTTAAAGAATGCCCATGAGTGTATGGGTCTTTAGAATCGAGGGCAGAGGATATTGATTTTATTGTTTTATAAAATAATTCTTTTAAATCTGTGAGAATTGTTGCTTTTGAGTTTATAAGGTCAAACTTTTCAATGCCATCATGTACAACTTTAATTAATTCTTCCGGCTCAAATGGTTTTAAAATGTATTGAAACAAGCCGCATTTATTCACTGCTTGAGTTAAAATTTCAATGTCGCTGTAGCCCGTGAGCAAGATTTTAATTGCGCTTGGGGATATCTGATTTGCTTTTTCTAAAAACTCAGTTCCTTCCATAACGGGCATTTTGTGGTCTGAAATAATAAGCGACACATGGTCTACATATTCTTCAAGCACTTGCAAGCCTTCAAGCCCATTTGAGGCTGTTAAAATATAATAATCTCCGCGAAGAGTTCTTTTTAGGAGGCTTAAATTATGTATTTCGTCATCTACAATAAGGATAGTATGCTTGACTTTTTTTGCGTCATTTGCAAGCATATCGTCAATTCCATGAATTAATAATTCATCTTTTAAACTTAACAATAAACTACCCTCTTTTTTTTAATTATACGACAATTTGTAAAAAAACTTTAGTTGTAATGATTTTTTTATTAAAATTTGTTAATATGGTGTTGAGGTGAAAATGAGCGATATATTTAAAAAAATCATATCTTTCTTTTTTAAAAAGCAAACAGATAATGCTTGCGGCTCGGCTTATTTTTCTTCAGGCACTTCAAATAAAACTGTTCTGACTGCGCATGAAAGCATGGAAATAAATTCTTCTTATGATGAACAAGTAAGCAGGGCGGAAGATGAAATTGAAAGCCTGATTAAGGCTAATTTTAACGAGCCTGAAAATTTGTTTTCATATATTAGAACGGCAGGCACAAAAATATATAAAATCGGTTCAATTGCCCCGATTCTAAAATGTTTTAAAATCCAAACGGGTTATATTCCTGTGCTTGTTGGCATAAAGGCCGGTGTTTTAAATTTGTTTTTAAATAAAAAAATCGATTTTGAAATACATGACATTTTTTTGACACCGGCTCTAGGTGAAAAGCACACAACATTTTTCTATAAATTTTACATGTGGTATTTTTACAAAAATAATCTTCTCTACACGGATGAAAAGATTGCAAACCTTGTATTTGAGCTGGATAACGAAGATAATCGAGCAAAAATCCCAACTTTATCATATAGCGAAGCGGAAATTGTGTCTAAAATTGTAAAAACAGACATGCGAGCAATTAAATTTGCCATGGCAATTGTGGAGTCAATCACAAAAGCGAAAGAACTTACAAAAAAGTCGCAAGAGGATGTGTAACAAAATTTATCAGTTTTGCGAATTATTGTTTTGGCATGTTAAAAATCTAAACGCCATCTTCTTTTTCGTCTTCTTCTTCATCTTTTCCAAGGCAAATATTTAAAATTTCTTCTTGCCAGCCTTGTTCTTTGCTGATGAATTTGTCAGCACCTTTGTTTAGGCATTTTAATTTGTGCTCTGCTTTGCCTGAAGCCGTGATGACTATAACTTTTGTGTCTAGTCCATCTCTGTTTATTATTTTCTTCACTTCGTCAAGAAGCAAGAAACCTTCTCTTTCTGTTGAAACAAATAAGTCCATGATTATAAAAGAGAAATAATTTTTTTTGAAATGGTTTACTGCGGTGTAGATATCTTTTGCAGTTTCAACCACGAAACCCTGTTTTTCAAATAAAACCTTGAGTTGATATGTTACAACCCCAATGTCGTCAACAATTAGTATATTATTATTACTGCCAAGCGAAGCTTGAGCTTGAATATCCAGCCCCATTGATTTTTTAGTTTCAGCAACAGCAGACGCTGTAAGCGAGCTAATGTTTTCGCTAATTTTATTTAAAGCGTTTAAAACCTCGAAATCTCCAATTGCAGATGGGACTTCTGAATTTGCCATTTTAAACAATTTTTTAATTGTTGTTTCACTTAATTCTACGGTAATCACTTATCTTTCTCCTGATTTTTGTCTTCGCCTTCCTTATATACATCAGTTACGCGAAGCCCAAAATTATCTTCAATGATTACGACCTCACCTTTTGCAATCACTTTTCCGTTTGCTAGCAGGTCAATAGGGTTACTTGTGTATGAATCTAGTTCAATGATTGAACCTTTTGTAAAATCTAAAATATTCTTCAAAGGCAACTCGCAAGAGCCAAGCTGCGCCGTAAGCTCAAGTTCGACATCCATCAAAAGCCCAATAGTTTCAGAAGTTTCTGCCTTTTCGCTTGCGGGACGTTTAATTGTTTCGAACACAGGTGATGACACCTGTTTGTTATCTGAACCGTTTATTATATTTTTGTCTGTTTCTTTATCTGCCATGCTATCTACCTTGTGGGCACATATCTATCTACAATTTTTATACATAATTTATTTTCGATAAGCCCCGGGTTTGCTGTAAATTTCTTTTTATTATTAATAAGCACAACGAGGTCGTCGCTAACTTTTTGGTCAAGCCTAATAATGTCCCCTTCTTTTAAATCAAGCACTTCATCAATCATGATGTTTGTTGTGCCAAGCTGAACGCTGAGATCCACAAGAGCCGTGTTAATTTTATTTAGAATTTCTGTTCTGCCAATTTCATTAGACATGACACTAGTGTGTTGATAAATATATTGAGGTGTCAATTTTGGTAAAACTGATTCTAAAACAGGGTATGGGAAGCATATATTAATTAAACCAAAATTCTTTTGCCCAACTCTTATTTCAAATGATATAAGAGCGACAATTTCGCCCGATGTTGCAATTGGCACAACATGGTAGCCATTATCAAGGCTGACGAATTCCGCTTTAACATGTATTACGGAGTTCCATGCTTCTTCAAGTGTTTCAACAATTCTTTCAATAATTTTTTTAGTGAGGGCTTCTTCGATTGAAGTGAGTTCTCTATCCATGTCGGTGCTGGAACCATCGCCACCAAGCATTCTGTCTAAAAATGCGTTTAATACTTCAGGGCTTAAGCCAAGAGAAATTTCACCGTTTAGAGGGTTAAGCCTGAATGTGCCGTTTTGAATATGCGGCGGCATGGAGCACACAAACTCGTCGTATGTTAATTGGTCAACCGATATAATATCCATTTCGACATCAAGACGCAAATATGGAGTGAGCGACATGGCAAGCTGCCTTGCAAAATCTCTGTGAATGTCTTGAAGTGCTCTTAAGTGTTCTTTTGAGAATTTATCCGGACGACGGAAGTTGTATAATTTATATCCTCTTTTAAATTCTTCTGTAATATCATTAATTTGCCCCTCTTTTTCTTCGTTATCAAAGAGCGGCTGTTCAAACATTTCTTGGATGTCTTCTATGTTTCCAAAATCTTTGTCTTCAGAAGGCATGCCATTCGGATTATTATCTGGTGTGTTTTCTTTGGTCAAAAAATTAATCCCTATTAATATATATAATGCAATTTTACTATCTATTATAATTTTTGTCCACATTAACAGACTTTTATCCTTTATACGAGGGGGATAAGGGGTTTTATGTAACAAAATGTAAAGAATATTGAAAAAATCATAAAGTTCATTAAAAAAATACCGATAGATAAATTACAAGGAGATAACTCAAGGAGACAGACAAATGAACATAGGAAGAACTAATGCTTACATGGTTTCAAATGCGGCTGTGAATAAAAAAGCAGCAGATGTTGAAAACAAAGAAGCGAACAAAGTTGCAGAAAAACAAAGTGAAGGAAATCAAACCAAACAAGCAAATCCGCTAGATATTTTGAACTCTAT
The DNA here is from genome assembly GCA_964570895.1 of uncultured Gammaproteobacteria bacterium. GTDB lineage: Bacteria > Cyanobacteriota > Vampirovibrionia > Gastranaerophilales > Gastranaerophilaceae > RGIG1918. Next base: position 115,920 of record CAZMZD010000003.1, read on the forward strand.
GGATATCATGGGTAAACAAAATATTAATGGATTAAACATGATTAACCCTACAAAATATTTATCAGCAGACAGGATTGCCGATATTCAAGCTTCAATGGCGAAATTTGAAGCAGGTGTTTCTTCGCAAAAAGAAGCAATAGACAAAGAATTTGCAGGCACTCCTGAATATGAAAAGCTTTCAGAAGCGAATAAATTAGCTTTTGCAGCACATGCTTATTCAGTTTCTGAAGAATAGTTTTGAAATTTCGAGTTGATTTTCGAAATTAAACTACCAATTTTTTTCTTAAACTCCTTATCTCCAATTCAATTTTCCTTCTTATATATAATATAAGAAGGTTTTTTTATTAATTTGTTAATTATCCATAAAGGCTTTGCCTGTGCGCGTTTTTGGGCTTTAGAAAAATGCTATTATTAATAAATGTAAACTAATTTAAAAAAAATACAAAATAATACTTGAAATTTATTTTTTATGTTTTATATTAAATGAGGCGAGTGTGAAGAGAAAACATTTTCCTCAAAATCATTCAGTCGGCACATTTACAACAACAAATTCGCTATGCAATTAGAATGTTTTTAAAAAAGTTATTTTTTTTAAAAAATTAATTAAAAAAAATGCTTGACATCAAAAATTTAGGTGATAACATTTTAATTACGCGCTTGAGAGAAATCTCTAAGGCGAAAATGGTAAGGAATGGCTTAAGATAGCTGAGCTTACATTTTGTAAGTGGCCTTATATCGAACATTGAAAATAGAATAACAACGAAGTTAATTTGCTCAAATTTTGAGTAAACACAACTTCATCATTTACAAACGACAAATACCTGTTGATTTTATTTAAGAAACAACGGAAACTTTAAAATTGAGTCAATCAGATCTTTCGATCTGTCAGACATAAATTTCTGACAACGGAGAGTTTGATCCTGGCTCAGGACGAACGCTGGCGGTGTGCTTCATACATGCAAGTCGAACGAGAATCTCTAGCTTGCTAGAGAGGAAAGTG